>CALFAY010000035.1 GCA_937944855.1 uncultured Planctomycetota bacterium
GCGGAATCGCTGGTTTCTTGACCTCCGTAGATTCATACGCTCGCAGGAAACTGACCGTTTCCGGCTGCGGGGTGACAGCGGGAACGAAGTCGGCAGTCGGCTGCTGCGGATCGAACGGCTCATTGGGCGACGGCATGGGCAATCTCCACAATCCAGACGTTCTGATAACGTGGCGACATCGTAGCAGGATCCGTGGAGCTGCCACAAGCGGTCAGCGCTTTGACTCATCCCCAGCCTTAGAATCAGGTGCTGATAAACCGACGGTTCCCTGCCCAACGTTATTGCGGTGCATGGTTTACATGAACCAGACCAGTCCGAACGACGCAGGAGGGAACCGCACTGGTCGAGCAATATCTGGCCGACAGACTGGAGTGCGTTCGCCATCAGGCCGGGCGATGGCTCATCGTTTGGAAGTCTCAGCTAGGCAAGCCTCTGGCACCCTGGGTCTCGCTCTCCGAACAGTTCAACCAAAGTGGGGATGATTCAGCCGGATGGTGATATTGACGGCCAAATCACAAGGTCCTACAATTTTTGTGAGACTGAGTCTCAATCCCAAAGAGGACGACTACCCGCCCAGCAGTGCATGCAGGTGGCCATCCATGAGCTTCGAGTCAAGGTTGTCCTACGATTCCGAGGAGCCTTCCGGCTGCGGTTCCTGCCCCGATCGCATCGTGTGCCGCTGCCTCAAGATTACCGAGGATGCGGTCATCGAAGCCATTGTGGCCAGCGGTGTCTCGAACGTCCGCGAACTTCGCCGCTGTACGGGGGCCGGTCAGGGCTGCACCGCCTGTTTGCGTCGGCTCCAGCTTCTGATTCAAGAGCATGCTGAGCTCTTGGCGAAGGCGTCGTGACGTGGCGGTTTTCCTCACCACTCAGTCCTTGTCCGCATCGGCCTCGCCCATCTGCTTTTGCAAGTAATTCTGCATTCCGACCGCTTCGATCAGGTCCAGTTGCGTTTCCAGCCAATCGACATGCTCTTCGGAGTCGGCCAGGATCGGCTCGACGATGTCCCGGGTGCCGTTATCCTTGAGCTGGATGCACAACTCGATCAATTCGTTGTAGGTCTTGACGCCCTTCATCTCCAAGGCCAGGTCGTTCTCGAACTGTTCCTTGACGTCGGTGCCAACGCGGATGACGTCATAGCGGGCGATTTCTGGCACACCTTCCAGGAAAAGGATGCGTTCAATGAGCTTCTCGGCATGCTTCATTTCGCCCATCGACTCCTCGTAGTGCTTCTTGAACAGGTGCAGATAGCCCCAGTTCTGGCACATCTTGGCCTGGCAGAAATACTGGTTGATGGCGGTCAATTCGATGGTGAGGGCCTGATTCAAGGCGTCGATAATCTGCGGATGGCCTTTCATGGGTCATACTCCAACTGCCGTGGGATCGTGCAGGGCAGCATAGTGGGCGAAGTGACGGTCAGCAAGAAGGCGGCTGAGCGGACGCAGGGCAAAAGTTTGGTTAGAATGCCTAGTCTGAACAGGGATCAGCGACACAGGAGCGAACCTCATGGCCTTCGATCCGCGACATCGCAGCCGAATCCTTCTCGACGGTCCCGAACGGGCACCGGCCCGGGCCATGCTCAAAGCGATCGGCTTTCACGACGACGCCTTGCGGAGACCGATCATCGGCGTGGCCAATACCTGGGTCGAGACCATGCCGTGCAACTTCCATCTCCGCGATCTGGCCGCCCGGGTCAAGGACGGCATCCGGGCCGCCGGCGGTACGCCGATGGAGTTCAACACCATCGCCATCAGCGACGGCGTGACCATGGGCACGGAGGGCATGAAGGCCAGTCTGGTGAGTCGGGAACTGATCGCCGACTCCATCGAACTGCTGGGGCGAGGCCATTTCTTTGACGCCATCATCGCCCTGGTGGCCTGCGACAAGACGATCCCCGGCGCGGCGATGGGCCTGATCCGGCTGGACGTTCCCGGCTTCGTGCTCTACGGCGGATCCATCGCCCCGGGACGGTTCAAAGGCCGGGACGTGACCATTCAGGATGTTTTCGAGGCCGTGGGGGCACATGCTCGGGGTCTGATGTCCGAAGCCGATTTTCGGGAGTTGGAAGACCACGCCTGCCCGGGGGCCGGTGCCTGCGGGGGACAGTTCACCGCCAACACGATGGCGATGGCCCTGGAGTTTCTCGGCCTGTCGCCGATCGGCTCCGCCAGTCCCCCGGCGATGGATCCCCGCAAAGCGGACGTGGCTTATCGCGCCGGGCAATTGGTCGTGGACCAATTGCGGCGGGGGCTGAAGCCATCCGCCATCTTGACCCGCCAGGCGTTCGAGAACGCCATTGCCGGAGTCGCCGCGACCGGTGGCTCGACCAATGCCGTGCTGCACCTTTTGGCCCTGGCCCGCGAAGCTGGGGTGCCGCTGGTCATCGACGATTTCGACGCCATCAGCAGCCGCACGCCGCTCATCGCCGACCTCAAGCCGGGCGGTCGCTTCGTCGCCGCTGACTTGGACCGCGCCGGGGGCACGGCCTTGGTGGCTCGACGGCTTCTGGAAGCGGGCAAGATGCACGGCGGGCAATTGACGCCGAGCGGGAAGACCCTTGCGGAAGAGGTGGCGAACGCAGTGGAAACGCCAGGCCAGGAAGTGGTTCGATCCGTGAGCCAGCCGCTCAAACCGACAGGGGGACTGGTGATTCTGAAGGGCAGTTTGGCTCCTGAAGGTTGTGTGGTCAAAGTGGCAGGTCATGAGCGTCTGCACCATCGGGGACCAGCTCGGGTCTTCGACCGGGAAGAAGATGCGATGGCGGCAGTGACGGCGGGGAGGATTCGACCTGGCGACGTGGTGGTGATTCGTTACGAGGGACCGAAGGGCGGGCCGGGCATGAGAGAGATGCTTGGCGTGACGGCAGCGATCGTCGGAGCCGGACTGGGCGACAGCGTCGCGCTGCTCACCGACGGCCGCTTCAGCGGTGCAACCAAGGGCCTCATGGCGGGTCACGTCGCGCCGGAGGCTGCGCACGGCGGACCCATCGCGGCGGTGCAGGAGGGCGACATGATCGTGTTCGACATCCCCAAGCGGCGTTTGGATGTCGAACTCGACGGGGCGGAGTTGCGAAGTCGACTTCAACAGGTTCAACCGCCTCCGCCACGCTATCCGCACGGGGTTTTCGCCAAGTATGCCGCCTTAGTGTCCTCAGCCTCCGAAGGAGCGATCACTCAACCACGTTGGTAGGCGTTGGGCAGAGTTGTGACGGCTTGGGACGTCTAAGTGAGGAGTAGTCATGTCTCCAGACGTGCTCTCCGTGGGACTCGTTGTGGCCGATCACGTCTGCGCTCCCGTGGACCATCTTCCTGCGGCCGGAGAACTGGTCACGACGGCGGACATGATCCTGTCCATCGGCGGCGGAGCCTCCAACGTCGCCGTGGATTTGCGGAAGATGAACTGCTCCGTGGCCATTTCCGCAGCCGTAGGCGACGACGCCTTCGGACGCATCGTTCGGGAGATGCTCGCTGAGCAAGGCGTGGACGTTGGTCATCTGCGCGTGCTGTCCGATCGGCCCACAAGCCAGACGCTTATCGTCAACGTCCGGGGCCAGGATCGGCGATTCATTCACCTCATTGGGGCGTATGGCGAATATCGGGCCGAAGACATTCCCCTCGACGCAGCCCGGCAAGCCAGGGTGCTCTACGTCGGCTATTTCCTCCTGATGCCCGCGCTGACGGCAGAGGGCTTAATTCCCGTCTTCGACGAAGTTCGGCAGGCCGGCGGCAAGGTCGTGGTGGACATCGCCATCGGCGGCCCCGGCGACCATGCCGCGAAGCTGGAACGGCTGCTGCCCCATGTGGACGTGTTCACGCCGAACCAGGACGAAGCAGCCGTCATCCTCGGCGAACGCGATCCGCTCAAACAGGCTGAAGCGTTTCATCGCATGGGAGCGGGAACAGTTATCATAACGATGGGGCAAGACGGCTCCGTACTGGTTTCGAAGGACGTGAAGCTCAAAGCGGGCAGTTATCCCGTCGAGTTCGTGGACGGCTCGGGCGGGGGAGATGCTTTTTGTGCCGGGTACATCTACGGGCTCATCAAACGCCTGCCGACCGACGAATGTTTAAAGATTGCCAGCGCCCTGGGGGCCAGTTGCGTGCGGGCCATCGGGACAACGCCGGGAGTCTTCACTGAGGCCGAATGTCTGGACTTCATCCGGCGGCACGAGCTGCCCCTGATTCGTCTATGAAGAACAAAGACCGCCGACGGGTAGCATCCGCCGGCGGTTTGTTTTTCCTCACCCCAATTCTCTCCCAGGGGACAGAGGGAGAAACTCCCCTGGAAGATCAGAAGATGAAGGCGATTCCCGCGCTGAAGCCGTCGAATCGCAGGAACATGTCTTCGTAGGTGGCGTCCAGCTTGCCGAGGTCGAAGCTGACCGGCTGTTCGCTGCGGCGGACATTGAAGATTCCCAGGAACTCATAGCCGGCCCGGCACTGCACGCCTTCGAGCGGATACCACCACAGATACAACCCGCCCTGGAAGAACGGGGACAGCGACACGTCTTCCCGCGTGGTCCGGGGATCGACGTCGCCACGCTCCACGGAGACTTTGGTCTTGCGATAGTCGAGGAACAGACCGACGCGACCTTCGACACTCCAGGCGAACCCCTGGCCCAGGTAGTATTCGTACCCGCCACCGACCTGACCGCCGTACAGTTGGTTTTCCCACTCGTTGTAATAGGTCGCTGTGTTCAGCGGGCTGGGGATGCTGTCGATGTCCAGGTCCACAGTGCGGAAGCTGAAGCGCTCCCAGATATTCATGACGCGGGCGCCGGTGATAACGTAGGTGCGCTCGCACTCGGTCTGGTTGACCGGCAGGCGGACGTTCAGTTCGGCGTTCCAGGCCCGCTGGAGGAACTCGATTCGCATGTCTTCGGCACCATTCCAGATGCCGTAGGCAGCCACCGGGATACCGCCGTATTGCAAGATGTCGGCAATCTGCTGGGGACTGAGAGGAGCACCCACGCCGCCCACGACGGCATTGGGATAGATGTTGGAAACCACGTCCCGCGACGGTCCAGCGAAGTCCGGCGTAAAGTTGAAGAAGGGAGCGCTCAGGAACGAACTTGCCAGGTCGCTGCCGACCCCGGCCCCCGGGAACCCCGTGGCTCCCTGGGGAATGATGCCGGCTCCGGCACTGTGAGTGAACTCGGCTAGGTGCCAGACCGAGAATTCGATCGCCATACCGTTGCGGAGCCGGTAGCCAAGCGCCAGTCGGAATCCCGGTTCCCATTTGTCTTGTCCGACCATCCCGGAGGTCAGGGCTGGCTCCTTGCTGCCGATGAACGCTCCCGGCACGCCGCGTTCAGCGAACAGGCGAGCGATCACGTTCGGGGGAGTCGCATTATCCAGGGCGTCGATGAGCGCCCCCTGACCGTTGATCGTGCCGGCGGTGTCCCAGAAGCCGCGCACCGCCAGAACCTGGCTGCGTACAGGGTTGTTGATGCGGAAGAAGAGTGCTTCGGCGGCGAAGTACAAGCCCTCATCCCGCTGGTCCCACATGGTGGGGATGGGGAACTCCCAGGAAGGAGCGCCGACGTTCATGTCCTGACCGCGGGCCGCGGCCGGCAACATGAACAACGCCCCCACCAGCAAGCCCAGCCACGTGGTCCGCGTCATCATGGAACCCACTCCTTCGCGACGAAGGTGCTTCATGCCTTCTGCCCCTGCCCGGTCTGCCCTACGCCGACCTGCGGATCAAGCTCCGTCTGCTCGCTGGCCGCCATCCCTCGGCGGTGCAGTCGCTTCAGACGGCAATCTTTAGCATGAATCGGACGCCATCTCGACAAACTTGAACCATTCGGCAGACTCGTTGAACCCGGTATCCGCCGTAAACCGGACCCAGCCTCTCTGGTTCCCCTTGCGTGCCTATCCATAGAATCCTCGCCAACAGGACAGCGAAAGAGACGATGCAGTGCTAAACCAGGCGGCTTACGCTGCCCGCCCCCCCTCTCCTCAGGATCGAGCATGACTACGGACTTTGCCTGTTATCAACGACGCCTCGACCGCTTAGCTGCTCAGATCACCGAATCCGGCGTTGACGGCTTTCTCATCAGCCATCCGGTCAACGTCAGCTACTTGACCGGCTTCAGCGGCGACTCCAGCTACCTTCTCGTGGGTCGTCAACGCCTCCTGCTCGTCAGCGACGGTCGTTTTACGCAGCAGCTTCAGGAAGAATGTCCGGAAGTGCCCGTGCATATCCGCCCGCCCTCGGTTCGTATCACCGATGCGGCGGTCGAGCGCGTCAACAAACTGGGCTGGCGAAGCGTGGGGTTTGAGGCGGCTCGGGTCAGCGTGGAAGAGTTCGAGCGCTTTCGGGAGTTGGCTCCGTCTGTGGCCTGGAAACCGTGCCGCAACCTAGTTGAAACGTTGCGACAGTGCAAGGACGCCGATGAAATCCAGGAAATCCGCCAGGCGGTCGTCATGGCTGAGCGGGCCTTTGAACGATTTCGCCTCACCCTTGGTCGTGAAGATTCGGAGAAAAGTCTGGCTGACCGCATGGAAGCCCTGGTGCGGGCGGAAGGGGCAGTTTCCTCGAGTTTTCCAATCATCATGGCCATCAGCGAGCGCTCTGCCCTGCCCCACTGTCCTCCCAGCCCCAGACAGCTGGACGATGCGGAATTACTTCTGGTGGATTGGGGGGCCTGTGGCCGCCACTATCGCAGCGACTTGACCCGGGTACTGGCCAATCGTACAATCTCGCCTCAACTTCGGGAGGTCTGGTCGGCCGTCTTGAATGCTCAACAGCGGGCCATCGAGGTGCTTCGTCCGGGAATCGAGGCTCAGGCCGTCGATGCGGCGGCTCGTGCTGTTTTAAGTGAGGCGGGCTTCGGCAATTACTTCACCCATGCACTGGGCCACGGCATCGGTCGGGAAGTCCATGAATCCCCCCGGCTGGGGGCCGGCATCACGACCGTTTTGCAGCCGGGCATGGTCATGACCATCGAACCCGGGGTGTACCTTCCCGGCTGGGGCGGGGTGCGGATCGAAGACGATGTATTGATCACCGAAGACGGTTGCGAGGTGCTGTCCAGGCTCGGCCGAACGCCCGATGAACTGGTTGCGGCCTGGTAACGAGGGAGACTCAGGTGGCGGAAGGCGAAGTCAGCAACATGGGTCCATTCGACGTGCGGAGGATTCGCTATCTCAGCGCGTTGATGGACCGTTACGACATGACCGAAATCGACATCCGCGAAGGCAACGTGCACCTGCGATTGCGCCGGAGGCCGCGGCGGGTGACATTGAACGAACTGGCCGCGGGACTGGAGCAGAACTTGCCCGCCACGTTGCCAACGCGGCCTGCGCCTGCCGCTCCGGTCACGTCCGCAACTCCACCTGCCGCCGAGGCGGAGAAGCCCGCCAAGATGCTCCTGGAGATCAAAAGCCCCACGCCGGGCACCTTTTACGCCTCTCCCAAGCCCGATGCCGAGCCGTTCGTCGAAGTCGGTTCCCGCGTCCACAAAGACACAGTTGTGTGTCTCATCGAAGCCATGAAGGTGTTTAACGAAATCACCGCGGACGTGGAGGGCGTAATCGTCGAGGTGCTGGTGCAGAATCAACAGCCGGTGGAGTACGGCCAAGTGTTGTTCAAGGTGGATCCGACTGCCTGATCCCTCCGCCTTTTTGGTTGCTTAAGCAGCCCGGGGTGAAGGCAGTCATTTCCCTCTCCCTCGAGGGAGGGAGCCGGGGTGAAGGATATGTTCCAACGCATCATGGTCGCCAATCGTGGCGAGATCGCCCTGCGGGTCATCCGTGCCTGCCGCGATCTGGGCATCGAAGTGGTATGCGTTTACAGCGAAGCCGACCGCGGTGCTCCGTATCTTGAACTGGCCGACGAAGCCATTTGCATCGGCCCGGCTCCTGCCGTCGAAAGCTACCTCAACATTCGCCGCATCATTGCCGCCGCCGAAGTCGCCAACGTGCAGGCCATCCACCCCGGCTACGGCTTCCTCTCAGAAAATGCGCACTTCGCCGACATCTGTCGGTCGTGCCAGATCGAGTTCATCGGACCGACCAGCGAAGCCATGCGAAAGTTGGGCAACAAGAACGAAGCCCGCAAGGTGGCCCAACTGGCCAAGGTCAACGTGGTGCCCGGCTCGAAGGAACTGGTCGAAACCGACGCCGAGGCGCTGCGGATCGCCAAGGAAATCGGCTATCCGGTGCTGATCAAGGCGGCAGCGGGCGGCGGCGGACGCGGCATGCGGGTGGCCCGCAACGACATCAGCCTTCAGGCCGGTCTGAAACAGGCCCGGGCGGAAGCAGAAGCCGCCTTCAAGGACGGCAGCGTGTACATCGAGAAATACATCGAACAGCCGCGCCATGTCGAGGTGCAGATCCTCGGCGACAGCCGCGGCGAGGTGGTGCATTTGTGGGAGCGTGATTGCAGCGTCCAGCGCCGCCATCAAAAGCTGATCGAAGAATCGCCTGCTCCCAATCTGCCAGTCCACGTCCGGGAGGAGATCTGCAAGGCCGCCGTGCGACTGGCCAAGACGGCCGGCTACACCAACGCTGGAACCTGCGAATTCCTCGTGGACAAGGACCACAACTTCTACTTCATCGAGGTCAACGCCCGCATCCAGGTCGAGCATCCGGTCACGGAACTGGTCACGGGCATCGACCTGGTGCGGGAGCAGATCCGCATCGCCGCAGGGCAGCCGCTCAGTTTCACGCAACGGCAAATCGTCCATCGCGGCTGTGCTATCGAATGCCGGATCAACGCTGAAGACCCCCGACGGGATTTCGCTCCGTCTCCGGGCGTGGTTACGCGCTGGCAACCGCCCGGCGGACCGGGAGTCCGGCTCGATTCGCACGTCGTCACCGGCTACCGCGTGCCGCCCAACTACGACTCGCTGATCGCCAAGCTGCTCGTCTGTCAGCCGACGCGGGCCGAGGCCATCGCCGTCATGCGCCGCGCCCTCAATGAGTTCATCGTCGAGGGGATCAAGACGACTATCCCCTTGCATCAGGAATTGTTTCGGCACTCCAGCTTCATCGAGGGCCAAGTGGACACGACGTTCCTGGAACGGCACTGGCAGGGCGGCATGCGCCGCGGGGCCGAGGAAAGCAAGGCCGTCAGTTGAGGCCCGGTCAAGTCTCATCGACCCGCTTCGGCGGATTTGCTATGATCCCCTGTAAATCCAAGGGTCCGATCTCGACGGCCCAACGACAAGGGGAGGGTGAATAGAGGAAATGCGCGTAGGCATTCTGACGGGCGGAGGCGATTGCCCCGGTCTTAATGCGGTCATCCGTGCAGTCGTTCGCAAGATCCACAACGCCGGCGGAGAGTGCGTCGGGGTGCTGGAAGGCTGGCGCGGCATGGTTCAGAACATGACCTGCCCGCTGGACGTGAACTACACCGACAGCATCATCGCCCAGGGCGGGACGATCCTCGGCTCGTCGCGGACCAATCCTTACAAGAACCCGGAGCACGTCCGTCAGGTCGTCGAGAACTTCCGCAAAAACGCCTTCGATGCCCTCGTCGCTATCGGCGGCGAGGACACGCTCGGAGTCGCCCACAAGCTCTACGAACAGGAGAAGCTGCCGCTGGTCGGCGTGCCCAAGACGATTGACAACGACTTGTCGGCAACCGACTTCACGTTCGGCTTCGACACGGCCATCAACATCGTGGTCGAAGCGGTGGACCGACTGCGGACCACGGCGGAATCGCATCGCCGCATCATGGTCGTGGAGACGATGGGTCGTCACGCGGGATGGATCGCCTGCCTAAGCGGAATGGCCGTCGCCGCCGACTACATCCTCGTTCCCGAAGTGCCGATCAACTTCGACCACCTGTGTCAGGTCCTTGCGGAGCGTCGAGCCGGGGGCAAGAAGTACAGCATCGTCGTGGTCAGCGAAGGGGCCCAGTTCCCCGAGCGCGGAGCCATTGCCAAGGATGCGGAAGTGGATCCGTTCGGCCACGTCAAGCTGGGCGGCATCGGCGAGGTCCTGGCCGGGATGATCGAGGAGCGGCTTAAAGTCGAAACCCGCAGCGTGACCCTGGGCCATTTGCAACGCGGCGGCTCGCCCAGTGCGTATGATCGCGTCCTGTCCACCCGCTTCGGAATCAAGGCGGCAGAGCTGGTTCTGGCCGGCGATTTCGGCAAAATGGCGGCTTTGCGCGGCAACGACATTATCGCAGTGCCGCTTGCCGAGGGCGTCGGCGACACCAAACGCCTTGATCTGCGGTACATGCAGGAAGCTCAGGAATGGTTTCTTGGCGCGTACCATGCTCCTCGGGTAGAATAAGGCTTGCTTTTGGAACCTGCTTGATGCGGCGGACCCGGACGAGCGGTCTGCCTCCTGCCAACATCCAACCGGATTGCGGGGCACAGGACAGCCCGGCACCGCAAGATGCTCGCCGTGCTATGATCTTCATGGCCACGGTTCGGTAAATCGGGAAACCGAGGACACCTGAACTCCAGGGGGGTAAAAGTATGTTCCGTCTCGAACTCGGTCGATCCGGTCGCTACTGCGATGGTCTGTCGCGGCGCAGCTTCCTTCAGATCGGCGTGGCAGGGATGGCCAGCGTCAGTCTGCCGCAAATTTTGCAAGCCAGGGAAGCCAGCGGTTCCGCCCGCAAGCCGACCTCCGTGATTCTTATCTGGCTGGACGGCGGACCCAGCCACATGGACCTGTACGACATGAAGCCGGAAGCTCCGGCCGAATACCGCGGCATCTGGGCACCCATCCGCACCAAGGTGCCTGGGTTCGACATCAGCGAACTGTTCCCACTCCAGGCGAAGATTACAGACAAGTTCTCCGTCGTCCGCTCATTGCACCACGACACCGGCGACCACTTCGCCGGAGCGCATCGGATGCTGACCGCTAAGGACATGGGCGTCAGCGGAGCGGCGACCGACCAAAAGTTTCCCGGCATCGGGGCCATCGTGCAGCGGGAAATCGGGCCGCGACAGCCCGGCATGCCCGGTTATGTGGCCATTCCTTACGGCATGAGCATCGGCCTGCGACCCGGATACTTCGGCGGACATATGCTCGGGGCCATGTACAACCCCTTCGAGACGATCAACGACGCCAACAGCCCCGGTTTCCGGGTCCAGAACCTGAATCTGGCCAGCGGGCTGACCCTGGAACGCCTCGAAGACCGGCGGTCCCTCAGCCAGCGCTTCGACGGCGCTCGCCGCTACCTCGATGTGCTCAGCGAGGCTAAAGTCCTTGACCGCTTCGAACAGGAAGCCTTCGAGTTTGTCAGCGGTCCGCGGGCCAGGAAGGCGTTCGACATCAACCTGGAGGATCCCCGTCTGCGGGACCGCTACGGCCGCAATTCCTGGGGTCAGAGCGTGCTTTTGGCCCGGCGTCTGGTCGAGGCCGGCTCGACCTTCGTAACCGTGCATCTGGGCGGCTGGGACCATCATTGGGACCTCAAGAAGGGGATGGAAGACTACCTGCCGAAGGTGGACAGCGCGGTTTATGCCCTCTTCACAGACCTGGAAGACCGCGGCCTGTTGGACAGCACACTAGTGGTGTTGTGCGGCGAATTCAGCCGGACGCCGAAGATGAACGACGGCGGCAACGGCGGCGCGCCGATGAGCATGGGCACCCCGGGACGAGACCACTGGGGCCACGCCATGTTCTGCCTCCTTGGCGGCGGCGGTGTCAAAGGCGGACAGGTGGTCGGTTCGACCGACCGTCTCGGCATGTATCCGACCAACCGGCCGCTCAAGCCCTGCCACATCCACGCCACCATCTACCACGTTCTCGGCATCGATCCGAAATTGCACCTGCTTGATCCCAGCGGTCGGCCCGTGCCGGTGCTCGACGAACCGGAACCAATCTGGGAATTGCTCTAAAACCCGGGCTTGCCCGAGAGAAATCCGAACCGCTTGTGCGACTGACGGCTACGAAAGGCCGTCAGTCTGCTTTTTTCTGAAAACGACAGGCTTGCAACGTCCGCAGCAGTTCAGCCGCATGTGCTTGGCGACGGCTGTCGAGCAGGCGAAGATCAGCTGCGGCCAGGTACAGCGCAGCCCCTTCAAAATCCTTGTTGACAAAGGCTTGCACTGCCAGTTCGTAATGCCGCTCGGCATCCTGACGCGAACCGGCGAACTCCAACGCATCCAATCGAGCCAGCCAGCTGGACGCTTGCAGCTTCAAACCATATGGGGCCGTGTAAAGCGCTTCAGCCAGCTTCCGGGCCTCCGTGATTCGACCGGCCTGGGCTTCCTGGGCGATAGCGGCCAGATGTTGCCGGGCTTCCTCGGGAGCATTCCGGACGGCGTGCTCAGCTTCGTCTGTAAGGACCTTTAAGCGCACGAGTTTCTGATTGACGGCATAAGTCGGCCAGGCGAAGCGAATGGCCAATTGCCGGGCGTGCAGCAGATAATGTTCGGCTTCGGCGAAGCGGCCTTGTTCCTGCAACCGGTCCGCAATTGCCAGGCAGGCGTCAAATTGTCCGACGGCCTCGCGGTGCAGCTTTTCCCGCAGTCTTTGCAAGTTCTCGATTTCGGCGATGGGCGTGGCCTTCGACGCTTCCCGAGTCTCGAGGAGTCGGAACGCTTCCAGAAGTCGGCCTTCGCTTTGCAAAGCACAGACGGCAGCCTCCAGGGACTCGGTTTCCCCATCGGGACTCGGATTGCTGTCCTGGTGCTTCAATTCCAAAGGAGGCATGGCCACATACTCGACGACCTGTGCCTCCGAGGGCATTTGTTGCGTAGCGGTGGTGCTGGGCGGGATGGATTCCACGGGCACCGACGCAGGCGTTGCGTGAGCTGACGGGTTTCTGCTGCGCAACTCGGCGATTTGAGCCAGGATTTGTTCCGGGGTCGGACCGAAGAGACTCCAGCGCGTGCCGGGCAATCGGCTGGCCTGACGAGCCAGGGTCTCCGCCTCGTCGAGCCGACCCGCCTGAAGATTTTGGCGGGCCAGGGCAGTGAGCTGTCGGGCGTCTTCGGCTTCAAAAGACAGAGCGTTCTGGACGCTTGGATTGCGCGCCGTCCCGGCGGACCTGGGATCACGGCGTGGGTCAGCGCTCGGAGTGGATTGAAGGGCGCGCGTTTCGGCGGCTGCCAGTTCGGCCCGGATTCTGTCCGGATGCAAATCATCCCACCAGGACAACTTGGGTTGTACCGATTCCGCTTGGAGGAGCAGGTGCCGCGCCCTTCTTAGGTCCCCGCCGCGAACGGCGGAACGAGCCTGCCGCAGAAGCTCTCGGCCTGTCAATGAGCGAGCCTGTTCGATCTCCTTTTGGAGCCTGCGCGACTGGTCCGCCCACGGCAGCCAGGAACCCGATCCGGCGGTCTCAGCTTGTTGCGCCAGCACTTCGGCTCGTTGAAAATCCCCTTGCTGCAAGGCTCGGCGTGCTTCCTGAAGCAAGGCATCGGTCGTTCGAAAGAGACCTTCTCTGCCGTTGCCAGCTGGTCCCGGAGCGGCAAGAGCGTTGCCGCCCTTGCATTCGGGCATAGGCTCTGGGGACCGTTCTCCGTTTGCGGTTTCAAGCCAGTCTCGCACCTGGGCCAATTCCTCCGGCTTCAAGTAGGCGTTGTGCTGAAGTTGCAGGAGACACGCCTGAGCATCCTGCAATCGACCGGCCTCAAAGCAGCGTTTGGCGTGAGCATACAACGCCAGGGCTTGACGACGCTCGGTTAAGGCAGTCTGATTGGCAGCCCAGCACTCCCGTAAAAGGCGCTGTTGTGCTTCGGTAAGATGGGCGACGTCGGCCTCGGCCCTTCGCAACAGGAGATCGGCTTGTTCAAAGTCACGCTTTTGATAGCACTCCAGGGCCGCTTGCAGGAAGTTGCCTGCGGAGGGGACTCGGGTTTCTGTTTGGACGACGGCGAACCTGCCCGGGACATCCTCGATTTGGACCCACGCCGGGCCCTGTCCCGTCGCAGACGACGCGGAGGCCAGGACTAGGACGGAAATGATCACGCCGCTCCTCACTCCCCCACCCCTTTCGACCGACAAGCCGATCCTCCCCGATCTGCCGTGCAGACCAGTAAAGGGGCTTGTGCCGACGACAAAGGCGAAACGGGCCTATAGCAACGGGGGGAAAGGGGGTCAAGACGATGCTTTTGCCGACCAAGAGCCGGCCCGAGCCGAACACACGTTCCCAAAATGTCGTAGAATAGATATTAGCGACATCTATTCGCCCCTCTGAATGGCAATTCGGGCAACACAGGCCGAGTCTGCGACAAAGCTGCTATGTGAAAAATATATCAATTAGGGCTTGAACGCAGGCAAACGGGTTGTACCATATTAGCAGGGTATCACAGTTTTCAAAACAGGAGACAGACATGGCAAAGGGCAAAGAGAAAAGCGACAAGCCAAGCAAGATGGAAGTCGTCAAGCGCATCCTGGAGTCGAACCCGAAGGCGAAGCCGGATGAGATTGTGCAGGTGGCGCAAAGCCAGTACGGCACGGAAATCTCGAAGCGGACGGCTGGCGTTTATCGCTACCTGATCCTGAATCCCAAGTCGAGAACGGCTAAGCCCCGGGCCAGGAACGGTTCCGTTGCGGCCCCGGCTCCCAAGCCTGCTGTCAGCGTCGGGGAAGGCCTCGACGACTTGTTCCGGGCTGCGGAAAAGATGGGCTGGTCCCGGCTGAAGACTGTTGTCGAGCGCATTACCCAGGCTCCCTATTAGCCGGCCTTGGGCGTCTCGCGGCAAGAGCGATTTGCCTGCGACGTTGCCGATCATCGCTCATGTCGCCCATCGGGGGAGATATTTCTCATTAGCCCAGGCCCGAAAGATCGGCAACGTCTTCTGCCCGATTAAGCCAGTCGTCAGTCGCCAGGAAACCACTGGTACAAAAACAAATAAACCAACACCCCGGTCACGGACACATAAAGCCACATAGGCAGCGTGATCCGTGCCATTCGCCGGTGCCGCTCATATTGCGCTTTCCAGGCCCTGTAAAGCGTCATTATGACCAGCGGCACGACGACGGCAGCGAGGATCGTGTGCGAAAGCAGCAAAGCAAAGTAAACAGGCCTGATCCAGCCGGTCCCGGAGAATGGCGTCGCGCCGTGAAAGTAGTGATAGTACAGGTAACTAATCAAAAAGAGCGCTGACAGCCCCACGGCGGATAGCATACAGATGGCGTGAGCTTGTCTTTTGTTCCATCGAATAAGCACCCATCCCGTCAACAGCAGAAGCCCGCTCAACGCATTGAGTCCCGCATTGATCGCGGGGAACCACTTCAGTTTAAACCATCGTCCCAGCGCTCCCGCATAAAGCCGTTCGGCATCGGCTCGCAATCTTTGCACTTCGTCCGAATTGATTTGAAAAAGTCCGCTGGGAGCACCTTTGTCATCATAAAGTTCTTCAACGCAAGCATAAGATCCGCGGACCAGGCCGTTGCGGTCTATCAAATACAATCGGCTGGGGTGAGAAAAACGCTGTCCCGGCTCGGCCTCGGGATTCTCCACAATGTCGCTGTGAAAGCTTTGCTGCACGAATCGCCTGATAAGTTCAAGTCCCTGCGAATCTCGGGTTGTCAGGAACAGCCAGCGCTTCGGATCGGCATTTAAACTTTCCGCCAACTTCCGCAAGGCTTCCGGCGAATCGAAGCCCGGAGCGGCTGAGATTGTCACCAGCAGAATATTGGTTCCCTTCAATTGTTCCTGCAATTGCTGCAAGACGGCCCGCTGGTGCGGACAGGACATCGTGCAGCAGGAGTAGGTGACCCCGGCGATCCAGACTTTGCCGCGGAAATCTGATGACTTGCGTGGCGTTTCGAATTGGTCGATAAGTTCGAAGTCAGCTATCTGGCCGAGCGGTTCTGGACCGCGTGACAATTCCACGACGGCCGCCCCCTGGGCGACGGCAATCAGAACGACGATCAACGTCGGCCACAAGAACCGATCGAGTTTATTTCGAGACATCATTGCCCCAAATAGGGCAGCCAAGCCCATTTGATCGAGTGGGCGAAGGTCAGGTCGGGCATCAGGGCGCAGATCAGCACGGCTCCCATGATAAGCGGCGGAACAATCATGAAATAGAGTTTAAACCAGTCCCATTTGAGGTGCATGAAGAACATGGCGACCAAGACCGCCTTGCAGACGGCCACAATCATGACGAGCGTATGCCCGGCCTGTGCTCCGAACGGCCAAAGGCTTTCGTTAACGGTCATGAACGAAACGCCGGTGAAGATCACCAACGTCGCGAATACCGTCAAGTAGATCCGCTCCGTGCCGTGTCCCTCGTGCGCCTGTTCGCTATGTGCTTCGGTCATGGCAGTCCCTCGGTATCTTGGCCGGTGATTCGCCCGGTCTCCACGCTCCGCGGTTTAACCGATCAAGTAGAGCAACGGGAACAGGAAAATCCAAACGATGTCCACAAAGTGCCAGTATAACCCGGCGTATTCCACGAAGTAAACCGATTCCAAGGTGAACAGTCCCAGGGCCGCCCGGACCAGCATAACGACGAACATTACCATGCCGCCGAGCACGTGCAAGGCGTGGAAGCCGGTAATGGTGAAGTACAACGACGCCCACAGATTGCCATTGGGATGCACAGGCGGCAGATGCAGCCCCTTATGCCCGTCATGGTTGTGCTTATCGCCGTGCTTCTCGGCCAGCTTGGCTTGCAGTTCCCTGTAAGCGGCCAGCTGTGCTTGCGAGGTCTTGAACTCCTGCACGGCAAAGCGATCCGCCAAGGCCAGGGCCGCAGCCAGGTCGGGATCGGTCTTCTGCTCGTCCAGGCTGAGCTGGTTGCGGTAGTCGGCGATGGCCTGCTTCAAGGCCAGGTCGGGCGATTCGTGGATGCCGCCCGGAAAGATGCCATGCTCCCACTTGTGCGTATATTCGTGGGCCTTGATAAGGAGAAACACGCCGCCCAAGGCCAGCGTCACGGCGATATAGACCAGCGCCAAGCCGAGCTTTCTTCTGAGCATGGCGGCGTGGGCCAGCACGATCGACACGCTGCTGCAAATCAGGAAAAACGTGTTGATCGCTCCCAGGAACTCTTCCAGGAGCATGTCATGCGGCCGTGGCCAGACCGGCTGGCCGAAACGTAGCACGATGTAAGCCCCGATCAGACCGGAGAAGAACATGATCTCGGTCGCCAGGAACAGCCATATCGCCAACTTACCGTTACGCAGCGGCAAGCCCATGTGCTGAGGTGGCGCGTCGAGTGTCGCGGCATGAGTCGTCATGTCTTCCCTCTCATCAGATCACGATCCCAACAGGCTCAAACAAGGGCCATCCAACAACAACGCCGTCATGGTGGCCGGCAAGTAGATCAACGACGCCCATAACACTTGCCTGGCTCGCTCGGCTGTCGGGGCTGCCAGAAAGCGAAGCGCTGAAACGGTAAACAGGACGCCGACTGCCAATGCTGCGAACAGATAACGCGGTCCGCTCATCCCCGCCAGGAACGGCGTCAGGCTGGCCAGCAAGAGGATGAGACAGCCCTGAACCATGAACCGTCCAGTTAAGCGGCCCCGTTCGTGGTCCTGCACTGAGAGCATTTGCAGTCCGGCCCGGCGGTAATCCTCCCGATACAGCCAGGCGATGGCCCAGAAATGCGGGAACTGCCAAAGGAACACGATCAAGAACAGGCTGCCGGCCACGATGTCCAGGTTCCCTCCTGCGGCGACCACACCGATGACCGGCGGCAAGGCTCCCGGTATTGCCCCGACCAGCGTGTTTAACGGGGTGACACGCTTCAGCGGCGTGTAGATGAACACGTACAAAGCCAACGTCAGCCCCGCGAGGGCGGCTGTCAAGGGATTGACCAGGAAAGCCAGATAGACGAGTCCGAGACACGAGGTCAACACCCCGAATCGCAGGACCGCCGCAGCACTGAGCCGACCAGCAGGAAGGGGCCGATTGCGGGTCCGTCGCATGGCCGAATCGGCTTCTTTTTCGAGGAGTTGATTCAAAGCTCCGGCTCCCGCAGCCACCAGGGCTGTGCCCAACAGAGCGTGCAGCAGCGGCAGCAACGACGAACCGGGCACCTCCGCCGCGAAGAAGCCGATTGCCACGGTGAAGAGGACCATCGTTGTCAGCCGCGGCTTGGCCAATTGCACAAAGTCCAGAAGCACCCCGATGCGTCGGCTCTGGGTCGCTGATGCAGTCCGCTCCGCGGGCGAAGCAGCGACCAGCACTGGCGTTTCCATCAGATTCATGCTGCCTCCGCCGTCGGAGAAACGGTCTGCGAAGCGCTTAGCAGGTGCCGCGAACACCGCAGCACCAGCAGAAAAATCGTCGTCAATGCCAAAGCCCCTACAGCGACGTGAGCCGTTGTCAGACCCGCCCGCTCTGGCGTGACCTGTCGCGGATCCATCGCCCCTTCCCCCGCTCCGAACCACCATGCCGCCGTCCCCACCGCGACCTGGCCAAGGACCAGCAGAAGGAAAAGGACGCTTGGCCACCGCAGTTCGGGCACGCTTCGCAAGCCGGATCGGGAAGTGCGGACCACCAGCATCACCGCATGGGCCAGCACCGCCGCGGCCAGGAACAGGTGCAGCCACAACGCCCAGGACCATTCCCCGGCCCCAAACTGCCTCAGCCACACGCCAACGATCAACTGGCCAAGCATAAGGCCCAGCGTCAGCCGACATACCTTGCGGAATCGCTGCCCGCCTTCGACCTGTTTCGGTTCGGCTTCGATCCAACCGCGGGACAATAGCAGCGGCGCGGCAGCCACGAGAGCAAATACCACGTGCCCCGTGACGCCGTGAACCATGGCCAATTCCAATCCCCAGCCCGCCCGGTTCAGCTCGACCCGGAGGATGCCGAGAATGCCCTGAAAGCCGACGCCGATCAGAGCCAGCCAGGCAGCCAGGCGGGTGGTCCGACTGCGGGATGCCAGCGTAACCCAGATCGCCAACACAATCGCCAGCAGACCGACGATCCACCCCAGTTGCCGATGGCCGTGCTCGATCAGATACCCGATGCCGTGGGCCTCGGCAGTGTCGTGCCAGGACAGCGTCAGCATGTACCACGGCACCCGCACCGACTGCGGATCAACCATGCCCGCCCTCAGACTTGTCACCAGTCCGCCCAGGGCGACTAAAGGAAAGACTGCTGCTGCCGTCAGCAGCCCCCAGGCAAACAGCCCGATTCGGTAGCGGTCCGCTGTGCTGGCGGACGCACCTCCCGTCGGCAGGTTGGCAGTCGAGGTCAGCCCAGCGGTCATGGAATCAGTGGTGTCCTTCCTGAATCGGACGGTCCAGTTTCAGTGTCTGCGGCAGGTAGTCCTGCTCGACCTCGGGATGGCTGTACTCATAGGGACCCCGGTAAACGACCGGAATCGTCTCGAAGTTGCCGTGGGGCGGCGGCGAGGGAGCTTCCCATTCCAGCGAGTTCGACTGCCACGGGTTCTTCGGGGCCTTCGGACCCCAGAAGATGCTGTAGAAGAAGTTGATCACGAAGATGATCTGCACCGCGAACAGCAGGAACACGCCGAACGAGATCAAGTGGTTGAAGAACATCATGACCGAGTTGTAATCCTGTCCCTCGATCCAGCTTCGCAGGTCGGCGTAGCGCCGCGGCGCACCCATGATGCCGATGTTGTGCATGCCGAAGAACGCCACGTTGAACAGCAGGAAAGTCAGGAAGAAATGCACCTTGCCCCAGAACTCGTTCATCATCCTGCCGAACATCTTCGGGAACCAGTGATAAATCCCCGCGAAGATGCCGAACAGGCTGCCCCCGAAGAGCACATAGTGGATGTGGGCGACGATGAAGTAGGTGTCGTGGAAGTGGATGTCGGTCGGCGTCGAGGCCATGTAGATGCCGCTCAAGCCGCCGATGATGAACAGGGACACGAAGGCCAGGGCATTGAGCATCGGCGTGTTGAAGCGGACGTTGCCGCCCAGCACCGTGAAGATCCAGTTGAACGTCTTGATGGCCGAGGGCAGGGCGATCATGATCGTCGAGACCATGAAGACCGAGCCGAGCACCGGCGACATGCCGGACATGAACATGTGGTGGCCCCAGACGATGAAGCCCAGCAGGGCGATGCCGGCCACCGACAGGACCATGGGAACGTAGCCGAACAGCGGCTTGCGGGCATGGGTCGAGATGATGTCAGAAACCATGCCCATCGCCGGCAGGATCATGATGTACACGGCCGGGTGGGAATAGAACCAGAACAGGTGCTGCCACATGAGCGGCTGACCGCCTGTGGGTCGGCCCGTGTTGGCCATCTTTTCCGCGAACCGCTCCATGCCCAGGGCCTCAAACATGGTCGAGATCGTTCGCGGATAGCTCTGGATGATCGTGTTGGCTTCCAGATTGGCGGGCACGAAGAAGGCGGTGATTTCCAGGTTATCGAGCAGGCCCATCAGCAGGGCCACGGTCAGGACCGGCAGGGCGAACGCCTGCAAGGTGGCAGTGATGAACATGGCCCAGGTCGTCATCGGCAGGCGGAACATGGTCATGCCGGGGGCACGGCAATTGATGATGGTCGTCATGTAATTGATGCTGCCCAACAACGACGACACGCCGACGCACAGTAGAGAGAGGAACCAGAAGGTCTGACCATACCCGGATCCCGGGGCGGCGCTCCGGATGACGCTGAGCGTCGGATAGGAGGTCCAGCCTGCCGCCGCCGCACCGCCTTCCATGAAAAAGCTCAGCAGGATGAAGATGAATGCCGGCGGCATGAACCAGTAGGACAGCATGTTCATCACCGGGAAGGCCATGTCCTTGTAGCCGATCTGGAGCGGAATCAGGTAGTTGCCGAAGGCACCCGTCAACAGCGGGATGATGACGAAGAAGATCATAACCGAAGCATGCATGCTCACGATCATAGTGTAAAACTGGGGCGTCATCTGCCCGGCATTGCTGGGAAACAAATAGTTGCCGATGAGCGGCACGGCATAGTCCGGGAACGCCAGCTGGACGCGAATGAGAACGGCGAGCAATCCTCCGAGCACCAAAAAGACCAGTCCCGAGAACAGGAATTGCAGGCCGATGACCTTGTGATCGGTGGCGAAGACATATTTGAACAGGAAGCTCGGCTCCTGGTGGTGCCCGTTGCTTCCGTGTCCGTGTGCAGCGTGTTCAGCCATTTCCGCGATGCTCCTCGGCTATTGCAAGGCGAGGTTCGGCAGTGATGCCCCCCCGACGACGATCAAATGCCTTTGTCCGGCTTGACCGTCAGATGTTCCTGCGACTTCTGCTTCAACCAGGCGTAATAGTCTTCCTTCGTGGCGTGGACGACGACCTTGGCCCGCATGCGGTAGTGGCCCCAGCCGCACAGTTCGGCGCAGACCCACTCGAACTCCTTGGTCTTTTCTGGGCCGAAGTCTTCGGGCCTGAGCTTGGCGGCATCGAACCACACCGGAATGACCGCCCCGGGCAGAGCGTCCTGTTTGACCCGCAGCGACGGCACCCAGAAGCTGTGGATGACGTCGCGGGTCGTCAGATAGATCAGCACCGGCTCCCCGGCGGGAATGTGCAGTTCGTTGTACATCACGAACGAATCGCGGAAGTTGGGATTCTTCCAGTTGAAGTCGCCGGGCTTGTTGCTTTCCTCATCCCACAACCCCTGACGGGTTTCCCACTGGAATTGGCTGGCGATGACCAGGGCGGTCGGTTTGACGTCCGGATGCTTTTCCCTGAACTGCCAGAAAAACTTGGCCCTGGCCCAGGTCGGCACCTGGTAGAAGGCGATGAACAGCAGGATGGCCGCGGTCAGGACTGTCCAGCTGATCTCCAGCGACTTGCTGCCGTGGGTGTACGAGGACTTGCCGCCATTGCGGCCGGTCGCCGTCACCATGGCGTACACCAGCAGCAGTTCGGTCAGGAGAAAGACAATGCCCGTGATGGCGAGGATGAAATAGAAGAGGAAGTCGATTTCGTCGCCGATGGACGAGACGTTCGTCGGCAGCCAGCCACTGGTGCGGACATAGCTGTACAGAAACATGGCCACGCCCACGAGCGGCACGGTCAGAAAGATCACACCCCAAAAGTAACGCACGGGTCCATCTCCCCTGATCTCCCAGGCCCTGACAGGCCCGGCTCGCTTGTCTGGTGCCAACTCCACGCCCTGACGGACCTGGCATGCCGTTAACGCTGCTGAGTCGGCAAAGTCAGGACGTAATCCACGAGATTCCAGATGTCTTCATCGGACAGCGTGTCAGTGGCTGCAGGCATGCCGGAACCGGCGATGCCCAAGCGGATCCGCCAGAACACGTCGATCGGCCTGGCTCCCCCGCGATAGACGCCCAGGGTGAGATTGCGCGGCGGGTTGAGCTGGCCCCAGTCATTCATGCGGCCGAGGTTGGTCGGCACGTCGAGCGGGTTGCTCTTGCCGTCCTTCCAGTGGCATTCCACGCACTTGCCGTCGCCCATGTACACTTTGTAGCCGGGATGCTGTTCGAGCGAGGCCCCGGGGCTGAACTGCTTGCCCCAGTTGGGCGGCATCGGGGCGGGAGTGTACACGGCTTTTTCCCGACGGTTCGGACCACCCCGGGCGCTGCCATACAGCCAGCGCTTGGCCGCCGACTCTGTAGCCGCTCCCGCGTCGTCCGACTCGCCGGTGGCCAATTGATACTCGGCCATGCCCCGCAGGCTCAGGTGGATCACATAGCTGACCAGGGCATCCAGGGCTTCTTCAGAGAGCAGATTGAACGACGGCATCGAAGCCGTCGGCACGCCCCGCCGCAGCGTCCGTTTGATGTCCTCGAACGACGGCGTCACTTGGGCCGGTGGATCGGGCTTGTTCGTGTTCGGATCAATGCGGACCGTGGAGCGGAACTTGAAGATGCCGCGGCGGAAGTCGCGGGGACGAGGATTAAGGAATTGACCTGTCGGGCCGTTGCCGTCGCCATTGACGCCGTGGCAGTAAAGGCACAGACGCCGGTACAGCTTGCTGCCCTCGCGCAAGTGATCCGGGTGCAGCCGCATCTCCGGGTCGTTAACGATGTCCTCGTCAACTTCGACCTTCGGTTCCCGCGGCGTTCCGAAATACTCCTTGAGTTCGGCATTGATCTCCTGCTGCCGATCGAGAGGCAGATCGAGGGTTTCCATAGCATCAACGCCGACGCCCTTTTCCTGACCAGGCTGAAGATCAGCCCCCAGAGCGGCCAGCACCTCGGGCGAAGCGGCCGGTGGACCTTCCGCGCCCACTTGGGTCACTTTGCCGTCTTCGCCGCGGCGGATCGTGATCGTCTTGACCACCTTGCGGGTGTACGGCGTGAACGAATATTCCAGATTAGCCGGGTACTGGTCGCGATCGCAGCCGAGGAACAGCATAGCTGCTACGCCACCCGCCAAAAGCAAGCCGATCCGACGTGCTGCCACGCACCCGCCCTCCGCAGATGTTCGAGACTGACAACAGGAACTTGGACGATGTTCTAGTCTGCCCATCACCGATGTCAAGCATCGGCCCAGATGTCCTGACACAAGAACTCACAGCAATTTCAATGCCGTTCGCCTGTGTGCAAGACCGGCCCTAAAGCCTCGACGGCCAAGTTGTTTGCGGCCCTCCAGCGCGGCAGGAGCGCTTCCGACTCTTAGCATCGAGAAAGGCGCGGGATTTCCCTTCCCAAAGTCGAGAATGTGCAACTTGAGATTATCGAGCAAAGCGAACAGGTTTTGCACGATGGGCAATTTTGTGCCATGTTTAACCTGAGAACGGAATTTTGCCAGGAGGGTGATCCAGTATGGTGACACTTCGGTGACACTGCCTCGCCCGAGGCCGGGTAATTGATGCACTCCGACCGCACGCTGTTTCTGGTTGTCAGTCTCGCGGTACTGGTCTGCGCGCTGGCCTTGGCCGCCGGGCTGGCCTACTGCGTGCCAGGGCGCGTCGGAGAACCCTGGCAACAGAGCCTGCGGTTCCTGATGCTTCTGCTGGCATGTCTGGCGGTCGTCGGTGCGGGGTGGTGGCTGCTCTCGACGGAGCGCCTGCCCCGCGATACCCTCCGCGATCGGCTGCGGGTGTTGCTGGAAGTGGCCCCCGATGCCGCCCTCGTGTGCCGCCAGGACCGCAAGATTCTCATGGCGAACGAGGCAGCCGCACGCCTGTTCGGCTTCAAGCTCAAGGAGCTGCCCGGGCGTTCGTTGGAAGAACTGATTCCCAACCTCTTCGCCGGCAGCTCGGGAGACCTCGGCGGCCGGAAAAGGCTCCTGGCTTCGCCGTCCAGCTCCTGGCGGATCAGCCTGGGTGCCGACAACCTGATCGGTCGCCGCAAGGACGGCTCCGAAACGCCGATCGAAGTCAGCTTCGCTCCCGTGGACCGCGACAGCCGACGTTACATGGTCTGCTTCATCCGTGACATTTCCGAACGCAAGAACCTCGAAGACCGCGTCCAGCAGTCTCAGAAGCTGGAAGCGATCGGTCGGCTGGCCGGCGGCGTCGCTCACGACTTCAACAATCTGCTCACCGCCATCCTGGGGTACGCGGAGTTGCTGCTGCACGGGCTTCCGCCGGGCGATCCGACCCGGGAAGGGTTGGAAGAGATCAAGCGGGCCGCGGAGCGCGCCGCCAGTCTGACCCAACAACTGCTGGCGTTCGGCCGAAAGCAGCTCCTTCAACCCGCCGTCGTCGATCTCAACGCGCTGGTCCACGAGACCCAGAAGATGCTGAGGCGGTTGATCCCCGAAGACATCGAAATCCGCCTCGAACTCGATCCCGACACCAGGCCGGTGCGGGCCGATCCCACGCAGACGCAGCAAGTCCTTGTCAACCTCGTCCTCAATGCCCGTGACGCCATGCCCCGCGGCGGCGTCATTATCATCAGCACCGGCAACGACCACTTGAGCCGCAGCGAAGTCCGCCGTTGGTCGGACGTGCGTCCCGGCCACTACGCGGTCCTGACCGTCAGCGATACCGGCTGCGGCATGGATCCGGCGACGTTGGCCCGGGTTTTCGAGCCGTTCTTCACCACCAAAGTGCAGGGCAAGGGCACCGGCCTGGGGCTGGCGACTGCCTACGGCATCGTCAAGCAGAGCGGCGGGCACATCGAGGTCGAGAGCGAACCCGGTCAGGGCACCACCTTCCGCGTGTACCTGCCCGTGGCTGAGGAAGACGTACCGACCGTTGCCGTACCGCAGGAGCTGACTCGAACCCCCGTCGGCACCGAGACCGTGCTGCTGGCCGAGGACGAAGCCGCCGTCCGCAGTCTGCTTCGCCGCACCCTCGAACAGAAGGGGTACGTCGTGCTCGAAGCGGCCAACGGTAAGGAGGCCCTGCAACTGTGTCGAGAACACCACGGACCGATCCACGTCCTGCTGACCGACGTGGTCATGCCGCACCTCAACGGACCTGACCTGGCCAAGCAAGTGCAGCTCCTTCATCCCGATGTCCGCGTCATCTTCCTGTCCGGCTACGCCGACAGCGCCGTCCTGCAACGCGGCTTGGATCAAAGCCAGGCCGTCTTCGTGCCCAAGCCGTTCCGGCCTGAAACCATCGTCCGCATGGTGCGGGAAGTCCTGGATCGGCCGCACAGCCAAACGGCGTGAATCCCCCTCGGCAGCCTCTCGCGGCGACCTGCCCAGGCCTCGTTTCCCTTGACCGCCTCGGACAGCGCTTCAAGAATGGACAGTGGAGGAGCACACCGCGGAGACAGGGGAGGACCCACCGGCTATGACCCTTCCGGAACGGCCCAAGCTGCGCAGGACGATCACCGCCATGCCCGATCCCTCCAACGAGGAGATCGTCTGGCTGTACGATCAGTACCGCATCTCGCGGGTGCAGATGGCCGTCAGCCGCCATGCTCTGCTCATCCTCCAGCTTTTTGACGGCACCCGCGATCTGCGGGACATCCAGGTCGAGTTGATGCGGTACACCGGCGGGCAGTTGTTCCCCAGCAAGGTGCTCGAACAACTGGTCGCCAAGCTCGACGAGGCCCTGTTCCTGGAGAGCGAAACGGTCGAGAAGCGGCTTCAGGAGTTTCTCGCCAGTCCGATCCGCGAACCGTCGTGCCTCGACTCCTACGGCTCGACGGCCGAGGACGTCAGCCATCTGCTCCTCAATCAATTCCAGGACGAGAAAGGCGCGGGACTTCCGAACCGATCCAAAGGCCGGGGCCGGTTGCGGGGCGCGCTCATTCCCCACATCGATTATCACCGCGGCGGACCGGTGTACACGCATGGCTTCAAGGAGCTGGTCGAACAAAGCGACGCCACGGTGTTCGTCATCATCGGCACCTCGCACTACAGCGGCTGTCGCTACATTCTCACCCGCAAAGACTTCAAGACGCCGCTGGGCGTGGCCCGGACCAACAAGGAATTCGTCAATCGCCTGGCGACTTACTACGGCAATGCGATGTTCGAGGATGAGATCGCCCACATGCCCGAGCATTCCATCGAACTCGAAGTGGTCTTCCTGCAATACCTGCTCGACGGACACCGCGACTTTACCATCGTGCCCCTTCTGGTCGGGTCGTTCCACGACTGCGTCGCCGCGGGACGCGAGCCGCGGGAGCAGAGCGACATCTACCTCATGATCCAGGCCCTGAGGCAGGCGGAAGCGGAATGTCCCGAGCGGGTCTTCTACATTTCCAGCGGAGATCTGGCCCACATCGGCCCGAAGTTCGGCGACCCGCTGCCCGTCAGCGCCGATCAGCTCGACCACAGCCGCAAGATGGACCATCGGCTCCTGGATCGTCTCGTTCATGTTGATCGGCAGGGCTTCTGCGAAGTGCTGTTCGACGAGCAGGACGCCCGCCGCATCTGCGGCTTCCCGCCGACCTATACCCTGCTGTCCGTTTTGGAACCAAAACGCGCCAAGCTGCTGTCGTACGATCAGTACGTCGAGCCGCAAGGCTTCGAGAGCGTCAGTTTCGCTTCGGTCGGTTTCTACGCCTGAACCGGACGGAACGGCCCCCCGAGGTGTTCGGGTTCATCAAAGCCAATGATTAAAAGCATCATTACGCTGCCTTGAGCCGCGGAGCCGCGACCGGAACCTGGACGGGCTTGAACGCCTTCATGATGAGCAAACGACCCATGACCCGCTCTAGCCACGTCCGCGGGATGCCGCGTAAAAGGAAAGGCACCTCGCGTCTGCTTAATTGCCGTTTATAAACGCGGCAACCTTCAAAACCGGCGAACAGTTTGCGCAAGCGTCTCGCGCTGTACAGGGTGGCATCAGACCCGGCGCCAAAAGGCCCGCGCAGCAGGGGCAGCGGCCAAGGTCCGGGATGCTGGCGACCGCCAGGAAGCCAGGCCCGAAACCGGTCCACGTTGTACTTGGCCGGGACGACCGCCACGACTTTGCCTCCGGGGCGCAACAAACGCCACATCTCGGAAATGATCTCGGCCGGTTTCTCGACCTCGTGAAGCACTCCGCTGATGCATATGACATCTACGCTGGCATCGGGAAGCGGAATGGCCGCGGGATCGGCCTGAAGAAACCGTCCCCGCAGTCCCCGCAGGGCGAAGTTGCGTCGGATAAGGGCCAGTTCCGCAGCATGTCGAGAGCAAGCAATGACTTGCGCTCCGTGTCGGGCGTATTGAAGCCAATCGGTGCCCAGACCGCTGCCCAGACCCAGCAGCGTTTCCCCGCCGTGGCGATTGAACTCCAGCAACCGCGGGATCCAGCGGGCGCTGCGGCTGTGCCGGTGATGTTCGATGGCCAGAAACCATTGCAGGGAATAGGGTTCGCTCGGCTCTTCCGGGACGGAGAGAGACTCCCACTGGAAGAGCTTGTCGGGACTGCCGAAGGCGTTGCCCGGAAGCGCAACATCTGCCGAGAGCGTGGCCAAGTCGCTCTGACTGGTGCCCCAAGTCTTTACCAGTGATAACGTTCCGTCATCCTGATTGGCCCAGCCGTGCAACATGACCCTGTCTCCAGACCACTTCTCCACCCTGGCTGTGCGCACCATTCTTCAGCCCATACCCGGCCTTCCTGTCCCGGTCAAGTCGCACTTTCCGACCGGGCAAAACAGCGAAGCCAAGTCACCCTTCCGCGCAACATTTTTTGCTGGGCGGCTGAGGATTGCCGGGACGTGGCAGGCGGAGCAACTGTGAGGGTTTCCGTCCGGTCTTCCGGAAACTCTCCTGCCACGCTCGCGCAACATTTTTGGTCCGGCGTCCTCGGTCCTGGTCATTTCAGGTTCCTGCGAGATGCTTTCGGCAATGACGCAAGCCCATCCTACCCGCCGCCGACCCCGGTCGAGAAGGTCAGGCGCACCGCCCGCGGACAATCCCAGGGAAAGATCCTAGAATTTTTGTTAATACGGGCTTGTCAGTTGCGAATACATAGGCGTGGACATTAACAAGGCTCTGTTTCAGGAGAACGCAACGGGCATGCAAACTACACAAGAACGGGGAGTGATTGACGGACGCGACGCCATGAGTAACGACACCAACAACGGGAACAACAAATCGGTCATTCAGAAGATTTTATCTGCCATTAAACACTTGAAGCATCTATTTGAGCGGCGCAAGCATTTCACATTCCTGCTCGTCGGTCGGACCCGCGTGGGCAAATCCAGCACCATCAATTCCTTGCTGGGCGAAGACATTGCCCCGGTCGGCGACTTTGATCCGACCACATTTGAAGTCAAGGACTATCACTGCAAACATAGTGGCGTGAAGTTCACTGTGTACGACACCCCCGGCTTATGCGATGGTTTGGAGGAGGAAGGCAAGGACATTAAGTACCTCAAGCAAATCGCCGATAACGTCAAGGAATTTGATTGCCTGTGGTACGTCACGCCTCTCGACGATCCCCGCGTGACCGGCGACGAACTGCGTGCCATCAAGGTGTTGAGCAAGGCCTTCGGCTCGACGATTTGGGACCGCAGCGTGGTCGTGTTTACCTGTGCGGACAAGGTGCCAAACGGCCGCTTCGCCGAGTTCCTCCGCCAACGGACCGAGCGGATCCGAAGCGTGATTACCAAGTATGGCCAGCATACTGCCCCCGAGGAGATTCCGACCGTCGCTGTAGCCAACGGTCAACAGAAGTTGCCTGATGGCAAGAATTGGTAGTCTGAGTTGTTTACGGTGACACTCGAACGGTCCTCGAGAGCTGGCGTAGTTCCATTTCTCCTTGCCATGCGGGACGACATCGTTCCGGCGAAGCAACGCAAATTTCGTGCGGCGGATGAGGCGGCGGCGACGACGATGCAACCGGTATCGGCGATGACACACGCGCAGTCCCCTCAACCGCAGGTGATCGTGGTTCAACAGCCGCCTCCCGCGCCAAGCCCGGAACCGCAGCCACGCATCGTCCTGGACAATTCGCAAAAGGCACGGGTGCGCGAGCGGTTGACCGAAACCTTGCCGCAGACTATCGGTGCCGGAGCCGCTCTCGGAGGAGCCGTCGGTTTTGCCATGGGCGGATTGCTTGGCGTGCTTCCCGCAGCAGCGGTCGGTGCTATTGGCGGCGCCATTTTTGGAGTTCTCAGTTGGCTCTTTGACTGGTAACCGATTGTCTTTCGGATAAGAGTTCTCGGCTCGGACGGATCGGACCTGCTCCCTCCCAGGTTTTGATCCGTCCCGGGCTTTCCGGGGCGGTTCAAGCCGCCTCTTTTCTTTCCGTGCCCGCAACTCTGTTGTCCCGATGCTGAGCCGGTACAATAATCCCCGTCATGGTGCAGTTGGCTTTGATCGTCGGCTCGTTGATGCTGCTCGGTCTGGGCATTTATTTGGCGGTGCGCAAGGCCCTGGAGTGTCCACGCTGCGAGCGGACCGACCATTACGACGGGGGCTGAAGACCGTGGCGCGCTGCGATCAGGGCTATCTCTGCGACGTGTGCGGCCAACAGGTCGAAGAGATCACCGACTCCGATCTCTATCTGGCCTACGTCCTCGGCCTGGTTCCAGTGGAACGGCTGCCGTTCCATCCCGAACGGCACATTCGCTGCAACCCCGTCCGTGCCCAGTTCATTGTGGATCCACAGTTTCCGCCGGTTTCCTGCGACGGGCCGTTCGCCAAGGACCAGCTTGATCCCGCCTTCGTCGCCGAGGAGGAAGCGCGAGTGACACGGGCCTGGCAACGACTGCACGAAGTGCGTCGGCTGCGTCTGCCCATCGAAGAATATCCCCTGCCGGAACTCCGAGCCCGTTGAACGGAGAGGACGCTGTGAACGCCATTACCCGCCGAACCTGGTTGACCCGCTCCGCCGCATCCCTGGCCGGTTTCGCTTCGGCCTCGGCCGCCGTCTCGGCCCAACAACCTGCCGTCCAGGGCCAGGGCCAGACCCGTCGCCCGGTCGAGGAGCCTTTCGGCTACTGCCTCAACACCAGCACGCTTTCGGGGCAGCGGCTCGGCATCGTCGAACTGATCGAGGTCGCCGCCCGGGCCGGCTATGCAGCGATGGAGCCGTGGATCCGGGAACTCGATCAGTACGTCCAGGAAGGCGGCAATCTCAAAGAATTGGGACGGCGTTTCCAGGACCGCGGGATCAGCGTCGAGAGCGTCATCGGCTTCTCGGAATGGATCGTGGACGACGAGGAACGCCGCAGAAAGGGTCTGGAAGATTTCAGACGCTGCCTGGACATGACGGCCCAGATCGGCGGCAAGCGGATCGCCGCTCCGCCCGCTGGAGCGACCACGCAAGACGATCTGCCCCTGGCCCGCATCGCCGAACGCTATCGGACACTTCTCGAAATGGGTGAGCAGTTCGGCGTGGTGCCGCAGTTGGAAATCTGGGGCTTCTCCCGGACCGTGCAACGGCTCGGCGAAGCGCTGCACATTGCGGCCGAGGCCGACCATCCCAAAGCCTGCATCCTGGCCGACGTCTATCACCTCTACAAAGGCGGCTCAGGTTTCCACGGATTGAAGCTGCTCGGGCCGAACACCATGTTCGTCCTGCATTGCAACGACTATCCTACCGATCCGGACCGCTCCACTATCCGCGACGAGCACCGCATCTATCCCGGCGACGGCATCGCCCCGTTGAAACAGATCTTCCGTGATCTGCACGCGGCGGGCTTCCGCGGCTGGTTGTCGCTGGAACTGTTCAATCGCGACTACTGGAAGCAGGATCCGCTCGTGGTCGCCAGAACGGGTCTGGAGAAGATGCGATCCGCCGTCCGTGCCGCCTTCGCGTGATCGCCTCGCATTCTCGGTCAGTAGCGGATCTCCAGGCCGACGTGCAGCCCCATCGCCCAGAAGTCCGAGGACTTCAGAGACGGTTGGGGCACGGCCGGTCCGGTCAGCGGGCCGAAGGCGAGGCTGGACGGCACCTGCTCGGCATTGACGACGCGATTGACCTGCTCGCCCGGCCGGGCCACGTCGCTCCAGTACAGGAACGTGTAGCCGATCCGGGCAGTGATGTTCTCCCGGATGCAGTAGTTGGCCGTCAGGCTGATCTCCGGCACGATGGCGAAGACAGTTTCGTCGTGCCGGCCGATGTTGGATGGCAGGCACAGCAGACCGCCGGGGGCGACGCCGATCGGCTCCGGCTGCCCCAGCGAAGTCGTACTGCCGGTCAGGCTCAGAATCTGGTGCGTCCAGCCGAACGCTACCTTGCCGATCAGGTCCACGGACAGTCTGCCCAGGTCGATCCGCGTCTGTCCGCCGATCTGTGCTCCGTAGAAGCGGTTCTGCGTCTCGAAGCCGTCGTTGATCCACATCCGCGTCGGCTCGAAGACCGGCGTGCCGAGGAAGCCAGCGATGCCCGCTTCGAGAATGGTTACCTCCTGATGGACGTACAAGGCTTCCTGGAGTTCGAGGTAGCGGAGGCCGAGAATCAGATGGACCCGGCGACAGCCGTCGCAGCTCCAGTCCTGAAGCAGATTCAGTTCGCCGCCCCATAGTTGGCTGTTGGACCCGACGGCGACGTTGCCGCGGAAGGCGTTCGGGAAGCCGACCGAGGAGCCGGTTTCCTGGCCGAGCAAGACGTCGAAGACCGGTCGCGTGATGACCGGGATGCCGGTGTCGTCGGAAGCCGTGGCAAAGCGTTCGGTACGCTGTTCCAGCATGAAGGCGCTGAACTGGATGGACCGGCAGCGATCGGCGTGCCAGTCGGCCGTGATCCGGCCGCCGCTGAACGGGCCGAAATTGATGCCTGATCCGCCGTAGAGAACGGTTGTGCCGGCGTTGCCGAGAATGCCTTCCGATTCTTCCGTGCCGAGGGTGACGAGCGGCTGCGGGTTAGGACCGTTCTTGACCCACCACAACAGGTAGTCGGCCCGAACCGTCCAGGTGGGGTCGCAACTGGAGGGCTGGAACAGCAGGTTGGGTGTGTCGGTGTTCCACGGTGGCGAGATTTGTCCCCCCGAAGCCGGTGCGGCATTGTCAGCCCCGGCAGCGGTGACCGCGAGAAGCAGGACCAGCGGGGAAAGCAGAGTCTTCGGACGCATCAGGTTCTCCTTCGTCGGCAGTTCGGGCATTCATCCCTTCAGCCCGAAAGGACAGCCGATCCGGCCAGATTCTTCCATCGTCATCCCGGTTTTCCGAATCGTCACAGTTCAATGCGGCGAGGCGATGCCACCACGCGGCCTGCGAGTCACTTTCGACACGACCGGCAGCATCAACGAAAAGCACCGTTTTACGTCCCCGCATGAATCTCTGACCGCACCTGAAGGTCTCGGACACAATCCTTTCACCGAGCGTGGAACTTCCCGGACGATTCCGCCGGAATGCACGTATGGCCAATTTGCTATAGCCAAAGCATGAACTAAGGTTTTGTCGCATTCGCGGAACATAGGGAGTCTGCCGAACCGATGGACTCCGCCGATGAAGAGGTGATTCATGCGATCGCGTCGAGACGTCATTCGGAAACTGCGTCCCCATCTCGAACGGCTGGAAGATCGAACAGTGCCAGCGGTTTTCACGGTCAACAGCACGCTCGACCTGCCTGACGCCAACCCCGGCGACGGCCTGGCTGAGGCCTTCGACACCGTTACCGGCCAGTGGGTGACGACCTTGCGGGCGGCCGTCATGGAAGCCAATGCCTTGCCGGGCCATGACACCATCTACCTTCCCGCCGGCACCTATGTGCTCACCCTCAAAGGCCCCGATGAGGATGGCGGCGCGAACGGCGACCTCGACATCCTCGACCACCTCGACCTGATCGGGGATGGCGCGGACGTGACCGCTGTCCAGGTCAACGTTGATCTGTTGGGCTTCGACCGCGTTCTGGACGTGCATCTCCAAAAGCCGGGACAGACACTGCTGAGCGGCTTCACCGTGACCGGCGGCCGGCTCGCTTCCGGCGACGGGGGCGGGATTCGCATCCTCATCCAGGATCCCGAGGCCAACCTGACGCTGGATGGATTGCACGTCACGAACAACAGCTCGCCGGGCTACGGCGGAGGCATTTACATCCGCACGGTCAACGACGGGGTCAATTTCGGAATCGAAAACAGCACGGTCTCGGACAATATCGCGTCCTTCGGAGGGGGCATCGCCATCGACCAGGGTTATATCTCCATTCAGAACAGCACCATTTCCTCCAATCTCGCCGAGTGGGTCGGCTCGGGCACGGGCCTGGGCGGAGGCATCTTCAACAGCCGGGGAATTGTCTATCTGGTCCATGCCACGGTCGTGTGGAATGGAGCGACCGCTGGCGGCGGTTTATACACGTCTGCCACGGATAAGCAGCCCGGGACCTATATCGTCTGCAACTCGATCATTGCTGCCAACAACTTAAAGATTCCGCCAAGCGACGTGGCGCAGCCGGGCCATCCTACGGAGGGTCCCGATCTGTATGGATTCACGTTTGTGAGCTTCGGCGGCAATCTGATTGGAGATAGCTCGGCCAGCGCGGGTTTCGTGGACGGGGTGAACTTCGACATCGTGGGCGGCGGCAAATTCGGCGTGATCGACCCGAAGCTCGGTCCCTTGGCCTACAACGGCGGAGCGACGCCGACGCATCTGCCCTTGGCGGGCAGTCCGGCGATCAACAATGCCTACGGCAAGGCCAGTTTCCCCAGGGACCAGCGCGGCTTCGACCGGCCGTTCGGCCCCATGCCCGACATCGGGGCTGTCGAGTTGCAGGAAGACCCCGTCGTGGATACCGATCTGATCGTGGACATCACTACGCCGAACGGTCTGGTCCGGCCCGGCAAGAAGTTGACCTACACCATCGTCGTCAGCAATGCCGGTCCCAGCGTGGCCGAGAACGTCCAATTGGCCTTGCTGCTGCCGGAGAACGCGAACTACCTCGGCTTCACGACCACGACCGGATTTTTGACCTTCCACAGCGGCCGGGACATGCTCTTCGATCTGGGCACGCTGGCGGTCGGCGAACAGGCGACCATCACCGTGTCGGTGCGGATGCGGCGGGTAGGCCTGGCCGCCTTGGAAGCCGTGGGCACGACCAGAAGCAACGACATCTTCCTGCCCAATAACCGGGACGCGGCCTACCACTTCGCCGGACGGCCGCTGTACATCGACGATCGCCTCTTGACGCTGCTGCTCGGCCGACCCAATGGCCACAGTTGGGACCAGGCAAACGGAAACGGAAATGGCCACGGCGGCGGCACCTGGATTCTTTAGCCACGGTTGATCCGGCAGCAGCAAGCCGATGGCTGATTCGACTGCGTTGCACCGGTCATGTCTCTCGCTTAGGCTGAAGCGTGGGTTGTCGAGGCACCTTTGGCTTCGTGCTCGGCGGGAGGATTGACCATGACCCAGCGCATCCTCTGCTTGGCGGTTTGTCTCGTCTGCACCTCGGTAAGCCAGGCGGATTGGCCAACCGTCCGCGGCAATCCCCAGCGGACCGGCTATGTGGACAAGCCCTTGAACCTGCCGCTCCACGTTGCCTGGGTGCGGCATTTCGAGGGGGAGCGAATCGGGGCGGCGGTCGAGCCGGTTGTCGCAGCGGGCCGGTTGTTCATCGGCACGCATCGCGGCAACCTCTACGCTCTGGACGCGCTCACTGGCGAGCCGCTGTGGCGCTTCGCCGCTACGGGGGCCTTCCTCCATTCCCCAGCGGTTCACGCTGGAACAGTGATCGCCGGCTGCACGGATGGGTATTTGTACGCACTGGAGGCCGAGACGGGGCGGCTGCGCTGGGCGTACTACTCCGGACCGGGCGGGTACGCCGCCTCCCCCTTGATCGCGGAAGGGCTGGTGATCCTTGGATCAAGGCAGGGAGAATTGGCCGCAGTCAGTCTCCATGACGGCACGATCCGCTGGCTACACCGCCTGGATGCCCCGATTCGCCAGACCGCCGCCTACGACGCCGGCTGGGTGTTCGTTACCGCGGAAGACCTGTGTCTGCGCTGCTACGAGGCGTCCAGCGGCCGAATGCTGTGGACGTCAGAACCGTTGGTCGGACAGACGGCCCGGGAATACTACCCGGTGATCGGCCGTCACGGTGAGGCGACGCGGGTCATCGTCCGCACCAATCCGATACCCAACATGGCCGACCGGTTGTCTGCCGACCGCCATTTCCTGTGCCGTCAGGCCCAGGTGGATGACAGCAATTGGCGGAGCTTGGATGCCTGGACGCGGAATCCCGAAGCCCTCGGCAACGAGGAACTGTGGCTTCGGGAACAGGAAGCGATCCGGCGGTATCTCCGGGAACAGCCTCTGGCTCGGACGTTTTACCAGTTTGACGCAGCGACGGGCAAACCGCTCGACGAGGCCCCCGTGCTCTGGGCGGCCGGCTGTCAAAGCGTCGGCACGCCCCCGGTCGCTCTGCCCGATGGACGCCTGCTGGTCTTTTACCGGAGCGCCTACGGCAACTGGAATCTGGGTGTCGCCCCGCTGGTCGCCCTGGGATTCCTTGACCCCGCCAACCGGATCCATCCGCTTCGACACCGCCACGGCGTGCAACCGCCCTGGAACACCTTCTGGGGCACCGCCGACGAGAGCCAGAACTTCGTCGTCGTCGGAGAACAGGTCCTTATCGTCCACCAATCCACACTCAGCCTGTTCGATCTCAGGACGCAAACCCTCCGGCCCCTGGCTGGGGAACGCGACGGCTGGGGCGGCTTTCGCAACCTGGTCTATGCCCGCAACGAATGGAATGGCCCGGCTCGCAGCGGCGTCGCCGTCGCCGGAGATCGTCTCTACTGGCAGACCGGCAGCCGCATCCTCTGTCTTGGTCCGCAACCGCCCGCTCCGGCCAACGATGTCGGCATCGACGGCAGCCGCGTCCCCACGCACCGGGCCTCCGCGCCTCCCAAACGCGATCTGCGGAAGGATCTGGCAACCGCAGTCGCTGAACTGCTGAGCCAGCGCTGGGCACCCTATGTGCTCGAACCGGGTCTCGCCGGACGGGAAATCGCCTTCGGCAACAGTGGCGATGTCTTTGAGGCCCTTTCGGCGGCTTATCCCCATCTGTCCGAGGATTTACAGAAACGGGTCAAAGAGTTCCTGGCCGAGGAGTGGCAGATGCATCCGCCGTTTACGGCCAAAGCCCGCTATGCTCCGGAGCAAGGCGCTCGACGGGAGTATTTCCCCTTCCCGCGGCAGTTTCTGGCCGGGAACTCAACCACGCCGCCGCCCCACCCCTTCGGAAATCTGCACGCTGTCGTTTACTACGCGGATCGCTGCGGCGCATGGGAACGGATCGGCACCAGTTGGCCGGAAATTCGTCAGGCCTGGCTGGACTTCAAACAGCAAAACTGGAAGCTCGATCCCAATCGCGGCGATTTATATGCGAACCGCTACATTGCTTCGCTCCAGGCATTTGCTCGTATCGCCAAAAAGCGGGAAGATCAAGCACTGGCCGACGAGGCCCGAAAAGCCGCCGAAGAAAACACGCAAGCACTGGTCGCCTGGTGGCGACGCAGCGCCGAGCAATTCCGCCTCAAAACCTTCCGCGACATCTCCGAGTGGGACCAGTTTATCAACTACGGCGACGCCCTGTTCTTCTGCATCAAGCCGCACAAGGCGAAACTCGCCCTGTTCCATGACCTGAGGCCGGAAATCGCAGCGGTGGTCCGGGCACAAGCCCCCCAAGCCGCAGCACGAATCCTGGAATCCTTCGAGCAGCTTTGTTCGACCTGGCATCTGGTCAACGAGGAGCGGCAGGTGCATTACGGCGAAAACCTGGTCGATCCCCTCGACTTCGCCTTGGACGCCTTCCGGGCGAGGCTGCTACTCGGCGGCAAAGAGGCGGAGATGAACGAGGTAGGGATCGACATCCCCGGCTGCCGGGCGGATTTGACCTACATCGCCAAGATGGCTTTGTTTCTGGAACCGCGTTGAGGAAGAGTTCAGCCTTCCGGGCGGGACATCTCCCGGTCTATGGCCGCGAACAGATCAGAGACGACTTTTTGTGCTCCGGCCTGAATGAGTCCGCGGGGAACGGCTTTGAGCAGACCGCCAAGTTCGCGGATTTCGACCTGCCAGTGGACCCGCGTTCCAGCTGAGGCGTTGTCGGCGACCGCTAACGTCGTCAGGACTTCCGTACTCGTGCCGACGCCCTTGGTTCGGGCCAGATACTGAGCGCTGAACGGTCCCGGATCGGCCTGCCGCTCCAGGGTCAATTGCAACTCGCCGCGGACGAACGAGAAGCCGGGCCGGACGGCCGCCCTGGCCGTCTGCGGGCCGACCTCCTCGATCCGGGCCACGTCCGGCAGGCACTTGACAAGGAAGGCCAAGTCCGTCAGTCGTCTCCAGACCAGGTCGCGGGGCTGGGGAAGATCCTTGTCGCCTTGGAGGACCAGCATCGTCGTCTCCTCCCACCGTGTCGGCGGCTTTTCCGAGCTTCGACAGCAGTATGATAGAAATAAGCCGAGCGGTATCGAGCTTGGGGGCGATCTCGGCATCGGCAAAGGCGTCCCTCGGCGGCGAGAAAAGCGTCGTCGGGCGTCCGGTAATGCGGAGACTTCGCCCAGGCTGCTTGGCTTGACCCTTTTTCCAGACAAACGTACATTGGCGAACTCGACGACGGCTTGGTTCCGGCAAGGAAAGCCCGCCTTGGCATGGCAAGGGCGGGGTGATGCCGGGTCAGGTCGGAGTCGGCCAGTCACGGAGAGACCATGAGCACGACCACGACGCAACAGCCCGAAACGGAACTTGGCGAAAGCCTGTTGGAGCGGATCGGCGATGCGTTGTCCGCGTTTTCCGACGCCACGGCCCGGTTCCTGACCCGGCTGCTCGGCTCCAGCAGCTACCGCACGATCAAGAACCTGGGCTATGTGGCGGTCAAGGACGGCGATCCGCCGTACAAGGTCGTACCCGGTTCGCTCCTGGCCCGCATCAACGATCTGGAACCGCGGATGCGGGAACTTTCGGACGAGGAACTCAAGGCCCTGACGCCGCAGTTCCGGCAGCGTCTGGCCAACGGCGAAACGCTCGATGACCTGTTGCCCGAAGCCTTCGCCGCCTGTCGGGAGTCAGCCCGTCGCTACAAGAACATGCGGCATTTCGACGTGCAGATCCTGGGCGGCATCGTGCTGCACCGCGGCTGCATTGCCGAGATGGTCACCGGCGAAGGCAAGACGCTGGTGGCGACGTTACCGGCCTATCTCAACGCCCTGGAGGGCAAAGGCGTCCACATCGTCACGGTCAACGACTATCTGGCCCGCCGCGACTGCGAGTGGATGACGCCCATTTATCAGGGCCTCGGCGTTACCGCCGGGTACATCCAGGTGGACATGAGCGCGGCCGACCGGCGACGAGCCTACGACTGCGACATCACTTATGGGACCAACAGCGAGTTCGGCTTCGATTACCTGCGGGACAACATGAAGCCGGCCCGCTGGGGCGATCCGCAATATCCGGTGGAATTGCAACAGGTCCAGCGGATGCTCAATTACGCCATCATCGACGAGGTGGACAACATCCTCATCGACGAGGCCCGCACGCCGCTGATCATCTCCGGCAGCGCCTTCGGCGACGTCAGCCGCTACGCCAAGGCCAACGCCATCGCCAAGCAGCTCAAGCCGGGCATCCACTTCGAGATCAAAGAAAAAGAGCACACCTGCCACCTGACCGACGAGGGCATCCGCGAAGCGGAACGGCTGGCTGGCGTCGAGAGCTTCTACACCGCCGGCAACATGGAATGGCCGCACCTCATCGACCAGGCCCTCAAGGCCCATCACCTCTACAAGCGGGACAAGCATTACGTCGTCATGCCGCATCCCGAGACCGGCGAGATGAGCGTCATCATCGTGGACGAGTTCACGGGACGGCTCATGGTCGGCCGCCAGTGGAGCGACGGCCTGCACCAGGCGGTCGAGGCCAAGGAAGGCGTCAAGATCAAGGAAGAGACGCAGACCTTGGCGACGATCACGCTCCAGAACTACTTCAAGCTCTACCGCAAGCTGGCGGGCATGACCGGCACGGCCATGACCGAGGCCAACGAGTTCTGGAAGATCTACAAGCTCGACGTCATCGCCATCCCGACCAACAAGCCGCTCCGCCGCGTCAATTACCCCGACGTGGTGTACCGCTACGAGCGGGAGAAGTGGAACGCGATCCTGGACGAGATCGTGGAAGTGCACAAGACGGGTCGGCCGATCCTGGTCGGCACCGTGGACGTGGCCAAGTCCGAGAAACTGGCCGACATGCTCAAGCGACGGGGCATCAAATGCGAACTGCTGAACGCTAAGCCGGAGTTCGCTGCTCGTGAGGCCGAGATCATCGCTCAGGCCGGTCGGCTTGGGGCCGTCACCATCTCGACCAACATGGCTGGTCGCGGCACCGACATCATTCTTGGCGGCAACCCGGAATTCCTGGCCTGGGCCAAGCTGCGGAACCAGTATGCCTCCCGTCTCGACGTACCCCCCGACGTCTGGAAGCGGACCGTCCAGGAGATCGAAGAGAAGGAGAAGATGAAGGAGGAGGGCCGCAAGGTCGCCGAGCTGGGCGGACTGCACGTCATCGGCACGGAGCGGCACGAAGCCCGCCGCATCGACAACCAGCTCCGCGGCCGCGCCGGCCGACAGGGCGACCCCGGCTCCAGCAAATTCTTCCTGTCGCTGGAAGACGATCTCATGCGGATCTTCGCCGGCGAATGGGTGACGCGGATGCTCAACTGGATGGGCGTGCAGGAAGGCGAACCGATCTCCGGCGAAGGCATCCCCGGCAGCGGCATGGTCTCCCGCCGCATCGAAGCCGCCCAGAAGAAGGTCGAGGAACGCAACTTCGACATCCGCAAAAACCTGCTGGAATACGACGAGGTCATGGACCACCAGCGGAAGCGGGTCTATGGCTTCCGTCAGGAGATCCTCGAAGGGGCCAACTGCAAGCTCCGCATTCTGGAAATGCTCGACGACCAGGTGCGGATGGCCGTCGAACGCTTCCTCGACGACGACTACGGACCGGACGCTTTCGCCGAATACGCAGCCAATCGGCTCGGCGTCGAGTTCGACGGGTCGAGCTTCAGCCGCAGCAGCTTCGAGGAAGCGGTCCGTTATTGCAAGGATAAGGCCTCTCGTCAGGCCGGGTCGCAGCTCCAGGACGCCCTCGAAGAAAACCTCAGCAAAGACGCCGACCCGCGGGAGTGGAACTGGCAGGCGTTCAGCAACTTCCTGAAGAACCGCTGGGGGCTGACCGTCAGCGATCGGGAATTGCGGCAGATCGGGCGGGACGACCTGTTCGACAAGCTCCTGCCCCGCATCCATGAGAAGATCGAGGCGGTCGCGCTCAAGGACGGCGCGGCGATGCTGGAGCCGGACTTCGGCCGGAAGTCCCTGTGCGATTGGCTGCGGCTGAAGTTCCAGATCGAGATCAAGCCCGAAGCATTCGCCGACAAGGAGCCGGACGAAGTGCGGGCCATGATCCGTGAGCAGATCGACCGGCTTTACGTCGAGAAGGAGATCGAGTTTCCGGTGCAGGCGGCGTTGGCCCGCTTCATGTCCGACCGCCAGCTTCTCGGAGCTGCCCGCTACGACCGGGAAGGGCTGTGTCAATGGGCCAAGGAGCGTTTCCCCGAAGCGGCGGACCTGCTCTCGGAAAGCGACTTCCGCACGCAGTCGAAGGGTCGCTTGCGGGAGATCCTGCTGGAGGCCAGCCGACGTTCCTATCCCGCCGACGCCTGCAAGCGGCTCGATGAGGCCCTGGACCGCTACTTCGACGACGCCAAGACGCTCAGCCCCGAACAGGCCGCTGAACTGGCCGCCTGGGCCAATGCGACTTTCCACCTGGACATCGCTCCCGACGCTCTGGCCGACCTGACCTACGATCAGGCCCGGCAGGAGTTGTGGGACGCCTTCGATGTTCGCTACCGGCCCGAGATGCGGGCGATGGAGCGGTCGCTGCTGCTGTCCATGCTCGACAGCTCGTGGAAGGACCACCTCTACACGATGGACCATCTCCGCAGCGGCATCGGTCTGGTCGGCTACGCCCAGATCGACCCCAAGACGGAATACAAGCGGCAGGGCATGAAGGCGTTCGAAGCCATGTGGGAAGGCGTGCAGGCCAAGGTGACAGACCTGATCTTCCGCATGGAAGAAACGGCCGAGCACTTCGCCAACTCGCTGTGGCAGATCAGCGCCGCCCGTAAGGAACAGGCCGCCTCGGTGCTCGCCACCGCCGCCCAACAACAGCCGACCGCCACCAACAGCGGAGACAAGCCGATTCGCAAGGAACCGATCCGTCACCACGGGGCACGGGTCGGCCGCAACGATCCGTGTCCGTGCGGCAGCGGCAAGAAGTACAAGAACTGCTGCATGAGGACGATGGTGTGACGGCGTGAAGCCTCACCCCAGCCCCGCTCCCTCGGGGAGAGGGGTGGGGGTGAGGGATTCTCCTGGGAACGGAATCCCATGCCCAAGCTGCTCGACGTTCTGTACCTGCTTCTGCTTCTCGTCGCTTCGCCGTGGCTGGCCTTCAAGGCCATCACCACAGGCAAATACCGCATCGGCCTGTGGCGGAAGTTCTGGGGTCTGACGCCGATCCGCAGCGGGTCCCGGCCCTGCGTGTGGTTCCATGCGGTGAGCGTCGGTGAAGTGCTGCTGTTGCGGCCGCTCGTCGCCGGTTTCCGCCGTCGCTGGCCGGCGTGGGAGATCGTGATCTCGACCACGACCAACACCGGCTTTGACGTGGCCAGGAAGACCTTTCCCGATCTGTGCGTCTTTTACTGGCCTGTGGATTTCTCCTGGGCGGTGCGACGGGCCTTTGGCCGAATTCGGCCGTCGTTGGTGGTGCTGGCGGAGTTGGAACTGTGGCCGAACTTCATCCGCATCGTCGGCCGGCAGGTGCCCATCGCCGTGGTCAATGGCCGGATGAGTCCGCGGAGCTTCCGCGGTTATCGGCGGATCCGCCCGTTCCTGGCCCGGGTGCTGCGGCAGGTGCAACTGCTGGCCATGCAGACCGAGGAATACGCCGGGAGGATGCGGGTCTTGGGCGCTCCGGTGGAGCGGGTCCACGTCACCGGCTCGGTCAAGTTCGATGGCGTCAACGTCGGTCGGGACCACCCCCGGACGCGGGAGCTGGCTCGGCTCCTGGGACTGAGGCAGGACCCGAAACGTGCCGAACTGGTCTGGCTGGTCGGAAGCACGCAGACCCCCGAAGAGCAGATCGCCCTTGACATCTACCGCCGGGCCGTCGAGCGGTTTCCACACCTGCGGCTGATCCTGGTTCCGCGTCATGCCGAGCGGTTTAACGAGGTGGCTGAGCTGATTCAGCGCTTGGGTTTTCCGCTGCTGCGTCGCAGTACGATTCGCTCCCCCCTGCTTCCCTCTCCCAGCGAGCGAGGAAACGAGCTTCGTCCCCCCTCTCCCTCGGCGAGAGGGGACGGGGGTGAGGGCAGCAATGTTCCCCCCATCATCCTTCTCGACACGCTGGGCGAACTTGGAGCAGCCTGGGGCCTGGCCGACGTCGGCTTTGTGGGCGGCAGCCTGAGTCCGCGGGGCGGACAGAACATGATTGAGCCGGCGGCGTGCGGAGTGGCCGTCACGTTCGGTCCCCACGTTTGGAACTTTCGGGACACCGTGGAACGGCTTTTGGAAAAGGAGGCCGCCGTGCAGGTCGCCGACGCCGCCGAACTGGAGCGGATCACTTTGCGCTTGTTGGAAGACGCAGCCGAGCGGCAGCGGCTGGCAGAGGCAGCCCGGCAATTCGTCCTGTCGCAGCAGGGGGCGGCCGAGCGAACGCTCGACCTGCTGCAACCGCTTGTGGCGAGCGTTGAAAGCGGGCCTTTCGCCGTCGGTCGAGCAGCCTGATTGCTGCGCTGTTATAACGGAATAAACCGACCCTTCGATGCAGCCGCCGAGGAACCAAGCGTGACATTTCTGGAGTTTCTGCTGCCGAACCTGCCCTGGCTGGCCACGGCCATCGCCGTCGCCGATGTGCTCATCATCTTGATTGCGATTCCGTGGATTCTGACGATCAAGCGGGAGCCGACCAGCGCCGTTGCTTGGAGCCTGGTCGTCATCCTGGTCCCGCTGCTGGGATTCCTGTTGTTCGTGCTGTTCGGCTACAACCACGTCTATAGGCCGTTGCGGCGCAAGCGGAGCCACCGGGCCAGATACCGTGCCAGGTTCCCCTCGGGGACGCCGACTACCGGATACGGCGAGGCCATCGACCATCCCGCGTCACGGACCTATCACCGGCTCGGCGAAGTGGCCGTCAAGCTGGGAGCATTTCCCGTGCTGGGAGGTAACCGCGTCGAGCAGTTCCACGACACTGCCCCGGCGTTCGACGTGCTCTTCGAGACCATCAGCCAGGCCCGCCATCATGTCCATGCCGAGTTCTTCATCGTCCAGCCCGATTCGACCGGCCGGGCGTTCCTGGATCGCCTCATCGAGCGGGCCAAGGCGGGGGTCGAAGTTCGGCTGCTGTACGACGCCATCGGCTCCCGACGGCTGACGCGGAAGCTGATCCGCTCGGTGCGGGAAGCCGGCGTCCGCATGGTCCCCTTCATGCCGCTCGATCCGCTGCGCCGACGAATTCAGATCAACTTGCGCAACCATCGCAAGCTGGTCGTCGTGGACGGTACGACAGCGTTTACCGGCGGCATGAACATCGGCGACGAGTATCTGGGCAAAGTACCCCGCTTCGGCTACTGGCGGGACTCGTTTCTCCGACTGGAAGGCCCGGCAGTGTCCTGCTTCCAGAAAATTTTCGTCGAGGATTGGGACTTCAGCGCCGGCGAGGCGGTCAGCGGTGCGGCGTATTATCCGGCACCCACCGCGGTCGGCCCGCATGTCGTCCAGGTCATCGAGTCGGGACCGGATCAGCAGGTCAACGCCATGCGGGAACTGCTTTTCTCCGCCGTGGCCGTGGCTCGGGACCGGGTCTGGATCAGTACGCCCTACATCGTTCCCGATCAGGGCATTCTCGATGCATTGAAGATGTCGGCCCGCTTCGGAGTCGATGTTCGCATCCTGTGGCTGCACAAGCCCGATCATCAGTTGCCGTACTGGGCCGCCCGCTACTTCCTCCCGGAACTATTGGCCGAGGGCGTCAAAATCTACCAGTACGCCCGCGGCATGATGCACGCCAAGTACATGATCGTGGACGGAAAATGGGGCTGGCTGGGCAGCACCAACCTGGACAACCGCAGCCTCGTGCTCCACTTCGAGGCCAACTGCCTGTTCCATTCGCCCGAACTGGTGGCCGAGTTGGAGGCCGCTTTTCAGCACGACATGCAGCACTGCGTCCGACTCGAAGGACGCAAGTTCGCGGAACGGCCATTTCTGGCCCGCATGACCGAGAACTGCTGCCGCCTGTTGTCACCGCTGCTCTGACACCAATGGGATACACAGCAACTCCAGCTCCCGGGCCGTGACCGACCTCTGTCCGCCGTCGCTGCGGACGTACAGGAAACGCCCGGCGAACGCGGGATGCGCCCACACGTCCTGCTGCACAACCTTGGTCCGGCTCAGTTCCTGATAGCCCTGGGGCGTCAGCCGGGCGAGAATCAATTCGCCGGGGGCGTTGAGGATCAGGGCCTTGTCGCCGTCGTTGACCCAGATCATGCTCACATGCGGATTGCGGCCACGGGGCGTGAGGCGGTGGTCTTCCCAGAGGATTTTGCCGGTCGCCAGCTCGAAGCAGACCAGACCGGAATCCTTTTCCAGCGTGTACACCAGGCCGTTGCGGTAGAGCGGCTGGGCCATCAGGCCCTGGAGCTTGGCGTCCTCCCAGATCAGCTCGGCATCGGTGGGCGCGGGGCCGAGGCGGATCGCCTTGGAGCCTTCCCAATAACCGCTGACGAAGACGATGTTTTCCTGAAAGATCGGCGTGGCGATGGAGACGCCATACGTGACCTTGTACGGCACCGACCACAGCGACTTGCCGGTTTCAGGATCGAGACCGACGATGTGCTCCGGCGTCCAGCCGACCAGTTGCCGACCGGACGGAGCCTGAATCAGAATCGGCGTGCAGTAGCCAGCGGGATCAGAGACGGACCGCCAGATTTCCGTACCCGTGGCCTTGTCGAAGGCGATGTAGCAGCCGTTCGGCTCCGCGCCGGTGTGGACGATGACCCGCGGGCCGTCCACGACCGGCGAGGCGGCGAAGCCCCATTCCGGGATGCGGGCCTTGTGTTCGCGGACCATGTCCTTGCTCCAGAGGATGCGTCCGGTGGCGGCCTCGAAGCAGTGCAGATGGCCGACCGCCCCGAGCGTGAAGACTCGCTCGCCGTCCACGGTCGGCATGGCCCGGGGACCGTTGGCGTAGCCGCCCAAATCGCCGTACCGCACCGGATAGCGATGGCTCCAGAGCTTTTCCCCGGTGGCGGCGTCGAGACAGGAAACGATCTCCCAGCCGTCGGGTTTAGAGGCATCCTTGCGGTCGGCCTGCAAGTCTTTTTGCCATTCCAACAGGAAGAGACGGCCCTCGGCCACGGCCGGTCCGGCGTACCCGCCGAGGACCGGAATTCGCCACAGGGGCTTTAGTCCGTCCTCGGGCCAACGGTCGGGCAGTTTGGGGGCTTTCCAGGTACCGTCGCCGCGGACGCCCCGCCACCTCGGCCAGTCTTCCGCTCCGGCCAGCAGTGTCATACCCATGACAAGGAGAACGGCGCCCATTCCCATTCCCAACTGTCGCATGGATTCTCCTCCGTTCACGATACCGTTTGCATCCTGGCCGCTTCCTGCAACAGTCGCCAGGCCTCCGTCACATGTTCCCGTTGCGTGGTCAATCCGCCGATGCACAGCCGCAGCGTCCAGCGGTCGTCGAGCCGGGTGTGCGTCAGGAACATCCGGCCCGAGGCGTTAACCTGTTCCAGAATCCGTTGATTGACGGCGTCGCCGCCGCGATGCCGGAAGCAGACGAGATTCAGATGCACCGGAGCAGCCAGTTCCCAGGCGGGATCGTTGCTCACCCAGTCGGCAAACTCGGCGGCCAGGGCGATGTGGCGGCGGATGAGGGAACGCAGACCCTCGGCCCCCTCGCTGCGCAGCACAAACCAGAGTTTCAACGCCCGGAAGCGGCGGCCCAGGGGAATCTGCCAGTCCCGGTAATCGAACACTTCCCCGGCTTCGCTGGCCGGGTTCCGCAGATACTCCGGCGTCACGCTCATGGCCCGGATCAGACTCTCGCGGTCGGCGACGTAGAAGCAATCGCAGTCGAAATTGACGCCGAGCCATTTGTGCGGATTGAAGCAATAGCTGTCCGCCAGTTCCAAGCCGTCGTGGAAAGAGCGCAACTCCGGGCAGATCGCCGCCGAACCGGCCATCGCTGCGTCCACGTGGAGCCACAGACCGTGCTCTCGGCAGATCTCGCCGACGGGCCGCAGCGGATCGAATGCCATCGAAGACGTGGTCCCGATCGTGGCCACGACGCAAAACGGCTTGCGACCGGCCCGCCGATCCGCTTCGAGGCTCCGCCTCAGAGCATCGGGCCGCAGGGCATAAGACTCGTCCACCTCGATCAGCCGCAGGTTGTCCGTGCCGATGCCGGCCAAAGCCATCGCCTTGACCACTGACGAATGGGCCTGAGCGGACGCATAGGCGGTCAGGCCCGGGGGACAGCCTTGCCTGCGGGAAGCCAATCCGGTGGCCCGTTCCCGACCGGCGATGACGGCACACAGCGTCGCCGATGAGGCCGTGTCCTGGATCACGCCGCCGCCGGAGCCAGTGGATAGAAAACGCCGGGGCAGATCGAGCAATTCAACGAGCCAATCGAGGACATGGGTTTCCAGTTCGGTGCAGGCCGGACTGGTCAGCCAGAGCATCCCCTGCACCCCCAGACCCGCCGAGAGCAGTTCGCCCAGGATGGACGACGGCCAGCGATTGCAGGGAAAATAGCCAAAAAACCAGGGCGATTGCCAGTGCGTGATGCCGGGCAGAATGATCTGCTTAAAGTCGCTCCAGATTCGCTCGAACGGTTCCGGTTGTTGGGGCGGGTGTTCCGGCAGGCGGGAACGCACCTCGCCGGGTCGCAATGAAGACAGCACCGGATAACGCTCGACCTCGTCGAGATAACGAGCGATCCAGTCCAGCACGTCTCGGCCGTGTTCGCGGAATTGGTCTGGGGTCATCGCGCTGCCGACTCCGTGGGCAACTCGGGCGTTGCTCCCTGCTCGTCTTTGCCATCGGCAGAGGGGCCGGGGATAGGGGCGGCCGGCGTCTGGCCTTCGGTCCTGGCGACATAGGCGGCGGCGCAGACGTCGCCCACGACGTTGAGCACGGTCCGGCACATATCGAGCAGGCGGTCCACGCCGAGAATCAGCCCGATACGTTCCGGCTCGACGCCGACCGAAGCCAGCACCATCATCAGCAGCGGAATCGAACCACCCGGCACGCCCGCCGCCCCGATGGCCGTCAGCACCGACAGCAACACCACAATTCCCTGCTGCCCCAGGGTCAATTCCACGCCGGACACCTGAGCGAGGAACAGCACCGTGACCCCCTCGAACAGGGCCGTGCCGTTCATGTTCATGGTCGCTCCCAGGGGCAACACGAAACCGGCGATGTGCGGCGGAATGCCGAGGTGCGTCTGGGCGATCCGCATGGAAGTCGCAAGGGTCGCACTGCTGGAGCTGGTCGAAAACGCGGTGATGGCAATGTCCCGCGCTTTCCACAAAAACGCATACGGCGGGATGCGGGCCAGCATTCCGGTCAACAGCGGCAGGGTGCCGAAAAACTGGATGCCCAGCCCGAGCAGCACGACCACGACGTACAGCAGCAGCATCCGCAGCAGTTCGAGTCCGAGTTCGGCCGTGACGCTGAAGATGAGGGCGAAGACGGCCACGGGGGCCAGCAGCATCGCCAGGCCGATGATGTACACCATCACCTCGTTGATCGCTTGCAGGACGTTGAGCAGCAGTTCGCCGTGCCGGGCGGGAAGGGCCGTGATGCCGATGCCGAACAGCAGCGCGAAAAAGATGACGCCGAGCATGTCCATCTCGGCGGCAGCCCGGATCGGGTTGCGGGGCACGATGTTGACCAGCGTCTGGATGCCGAACTGGGCCGGTTTGCGTTCGCCAGGCACGGCTTGATCGCGGGTGACTTCAGCGAGCTTTTGCCGGGTCTCGTCCGACAAGCCGACGCCGGGACGGATCAGGTTCACCAGCACCAGACCGATGACGACCGCCGCCGCCATGCTGACGACGAAGAAGCCCATCGTTTTCAGTCCGATGCGGCCCAGCTTCTTGAGGTCGCCGAGTCGGGCCACTCCCGCGGCCAGAGAGGCGAACACCAGCGGCACCACGGTCATTGTCAGCAGGCCGAGGAAAATCTGCCCGAGAGGCCGGGTGACGTAGGCCAGCAGCGGCGGCACGAACGGCAGGGCGGAACCGCCGAGCAGGTTGACACCCAGCCCGCAGACCGCTCCGAGCAGCAGACCCAGCAGAATCGCCGTGCGGAGCGACAGGCCGGGAATCAACCAACGACTCATGGGGGCTACTCACGCCAGCAGTTTCGTGACCACTTCGCCATGCACGTCGGTCAGGCGGAAGTCCCGACCCTGGAAGCGGTAGGTCAGGCGCGCGTGGTCGAAGCCGAGCAGATGAAGGATCGTGGCGTTGAGGTCGTGGACGTGGACCCGGTCCCGCACGACGTTGAAGCCGAACTCGTCGGTTTCTCCCAGGGTGATGCCCGGTTTGACGCCGCCCCCGGCCATCCAGATGGTGAAGGCGTTGGGATGGTGGTCCCGGCCGTCGCTGCCGCCCTGGACCATCGGCGTCCGCCCGAACTCGCCGCCCCAGATGACCAGCGTCTCGTCCAGAAGACCCCGCTGCTTCAGGTCGCGGAGCAAGGCGGCGGTCGGTTTGTCCGTGGCCTGACAATTCTTCTTCAGATCAGCCACCAGGTTGCCGTGCTGGTCCCAGGCTTCATGGAAGAGTTGCACAAAGCGGACGCCCCGTTCGATGAGCCGACGGGCTAGCAGGCAGTTGTTGGCGAAGCTGGACTTGCCCGGCTCGGCCCCGTACATGTCCAGAATCTTCTGCGGTTCGCGGGAGATGTCCATCAGTTCCGGAGCGCTGGTCTGCATGCGGAAGGACAGCTCGAAGGACTGGATCCGGGTCGTGATCTCGGGATCGCCGGTGGCGTCGAGGCGCAGGCGATTCAGGGCTGTCAGCGTATCCAGCGTCGCCTTCTGGGTCGCGTCGTCAATTCCGGGTGGATTGGACAAGTACAGCACCGGATCGCCGCCGGTGCGGAACTGCACGCCCTGGTACTGCGTGGGCAGAAAGCCGCTGCCCCAGTTGGAATTGCCTCCGCTCGGTCCCTTGGTGCCGGAGCTGAACACGATGAAGCCGGGCAAATCTTCCGCTTCGCTGCCCAGTCCGTAAGTGACCCACGCCCCAAGGCTGGGCCGACCGTACTGCTGCGAGCCGGTGTTCATCAGAATCTGGGCTGGGGCGTGGTTGAAGGCATCCGTGACCATTGACTTAACGATGGCAATGTCGTCCACGACCGTGGCCAGGTTCGGCAGCAGCTCCGACAGTTCCGCCCCGCACTGCCCATGACGAGAGAACTTGAACTTCGGACCAAGCAGCTTCGAGTTCGGATTGATGAACGCCGCCCGATAGCCCTTGAGTAGGTCTGGCGGCGGCAGCGTGCCGTCGTACTTCGCCAGTTGCGGCTTGTAGTCGAACAGTTCCATGTGGCTCGGGCCGCCGGCCATGAACAGGTAAATGACCCGCTTCGCCTTCGGGGCGAAATGCGGACCGCGCAGCGGCTTTGCCTCGGCATGGCGGCCCAACAGATGCCCTAACGCGATGGCCCCCAGACCGAGGCCGCACTGCTGCAAAAACCAGCGGCGGGCGACCAGTCTCGGATCGACCTGACGATACATCTGACGATAATAGCGGTCCTGACAATTCATGGTTTACAACCTCGTCGAGAGCCGATCTTCGTCGCTGTCCCCGCTCATTCCCGCGTGATGGTTTCGTCCAGATTCAGCAGCACCCGACAGACGACGACCCAGGCAGCACGTTCCGCCATCTCGTCAGGCACCTGTTGGCCGACGGAAGCGCGGGCGCTGGTTAGCAGTCCCCGGGCATCGCCTTTGCCCTGGCGATAGTGTTCCCGCTGGCGGTAGAGCAGGTCGGTCAACGCCTGCAATTCACGGTCGCTCGGCCCTCGGGCCGTACACAGGCGGAAAGCGTAGCGGATGCGGTCGGCGTCGCAATCGCCGCCTTCCCGCAACGTCCGCTCGGCCAGCCCGGCGGCACATTCGAGAAAGAGCGGTTCGTTGAGCGTGGTCAGGGCCTGGAGAGGCGTGTTGGAACGGACCCGCTTGACGCAGGCGAAGTCGCCGTTGGGCGCGTCGAACGCTTGCAGGGCCGGATAGGGCACCGAGCGGAAACAGAACGTGTACAGTGCCCGGCGATAACGGGCAGGTCCGGTCTCTTCCTTCCAGACCTTGGGCCCGTAGCTGGCCGGGGGCACGAACAGGAACGCGGGAGCGGGCGGAAAGACGCTCGGTCCGCCGATCTTGCGGTGGAGCAGGCCGCTGGTTGACAGGGCGATGTCACGGACGATCTCGGCCTCGACCCGCAGTCGGGGCATGCGGGCCAGCAGACGATTCTGCGGGTCCTTCTCCAGGTGTTCCGGATTCGTTTTCGACGATTGGCGGTAAGTGGCCGAGGTCACGATGAGCCGGTGCAGGTGCTTCAGACTCCAGCCCGAATCCATGAACTCGACGGCCAGCCAGTCGAGCAGTTCGGGATGGCTGGGCGGTTCGCTCTGGAGTCCGAAGTCTTCGCTGGTGGCGACCAGGCCGGTGCCGAAGTAGGTCTGCCAGACGCGGTTGACCAAGGCCCGGGCCGTGGTCGGCGAACGGCGGTCCACCAACCAGCGGGCAAAGGTGAGACGGCTGGCGTCGGCGTCGCCGGACAGCGGATGCAACACCGAGGGCACGCCCGGTTTGACCGGGTGCTTCGGCTTCAAAAAGTCGCCGCGATCCAGAAAGCGGGTGTCCCGCGGCATCTCCCGCGGCTGAAGCGACAACTGCCAGCTCCCGCGCGGATGCTGCTGCCAGAGTTGTTCGATGGCCTGATTCTCTTCCGACCATTCGGGCACCGTCGTCCGCCAATAGCTGAACAAGGCGTCCCACTGCGACTCGCTCCGCAACTCCCCGGGAATCTCCAGAATCGCCCGGATGTGTCGCGGCACCACGTCGGCGACGGCATTCGGGGCGTCGGTCACGGAGAAGCGGAAGCGGCCCAGGTTGTTGTTCTGGTTGTCGTCGCTGTTCCAGCCGCCGTGATTCTGCACCAGTTTGAACAGCAAGACCGCTCCCGCGGGGAAAGAGATCGGCTTTTCGAGGACGAACACGGCCTCCCGCGGCACGTTGCTGCGGCCGGGTCCGATCTCGACCGTCCACGCCGTCTCGTCCTTGCCGTCGATGGCGTACTCGATCGGGCCGGTGACCCGGCGACGCTTGCTGTTGTCGTCGAAGATGGGATCCAGTTCCCGTTCCGGCGGGTTGACGTCGGCGGTGGCGGAGACGATTTTCGCTTCTTGCCGTTTGCCCGGATCGTCGGCGGGAGCGGCGACGAGTTTGAACTCGGTGAGCGCGCAAGTGCCGAAGATCGAACGGCCCGGTCCGCCCAAAGGCAGGTTCGGATCGTTGAGCAGTTCCAATCGCACGGCGGTGATGGTGGTCAGGGGCGTCTTGACCTCGAACTCTGTGGTGTGCTTGGTCGGGGCATACCCGGCGGCCAGGATGGAACCGTCGTCGAGCAGATAGTGCTTCTGCCCTCCGCTGCCGTCCAACTCCGGACGGACGATGTGCCAGGTCGGCTGCCTGCGGCCTTTTTGCTCCGCTTCCCAGTTTGCCAGGCGTTCCCGCCAGTTCGGATGACGTTCCTTGAGGCCCTGCTCGATGCGGCGGATCTGCTCGAAGAGCATGGCCCGACGCCGCTGATCGTCGGCGGAGTACACCGGCACGCTCGCTTCGTGGTCGTTGTTGAGGAAGGCGAACATGCCGTAGTAGTCTTCCTGCGTGATTGGGTCATACTTGTGGTTGTGACACTGGGCGCACTGGATGGTCAGGCCGAGGATGCTCTTGCCGATGGCGTCCATGCGGTCGAACATCGCCTCCATGCGGAACTGTTCGGGATCGATGCCGCCTTCCTCGTTGATCATGGAGTTGCGGAGGAATCCCGTGGCCACGCGGGGATCGTCGCTGGGAGGCAGTGGCGAAGCAGTTGACCCTGCGGACCTGGCCAGCAAATCGCCGGCCAACTGCTCGATGATGAACTGATCGTAGGGCAGATCGCGGTTCAGGGCGGCAATCACCCAATCGCGGTAGGCCCAGACGAAACGCGGCTTGTCTTTCTCGAAGCCGTCGGAGTCGGCGTAGCGGGCGGCGTCGAGCCAGTGTCGGCCCCAGCGTTCCCCATAGTGCGGTGATGCCAGGAGGCGTTCGACCTGGCGCTCGTAAGCGTCGGGGGAGTCGTCGTTCAAAAAGGCGTCCAATTCTTCCGGCGTGGGGGGCAGACCGATCAGGTCCAGACTCAGCCGCCGCAGCAGCGTCGCCTTGTCCGCCTCCGGTGACGGATGCAGCCCTTCACGACGCAACCGCTCCCGAATGAACAGGTCAATCGCATTGTTCGGAGCGGAGGGCGTCAGCTCTCCGGTCCCTGCCACGCTCGGTATCGGCGGCCGCTTCGGCGGCACAAATGCCCAGTGCTCGACGTAGGAAGCCCCTTGGCGAATCCAGGTCTTGAGCAAGTCGATCTGCTGCGGCGTCAGCTTCTTACCCGTCTTCGGCGGAGGCATGACGGCTTCGGGATCGTCCGTCGTGAGCCGTTCGATCAGCGTGCTTTTTTCCGGATGCCCGGGCACGATGGCTGCTCCGCCGTCGCGTTGGGCGATGGCTGCGTCCCGCACGTCCAGCCGCAGTTTCGCCTTGCGTTCCTTTTCATCAGGTCCGTGGCACTTGAAGCAGTTGTCGGACAGGATGGGCCGGATGTCGCGGACGAAATCGACCGGCTTTTCGCTCGGCGGCTGAGCGGTTCGGTCGTCGGTGCGGGCGGGCAGGAGCAAGGCCGACGACACCAGGGCCGTGAGAACAGTCATCAGCCAGCTTGCGCGCCGGTTCATGGGTGCAACTCTCCTGCGGGCAGGACCGGTTCGGGAAGGCCAAGGTCATTCTACCTCACCAGTCGCCGGCTGCCAGATGGCATACGTCCCGGAAGGCTTGCGCCTTGCGCTGGCTACTTTTGACCTCTCACATTGCCCGCTCGGCAGGCTTGATTTGCTTTGCGTCAGATAAACCAGCGGCGGGCTTTGCAGAAAATCGGCAATCCCGAACGGCTCGGCAATGGCATCCAATTGCAGGAATTACAAGGCACGACCGGCAAGATTGGACCATGCGGACCGGTCTGCCGTTTTTTCCACGAACACAAGCACGGAGCAGGCAGCACTTTAGACGATGATCTTGGCAGAAAGCCGGGGGCGGTCATTGGCTCGGCCCGGCTTTTGCGGTCATGCTTGCTCCAGAGGGAAACGTCCCCGAGGAATCCAGGGAACGGAGTGCGGAGCATGAAGTCGCGGCGGATGGTGTGGTGGCTGATAGCGGCGGTAGTCGGCTCGATGGGGGCGACCTACCGCACGCCGAACTTCGTCGTCCATGCTCCGACGCAAGCGATCGCTCAGCAGGTCGGCGAATACGCCGAGAAGTGGCGCAAGGAGAAGGCCCTGGAATGGCTGGGCAAGGAGATGCCGACCTGGGGTCAACCCTGCCCGCTGCGAGTCACGATCACGCCGGGCGGAGCGGGCGGAGCAACGACTTTCGCCTTCGACCGGGGTGCGATCCTGTCCCAGGAAATGAACGTGCAAGGCTCGCTGGAACGCATCCTCACCAGCGTCTTGCCGCACGAGGTCACGCACACGGTCTTCGCCTACCATTTCCGACAGCCGCTGCCCCGCTGGGCCGACGAGGGAGGCTGTGTGCTTTCCGAGGATGATCTGGAGCGTCGTCGGCATGACGAACTGGTTCGGCAAAGTCTGGCCGGGGGCCGAGCGTTCCGCCTCCGTGTGCTCTTCGACATGAAGCAGTATCCGACCAGCGGACAGGACGTGATGACGCTGTATGCCCAGGGCTACTCGCTGTCCCGGTTTCTCGTGGAGACCACGGACCGCAAACGGTTTTTGGAGTTCGTCGGTGAGGGGATGCGGAGCGGATGGGACAACGCCGTCCGCGTCCACCTCGGCATGAGGAACGTGGAAGAGCTGGAAGCCGCCTGGCTGGACTGGATGCGCGGCACCTTCCAGCCCGACAGCAAATTGTTGACCAAGAATACCCGAAGCGGAGGGCCGACCCAGAATCCCTCACCCCTTCATCCCTCCCCTGCGGGGAGAGGAGTAAGGGGTGAGGGGGCCTCCCCATCCGACACCGACACGCTGGCCAGTTTCCCCTCCGGAAGCGCACCAAAGAATGGCGGTGAAGGCGAAGCCATCGTGCGCGGTGCTGCTCCGGAGGAGACGCGACCACGGCTCAACCCGCAGGACGGCTGGTCGCCGCTGGCCGGGGTGCCGCCTCTGCCGCAGCGTCCCGCTTCCCGTCCGCCCGTGGCTCGGCTGCTCGCTCCCGAGATGGAGCCGTGGGAGCCGCCCGCCCGGCAAGCCGTCACCCATCTGCCTCGCTGAGGCGCAGTCTCGAAAACCGTAAGCGGGGGACAAAACTCCCCCGTTTCCCTATTTGACCTCCGGCATGTGCTGACTATGGATGCAAACGCAATGGGAACTGCATCGCATCGTCCGACAAAGCACGGGGCTTGTGGGCCGATGCGAGCGACAGCAACAGGAGTCCGCACATGCTGAGGAAGGGATTGGTTGGGATGGTGTTGGCGGCAGCCTTCGTGGCTGCTCCGGCTTTCGCCGCCGAGAAGGACATCGTGGACACGGCCGTTTCCGCAGGCAACTTCAAGACGCTGGTCGAAGCCGTGCAGGCGGCCGGTCTGGTCGAAACGCTCAAGGGCAAGGGGCCGTTCACCGTATTTGCCCCCACCGATGAAGCCTTCGCCAAGCTCGGCGACCAGACCATCAAAGACCTGCTCAAGAACAAAGAGCAGCTTGGGGCGATCCTGAAGTACCACGTCGTGCCCGGCAAGGTCATGGCCGAGCAAGCGGTCAAGATCAATGGGCCGGTCAAGACCGTCCAGGGCAAGGAAGTCATGATCCAGACCCGCAATGGTGCGGTGTATGTCGGCAAGGCCAAGGTCATCAAGACCGACATCGTGTGCAGCAACGGCGTGATCCACGTCATCGACGCGGTGATTCTGCCGCCGTCGGATTGACGCCTCTGGAGTTAGTCAGGCAAGTCCCAGAAATCGTCGGCCGGCTCCTCTGTGGGAGTTGGCCGACGTTTTTTTGCCTTCTGTGATCGCACGATTGCAACTGGTTCCAGGTCGGTTATGCTCTTGATCCGGGAGGGGACTTCTTAACCCCGATTCAGCCGCGGGAGGATGGTCATGACATCCCGAATCGTCGCTGCTTTTGCGCTGGTGTTCGCCGGAATCTGGGCAACGATTGCCGCTATCGGGCCAGCCGCCGGGCGGATGGCGGAAGCTGCTCCGTTCGTCAAGCAAAACGCCAGTGTGCTTCAGGTCGGATTCGGGGAAGCCGACGCTACGCCCCGTGTCGGCGAGAAGCCGGTCTATCTGGCCGGTTTCGGTAGGGACCGCAAGGCCACCGGCGTCCATGACCCGATCATGGTCCGGGCGGTCGTCCTCAGCGACGGCACGAAGCGCATCGCTCTGGTTTCGGTGGACGTGATCGGATTGTTTCACGACTTCGTCCTCGGCGTCCGCAAGCAGCTGCCGGACTTCGACTATGTCATGGTCAGTTCCACGCACAACCACGAAGGACCGGACACGCTCGGCCTGTGGGGACCGACCACGCCTCTGCCCCGCAGCGGCGTGGACCCCGAATACATGAAGTTCCTGGAGCAGCAGATCATCGCGGCCGTCCGTGAAGCCAACACCCGACGGGCACCGGCCACGGCCCGCATCGGCATCGTCCAGGCCCCCGAACTCCTGCACGACGGCCGGGAACCGTACATCCTGCACGACGATCTTGTCGTCCTCGAGTTCATCTCCCCTGAAGGCAAACGCAGCGGCATCCTGGCCCAATGGAACTGCCATCCAGAGACGCTGGACAGCAAGAACACGCTGGTCAGCGCGGACTACGTCGGCTACACGGTGGAGGCGCTGCGGAAGAAGCACGGCTGTCCGGTGGCGTATTTCACGGGCACGGTGGGCGGTCTGCTGACCTCTCTGGACGTGCCGATCAAGAGCGAAGCCGGGGAGGAACTCAAGGACGGGACCTTCGAGAAGACGGAGCGGTACGGCGTATTGCTGGCCCAGCGGTGCGACGAGGCCCTGTCCAAGGCTCGGCCGGTACGGCTGACGCCGATCGAGGTCCGCAGCAGGCAACGGTTTCTGCCCATGACGAACAAGGTGTACAAGGCGGCCCAGATGGTCGGGGTTCTGGAACGGCCGTCGTTTCTGTGGACCGGCGATCCGAATCGGGCTGAGCCGGCTGGCCCGCAGGACGCCGAGAAGCCGCAGTGCATCCGTTCGGAAATCGGCTTGCTCAGGCTGGGAGAGGTTGAAGCCGCGATGATCCCCGGGGAAATCTACCCGGAACTGGTCCTGGGCAAAGTGCAGGATCCGCCCGACCCCGGGGCTGACTTCCCCGACGCCCCCATCGAACCGGCCATCTACGCCCAGATGAAGGCCCCCTACCGAATGATCTTCGGCCTGGCCAACGACGAGATCGGCTACATCCTACCCAAGCGGCAGTGGGACGAGAAGCCGCCTTTCTGCTACGGCCGCAAGAAGGCCCAGTACGGCGAGATCAACAGCATCGGTCCCGATGCCGGGCCGATCCTCTGCGAAGCGTTCAAGGAACTGGCCGGGAAATAACAAGGACGCTCTGGATTTGACAGTTCCCTGTCACTCAGACGATGCCGCGGCGACGCAGATCGGCCACGGCCTGCGCATCCAGACCGAGCAATCGGGACAATACCTCATCGGTGTGTTCGCCCAGTCGCGGCGGCAGGGTGAACGACGGCAAATCAGCTCCCGTGATGCGGAACGGCGTGTTGAGCAGTTCCACAGGCTGACCCTGGGGATCGCGCACCGTCACCCGAACGCCCCGGTCCTGACATTGCGGATGGGCAAAGACCTCATCGTAGCGCAAGACCGGACTGTGCGGCACCTCGGCCGCGCCGAGAAGCTGTTGCCAGGCGGCAGTGGTTCGGCTTTTGAGGATGGGTTCCAGAAGCGGAATCAATTCGTTGCGGTGGCGGACCCGGTCGGTGTTGGTCGAAAAGCGCGGATCGAAGGCCAGGTCTTCGCGCTGGACGGCCCGGCAGAAGCGTTGCCATTGTCCGTCATTGCCAACAGCCAGGACGATGTGCCCGTCGGCCGTCTCGAACAGCTGGTAAGGCACGATCTGAAGATGGGCGTTGCCCTGACGCGGCGGCACCTCTCCAGAGGTGAGGTAGGCCTGAGCCACGTTGACCTGAGCGGCCAGGGTGCAGTCGAGCAAGGCAAGGTCGATGGCGTAGCCGTGGCCGCTCTGGGGCCGGGCGTGCAGACAGGCCAGGATGCCGATGGCCGCGTACAGGCCGGTGATGACATCGCTGACGGCGACGCCGACCTTGCACGGCGGCCCTTCGACCGGCCCGGTGATGCTCATCAATCCGCTCATCGCCTGGATGGCGAAGTCGTAACCGGGCACGTCTCGCCACGGTCCCGTCTGGCCGAAGCCGGTGATCGAGCAGACGATCAACCGGGGATTCTCCCGGTGCAATTGCTCCGGCGTGACACCCAGCCGGGCGGCGCTGGAGGGCAGAAAATTGTCGAGCCAGACGTCGCAGCGGCGGACGAGGTCGAACAGGAGGCGTCGGCCTTCCGCTTGGGACAAGTCGAGGGTGAGGGCCTTTTTGTTGCGGTTGCAGGAGAGGAAGTAGGCGCTCAGATCGTTCCAAAAGGGCGGTCCCCAGGCACGGGTTTCGTCGCCCTGTCCGGGACGCTCGACCTTGATGATCTCGGCCCCGAGGTCGCCCAGGATCATGCCGCAAAACGGCCCCGCCAGGACCCGGGAGGCGTCGAGCACACGCACATCGGCCAGGGGAGCAGAAGGCATCGAAGACCTTTCGTGACAGCTACACGAGCTTGGGTTTTTGCTATTCTAATAGCATCGTTGTCTTCGCCCCCAGGGAGGAGTTTGTGGCGACGACGTGTGACATGATCGAAGTCTATCAGGGCATCGCCGAGGAGTTTCACAGGCTGGAGGTGCCCCAGAAACGCGATCGCTTTCTGCTTCTGGCTGCCGATACCGCTTACGCCCGAGGAAACCGTCAGGAAGCGGAACGGCTGCGGCGGCTGATCCTGATCCGGAACCCGAATCATCTGTTGAAGCCTTATGCAACCTTCGAGGAGGCCCTGCGTTCGGCGGACATTCAGACGTATTTGCAGCAACTGCGTCTGCGGTATCCGGCGAAATCGGCGATGCAACTATGGGCCCAGCTGAAGCGAGCAGGCCAGGCGACGGTCGCGGCCTCGTTTCCGGGCATGCCCCAGCCTGCCGCCCCCCTCCGTTCGTTCGTCGATGGCCAGACGGACGGCACGAGGGTCGCCGGCAATGGCCCGCTGATCAACGTCGGGGATTTTCGAGCTTCCAAGGAGTACGCCATGAACGACGCCCAACCCGGCCGACCGACCACCAATCCGCAGAGCTGGCAGGCGCCATCGCCTCCGGGCCAGGCTTCGGCGGGTCCAGGCATCTTCGGTTTGCGGCCTGAGCCTGCGCCGTCGCCCCGCCCGCCGGCGACTTCCTCCTTCACTTCGGCGAAACCGCCGCCCTCCGCCGAGGAGCCGGTTGCTGGGGCCTGGGTCGGGGGCATGCTGTGTGTCGTGGCCGTGCTGGCCGCTCTGGCTTTGCTCGTGTACGTTTTCGCCGCCCCGTTCGTGCCCTGGTGGTGAGGGGCTGACCCGCAGTCACTTCGCCAGTCGCACCCGCAGTTCGATGGCCCCGCCGCCGTCCGCGGGTCGATAGTGCATTTCGAGGGATTCAAACACCTTGAGCGTGTCGCGGATGGCCTCCAGGCTGCCGTTCGCCTCGTTGAGGTTGCCCCCGTTCAGTAGAGCCAGCAGGCCGATCGCCCCGGTGCGGTTGACGGGGTGGTTGACGACCTTATCCAGGAGGGGTTTCGTGGTCACTTTGCCGAGCAACGGGTAGGGTTGCTTCTCGGCTGCGAACGGCCGGGCGTCCCGGCGGCGGAAGCGAACGATGCTGTCGGGCGACAGAGCCAGCACCAGGCAGCCGTCCTTGATTGCCGCGGCGGGTTGCATGCCGGGAATCGGCATCCCCTGCCCATCCAGATAAACGATGCGGCCGAAGGAGGTGTAGCGGGTGCGGGTGACAGTCGGCTGTCCGGCCTGCGTTCGGGCCAAAGCGATCACTCCGGCCAAGGTTTTCAAGGCGTCGCTGTACTCGCTTTCCAGGCGGCGGTCGCCCTCGGAGCGGATTCGCACCGCCAGAACGGCTTCCGGTATGACCGAAAACAAGCCGGAGGGCGGAGCCACATAGGCCACGACATCCGGACCGAGACGCTTGACGATCTGCTCGTGGAAGTCGAGACCGAACAAGGCTTGGGAGTTCTGTTCCAGGCTGGCGCGCAGGTCGCGGCTGCTCTCCGGAGGCAGGAAGGCTTGAAAGATTTGCCACGCTGCGTCCGCGTCCCAGCGTCCGCCGACAGCAATGACGGCATCGGGCGGTACATAGTTCCAGAGTGCCGAGGGCTGGGTGGCTTCGGTCAGCAGTCGCCGAGCGTGTGGCGGCAACTTGGCCGTCTCAGCTCGGACGTGCAAGCTCAGGGTCACGTCCGAATCCAGGGCCAACGTCAGTCCCAGACTCTCGATGCTCCGCCAATATCGCAGAAACTCCTTGACGAAGGCCGCTTCGCTTTCAGGGGGTGTGTCCGCCTTGGAAGCGAGTTCGGCATCGAAGACCCGCGGGGACAACATTACCCGCACCAGGGCCGGTTCACGCCCCCACTGCTCGAAGCGACGATGGAAATCACCAGGTTGTCCCGGGGCAGTCAGACCTTGCAGGACGTGCCGGAAGATCCGTTCCTCCTCCGTCAGCACCAGGACGCTTTTATGGATACCCTGAAACTGCTCCTTGCCCCCCGCTTCCAGAAGGCGAAAGTAGGACGCTTCGCCGAGCGACCGGGTTTCGATCTTCTCCACCTGGCCGGTCTGGCGTTGCACAGCATGCAGCCGGTTAAGCATCGTCGCGGCCCGCTCAGGATTCCGCGTCTTGGCCAGGATGACGGACCGCTCCGGCTCGTTGTCTCGCGCAGGCCAATACGCCAGTACCACGGCGTCGCCCAGCACATCATCCACGATTTCCCCCAGGGTCGCTTGCACGTGGGTTTGCAGGATGCGTTCCACCTCAGCCAGGGTTTCTCGATGAAGTCCCTGCGGCAGCAGCTGCGCCAAAGGAGAGTCGAACAGGGCATTGACGAGGTGCTTGTCACGGACTTTTTCGGCATGACCGCGAAGGTCTTCGATGACGACGCACAAAGCCGGTTCGCCGGGCAGCAGCCGGACCAGCGCATCCACCGCTTCTCCACCCCGAACCGGGGAAGCGTTCAGGGCGACGAGCAAGGCCAGGGCAGCGGCAATCCTCGTTCGCAAGGATGTCATAGGAGTCGATCCCTTGAAAAAGGACCAGGCAGATTCCGTGCAGTGATCACAGACCCGGTTTTTCGTCCGTGGAAACCGGAAGCAAATCCAGCCAGGCGTCGAAGGCCCGTCGCGTGGAACGGACCACGGGTTCCAGTCCGCCGGTGGCATTTCGTCCCAGATCAGCTACCGGGTCCGCCCGTGGTTCAGCCTTGGGACGAAGCCCGGGAGCACCAGCGGCCAACGACGTCGCCTGGCGCGCTGCCTCGGAGGCGAGATTCCGCGTCGCCTCCAGCGAGGCCGGGCCAAAACGCAGGGCCGGGCCGAGGCTCAACTCCGGCACTGACTCCCGTGGTTGCTCCGGGATCGGCTGGGGCTTGGCGTTTTCCGCCACGACGGGCGTCGGGTTGGCATCGGGTGTGGTGGTCCAGCGGAGGATCGGCAGAATGAGTGCAGCCAGGACCAACGAAGCCGCTAAAGCGAAAGCAACCGTTCGGCGCTGGCGACGCATTCGCCGATCGCGGAGCACGGATTGAACCACCCGTTCCGTCCATTCCGGCGCGGGAGTTGTAGGTTCCGGCGGCGGCAAGCTCACAATCCGATCGGCCCAGGCCAGAAGTTCCCGACAGCCGGGACACTCGGCCGCGTGATCGGCCAGAACAGTCCGGAGGGCCTTGCAGCCGTCCAGATACTCTTCGACCTTGTGGGCGAAGTCAGGGCAGTTCATGACCGACCTCGGAAATCATCCCTCGCTGACGCAGCCGCTCCAGCACCGCCTGCCGACAACGGTGCAGCCAAGTCTTGATGGTGCCGACGGGCCGGCGCAACGCCTCAGCGATGAACTCGTAGGGCCGACCTTGTTCGTGGAACAGCACGAATGCGATGCGATACTCCGGCCTGACGTCCTCCAGGGCCAGGCGGATCTCCTGAAGCAGTTCCCGGTCGCCCGTGCTGCTGGGCCGGACCGCCACCCCGCTGAGGTCCTCCAGCGTCTCAGGACGCTTCCGCCGCTGGGCCAGAAAGGTACGGCAGCGGTTGACCGCGATCGCCATGATCCACGGCCGCAGCGGTCGAGTCGAGTCCCAGCGGTGCAAGCTGCGGAAGATCCGAAGAAAGACTTCCTGGGCCACGTCCTCGGCTTCATGGCGGTCGCCTACAAGCCGAACGCACAGTCCCAGGACCTCCCCCTGGAAGCGCTCCACCAATTCGCGGATCGCCTCGGGATCGTCCCGCTGACATCGCTTCACAAGCCGAGCATCATCGACCGACACGGCTTTCTTCCTGGCTCTACCCGCAGGATTTCACGGAAGTTTCAGACGATCCTCCGGAGTCGGCAAGCACGGGGGATCTGAAAAAGAAAACCGTCGGAGTCTGAAAAGATTCACAGGCCAATGCCAATGCGGAACCCGTTGCTTACCGGACCCGTTTGGCATAGGCGTCGTGGAAGAGCGCGATCAGTTCGTCCTTGCAACGGACGACGTTGTCACGGCGTTCCAGAGCCTCGGTGACGTCGAGGAGAACTTCAGTCATCTCCTCGTGGGTTTTTTCTGAACCGCCAGCGACGAGGAAACTCTCGCCCGTGGTAATCCGCTTGTGCCCGTCCTCGCCGTCCAAGCCGAGCCCGATGAACCCGGCGACTTTGATCTTTTTGTCCTTGACTTTGCGTTTCCGGGGCACAAATGCCTCCTCTCTGCGGCCAGGGCGGTAGTTACCCCTGAGGAGATACTTCGGGCACTATAACCCGTCACCAGCCCGCCGGTCAATGACAAAGGAGCCAGCCCGTTGCCACGGCACCTCCGGGCCGCAAATCTTCTCTCCGAGCCGCGACCGCGAGGGAGCGGTTTCACCGGGGAGCTACCCCTCCCGCGCGTTGTTCCACTTGACGATCTGCGAGCGAAGGGCGTAAGCCCTCCAGTCCCTGCGAGCCGAGGGTGTCAGGCCAAGAGTCCAGTCAACAAGGCAGCAGTGCGGACTTGTCGCACCTTCTGCACCGCAGGCAAGATCAACGCCATGAGTGCAGCGATGATGCCGATCACCACCAGCAGTTCGGTCAAGGTAAAGCCTTTACGCGGCGTCATCAGAGGCCTCCTTAACGGGGCTGCGGCTTGGCAGCCTGAG
>CALFAY010000036.1 GCA_937944855.1 uncultured Planctomycetota bacterium
GCCCCCGTGCGATCGACACGTCCACCTGGAGCATCGTTTCGGGAACGCCGGCACGGACGGCGACATCGAGAAGTTCGCGCAGGCGGTACAGACCATCAGCAGCGGTCGGATTCTTGCCAAAACGCTGCTCTAGCTGGTCGAGCACTTCGGCGTTGCTGCCTCTAGTTTGCGTCAAGTCCAGGAGCCGCCTGCCCGCTTCCGGACTCACCCCGGCTCTAGCTTCCATCTCCGCCAGCACGGCATCTGCTCCGATCTTAGGCAACTTGTCCAGGGCGATCAGAAGTTCGGCGGTCTTGCCCGCCAATCCAAGTTCTTCGAGCAGACCGTTGAGCAGTTTCCGGTTGTTGATGTGGATGCGGAAGCGCTCAAAACCCAGGGAACGCAGCAAGTCGTGGATGACCAGAGCAATTTCGATGTCGGCAGCGTTGGCAGTGGTGCCGATGAAGTCGAAATCGCACTGAACGAACTCCCGATAGCGGCCCCGCTGCGTGTTTTCACCCCTCCACACAGTGCCGATGTGATACCGCTTGAACGGCGTGCCCAATTGGCCGATGTGCTGGGCGGCAAAGCGGGCGAACGGCACGGTCAGGTCGAAGCGCAGGGCGACATCCCGACCGCCGTGGTCCTGGAAGCGGTACAGTTGCTTGTCCGTTTCCTGACCGCCTTTGCCGAGCAAGATTTCGGCGTATTCCAGGGCTGGGGTGTCGATGGGGACGTAGCCGTAGGAACGGAAGACCGCCCGGGCTTTGTCCATGAGGCGTTCCCGGGGAATCATCAATTCCGGCGGGTAGTCGCGGAAGCCTTTGAGCGTGCGCGGCTCGATGAGTGGTGCCATGCTGGCCTCGCTGAAGCGGGGACTTTTCGGAGCGTCCCAGTCTCCTTGGACAAGCATATCTGCCCGGGAAGTCGGCGGCGAGGCGGGCCAGAAGGATTAGCACAGCTGCAAATCAGGAGCGATTGCGGTTGCTGCGGTAACGAGCGCTGACGCGCTCAAGGAAGCGAAGCTCCTCCGGCGTCAGGGCGTTTTTGCCGTGGCGTTGTACTTTGGCAAGGAGGTCGTCAAGGCGTTTCTCCTCGGCAAGGCGTCGCTCTTCCTCCCGCTGCCTGCGGCGCTCTGCCCGACGTTGCAGCCAGCGCTGGATGAAGTTCGGCTGACGCCGCCGCGAGGAGGCGGATTCGCTCCGCTCCAGACTGGTGTATCCCTCCGAGAAGTCGTAACCGCCCAGCGTTTCGTCTCCGAGGAAACCCGCCTCCAGGAGCTTGGACTGGTGGTAGCAACTCGCCACGATGAAAAAGGCCAGGCTGAACAGGATCAGCTTGGCCGGCACGTCGTCACCCTCCATAGTGATGAAGCAGTAGGCCGCCAGCACCGCTGCCACGGCGTAGCCGCAATAGATCACGATCTGCGTGGCCCGGCGGAAACCGAGATATACCCACAAGATCGCCTGAAGCATCCGTCCGCCGTCGAGCGGGAAGCCGACCAGGAACACGTTGAACAGGAACAACAGCCAATGGATGTAGAAAAAGCGAGCGACGAGAGTGGTGAAAAATCCCAGTTCGGTGATCCAACGACCTTCGGCGATGCTGTATAACGCATCGGTCCGGACGTGGGGAGGGTTCCCGACCAGGACCACCGGGTTCCAGAAGGGATCGAGGGGCGGCAGCAGGCCTCCCGCCGTCACCAAGGCCACGCCAACGCCGGCGCACAATGTGAGGTTGACCAGCGGCCCCCACAAGACCGTGACGAAGTTGGCGCGGGGCGTATGCGGCACGTCCACATAGGCCAGGCCGCCCAAGGGCCACATGACGATTTCGTTTGCGTCGCCGTCCATCTGTCGGGCGGCAAAGCAGTGGCCTAGCTCGTGGAGCAACACAGCCAGGAACAACAGCGCCTGAATCTGCAAGGCTTCCCAACCATACCCTTTGGCGAAGCCCCGGCCCACCATCATCACTAAAAACGGCAGGTAGAGCAGAACATGAAGCCGGACGGTGATTCCAAAGAGGCGTCCAACGGGTATCGACCAGGTCAGCAGGTCGCGCATGGCAGTGCAATCTGAGAAACTAAACCCGAAGTCAGCAGTTCACCCCATCCTACCTGCGGTTCCCGGGAGACGCAATCGCTGCCAAAAGCCCCAAAATGATAAGATTTCTCCCAGGCACCGCCAGTTCTGTCATGCCCTGCGGAGCTTCGCCGACTGGCAAAGTCAAGGTGCCACAACCAGTTTGCCACACACCGCTCGCTGCTCCATCCGTTCCTGGGCCTTCCGCAGCTCTTCGAGCGGGAAAACGGTATCGACCACGGGACGGAAGACGCGTCGCTCCACGAGGTCCAGACAGCGAAGCAACTCGCTGCGGCTGCCCATGTACGCCCCCGTCACCACCAGCTGTTGCGTGAAGAAGAAGCGCAGGTCGATTTCGACCTTGGGACCCGTCGTCGCTCCGCATGTCACAAGCCGACCGTTTTTCCGCAGACATTTCAACGCCGAAACCCATTGGGCCGCCCCGACGTGCTCAAAAACGATGTCCACTCCTTCACCGTTAGTGGCCTCACGCACCGCCTTGGCAATGTCGGTGGTCTGGTAGTTGATGAGCACTTCCGCGCCCAGTTCTGCGGCCTTGCGGAGTTTGTCGTCGGAACCAGCGACGGCGATCACCCGGGCCCCGGCGTGTCGAGCGATCTGGATTCCGGCCACGCCCACCCCGCTGGCCGCTCCCATGATCAGAACCGTGTCCCCAGCCCGCAACTGTGCCCGGTGGTGGAGCATGTTCCAGGCGGTCACGAAGGTCAGCGGAATGGCGGCCCATTCTGCGAACGACCACGCCTCGCTGATTGGAATCACGTCCCATTCCCTCGCCTTCGCATATTCCGCGAAGCCGCCCTGGGTCTGATGCCCGGCAATGATGAAATCGGGACAGAGGCTGTCGAGACTCTGGTTGCACCACGAACATCGGCCGCAGGATTGCCCGGGAGAAATTAGCACGCGGTCGCCGACCCGCACCTGACTGACCCGGCTGCCGACCTCGACGACGACCCCGGCCGTTTCACAGCCCCCGATGTGCGGCATGGGAATTTTTGTGCCGATGCCCTTGCGGACCCAGACATCAAGATGATTCAAGGCGCAGGCCTTGACCTGGACCAGAACTTCGTCGTCGGCGATGGCCGGCGTCGGCAGGTCCATCAGTTCGAGGACTTCAGGGCCACCGTGGCGGGCAAAGGCCATGGCACGCATCGGGGTCGTCTCCTCGGGGCGAAAGCCGGCGGATCAATCCTCTTCGCTTTCCAGCAGGGCGGCCCGCTCGGCAGCGATGCTCTGCTCGAAACTCCTCCCCCACAAAATGTAGTGCAGACCCATGAACAGGGCGATTCCCAGACCGATGAGGATGACCCAGGCGAAAAAGCCGTTGGTTACGAACACGAGAAACACCAGCCCCGCCAGCCCGGCCAATCCCCCGAGCACCAGGGCCAGAAACGCTCCCCGTCCGCCATCCGACGCTGTCTGCTGCCGCGGCATGGTGTATCTCCCGCCCCAATCCTGGACCCGCTATGATTCTAGACCAGCCAGACCTTTCCCACCAGAGTTTGAGACCGCATCAAACAGCAACTGTTGAGAATCGGGCAGGCACGGGTTAATCTGCGCACAGGGGCTCGAGCGATGTTCCGTCCTGACGACGTACAAGCCCGGTCGCGCGAACCACCGTTCCGGCCCTTTCGCCTGATCGTCAGCGAAGGGCTTCGGGTCGATGTGTACCATCCAGATCTTGTCTTCGTCGGTGAGCGCCATTTGACAATCGGGTACCCCAGTCGAGACAATCCCCTGCTCTACGATCCATTAGAACGCGTGGCTCTCGTGCATGTCGTCGGCATGGAAGACTTGCCTCAACCGGAAGCCACCGACCGCAGCGATTCCTCGGCGTGACGTTGCCGCTAAGCTCCGTCCGCGGGCTTGTCAATCCAACGATTGGACGCATCTTCAGCGGTATTCCTCGCGGGGCGGAGAAAAGACATCGAGCGCTTGTGCCGGTTCGTCCAGCACCTCGACTTTGTGGGATACATTTGATGCTATGCGGTACCACTGGCCCGGCTCGATGATCCGGGTTTCGCTGCCGATGGTGAAGCGGGCCTTTCCACGAAGCCAGTAGCCCATCTGTTCATGGGGATGATGATGCTCCGGGACGATGCTTCCCGGTTCCAAATCCACCAGCGAAAGCATGAGCCGGTCCAGCGAACAGGTGCGGATGAAGACCCCGGGGAAGATCTCACGGCGGGGGGCGGTGTGCAGGTCGGGAAAGGAGTCGAGCATGGATCGGCCCTCAAACGAAAGCCCCCGGCGGCAAGCCGGGGGCGGTCGGTTGTCAAAAGAGCACGATCGGGAAGTCAACGCGACCGGCCGCCGATCATGTTGATGACCTCGGCCGAGTTGCGGATGATGAGCGCCCGCTGTGGGGCGTAGTAGGTGATGCTACCGGGTCCGTTGTACTTCTGCCAGCTGAGCGGTTCGATCTGGTCCTGGATCATGTCAATGAGCATTTCGACCGCGGATTTGCCGCTGGTGTTGGGGCTGCCGTTGGGCAGCACAGGTGGAGCGAACCAACCGAATCCCAAAAGATCGTCGATGGGAATGACGCGGACGGTCATGCAGTTCTTGGCCCGTTCCACATCCATGATTTCGATGGTCTCGTTGCGGATGACATAGGTCAGTCCCAATTCAGCAAGAGCCGTGCGAAGCAGCGACCGCCGCGTGACTCTCCGCGGCAGGGAGACAGTGAAGGTGTTTTCGTAGTCGACGCCGAGATCTTTCAGGGCCGCCTGGTTGACCAGCACCGGCAAGCCGGTTTCCTTCTGGAAATTGTCGAGGAACTTGCGGAAGGTGATGTCCCGAAGCTCGGTCGGGGTCGGAATCTCGGAATTGAGAATGGCGACGATTTCCTTCTCCCGCTCAGTCATGGGGATTTCCAGGAACTTCTTGCGGTCCCGGGTCAGCTTGTCCCATTTCTCCTTGGGCGGATAGACGATGTCGCCGGCCGGCGGAGTGCCGCTGCGGGACACGTCGTTGAGGGCCGATACCGAGGCCCCCGACTTTTCCTCGGCGATCCGGTACGATTCCCGAACCCGTTCGCCCAGGGACGTCACCTGACGTTGCTGCCCGGCGGCGGGGCTGTCGGGATGACGCTGGGCCAGTTCCTCGGACAGCCTGGCGGCCTCAGCCAATTTACCGCGAGCCATCAGGTCCCTCACAATAGCGAGGTCGCGCCGCAGAGCTTCGTCCCGTTCGGCCTGAGCCTGGAGCCGGGCGAGGCGACGATCCAGTTCGACCAGGCGATTACGACTCCCGGCCTGTTCCGCTTCGGTGCTGGCCCGTCCGGACTTGATTCTCTCGATACGCTCCTTGAGCGTGACGCGGAGATTTGCGGTCTGAGCAATACTCAGAGCAGTATCGGCACTCAGTTTTTCCAAGGCAGCTTCGAGAATCTGGACTGCCCTGGACGGGTCCGTCGCTTTGATTCTGTCCGCTTCGGCCAGGGCGTTCCGGATTTCCAGTTCGAGCCTCTCGGCCTCGATCTTGCGCCGCTTCTGCACCTCGTCCAGGGCAGAGTCCTGGGCGATTGCCGTCGGCAAAAGTGTCAGAAGACAACCGAGGACAGCCAACCGGATCATGCGAACCACCCCTCGAAAGGACGTGCCGCGAGTCGTAGCTTCAACCCACCCACTAAACGAAAGTGTATCCGACCGCCTCAGCCAAAACCAGAGAAAAGCTGCTGGGGAACCATGCCGCTACCGCCCTCGGATCCGTCACAGTCTGCCCGACCGATGCGTACAACCTCTGGGGTTGATAGTTTTTATTCTCCCTGTCAGGTTATGCGGCGGTCGAGATGTACATAGCCTCCGTCCACATGAAGGAGTTGTCCGGTGGTATGGCTGGAGCGGGGCGAGAGCAGGAACGCGACGGCGGCAGCGATCTCCTCCGGCTGAGTCATCCGCCTAGCTAGCGGAATGCGTTGTTCGATGTGGCGGCGGGATGCTTCGGGGTCGGGCTGAGTTGCCAGCCAGCGCTGATACATCGGCGTGAAGCACTCGGCCACGACCACGGCATTGACCCGGATGCCGTCCGGGGCTAGTTCGACGGCCCATTCTCGGGTGAGCGCCGCCCGCCCGCCGTTGGCCGCCGCGTAGGCCGAAGTCCCACCCTGGCCCGTCTCGGCGACCTTGGACACGATGTTGACAATCGCTCCCTTCGCGTTCCGCAAGGCCGGAAGCAAGAGCCGGGTCATCTCGTAATAGTGAATCAGGTTCCGATACAGAGAAGCGACGAACAGCAGCACGTCGCCATTGACCAGACCCACACCGTCGTTAACGCCAGCGTTGTTCACCAGTCCATCGACCCGCGTTTCGGTTTGAAGGATCGTTTCTGCCGCACGATGGCATTGATCAGGGTCGGTCAGGTCGGCGACAGCGTGATGGACGGGGCTGCTAATCCCGTTCAAACGTCGTACTACGTCCTCCGCAGCGGCCGCGTCTCGATCCACGATCCATACAGCCGCCCCCTCTGCGGAGAGGATTTCGACGACGGCCAGGCCGATGCCGGACGCTCCGCCGGTCACGACCGTCACTTTACCCGCCAAGAGCAGATCCATGGGCATTGCTTCCGCGTCGGGAAAGACAATCAGCCTGTTTCATCCAGGGGGCGAAACAGGCTGAGTGTTGGTTCTTCCGGACCGCCGACAGGCCGCTGCGGACCCGTTCGGCGAGTCGCATCCGTTATCCGAGGTTCATGCTCATCAGGAACTCGGCATTGCTCTTGGTCTTGCTCATGCGATTGACGAGCAATTCCATCGCTTCGACCGGGTTCATGTCGCTGAGCACCTTGCGGAGGATGTAGATGCGGCGGAGTTCCTCAGGATCCAGCAGCAGTTCCTCCTTGCGGGTGCCGGAACGGTTGACGTCGATGGCCGGCCAGACCCGCTTGTCCACGAGCCGCCGGTCGAGGTGCAGCTCCATGTTGCCGGTGCCCTTGAACTCCTCGAAGATCACTTCGTCCATGCGGCTGCCAGTGTCGATGAGGGCGGTGGCCAGGATGGTCAAGCTGCCGCCTTCCTCGATAGCGCGGGCCGCTCCGAAGAAGCGCTTCGGTTTGTGCAGGGCATTGGCGTCCACACCGCCGGAGAGGATCTTGCCCGAGTGCGGCACTTCGGTGTTGTAGGCCCGGGCCAGACGGGTGATCGAGTCGAGCAGGATGACGACATCCTTGCCGTATTCGACGAGCCGTTTAGCCTTCTCGATCACCATTTCGGCGACTTGAAGGTGACGGCTGGCCGGTTCGTCAAAGGTCGAACTGACGACCTCGCAACGCGGTCCCTTGACGTTCCGCTCCATGTCGGTGACTTCCTCCGGCCGCTCGTCGATGAGCAGCACCATCACATACACTTCGGGATGGTTGCGGAGGATGCTGTTGGCGATCTTCTGGAGCAGGACCGTCTTGCCGGTCCGCGGCGGGGCAACGATCAAGCCACGCTGTCCCTTGCCGATCGGCGTAATCAGGTCCACGACCCGCATGTTGATTTCCGTCGGGTCGGTTTCCAGACGCAGCCGCTCGGTCGGGTGATGAGGCGTCAGATCGTCGAAGACGACCTTCTGCGTAAGCAGGTCCGGATCTTCGTAATTGATCGCCTCCACGCGCAGCAGGGCGAAGTAGCGTTCGTTCTCCTTGGGCGGCCGGATCTGCCCCGAGACGACAGCCCCGGTCCGCAGGCCGAAGCGGCGGATCTGGCTGGGCGAGATGTAGATGTCGTCCGGGCAAGGCAGATAGTTGTAGTCCGGGCTGCGCAAGAAGCCGAAGCCGTCCGGCAACACTTCAAGCGTGCCTTCACCGAACATCAACCCGTTCTGCTTGACCCGCTCCTTGAGGATCTTGAAGATCAGATCCTGCTTTTTCAGACCCGTATAGTCCTGAAGCCCCTCTTCCTTGGCGGTCTTGAGGAGCTGTTGCATGGTCATCTGCTGCAATTCGGTGATGTAGGTGCCGCCACGCTTGACCTCTTCGTAGCGGGCATGGGTTTCTTCATCGAAGCCGACCTCGTCGTCCATCTCCTCTGCCGGCGTGGTCTGCGTCGCAGGCAGGGAGGCCGACGAGGGCGATGGTCCCTCCGGGGCGCGGCGTTCGCTGCCGCCGCGATCGAAAGTGACAATCTCCTCTTCCGGTTCGGGACGACGGAACGTCACTTCCTCGTTGCGAACTTCCTGCTCCGTATCCACGGACGGGGTGGGAGCCGAAGTCGAAGTGCGAGCGCGTGAAGTGCGGCTCCGGGTGACAATACGACGGCGAGTTTCTTCAGCCATGACAGAGTTCCTCCTCGCTAAGAGCTGACACGGGAATCGGATCACCTACCGACCTGATCCAGGCGGCTGATCCGGCGGTGCTGGGGACACGGGGTGTCGCCCGACGCGTGTTCGGCACCGCAGCGTCAGTGGTGGGAAAGGGAAAAAAGAGTTCGTGATTCCAACGGGAGTCCACCATGGGACACCGAGACTGCTTATGCGAGAACCTTGCCGGCTGTCAGGGCGACAGCGGCGAAGGGGTTGTTGTCAGTAAGCGGTTAACGATTCGGTCTACCTGGGCGGCGAGGTTTGCTTCGCTGCCAGCCTCGCCATGATTCTGGATGATCTCGTGGGCCTGTGCCCTCTTCACCTCTAGGGGAAGTTGAGCTTGTTCGCGTGCTTCCACCTCCTTTTCCGTCCAACCGCGTGAAGCGGCCAATCGAGCCAGCCGCACTTCCCGCGGCGCGTCCACGAAAACGATCAGGTCGCACCAGCGGCCCCAGCCGGTCTCCAGGAGGATGGCGGCGTCGAGGACCACGAAGCGCACCTGGGGATCCGCTTCAGCCCGGGCGATCTCCTCCCGGATGCGGCGTTCGATCCAGGGGAAGACCAGTGTTTCCAGGTGCCGACGTTCCTGGACATCGGCGAACACTACAGCCGCAAGGCGGCGTCGGTCGATCTCGCCCTCTGGTCCGATCAGGTCCGGCCCCCAGCGTCGTACTACCGCCGCCTTGATCGGTTCCTGCCGTAAGGCTTCATGTCCCAGCAGGTCCGCCTGAATCAGGTGTCCGCCCCTCTGGACGAACAACCGAGCTACATGCGTTTTGCCGCTGCCGATCCCGCCGATGATTCCCACTACGGGCTTGGCGGCGGCCATGGTTCGCTCCTGCCCGGGTAGCGGCTTCAGGCGGCCAATGGTTGCGTATCCAGCCAGTTTGGTCCGAAAGCCAGGTCCACCTTAATCGGCACACGGAGCGGCAAGGCCTGCGTCATCTCCTTGTCCACGAGGGCTGCCAGGGAACGCAACTCGTCGGGCGGTGCCTCGAAGATCAGCTCGTCGTGGATCTGAAGCAGAATCCGGGCCGAGAGGCCTTCATGCTTCAGCCGACGATGGATATTGACCATAGCGGCCTTGATCAGATCGGCTGCTGAGCCTTGGATGACAGTGTTCAGGGCCTCACGCTCGGGCTGATTCCTCTGCTTATAGGATGATTGCGGGCGGATGCCCTCGATGGCCCGTCGCCGTCCCAGCAAGGTTGTGACATAGCCCTGTCGCCGGGCTTGCTCCAGAACTTGTTCCTGAAACTCCAGAACACCAGGATAACGAGCGAAGTAGGCGTCGATAAACGCCGCTGCTTCTTCCTTCTCCATGCCAAGCCGCTGGGCAAGGCCGAAGGCGCTCAAACCATAAATCACGCCGAAATTCACCGTTTTGGCGTTGCGGCGTTGTTCGGCAGTGACCTCCGCTTCCGGTACGCCGTAGATCTGGGCGGCCACGCGGGCATGGATGTCCCGATCTTCGGCGAAAGCCTGTTGCAATTCCGCATCCTGCGAGTAGTGGGCCAGAATCCGCAGTTCGATCTGCGAATAATCCGCGGTCAGAAGCAGCCAGGGTTGCGGATCGGCGATAAACGCTTGGCGGATCTGACGGCCAAGTGCGGTCCGGATCGGAATGTTCTGCAAATTCGGCTCACTGGAACTCAGGCGTCCGGTGGCCGTCACCGTCTGGTTGAAAGAAGCATGTACCCGACCCGTGACCGGATTGACCATAGCAGGCAAAGCATCCACGTAAGTGCTTTTCAACTTGGCGATCTGGCGGTACTCCAGGATCTTTCGGGGCAACTCGTGCCCGGCTGCTGCCAATTCCTCCAGGACTTCCTGACCCGTACTGGCCTCGCCGGTGATGCTCGTCTTGCGTCGCGCGGGTAAACGCAGTTCTTCGAAAAGTACCTGTCGGAGTTGCTTCGGAGAGCCGATATTGAACGGACGTCCCGCTAGCTCGTAGATGTCCCGTTCGAGGGCCGAGAGCTGACGGGTGAACTCCTCGCTCAGCCGCCTCAGCAGGGGTACGTCCACTTTGACGCCATTATACTCCAGCTCCGCCAGGACATCAATCAGAGGGACTTCGACCTCACGATACAAGCGGTCCAGGCCGTGCTCAGCCAGCTTCGGCTCCAGGATCCCGACGAGCCGCCAAGCGATGTCCGCGTCTTCTCCGGCGTAGCGGGCAACCAAGGCCGGATCCACCGCATCCATGCTCCTTGCATTCTTCCCGGTGCCTATCAGATCGCTGATTGGTATGGGCTGGTGGCCGAGATACTGGAGCGAAAGCTCCTTCAGGTTATGGTTTCGCTCGCCGGATGTCAACAGGTAGCTGGCAACCATCGAGTCGCCGTCAATCCCGGCAAGTCGTATCCCGGCAGTGCGAAGGACTTGGGTATCGTACTTGATATTTTGATTCACTTTCCCCACGGAAGGATTCTCGAAAATTGGCCGTAACTCCCGAAGTACCTCGTCGAAATCCAGCGTGGGGTGGCCGGGAGGGGCCTTTAGACACAGATAATACGCCTCACCGGCCTGCCAGCAGAGGGCACACCCGACGGGTATTGCCTGATGTGGGTCCAAGCTGGTCGTTTCCAGGTCGAGAGCAAATCGCTTCACCTTCCGCAGGTCTTTCAGAAGTCGGCGGAATTGCTCCTGGGCGTTGACCAGATGGTACTCGGCACGCCAGGAGTCCGATGAGTCTGCTCGCGCATGGCCGGTACCGTTCTGCTGGGTGAAAAGCGTCGTCTGCCTCTGGGAAGCACCTCCGACCGTACCCGATTCTTCTTCAGCCAGTCGCCGCACTTCTTCAGCGTAGCGCCGGAAGCCGCACTCGCGAAAGACTTCGAGAACGGTCGGCACGTCGAGGGGCTGGACCTTCCACGCCTCCCAGTCCGGCTCAACGGGCACATCCGTCCGAAGCGTGACCAGTTGCCGACCCGTTTGCAGGATTTCTTCGGACCGCGCCAGGTTTTCCCGCAGTTTCGGCTGTTTGATCTGGTCGAGATGAGCAAGGAGATTGTCCAGATCCCCGTACTCCTGCAATAGCCGGGCAGCCGTTTTGGGGCCAACACCGGGCACGCCGGGGACGTTGTCAACGTTGTCGCCGATCAAGGCCAGAAAGTCCACGACCTGTTGCGGAGCGATGCCCCATTCGGCTCGCAACCCCTCGGGATCGACGACCTGATCCCTGCGGAGGTTCAGAATGCGTATGCGGTCACTGAGCAATTGCCGCATGTCTTTGTCGCCGGTGCAGATGAAGACCTCCATGCCCTGCTGTTCGGCCTTGCGGGCCAGGGTTGCAATAGTGTCGTCGGCCTCGAAGCCCTCGACCACAACCACGGGGATGCGAAGGGCGTCCAGAACTCGGCGTATCAGGGGCAGTTGCGGGGCGAGGTCTTCCGGCATCGGAGCTCGCTGGGCCTTGTACTGCGGATACAACTCGTCCCGGAAGGTCTTGCCGGGCGGATCGAAAACGCACACAAGATAGTCCGGCTTACGCCGACGCAGCCGCAGCAGGTCGCCGGTGAAGCCGAAAACAGCGTTGGTCGGCTGTCCCTTCGGCCCCGTCATGGCCGGAATGGCATGGAACACCTGATAAATCAGGGAATGAGCATCCAGAAGATAGATAGTCTTGCTCGAACTCACGTGTGTGGAATCATGGGACTTGCCGAATGCCAGCATCGGCTTCCCCAGTGTACGGGTTCCGATCCGCACACATGGAGAATCAACGAGTCAGATGCGGGCAAGTCGCTGCCTGCCTGAAGGCTCGGCGTGCTTCGGCAATCTACGGACGATAGCAAATCCCGTCAAGGGAAATCTTCGAGGCCCTGACGCTGCTTGGATGACGCCTCAGGATTGGCAGCCAGAGACCGGCCAACGCGGATGGACTACTCCTACTGCCCCGACTTCGATTCGCAGAGGATCACGAAACACTTCGGGGACGATGGCGAACCGGTCCACTAAAGCCGCGGCTTTAATGTCCAGATCCTGACCGAGGCGGATCAGGTTCAGGCCGCCTTGGCTGATACGCAGGGCCTCCTCCAGCACCATGCCGTGTCCTGCAAAGCAGTCCCAGGCCAGTCGGGCAGCATCATTCAGGGCGACAGACGGGGCTTTCTTTGAGCGGCCACTTCCAGGCCCCCGAGGCGATGGCTGGCTTCCCCCGCACAGCGTTTCGACCAAAGCTCCCGCCAGCAAAGTGTCTTCCAGGGTCACTTCGCCGTCTGTGCCGGCGCAAAGGAGATGGATTGAACGTGTTTCTTTGAGCAAACGTTCACACACTGCGCTGTAATTGACGAAACCCGCGAGCAAGATGCGATCCGCCTGCAAAGCAGCGTGAATGGCTCGAGTCCCATTGGTCGTAGTCAAGACCAGCTTGGCCCCCTGACACCGGGATGGCTGGTATTCCAGTGGAGAGTTTCCCAGGTCGAAGCCTTCTGGAGCCTTGCCGCCGCGTTCGCCTCCCAGAAGGACTTTCCCATTCTGCTCGGCCGCGGCCAGGCGTCGAGCCTCTTCGACTTCGAGCACGGGGATGACGGCCTTACAGCCGGCAGCCAAGGCGTGAACGATGGTTGTACTGGCCCGCAGAACATCAATGACGACCGCCACTCCCCCACGCAAATGCTCTGGAGCAACGTATTGCGGCAACAAGTGGACTTCGACCCGTCTTGTCATACCGGTGAATCGTGAATCGCTTGCATCTGCTGAGACCCTTTGATGTTGTATGTTCATGACTGCGAGGGACGACTCTTTCCCGACAGGTTGCTAGCGGTACACTTGCCCCATGCAAAAGCTCCCGCCGATTGCCGTAACCGTCATCGGTAGCTGGTCGTTCCCCGGCTGGTATGCCCGGCTGTGCGAGGAAGCCGTGCGTCAGCCAGACCTCTATGGGCCGGACGACCTCGAAGAAGCCGTCACCGATGCGGTTCGCCTGGCCATCGACGATCAGCTTCGCAATGGAGCCGAGATCATCACCGACGGCGAAATGCAAAGGGTAGATTTCAATCTGGGCTTCTACGATCGCTTCACCGGACTTCGCCCTTTGCCGCAGCGCCGTCGCTGGGGACCGCCGGCCCACGATCAGCGGAGCCGCTACGAAGCCATCGGACCTCTGGAAGCTCCCGCCGGTCTGGGTGTTGTAGCTGAGTACGATCGGCTGCGACGGCTCACCGAAGCGCCCGTCAAGGTGCCGGTGCCAGGTCCTTTTACCTTGGCCGGATGCATTCAAGGCGGCAGCGTCTATCCCGACCGTCTTGCCGTCACCGAGGCCCTCATTCCCATCGTCAACCGGGAATTAAAGGCGTTGGCGGCCAGGGGCGTCGAGTTTCTCCAAATCGACGAACCGAGCTTCGCCTGCCATCCCGACGAGCCAGAGAAGTTTCTCGGCATTCTTTCCCGCACGGTCGAAGGCGTCTCGGCGAAGATCAGTTTGCACATGTGCTTCGGCAATTATCGCGGAAGATCTGTCGGGTGGCGAAGCTACCGACCGATCCTTTCGCACATAGTTCAAGCTCCTGTACACCAGTTGGCCCTGGAATTCGCCAGTCGGGAGATGAGCGAGATCGAACTGGCGAGGCAGATTCCGCCTCCGATGGAGCTGGCTGTCGGACTGGTCGACGTGAAAAACACCTGGGTGGAACCGCCGGAGCTGGTCGCTGAACGGCTGCGATCCGTGCTGCGATACATCGAACCCGAGCGGCTTCAGGTCACGCCCGATTGCGGTTGTTCTCAGACGGCCCGCTCCATCGCCTGTCGAAAACTGGCATCCTTGGCCGCTGGGACGCGGATTGTTCGCTGGGAATTGGGCCTGACCGACTGAATCAGGCGTCGCTGGATTCGGCGTTCGCGTCCGGGGAAGGCCCAGAATCCGGTTCCGCCTCCGTGCTTGATGCGGTGCCGTTATCCGCTCCGTCTTCGCCGACGTCCTCCCGAGCAATCTTGGCGACGGTCACCACTTTGTCACCCTCCTGGAGGTTCATGAGCCGAACACCCTGGGTATTTCGGCCCACGACGCGGATTTCGTTGACGCGAATCCGGGTCACCATGCCGTGCTGAGTGATGACCATGATCTGGTCGTCATCGCGGACGGAAGCAACAGCGACGACTTTGCCGTTGCGTTCAGTGGTGCGGATGTCCCGCAAGCCCTTGCCGCCGCGACGCTGCTTGCGGTACCGCATCGCTGAGCGCTCCTCGACAACGCCGGCTTCTGCTTCCTCGCTACCCGCTGGGATTTCCGTCGGTTCCTCGGCAGATTCTTCGCTGTCTTCAGCGGATTCCAAGCCGGCGACGTTGGCTCCGAACGGCGTCCGCTTGCCGTAGCCGTTCTCGCAAACCGTCAGCAGATAGCCTTGCGGGTCGGCGACCACGAGGCCCACCACTGCGTCATCCTCGGCCAGCGTGATGCCTTTGACCCCGCGGGTGTCCCGGCCCATCGACCGGACGTCCGATTCGTCGAAGCGGATGGCCATACCATTGCGGGTGCTGAGCACGATCTCGTCCCCGGGACCGGTCAGGACTACGCCGATGAGGTCGTCGCCCTCTTCCAGATGAATGCCAATGACGCCCCCGCTGCGAGGTCGGCTGTAGGCTTCCAGGGCTGTCTTTTTGACCAGACCCCGCCGCGTCGCCATGACCAGATGTCGAGTAGGATCGAAGCGGCGAACCGCGATCACGCCGCTGATCTTCTCCTCGGGTCGGAGAGAGAGCACGTTGACAATCGCGCGTCCGGGGCTGGTTCGGCTCATCTGCGGGATGTCGTACACCTTCAGCCAGTAACACTGGCCGCGGTTAGTGAAGAACAGCAGAAAAGCGTGGGTCGAGGCGACGAAGAAATGCTCGATGAAATCGTCCTCGCGGGTTTGAGCGCCGGTTACGCCACGCCCCCCACGGTGCTGTGCCCGGTAGGTGGTAATCGGCAACCGCTTGATGTAGCCGTTGTGGCTGATGGTGACGGCGTTAATCTCCTCGGCAATCAGATCCTCGAAGGAGACTTCGTGGGTGATGTCGTCGCGAATTTCGGTGCGGCGATCTTCGCCGTACTTGTCCCGCAGGGTTTCCAGCTCCTTGCGGATCACGGCGAGAATGTTCTTCTCACTGCTGAGCAATTGCTCATGTTCGGCGATCTGCTGCCGGAGGTTGCCGTACTCCTTGAAAATCTCGTCCCGTTCCAGGGCGGCCAGCTGGCCGAGTTGCAAACGGACGACAGCTTCGGCCTGCTCTTCGCTCATCGAATAACTGGCCCGTTCGCCCAGTTCGCGGGTGAGAGCCGCGTAGCCATCGTCCCCCAAGGCACGCCGCATGACCGCCGCAGCGACTTCGAGATGTTTGAGCCGCTGCTTGGCTTCGGCCCGGCTCGGCGAGGTGCGGCAGATCTGGATTACCTCGTCGAGCGAGGAAATAGCGATCAACTGCCCTTCGAGAACGTGGGCCCGCCGCTTCGCTTCCCGCAGCAGAAACTCCGTCCGTCGTCGAATGACTCGAGCGCGGTGCTTGAGGAACTCCTCGAGCATCTGTTTGAGGTTGAGCGTCTTCGGCTGACCATCCACCAGGGCCAGCATGATGAGGCTGAAGGTCTCCTGCACCGGCGTGTACTGAAATAATTGATTGAGCACGCGCTTGGGGTCGGCATCGCGCTTGAGGTCCAGGACGATGCGCACCGGCTCGCCGCGGCGTTCGCTGCTCTCGTCCCGGGGCGCGCCACTGATGCCTGTGATCTTTTCCTCACGGATGGCGTTGCCGATCGCCTCCATGAGCCGATTGCGAATCTGTTGATAAGGCAGATCCTTGATGATGATCTGCGTGCGGTTCCCCTCTTCCTCGATGACGACGTGAGAGCGGAGGATGATTCGGCCACGGCCGGTGCGGTAGCCATCGAGGATGCCTTGACGTCCGCAGATGATGCCGCCGGTCGGAAAGTCCGGCCCCGGAATGATGGCGATGAGTTCGTCCACCGTAGTGTCCGGCTCATCAATCAGTCTGATGAGACCGTCGCAGATTTCACGAAGATTGTGAGGCGGAATGCTGGTGGCCATGCCGACGGCGATGCCGTCCGCGCCGTTGACCAGCAGATTGGGAAATCGCGAGGGCAGGACGGTCGGCTCCCGGCGTTTGCCGTCGTAGGTGGGCACCATCTCGACGGTGCCGCGGTCGAGGTCGTCCAGCATCTCGACCGCGAGAGGCGCCAGGCGGGCTTCCGTGTACCGCATCGACGCCGGAGGCAGACCGGCCAGCGAGCCGAAATTGCCTTGCTTGTCGATCAGTACATGCCGCATGGTCCAGTCCTGAGCCATGCGGACCAGAGTCGGATAGATGGCCATGTCACCGTGGGGATGGTAATTGCCCATCGTCTCGCCGACGATTTTGGCACATTTGGCCCGCGGCTCATTCGGACGAAGTCCGAGGTCGTTCATCGCCACCAGGATCCGCCGCTGCGACGGCTTCAAACCGTCGCGGACGTCGGGCAAAGCCCGGCTGACAATCACCGACATGGCGTAACTGAGATACGAATCCCGCAGTTCCGTTTCGATGCTCAGAGGGCGGATTCTCTCTCCATCACCGGAAGTTGGCGTGGATCCGTCTCCAGAAGGCGGAACTGTGGGCGGACCCGATTGGCTTCCCGAGGCAGAACCCGGCATATCCAAGTCGTCTGGCAAAGCTGTTTCCCTCGCTCTCCGAGATGCAGTCCCGAGAACGATATTCTACGGAAACGACGGTTGGGCGGCGGGCTACGCAGATGCCGGAGGAAGAGGCTTTCCTTTCCAGGTAACCGCAGCCATAAGGACGAGGCCGCAAGCAAACACGGCTACGCTGATGTTCTGGGACATGGTCAGTCCGAACCACGTCGGGGGATTGTCCATGCGCAGGCTTTCCATCAGAAAACGGTTGACGGGGTAGAGCAAAAGGAACAAGGCCAACACCTGGCCCTCGGTTCGCCGGAATGGGTAAAAAGCGGTCAACAGCACAAACAGCAAGAGGCCGTCAAGCGAGTTGTACAGCTGGGTCGGATGGATCGGCAGAGAACCGTCGGGGAGGAACTCCAAAGTGAAGGGACGCTCGGCATCCCCTTCCCGACGCTCCACAGTGATGACGAGCGGCTTCCCTTGGGGCCAGGAAAGCAGGGCAGAATACACGTCTATAGCACCGAGCGCCGGCTCGTTGCCAACGCGGATGATGCGATCCCCCGGCTTCAAGCCGGCAGACGCAGCCGGCGAACCCTCCTCGACCAGGCTGACTACTGCCGGATCGTTTTCATCCACCAGAAATCCGAACGCCGTCTGAACGCCCTGACTGACCAGATCTCGATGAGGCGGACTGTTGCTCGGAAAGCGCGTCGCCCAGAAGATTTCGACCGGGTCGGCCACTCCACCGTAGCAGCAACCATTCAGGAAGCACCCGAAGCGGCCAAAGAAGATACCTAGAGCGATCGAAGGCGCGATCAGGTCAGCGATGCGGAGGGTGGACAGCTTATTGGGCCGGACGATCCGCCACCAGGCGAGAAGGTAGGCCACGAAGCCTCCGATCAACCCGCCATAAAAAACCATGCCCCCTTTCCAGATTTCGATGAAGTGGTAAAGCTGCTGCCACAAGTTGCCGGGTTGGGGGGCAATCAGGAAGGCCAACAGCCGTGCTCCGATAACTCCTCCAATGAAGCAATAGGTGGCGATGTCCCAGATGTACTCCGAGGCGATGCCCTCCGCTCTGGCTCGTCGTGCAGCCAGCCAGGTGCCGACGGCGAAAGCCAGAAACAGCATAAACCCATAACCGAAGATCGGGAGCCTGCCCCAAGGCGTGGGTATCTCGAACAAAACCTGATGCATCCTCGGTTTCCTCCCCCCCGATGTTCCCGGCAATCCATGCAGTCCCACGCCGTCAAGGCACTTTCAGATGGTCCAGAATCTCCTTGACGACTTTCTCGGGTGTCACGTCTTCGGCCTCGGCTTCGTAGCTGATGATGATGCGGTGACGTAAGACGTCGTAGCCGACCGACTTCACGTCTTGCGGCGTGACGTAACCTCGGCCCTCCAGAAAAGCATGAGCCTTGGAGGCCAACGCCAGATTGATCGTGGCTCGCGGACTGGCTCCGTATTGGATGTACTGGCTCAGGGGCAAGCCGAACTCTTCCGGGCGACGGGTCGCATGGACGATATCCACGATGTACCGCTTGATCTTGTCGTCCATGTAGATCTGGTCCACGACCTTGCGGAAGGCGAAGATGTCGTCCGGGCCGAGAACGGGCTGGGCAAGCGGCGGCCCTTCGACCGTGGCCATACGGTTGAGGATGAGCAATTCGTCCTCCTTGCTCGGGTAACCGATCTTGAGCTTGAGCATGAAGCGGTCCACCTGGGCTTCTGGAAGCGGATAAGTCCCTTCCTGCTCGATGGGGTTCTGCGTCGCCAGGACCATGAAAGGCTCCGGCAGCGAAAAGGTCTGGTCGCCGAGCGTGACCTGCTTTTCCTGCATGGCCTCGAGCAAGGCGCTTTGCACCTTGGCCGGTGCCCGGTTGATCTCGTCGGCCAGGACGAGGTTTGCAAAGATGGGACCGCGTTTGACGGTGAATTCGCCTGTTCTCGGGTTGTAGATCTGCGTGCCGACCACGTCGGCGGGCAAAAGATCCGGGGTAAACTGGATTCGGCTGAAAGTTACGCGGAGCGTGGCAGCCAGGGTGCGGACGGCCAGCGTCTTCGCCAGGCCCGGGACCCCTTCCAACAAAACATGACCGCCGGTCAACAAACTGATCAGCAAGCGTTCGATCATCGTCTTCTGCCCGACGATGACCCGCTCGATCTCGTTGAAAAGCGGACTCAGACTGGCCCGCAGGTCTTGGACCTGACGATTAATTTGCTGGACATTGGCGGTCATGTTGCATCTCGAACGGACGTAGTTTCGGCGAGGCTCTGGGTGGACTCGCCAAGGATTCGCAACGGGGTTTAGGATATGGAGCTACGCCTGTCATGGAGGCCCGGAGAGCGAAGCGACCGATATCGGCTCCGGAAGCACATTGCGAGAGGGGGGAGTCGAACCCCCACGGGTTGCCCCACTGGATCCTAAGTCCAGCGCGTCTGCCAGTTCCGCCACTCTCGCACACGGTCACGTGCCGCGCAGCCAGCTTCTTTGTTCCAGGCAACATATGCTCATGCGACGTGGTCGCACAGATCCGCCCAACCCCCGGCTTCGCTTTGACTTTGCTTGTCTCGTTCCTACCTTTACCGCGTCGGATTGGACTACTTTCATGGAGTTACGCGGAGTAGGACACCATGCAAAAGCGACCCAACGCCGTGACCTTCAAGGGCAATCCTTTGACATTGGTCGGCCCGCAGTTGAAAGTGGGAGACAAGGCCCCCGACTTCAAGTGCCATCGCTTCACCCCGGACAAAGGACTGTTCGCCGTCACCCTGGCGGATGCCTGCGGCGGCAAAGCGACGCTTTTCAGCGTCGTGCCTTCGCTGGATACGCCCGTGTGCAGCGCCCAGACCCAAAAGTTCAATGCCGCGCTGGCCGGTCTGGCCGGCAAGGTGAATTGCTACACCGTCAGCGTGGACACGCCCTTTGCCCAGAACCGTTTCTGCGGCGATCCCAGCCACAAGATCGACCACCTGATCAGCCTCTCGGATTATCAGGATCGCTCCTTCGGCCAAGCTTACGGCGTGCTCATCGACGAACTCAAACTGCTGGCACGGAGCATCTTCGTGATCGGCAAGGACGGCAAGATCGCATATGTCGAATATGTTCCCGAAGTCACTCAGGAGCCGAACTACGAGGCCGCTCTGGCCGCGCTGAAAGCCGCTGCGTGACCGCCGGACCACAAGATCAGAAGCCACTCAGTCAGCGTTCTAAGGACGAGGAATGCCGTTGCCGGAACTGCCGCGTCGGCATTCCTTATTTCTTTTCGGTGTCGATCTTCAGGGCCACCGAGGCTTTCTTCGTGTTGTTGTTGACGATCACTACGGCAAAGCCGTTAGCCGCGGGAACGGTGGCGGAGATTTCGCCTTCGGTCAGCTTCTCTGCCTTGGCCAGTGTTTGCACGGTAACGGGTTTCTGATCGCTGAGCTGGGACTCCAAGGTCTCCTGGTCGCGTTCCAGAACAAGATACACGTCGACCGCCGGCCCGTCGGTGCGGACGGAGACTTTGACCCCTTGCTGCCAACTGGCCGCTGAGACGGCAAAGCTCTTGATGTTGTCCCCGCCCATGCCGTCGAGTTGCAAAGTTCTCTCGACTGCTGTGCGAACAGAAAGGCGTCCGCACCCCGTCGACAAAAGGAGTGCAGCCCCCCAGAGCCCCACCAGCAATGCCATGCCCCACGTCCACGTCACGGTACGCATAAGCTCTCCCTGGCCGGACGAAACTTCCGCGAAGAATCTCAGTATCGGCACAGAGTCTTTTCCTTGTCAAGGCTCACCTGGAACCTATCAGGGCACCTCAGAGAATCAGAGTGCGTTAAGTTTCTTGAGGGTCGCCCGGGGATGGAGTTGATTGTGCCGGGTCGCCTCGGCTCACTAACAGCACTCCTCCCTCCGCACTCGTCGTGTCAAAATATCCACCACCAGATTGCGTAAGCTGGCCAGCACCCGCGGCGACGCCCTCTTGCGAACCCGACAACGATCCCCCAGCGTCACCTCCTCCACACAAAACAATTCGTTCTCAATGACCCAAGGGCCCCGACACAACGCCAGCAACCGCTCCGGACTCGCCTCCTCCCGGGTCAAACTCGTCAAGCCGTAGATCACCTCCCGCGTGCCCCTCCCCTT
>CALFAY010000037.1 GCA_937944855.1 uncultured Planctomycetota bacterium
AGCGGCGGGTTTCGGCAAAAAGCCTGATCCGCATCCTTCCGCCGAACCGGCTCCGGCCGCTCCGCCAGAGGACCGGATCGTGACGATCCGCCCCGACCTCCCACCCGACCACCTGTCACCCTTCCTCGTTCCCCCGCCTCCGCAGGAAGAGTCTGAGACGGAGCAACAGCATCCGTCACCATGTCGCCGTGAGGCATGAGATGGTCTGCCGTTGCCCATTTTTGCCTTGTCGGCTTTACAGTGGGTTGGCCATGGGCTATGCTGAAGATCCTGCCCAAGGGTTCCTTCCGGGAAGCGAGGCCTGCCATGCAAGCCGAGGGATGCCGAGGATTCCGGAGAACGTTTCCGAGCCGTCGTCACGTTCTCCAGGCTGGCGCGCTGGGCGTGGCCGGTCTGTCCCTGGGCCGACTTCTGGCCGACGAGCAGACCCGCGAATCGGCGTCCCGGGCCAGATCGGTGATCCTGCTGTTCATGTGGGGCGGTCCGTCGCACCTGGACACCTGGGATCCCAAACCGGACGCGCCGGCCGAGATTCGCGGCGAGTTCCGTCCCATTCCCACGACCGTACCGGGTCTGATCATCAGCGAGCATTTTCCGCGATTGGCCCGGTTGGCCCACAAATACACGGTGGTCCGGAGCATGGGACACACCGACCCGGCCCACCTGTCGCCGGTGCATCATCTGATGACGGGGCACATCGCTCCGACGCCGAACTCGGATGCGGCCCCGGCCACGCGGAACGACCATCCGCACCTGGGGGCGATGCTGGCGCGTCTGAAGCCGGCGCCCCGGGGGGTGCCGACCTGCGTGCAGATGCCGTGGCTGGTGTCGCATCCGGCCGCGCCGGGCGGCACTGCTCCGGGCCAGCACGCCGGCTGGCTGGGCAGCGCCTTCGACCCGTTCCTGGTCAGCGACGATCCGAACCGGCCCCACTTCCGCGTCGCCGGGCTGGGCGACCCGTCGGGAGTGACACCGTCACGTCACGAGCTGTTGCGCACCTTGGACCGGCGGCTGGGCGAGTCCGATTACGATGCCGTGCGGCAACGGGCCTTCGATCTGCTGTTGTCGGACCGCGTGGTGCGGGCCTTCGATCTGGCGCGGGAACCGCCCCGCGTCCGGGACCGCTACGGCCGGAACACGCATGGTCAGGCGTGTCTGCTGGCCCGTCGCCTGGGGGAAGCGGGGGTGCGGCTGGTGTGCGTCAACTGGCATAATGACGGAGCGAATTTCTGGGACACCCACGGCGATAACTTTAACGCCTTGAAAAACCGGCTCATGCCCCCCGCGGACCAGGGGTTCTCGGCCCTGTTGGAAGACCTCGACCACAGCGGACTGTTGAGCGAAACGCTGGTGGTCTGGGTCGGCGAGTTCGGTCGGCATCCGAAGATCACGGCGGGCAACGCCGGGCGGGAACACTGGCCGCAGTGCTACTCGGCGGTCCTGGCGGGGGCGGGCATCCGCGGCGGAGCGGTGTACGGAGCTAGCGACCGGATCGGCGCGTACCCGGCGACGCCGCCGGTTTCGCCGTCGGACCTCACCGCCACCATCGCCGCGGCCCTGGGTCTGGATCCGCACCGTGAAATCCGCGACCGGCTCGACCGGCCGATGCCGCTGGTGCGGGGCACACCGTTGCTCGATCTGTTCGCCTAGCAAGTCCGTAGCGAGGATTTCTCCCCGCTTACGCCTGGCACTTCTCGAAAACCGCTCGCCACACGGGCCGTCCCTGCTGGAGGGCTTTGCGTTGGAAATTGGTGATGACCGAACAGGGGCCGGAAGTGACGGCCTCAGCGCGGCCTCGCTCAACCGGCTTCAACGCCGGGATGCCGTGCAGCAGGCTCAGGATTTCCGTGAAATACTCCTCCACGTCGGTGGCCACCTGGAGTCGACCTTGCGGTTTCAGGGCGCGGACGCAACCCTGGGCGAACTCCGGCGTGAACAGCCGCCGCTTGCGATGGCGTCGCTTCCACCACGGATCGGGGAAATAGACGTGGATGGCCTGGAGGGAGTCGGGAGGAAGATGGCGAGCGACGATCTGGCGGGCGTCGCCGTGGATGAGGCGGACGTTGCCGAGCCGGCGGCGGACCAGACGCCCGGCGACATACAGGACCAAGGCCCGTTCGATCTCGATGCCGACGAAATTGACGAGCGGCTCGGCCTGGGCGGCGGCGACGAGGAAGCCGCCTTTGCCGAAACCGACCTCGAGTTCGACGGGACGCCCGTTGCCGAAGACGGCGGACCAGTCGAAGACTGCACCCGGCTCCGGCAGCGGCAGCAGGCAGGGCTGGAGTTGCTCCAGGGGCACCCGCTTGAGACGACGCAGACCCATGTCTCAACCGCGATGGAAGGGCAGACCGATGATTTCCCCCTGGAAAACCATGGTCTGGCCGACGTAGCCTTGCACGGCCGACAGGACCTGACGGCGATGGATCTTGACCGCCTTGGCGGCCAGCACGAGGCGGTCGCCGGGCCGCACCGGTCCGCGGAAACGCACGTTCTCCATGCCGCCGAACGCGATGAAGTCGCCGTCGCCGAGGATACCGTTGACCCGGCAGTAGTAGGCGCACAACTGGGCAGCGGCCTCGCAGATCATCACCCCAGGCATGAGTGGATAGCCGGGCATGTGGCCGCGGCACCAGAACTCGTCTTCGGTGACGTCCTTGTAGCCCACGATCAAATGCTGCTGCGGGTCCATGTGGACGATGGCGGTCAACTGCTCCATCTCGAAGCGCTGGGGATTGACCCGACGGATTCCTTCGAGGTCCACGAGGACCTTGGTCAAGTCCAACTGGCAGACATCGATGAGGGCAGTCGGAGGCATCCGCGATCTCTCCCTGGGTCCCCCGCAGGCCGACCTGACTGGGCCGGCCGGCGGCACTGCAAATCAGGCGACGACTTCGAGCACTTGCCGCAGTTCCGTGAGCAGGACGTCGGGCCGGGACTGCGGCTGCCGCAACAGTTCGCCGTTGGCATGCAAGGACGCCTTGTCCCCGGCGAACAGGGCGGTCCGCATCCCCAGCTTCCGAGCGGGGGCGACATCGTGCAGCAGATGGCTGCCGACATGCAAGACCTCCCGCGGTTCATAGCCCCGTTCCCGCAAGCGTCGCAGCATCTCCCGGAACAGCCGTTCCGAGGGTTTCCTGGCCCGCACTTCCCACGACAGCACCCGAAAACCGGGTGGAATCAGCGCGTCCCAGCCGGTCTTGAGGCCCTGCCGGAGCAAGGCCCGGTGGAGCTGCACAGCCGTGAAGCATTGGCCGTCTGCCAGCAGGCCCTGGCATCCGCCGCGGCGGGCCAGTCGGCGATGCAGTTCCTGGAGCGTCTCGGCGGCGTGGGCATAGCAGGCGGTGCCCTGGAGACTGGCGTGGAAGAAGTAGGCGATCTTGCGGGCATAGTCGTCCAGCGAGCCGTAAAAGGCCGTGTCGAAGACGTACTCGTTGCTCAGAAGTTTTTTGACGATGCTCTCCCAGATGCGGGCCGCGTCCACTTCGGGATGCCGTTCGTTGCCGCCGGCGTGGAACTGCAATTCGTTCAGAGCATTGTTGTACATCAAATGCAACTGGGCGGCGGGATGGCCCGGTTTGCGGGTCATCGCCTTCCACATCTTGAACTCCTGGAGCGTCTTGTCCAGGGCCAGTTCCATGATGAACTTCTGCGGATGCTGGAGGTACAGTTCCCCGCCGCTGATCGCCAGCAGCGTGCCGTACACGCTCCAGGTCACGACCCGCACTTCGGGCAACTCCACCAGGCAAGGCCGGGCCTTGGCTGGCTGAACCTCCGGCGGCGCGGGCCACGCCAAGTCGGGCCGCTTCTCCAGGTGTTCCGCGTATTCTTCCAGGGTCAGGGCCATGCTCGCTTGTCTGGGGCTGGGATCGGGTCTTGGTCGCCGCGCCGTCGGCATCTTGACCGGCCTGGCATACAGATAAGATTACCAAAGCGTCTGGAAAAGGGTCCACGCCGCCTTGGGCCGTGGACCGACCTCATGATGGACAATCCCATGCCGGACCAACCCCTGCCGCCCGACCGTGCTCCCGAACCCGCCCCCTTGCCGCCGGTCGAGCCGCCCAGCGCCCTGTTCATCCTGCAACTGTTCGTGGTGCCTGGTGTTCTGGTCGCCGTCATCGTGGCGGTCATCGTGCTGTTTTTCGGCTGGGTCGGCGGGGGACCGCAGACGCCGGAGCAGTTTCTTCAGGGCTTGCGCAGCCCCAGCGGCATGAAACGGGGCAAGACCGCCCAGGACCTGGCCCAGGTCCTGCCGCGCAGCGCCGAACTTCGCGGCAACGTCCCCTTCGCCCTCGACCTCGCCGATCTGCTTGCCGACGAAACCCGCAAACCGCCCACGGTCGCCGATCCAACCAGCCCGGAGCCGTATCTCCTGGAATACTACCTGCCTTCAGCGGCCGCCAGTTTCCAGGCCCCGGTGGCGTTGCCGCTGCTGGGGCAGATGGTGCTCGGCAGTCGGGACCGGGCCGGCAGCGATGAGGCCCACCGCCAGCGGTTGCGCAATGCCGTCTTCGCCCTGGCCCTGATGGGTTCCCGCGTCCAGGAATTCGACGCCCTGCCGACCGATCACCAGGAACGGATTTTGAACGACCTGGAGGAAGCGACTCGGGCGGCGGATCCGCAGCGTGCCGAACGGGCCAAGCAGGCCTTGGAGCATCTCCGCTCCCGCCTCCGCCACCGAGAGGGTACCACGGAAGCTCCGCTTCCGGCGGTGCTGGTGTCGGCCCTGGAAGCGGCGGCCTTGGCCCCCGACGAGATCACCCGCAAGTTCGCCATCGTCGCCTGTGCCAACTGGGAAGGCGTCGAGACCGAACGACTGCTGGTGCAATTGACCCGGAGCCAGGACGACATTCCGGACACCGGATTTGAAACTGCGGATCGGCCGTTCCGACCCGAAGATCGGGTTCGGGGCATGAGAGAGATCCGGCACAATGCGGCCCTGGCCTTAGCCCGCCGCGGCAGCGAACGCACCCCCTGGGACCTGGTGCGGGAGACGCTCGACGAGCAGCAGCTGGCCCGGGATCTCTATGCCGACAACCCCGGTATGGCCGTCAGCTGGGTTCTCAAGGCGCTCAAAGACCTGGACCATTGCAAACGGCATCGGCCGTCGGCTTTTGAGGCCCAGACTGATGTGGTCGCCGACGTCAAACGCCTGGCCCTGGAAAGCCCGACTGTGGCCATCCGCGTCGAAGCGCAGAAGCTGCTCGACGGCACGCCGGAAGCCGTCGAGGTCCGGTCCCGCACCTCGCGGGAACTGCTGCTGATCCTCGGCGTCGGTCTGGCGGTGCTATTGCTGTTAGGACTGGCAGTTTTTGCCCGCTGGCGGCGGGCCGCTGCCTGACCCTCTGGAATCAACATCCCCGGGGAACTGCAAGCAAAGGAATACCGCACATGGCTGCAACTCGAGACGAAGTCATCGCCGCTCTGCGCAAGGCCTATATGATGGAAGTCGAGACCGTCATCAACTATCTGGCCAACAGCCTGCATCTGGAAGGCGTCCGGGCCGAGGCGATCAAGTCCTCGCTGGCGGCAGACATCAACGAAGAACTCAATCACGCCCGCCGCCTGGGCAACCGCATCAAGCAGCTGGGAGGTTCGATCCCGGGAAGCCGGGACTTGAAATTCACCCAAGACCCGCTTCAGCCGCCCAAGGATCCGACCGACGTGGTCGGCGTCATCCGGGGCGTCCTGGCTGCCGAAGACGATGCCATTAACCATTACCAGGCCATCATCCGCATGACCGAAGGCGACGACTATGTGACGCAGGAGCTTGCCATCTCCAACCTGGCCGACGAAGACGCCCACCGCCAGCAGTTCGAAGGGTATTTGAAGGAGTACACGAAAGGGTAGAATCGTGGAAGGGACAGTTCCTCACGAAGGACGCAGCGGATGAGGCAACGGCGACCGATCATCGGCATCGTCACGCAGACGCAGGCGGCGGTTCCTGGGCAATCGCCGTCCGCTTGGGTCATGGGACAAAGGTACGTCCGCGCCTTGACCCTGTCCGGGGCCGTGCCGTGGATCATCCCCCTTGTGCCCGACGAACCCGAGACGCTTCGAGCGATTTACGAACAGCTCGATGGGCTGTTTTTGACGGGCGGCGTTGACGTGGATCCTTCGGCGTATGGGGAACCGCGTCGGCAGGTGTGCGGCTCCTCCGATCCGGCCCGCGACGCCACCGAGTTGATGCTCCTTAGCTGGACCCTGGCCGATCACAAGCCCGTTTTTGGCGTCTGTCGCGGCGTGCAGATCATCAATGTCGTCTGCGGCGGGACGTTGTATCAGGACTTGCAAGCGGAACTGCCCGGAGCGATCAAGCACGATTACTTCCCCTCGGCTGCCGATCCCCGACGCGATCGCATCGTCCATGCCGCCCAGGTCGAGGAGGACTCCCGTCTGGGCCGCATCCTCGGCAGCCGCGAGGTGGCCGTCAACAGCATGCACCATCAGGGCATCCGCGAACTGGGACGGCGGTTGAAGCCGACCGCTTTCGCGCCGGACGGCTTGATCGAAGGCGTGGAGAGCGTCAACGGCCACTTTCTTATCGGCGTCCAGTGGCACCCGGAAGAGTTGGTGGACCACGACGCCGCCATGCGTCGGCTCTTCGAGGCGTTCGTGGAGGCCGCCGCCGACGCAGCTTCTTACTTTTCGCCGACACAGTAGAGGAAGCGATTCGACCGCAGATAAAGCCGGTTTCCCGCCACCGCGGGACTGGCGTCGAACGTGCTGCGGTCGGACAAGTCGTTGGTGGCCAAAAGCTCGAAGGCAGGCCCGGCTTTGACGACATAGGTGCGGCCTTCGCGCGAGACGTAGTACAGCTTCCCGTCGGCCAGGACCGGAGAAGCGTACACCTGGCCGGCTCTGGGGAGCCGTTCTTCGTAGATGATCCGGCCGGTCTCCGCTTCCGCACAGTAGGCGATGCCGAGGTTGTCGTGCATCCAGTAGAGACGCCCCTCGTGGATGATTGGCGACGAGACGTTCGATCCCTTGGTGCTGGTCCAGAGACGGTGCGTACTCGTCACGTCTCTTTTTCCGCCCGCACGGACTGCCAGCGCAGCCACCCCGCTGCGGCCGCCCAGGGCATACACAACGCTGTCTTGAGCGACCATGCTTGGAGCCATGTACCACCGGATGTCCGTGTCGCAGTTCCACAACGGCGTGCCCGTGTCTGGATCGAAGGCCAGGATTTTGCCGGCAATCGCCACGGCCAACTCCGTTTTGCCGTTCTTGTTCGGCACCAGCAGCGGCGTGTTCCACGACTCCTTGATGCCCCGCGCCCGCCACTTCTGCCGGCCGGTCTTCTTGTCCAGGGCCACCAGCGATTCGCTCTCGACGCAGGCGTTGATGATGACCAGGTCCTTATGCACAACCGGCGACGCAGCGGATCCCCAGCCGTGGAATTGGTCTCCGACGCCGGCATGCCAGAGTTGCCTGCCGTTGAGGTCGAAGGCATACACGCCCGATTTGCCAAAGAAGACATACAGCCGCTCGCCGTCCCAGGCCGGGGTGCTGGCGGCGTAGCCATGTTCCCGCACCGTCTCGGATTCCGGAAGGACCGCCGGAACGTCCTTTTTCCACAGAATCTCGCCGTTGGCGGCATTGACACACAGCAGGTGCCTTTGCAGTTGGCTCATGTCGCCTCGGGCCTGGCCGGGAACGCCGTAGCCGCTGTAGCACGTCACAAACACGCGGTCGCCGACGACAATCGGACTGGACGCCCCGGCCCCGGGCAGTTCCGTCTTCCAGAGCAGGTTTTTGTCGGCACTCCACGAAACCGGCAATCCCTTGGCCGGGCTGATGCCGAGACCGCCCGGGCCGCGGAACTGCGGCCAATCGGCGGAAGCCGCCCCCCGCTGCGCACCCGCTGCCGACCCTGGCCCTGCACCCGAGAAGGCGAAGCCCGCCAGCACGAGGACAAGAGGGTACCCGTAGCCGCTCCATTGCTGCGGGAAGGGAGTCCGTGTCATGTCTGCTCCAGTCAGAGGTTGATGGGGATCGCATCTCTGATGGTTTACGATCCTCTGGGGCCTGAAAGTCTTTGCATCGGCGCTTCGGTCCCACCAGGATGGTGCGGTCTGGGCTTGATGCTACCGTCTGCCAGGTCGTCCCGCAAGAGCATGGCAGGCTCGGGGCAAGCCGAGACCAAACAAACTGGGGGCGAAGCGCAGGCTACACAGCAGCGGAAGCGACCGCAGGTTTGGATCGGCTGGGCTGCCTCGTTGCCAGTTGACTTGATGGCTTGCTCAGCCTGAAGTGCTTTTGGGCTATTGATGCGGAACACCTCGTTGACGTAGAACGGGATGCGCGGCAAGAAGAGTTCGTGCAGATATGGCGAAAGACATGGCATCACAGGTCCAGACTGCTTGCAGAACGGATTGGCCGCATGTCGTGCGGCTGGTGTGCCACCATCTGCCGCCGGAGCGCCGGACCGTAGCTGCTCACCAGATCGCCGCTCAGATGGAGCGTGGCGAGTTGTCGGCTGAAAGCCTCCGTGTGGTCCGCGGACCGGACGGCATCGGCGGAGCCATGCTGCATCTGTGCCTGCCGGGGCATAGTGCGGTGGTCTGGCCGCCGTGGGCTGCCGATGGTTCCGATCGCCAAGCGGTCGAAGATCTGCTGGTTCAGGACGCCCTGCGCCTCCTTCGGAGTCGCGGCGTCACGGTGTGCGCGGCTGAGTTGGCTTGTGAAACCTTTTCCACCTTTTCTCCGCCGTTGCTTCGCCAGGGCTTTCGCCGCGTGACACGTCTTCGGGAGCTGGCCCTGGATCTGCACTTCGGCCTCCCCACCGGACTGAACGTCCAGCCGCCGACCGACCTGCAATTTCTGCCCTACTGCGAAGCTGATCCCGGGCAGTTCCTGGCGACGCTGGAGGAGACCTACCAGGATTCGCTGGACTTTCCCGAGGTCAATGAGGCGCGAACCGCCCAAGACGCCTTGGAAAGCTACCGCAACCATGGACGGGCCGATCCCCGCCTATGGTGGCTTGTTCTGCGGAGTGGGCGGCCCGTGGGCGTCGTGATCGTGGACCTGGCACGCAAACCTGAAGGAAACCTGCTCTATCTCGGAGTCGTGCCGTCGGCTCGCGGCCAAGGACTGGGCCGCGTGCTGCTCGCTCATGCCGCCAGGCAATCGCTCGCGGCGGGAGCGTCGTCGTTGACCTTGGCGGTGGACGCGCGCAATGCCCCGGCGCTGCGGTTGTATCGCAGGGCGGGATTTCGAGGCGAGGGGCAGTGGGAAGTGTTGTTGGCGATTCTAGGTGCAGAAGGTTGACAAGCTCGGATTCCCTCCCCATGATTGAGGTCCACCAAACGATCCCATAACCTCATGCACGCTTGACACGGAGGCCGATTCATGGGCTTCAAGCAGACGGAAACCCACCGCAACGGCAAAGGCTCGTACCATCAGATCGGTCTGGTCCGGGGCCAGTTCGGCGACATTCCGGAAGACGAATGGCTCCAGTTCATCGCCGAAGCCGGCTTCGACGGCTGGGAAGAGGCCAGTTGGGAATTGGACCTGGCCAAGTGCCGGGACGATGCCGGGGCCAAGGCCTACGCTCAGTCCCGCGTGGACAAGGCTAGGAAGCACGGGCTGGAGATCTTTACCGTGGCGGTGCATTTGCAGGGTCAGGCCCTGGGCGATGAGCCGTCGGCCAAGACGCTGCAATTCGTCGGCGGGGAGGCGGTCGAAGCCTACAAGCGTTGGCGGGCAGCGGGCAACCAGCCGCCGCGTACCGATCCGTACTATGTTCCCGAGGACGTCGGCAAGTTGATCCACAAGCAGGCCCTGGAAGCGCTCCTAGGAGCGGCTCGGCTGGCCCATCACCTGGGCAAACTCCAGAATCGCCGCGTCTGCCTTCCGGGATTCACCGGCTCGCCGGCCCACTGCTGGAGCCATTGGTTCGAGTTTCCGCCCCGACCGAAGAACATCGGCGGCTACGACATCCCCGAAGTGCTGCACGTCAGCCTGGAACTCCTGGTCGAACGCTTCGGGCCGTTCCTCGACCTGTGCAAGAACCTGGGTGTGACCTTCGACCTCGAATGCCATCCCAGCGAACGGGCTATGGGCGACATCGCCAGCGCCGAGGAGTATCTGAAGTTCATGGACAAGAACGGTTACGCCTCGGTGGTCGGCTTCAACCTCGATGGTTCGCACATGGAATGGCAAGGGGTTTCGGTCATTCAGTTCATCCGCGAGTTCGGGGAGCGGATCCACTGTGCCCACATCAAGGGCGTGTACGTCAGCCGGGAACACACCCGCAACGGTCTGCTCGGCGGTCATCAGCCGATGGGCCACAAGCACAACGGCTGGAACTTCGTCACCGCCGGGACGCAGCGGGACGCCAACTCGGTCGAGGAAATCATGATCGAGTTGAACCGCTCGGGCTATGACGGCGCGGTGTCCATCGAATGGGAGGACAACGACGCCGACAAGCGGGCCGGGGCCAGGGCGGCCCTGGCGAATGTGCGCCGCGGAGACCTGCCGCCCAGCCGGGGACGGCACGACGAGACGCTGCGGGCCTGAGGCTTCGACTCGGCGAGCGGTCGGCGTTCCCCTCTGTGACCCCCGCAGACACGGCAAGCGGTAAGCGTCAGTCCTCCGATATGGCGAGCGGAGGGCTTCAGCCTCGCGGTATCGGCCAGTTGACGCGGACCGCTCGCAGTACCGGCTCACGCTGGCCGCTCACCTTCCATGCCGCCCCCTCAGCGTGATATACTGACCCGAAGCGTAATTCCTTTCTTGGCGTTCCTGGAGCCGCTTCATGCGCAAAACCCTTCTGATCATCGCCGTCGTCTTCCTCGTCCTTGGAATGTCACTGATTCTCGGGTTGTATCTGTTGTTGAGTCGGATCGGTCCCGAAGAAGCCCCGCGGCCTCCCGAACAGAAAGCCTACGGGGTCACTCCGCTGGTCCGGATTCAGCCGCCGTCTGTGACCTTCACCGAGGTGACCGCCGAAAGCGGCGTCGATTTCGTGCATGTTCACGGCGGATACGGCCGCAAGCTCCTGCCGGAGACAATGGGTTCCGGGGTGTTGGTCTTCGACTTCGATCAAGACGGCCACCAGGACTTGCTGTTCGTCAACAGCACCCGCTGGCCGCACCATCGTTATGAGGATCCCGCCCCGCGCACCCGCATGGCCCTGTACCGCAACGACGGCACCGGCCGCTTCACCGATGTCACCGCCGCCGTCGGCCTGGCCGACATCGACTGCTACGGCATGGGCGCCGCGGCTGGCGACATCGACAACGACGGCAATCCCGATCTGCTCGTCACGGCCCTGAACCGCTGCTATCTGTTCCGCAATGAGCGGGGCCAACGCTTCGTGGACATCACCGAAGCGGCCGGTTTAATCTGTCCCGGGTGGTCCACCAGTGCCGCGTTTCTCGACTACGACCTCGACGGCAAACTCGACATCTTCATCTGCCACTACGTCCGCTGGACGCCAGAAACCGACCTGCATTGCACATTGATCGGCAGCGAGAAGTCCTACTGTCAGCCGTTCCTGTACGAAGGGGAGCATTGCCAGTTGTTCCGCAACCTGGGCGACTTGCGTTTCGCGGACGTGTCCAGGGAAGCGGGCTTGCACATTTACGATGTGCTGGGGCAGAAACCGGCGTCGAAGGCCCTGGGCGTCGCGGTTCACGATTACAACGACGACGGCTGGCCGGACATCGCCGTGGCCAACGACACCACCCCCAACTTCCTGTTCCACAATAACGGCGACGGGACGTTCACGAATGTCGGCGGTCGCAAGGGCGTGGAGCTTATCAACGAGGGACGCGGCTCCGCCCGGGGCGCGATGGGCATCTTCTGGGGGTACTATCGGGACGGCGAAACGCTCGGCCTGGCCATCGCCAACTTCTCCAACGAGCCGAACGGCCTGCTCAAGTACAACAAACGGCGGGACATCTTCGTGGACGTCGCCAACGCCGAGGGGGTCGGGGGACCGAGTCGGCTGCCGCTGAAGTTCGGCCTGTTTTTCTTCGATTATGACCTCGACGGCCGGCTGGATCTGTTCACGAGCAACGGGCATATCGAGCCGGAGATCAGCCGGGTCCAGGCCGGGGCGACCTACGCCCAGCCGCCGCAGTTGTTCTGGAACGCCGGGCCGACCGGCGAAGGCTGTTACCGCGAAGTGGAACCGGCCCATGCCGGAGCAGACCTGTTCAAGCCGCGAGTCGGCCGGGGAGCGGCCTTCGGCGACCTGGACGGCGACGGCGATCAAGACATCGTGCTGAACAACAACAACGAGCCAGCAACGATTCTTCGCAACGACTGCCCGCCGACGGCGCAGGCGATTCGCCTCCGGCTGCGGGGAGTGGAAGCGAACCGAGATGCCTACGGTGCTCGGGTCCGGATCTGGGCCGGCGGCCAGATGCAGCAGGCCGAACTCAACAGCGGCGGCAGCTACCTCAGCCAGTGCGAATCCGTCCTGACCTTCGGCCTCAGAAGCCACAAGTACGTCGAGCGGATCGAGGTCATCTGGCCGACCCGCGACCGCCGCTCCGCCACGTTCTCCCAATTGGAAGCGGGATACACCTACTTGATCGACGAAAAGGACGGATTGGTCGCGGCAACGCCCTTCCGTCGCGCGAGTCCATGACCGGCACCGCGGGATTCCGCCTACTTCTTCTTGCCCTTGCCCTTGGTCTTCTTGGCGGGTTTCTTGGCTGAGGCGGAGGCGGGCTTTGCCTTGGCTTTGCTCTTGTTTTTGCCTTTGCCGAAAATCGCTTCCCAGCCTTCCGCGTACTTCTGGGTTTCCGCCAGTCCCACGCGAACGATGCTCATTGCCTGCAACTCTCCCCCATCGCCCCAGGCGGGCAGTCCACCACGAAAGATACCACACCGGCGTCGGCGTTTCCCTGTCGCTTCGCGGGGTCGGCAGGACGCCGACTGCGCGCGACCGGATCACGCTCTTCGACTAGGATACCGCCTTGCTGTGCAGGTGGAAAGCCGCGAATCTCTCAAACTCGGACCGGGGTTGCGGGGAAGGAGGGGGCAGGCGGTCACTCGGCCGTTTCCAACTCGCACTCTTCCACGAGCGTGATGTGAAACTTCCGCTCGCAAAGCAGCGAATTTCCTGCATATAATTGGAAGCGATATTCGCCCGGTTCGGGAAACTCGCAGCCGCAAAAGCCCATATTGATTTCCACCACCGCGAGCGGATCCGGGAAGCGAACCTCCTGCACCGTGCTGAACAACTCCTCATCCTGAGCGGCGCGAGTACACCGCAGCTGGAGCTTGACCGTGCCGTAGCCTTCCGTCAGGGCGAGGAAGACGTGCAATTCGTTGACGATACAGGGCAGGTCCGTGGTGGCGATGGCGTCGAACAGCCCGATCAGGCTCTTCTTGCCGGATATGCGGTCGTCGATGACCATGTCGCAGATAATCATGGCCAGGACGTGCGGCAGACACGGACGCACCTTGCTGGATTTCTCGACTTCCACGGGTCGCATCTCGTCGCGATCTTCGAATCGGGGCGAACTGCCTTGGTCGTTCGCCTGGGGCGAAACGGCGATTGGCGAAACTGGGCGTTGCTGGGAGAATTATAACAGCGAATCGGAGCGGAGATGGCGACAAAAACCGGGAAACCAGGACCGACGACGCTCGCGGACCTTCCGGACGTACTGGCAGCCCAGCCCGGAATCGCCGAAGTGCTGGCGGCGCTACGGGCCGGGCTGTCTGCTGCCGTGGACGGGGCCTGGGGTTCGTCCGCTTCCCTGTCCGCCGCCCTGCTGGCTCGCCATGTCCCCAGGACTCTGCTTGTCGTCCTGGCGCACGCCTCCGATGTCGATGCCTGGTGCGAGGACCTCAGCGCCTTTGCCAACCTGCGTCCGGTCGTTTTTCCGGCCTGGGAACGCTCCGGGGATCGGCTGCTGGCGGACGACGTTTTCGGCCAGCGGCTCAAGGTGCTCAAACTCCTTCACGGCGCTTTGCCGCCGCGGGTAGTCGTTACGACGTTCATGGCCCTCATGCAGCCGACGCCCACGGCGGAGCTTTTGGCCCGCCACACCCGCGCTCTGCGCACCGGCGACACGCTCGATCCCGAAGAACTGGTCCGCTGGCTGGTCGAAGGCGGCATGACGCGGCGGGAAGTCGTCGAACTGCCCGGCGAGTTCAGCCGACGCGGGGGCATCGTGGACATCTTTCCCAACGACGCCGAACTGCCGGTCCGGCTGGAGTTCTTTGGCGACCAGCTGGAAAGCCTCCGCTGGTTCGATCCCGCCACCCAGCGAAGCCGCGAGCCGTGCGACCGCTGGGATCTGACGCTCTTTCCACAGCAAGAGGAGCCGGCGAAGGCGTTTAAAGGCAATGGTGCTTCCCTGGCCGAGATGGCGACATCCCCTTTCGCTGACCATCTGCCCCAGGGAAGCTGGATCGCTCTGATCGAGCCGGGCGATTTGCATGAACAGGGCCGGGCTTACCTGGAACGGACCTCGGAATGGCGCGGGCTATATGGCGTCGAAGCGGTGTTTCAACACCTGTTCGCCAGGCCGAACATCACCGTCACGACCCTGCCCGTATCCACGGTGGAGACGTCGGCCCATCTGCGGTGCGAATCGGTCGAGCGTTTCAGCGGGGCGCTGGACAAGGTGCGGGAGGAGTTGGACAGCGTCGCCGCGACCGAGACCGTCTTTCTGGCTTGTCCGAGCGAAGGGGAGCGGCAGCGGCTCCAGGAAGTGTTCGCTTCGAGCGAGTTGGCGGTCAGCGGTCGGCTGCACATCGTCCCGGGCAAAGTCCGGGCCGGGTTCCGTCTCGTTGATCCCGGCATTCTGGTGCTCAGCAGCCAGGAGTTATTCCATCGCCAGGCTCTGCACGTCCGACGGCCGACAGCGCGACGCTACGAATCGCGGGCCATCGACAGCTTCCTCGACCTCAACGAAGGCGATCTGGTCGTCCACGTCGGCCACGGCATCGCCCGCTACCGCGGCATGACCATTTTGGAAACCAAGGGACACGCCGAAGAGCACCTGATCCTGGAATTCGCCGATCACGTTCTTCTGTATGTGCCGTCGGCAAACATTGATCTGGTGCAGAAATACATCGGCGGACCCCGAGCGGAGCCGGAGCTTTCCAAACTCGGCGGGACGGCCTGGCAGAAGCGGAAGCAGCGGGTCGAGGAAGCGGTCGCCGATCTGGCCGCCGAGATGCTGGAAATCCAGGCCATCCGCGCGGCCCGGCCTGGAACGGCGTTTCCTCCGGATACCGAATGGCAGGCTGAATTCGAGGCGTCGTTTCCCTACGAAGAAACCCCCGACCAACTGACCACCTTGCAGGAGATCAAGGCCGACATGGAAAGTCCGCGGCCGATGGATCGCCTGATCTGCGGCGACGTCGGTTTCGGCAAGACCGAACTGGCCATCCGGGCCGCCTTCAAGGCCGTGGACTTCGGCAAACAAGTCGCCCTGCTCGTGCCCACCACGGTCTTGGCCGAACAGCACTACCGCACCTTCACCGCCCGCCTGGCCGAGTATCCGTTCACCGTCGCATGCCTCAGCCGACTCCGTTCCGCCGCCGAACAACGCGACATCCTCTACCGCCTGGCCGAAGGGAGCATTGACATCATCATCGGCACTCATCGTCTGCTCAGCGTGGACGTGCAGTTCAAGGACCTTGGCTTGGTCATCATCGACGAAGAGCAGCGCTTCGGCGTCGAGCACAAGGAACGGCTCAAGAAGATGCGGGCGACAGTGGACGTGCTCACGCTGACGGCCACGCCCATCCCGCGGACGCTGCATCTGGCCCTCATGGGCATCCGCGACATCAGCAACCTCGAAACGCCGCCGCGGGACCGCCTGGCCATCGAGACCCGCATCATCCGCTTCGACCCGGGTCTGATCCGCCATGCCATTCTGCGGGAGCTCAACCGCGAAGGGCAGGTCTTCTTCGTCCACAACCGCGTTTTCGACATCCAACAGGTCGCCGAGCGGCTGCACGAGATCGTTCCCGAGGCTCGCATCGTCATCGGCCACGGTCAGATGCCCGGCGAGCAGCTTGAAGAGACGATGCTCGAGTTCATCAACAAAAAAGCCGACATCCTCGTGGCCACGACCATCATCGAAAGCGGCCTCGACATCCCCAACGTCAACACCATCTTCATCGACGACGCCGACCAATACGGCCTGGCCGATCTGCATCAGCTTCGGGGCCGCGTCGGACGCTACCGCTATCGGGCCTACTGCTATCTGATCGTCGATCCAAGCCGGAACCTCACGCCGTCGGCGGTCAAGCGGCTCAAGGCCATCGAAGAGTTCACCGAGCTGGGCGCGGGCTTTCGCATCGCCATGCGCGACCTGGAAATCCGCGGCGCGGGCAACATCCTGGGCACGCAGCAAAGCGGCCACATCGCCGCAGTCGGCTACGAACTGTACTGCCAGTTGTTGGAAAACGCCGTGCGGCGGGTCCGCAACGAGCCGGTGCGGGAACGGCTCGAAGTCGAAATCGACCTGCCGTGGCGAGCCTATTTCCCGCGTGATTATGTGCCGGGGCAGCGGCTCAAGATCGAACTGTACCGGCGCTTGTCGCGGGTGAATCGGCTGGAACGGTTGGAAGAGTTTCGCCAGGAGCTGAGCGATCGCTTCGGCCCGCCGCCTCCGCCGGTGGAGTGGCTCCTGCGCTCCCAGGAACTTCGCATCCTGTGCAGCCGCTGGCAGATTGCCGGGCTTCGCGTGGAAACCCAGGCAGACAAGGCCGACCTCGTCTTCACCTATCGTTCGCCTGCCCGGATCGAACAGCTGAGCCGCTTGAGCGGCAAACGCCTGCGTATCGTGGATGAGCGCTCCGCCTACTGCCGACTGCGACCGGAAGAGCGTTCCGCCGAGGGCATCTATCGCCTCGTCAAAACGCTGTTGCAGTCTTCCGCCGATTCGCTATAGTCCCGCGGCTTGGCCAGATCGCTTCGAGGCCGTCCCAGGCACAAAGGGTGGGACGTTGCAGGGGATGGGGACCATGAGCCACCGCGTGGCGGCGATGCTGATGGGGCTGGGGATGCTAGGATGCAGCTGGGACCGTCCCAGTCTGGCAGCGGATTTTCTGCTGCCCCGCAGCGGACCGGAAGAGCGGGTCGCCTTGCAGACCGGCAGGCAAAATAGCAGTCGCTCAAGTACCGCCTCCGCTTCCGACTCGACTTCCAGCGTCCGCTCCCAGTCGCCGACAAACGCCGGCGTCCAGCCGGTTTCGGCCTCGGTGGAACGCCCCGGAACGCAGACCTTGGCCAGCGTCGTGGCCCGCGTCAACGGGCAGCCCATTCTGCGGGAGGAGTTGTACAATGCCGCTTCCTGGCGGCTCGAAGAGCTTCGGCCCAAGGTGCCGCCGGGACAATGGTCCGAGGTCGAAACCGAAATTTTGCGGCAGGAACTGGAACAGCTCATCGACCGCGAACTTCTGCTCCAGGACGCCAACAGCCGCGTCCGACCCAAGGTCCTCGAAAAGGTCGCGGAGTCTGCGTCGAAGGATTTCGACTCCCTGCTCAAGAAGCAGAAAGCCCAGCTCGGCCTGAAGAGCGACGAGGAATTGCAGGCATATTTGGAAAAGCGGGGCAACTCGGTCGAGGAGATGCGGCGTCAGCACGTTCGCGGCTACATTGCGATGGAATACGTGCGCAGCATGATCCGCGACAAGCTCGACCAGATCAGCCGCGAGGATCTGATCGACTATTACCGACAGAATCCCAAGGAATTTGAAAAACCGGAGCGGGTCGTCTGGCAACACATTTTCGTGGACCGCTACATCTTTTCCACGGAAGAGGAAGCCCGTGAAACAGCCCAGCGGGTTCACGCTCAGGCACTCGGCATGAGCACGGAGCAGTTCGCTTCCCTGGCCGAGGATCCGAACGTCAACCGCAGTCCGAGCCGCCTCCGCCGAGGCGAGGGCGAAGGCAATGAACGCGGCCAGATTGCGCCGCAGGAAGTTGAGGACGTCCTTTTCCGGTTACGGCCCGGCCAAGTCGGACCGCTCATCGAGACCGAGAAGGGCTTCCACATCGTTCGGGTCGTGGACTACACCCCGGGCGGCAAGATCTCGTTTGAGCGGGCCTGCCCCGACATCCGCAAGCGCTTGCAAAACCGCATCGGCCAGCAGGAGTACAAACGCATCCTCGAAGAGTTGCGGTCCAAGGCCGTCATCGAGAACTACCTGAAGCCCTGAATCCCCTCGGCTTGTCGCTCCTCAGCGTCGTACAATGGCGGCGATGGGTACGATCCTCGACCGCATTGTTGCTTCCAAGCGTCTGGAGATTGCCCGGCTGCGCGAACAGACCTGCGAGGCGGACTGGCTTCGCAAGCTGGAAACCGCTCCGCAGGTGCGGGATTTCGAGCAGGCGCTTCGCCGACCGGGCATGCAGGTCATCGCCGAGATCAAAAGGGCCTCGCCGTCCGCCGGGGCGATCCGGGCCGATGCCGACCCGGTGCAGACGGCCCAAGGCTATGCCGCCGCCGGAGCGGCCTGTCTGAGCGTCCTGACCGATGGTCCCTTCTTCCAGGGCAGCCTGGACGATCTTCGTGCCGTTCGTGCCGCCGTCGCACTGCCGATTCTCCGCAAGGATTTCATCCTCGACCGCTTCCAGGTCTGGCAGGCCCGAGCGGCGGGGGCCGACGCCGTGCTGCTCATCGCCGAGATTCTCGACGACCGAACCCTCCGCGAGCTTCTTGCGGAAATCCACCGGCACGGCATGACGGCGTTGGTGGAGTGCTACGAAGCGGCCAATCTGGAACGGGTCGTGACTGCCGGGGCGCGGGTGATCGGCATCAACAACCGTAATCTGCACACGTTTGAAGTGCGCTTGGAACACACGCTGGAACTGGCGAGCCGGGTGCCGGGGGATCGGGTGCTCGTCAGCGAAAGCGGCATCAAGACCCGGGAGGACTTGGTTCGACTGGAGGCCGCCGGCGTCAGGGCCGTACTGATCGGCGAAACGCTCATGCGGTCAGACGATCCCGGTGGAACGCTGCGGCGTCTGTTGGGTAGGTGAGCCGAGCGGAGGGCGTCAGCCTTCCGGTGTCACGAGCAGGCCGACTAAGCCGTTCGCTCACTTGGACGCCGCGGGAATCACGATCGGCTCTTTGACGCCTTCGCGGAAGAAGCGGATCTCGCCCTCGAAACGGGGAACCAGCAGCGTTTCCGTGGGCGGCAGGCCGACGCCTCCGGGCTGCGTCATCAGTTTCCAGGTCACATCCAGCCCTTTTTCTTGCAGCGTCAAGTGCGTGACCTCAACCCTCGCCCCTCCCGACGGCTGCACGCCGCCGCTGATGACCAGAAGCATCTGCCGCCTCCAGTCGATGCTCGGGACGCCGGTGACGCCGGGTCGAGCTTCCAGGAGTTGACACAGGGCCTTCTCCGCTGCGGCCTCGGCCCCGCCCCCGGCCATGCCGGAGACCTGAGCCAGCGTGGCGGGGTCTCGAATCACCAGCATCTGCGGCTGGACTGTGCGTTTGGCGGGAAGCCAGCGAGAAGTACGGGCGAAGACCTTGACCTCGCCGATGGCCTCGCCGGCGACGCCCAACTCCGCCACGATGCGACCAGGCCAAAACTCCACGATCTTGCCCGATTCTTCCTCCCGGCTCACGACTTTGCCCACCAGTTTCACCCGTCTGCCCACCAGTGGGGCGAGGAGGTGATCCCGGTCGCCCGTGTAAATCCGCCGCGAGATCGGCTTGCCTTCTTCGACGCCGATGATGCGGAAAACACTGTAACGGGGCGGGATGCCGACGCGTCCATCTCCCGGCTGAAAATCCAACTTGCCCTCGAATTCGATCTCAGGCTCGTCGGCTTGTTGATACCACGGCTGGTCGGCCAGGACGATCCGGGGCAATGCGACCGTTCCCGCGGAGCGGGCTGCGGTCGCGGTCGGGTCCGGCTGAAGGAACGTCACCAGCAGCATCGCTCCCATGATTTGGTCTCCTAGCGCCGTGGCAAGCTCAGGCCGAACAGGTCGAGCAGGCTGCCGAAGACTTGCAATCCGAATCCGCTGGCCACCAAGGCCCCGGTCACGAGGATCGCCTGGGCGGCCAGGGGATCGAGCCGGGCCAGCCACCAGCAGGCGATGTCGATGGCCTGCCAGAACATCGGCCAGGGTGCGAGCACGACGCGAGTCCAGGTCGGCCAACCTGTCAGGCTGAAGATCAGCCCGGTCAGCCCGTACATCATCGTGAAGCCGATCAGATGCACATGCGTCGTCTGGGCCAGCTTGGCCAACTCCATCGGTGCCGACCCTTCCTCGATTTTCAGGTACTTTTCCAGATGTTGCCACTCGTCGAGGGGATACTTCTCGGCGTCCTTGTCGGCTCCGCTCTCCTGGTGACATCGGACGCAGCGATCCGTGAAGATCGCGTTGATGCGGACCTGGATAGCCCGGCCTTCGGCGTCCTTGTCCCCGATGATGTAGTCCTCGGTGATTATCAGCGGCTTGCTGAGCTTGAACTCGTCTTTCTCAAAGGCGTCTTTGGAAGCTCCCTGTTTGAGCCAGTCCAGGAGGGCCAGCCGTTCTCCCTCGCGCTCGGCTAGGAGTTTCTTCTGCTCCTCCGGAGAGAGCTTGGCGAAGTTCTCTTTCCAGCGGCGTTCGGATTTGGTGGTGAAGGCCGGTCGCATCGTGCCAGTGCCGTTGAAGGGCAGGGATTCGTCAGCTTCCAGAAGTTGTTGGAACTTGCTCTTGGGTTCGCCTTTAGGTTCGCCGTGATAGATGCGGACCACGTCTTTGGAGTCAGGCAGCAAATTGCCCGGCGACGCATGTTGGAAATGCAACTGCACCAGGCCGCTGAAGTAGCCGCAGCCGATCACGATCAGAAACACGGCCAGGACGGCCCGGGTGGGCGCGGGAAGGTTTCGCAGACTGAACACTCGGTTTGCATCGCTCATGGATTGGACTCCGTGTCACTTCAGGCAGGCAAGAGGTCGTCACGGCAGGTATCCTACATGGTAGCCAGCCGGGGTAGCACGTTCAACCGCGACGCCTCGGCCTAAAGCGTCAGGCCCTCCAGCGGGGCGAAGCCGCGGCGGAGCGTGTTCTCGGTCACGACGCGGGGATTCAGGAACTGAAGCAGGTAATCCGGCCCGCCCGCCTTGGAGCCGATGCCGGACAGCTTGAACCCGCCGAACGGCTGGCGGTCCACCAGCGCTCCGGTGATTTTGCGGTTGATGTACAGGTTGCCCACGCGGAACCGTCGCCGTACCTGGGCGATGTGCTCCGGACTGCGGGAATACAGTCCGCCGGTCAGGGCGTAAGGCGTTCCCTCGGCGATTTCCAGGGCGTGATCGAGGCTTCTTGCCTTCATGACAGCCAGGACCGGACCAAAGATTTCCTCCTGGGCGATGGTAGCGGTCGGTGGCACGTCCACGAATATGTGCGGGCCGACGTAGAAGCCGTCATCCGCCAGGGGACCGACGTCGGCGGCGTAGGCGAGCTTCGCTTCCGTCTTGCCTTTCTCGATGTACCACAGGATGCGCTGGCGGGCCTCTTCGTCGATCACCGGCCCGACGGCGTTGGACGGATCCTCGGCAGGACCGATGCGGAGGCTCTTCGTCGCCTCGATGAGCCGTTCAAGAAACTGATCGTGGATCCGCTCCAAAACGATGACGCGGGAACAGGCTGAGCATTTCTGCCCCTGATAGCCGAACGCACTGACGACGACGCCGTGAACGGCCTCATCGAGATCGGCGTCATCGTCCACGATGATCGCATTCTTGCCGCCCATTTCGCAGATGAGCTTCTTGACGTGATGCTGCCCCGGGGGCGTTTCCGCAGCCTGACGGTTCAGCAGCAGGCCTACGGCGCGTGAGCCAGTGAAGGCGATGAGGGCGGTGTCCTTGCTCATGACCAGCGTCGGGCCGATTTCCTCGCCTTTGCCCGGCAGATAGCTGACCACGTCGGGTGGTACGCCGGCTTCCAGGAGAATCTCGTGGAACAAAGCGGCGATGACGGAGGACTGCTCGGCGGGCTTCATGATCGTGGGGTTGCCTGCGACCAGGGCGGCGGTGGTCATGCCGCACAGGATCGCTAACGGGAAGTTCCACGGCGCGATGACGACAGCCGGTCCGCGCGGTTCGTAGAAGTAGGCGTTTTCCTCGCCGGGTACGTCCCGCCGCCGGGGCACGGCGAGGCGGAGCATCTCCCGGCCGTAGTATTCGCAGAAGTCCACGGCCTCGGCGACGTCGGCATCAGCCTCCCGCCACTGCTTGCCGCATTCGTCCACCTCCCAGGCGGCCAGTTCCCAGCGTCTTTCCCGCAGGATCTCGGCGGCTCGGAACAGGCAGGCGGCCCGATGCTCCGGCGGCGTGTCCCGCCACTTCGGCAAGGCTTTGACTGCTGTTGCCAAGGCCTTCTCCGCGTGTTCGGGATCGGCACAGGCGGTCACGCCCACCACCTGAAGCCGATGAGCAGGGTTGAGCGACTCGATGCTCTTGGCCGTGCGGATGCGTTGGCCGTCGATGACCAGCGGATAATAACGCCCCAAAAGCCCGGCTACTTTCCGCAGGGACTCTCGCATCGCCTGGCGGTTTTCCTCGCGGCTGAAGTCGGCGACCGGGCAGTTGTGAAACGGCGGCACCTCCGCCGCGGACGGCTGATCGGGTCGTCGAAGCAGTGTTGCGGTGGCGATCATGTCGGCTCCTTGGGGCGGTTCGTCCTGGCGATGCGGATCTTTGAGCAACTGGTCCTCGCTGACGTGTTCGACCGAAGCAGCACGCAGGAACGACTGATTGGCGGTGTTTTCCAACAGGCGACGCACCAGGTAGGCCATGCCCGGAAGCAACTGGCCGTAGGGCGTGTACACCCGGACCCGCCGTCCCAGCCGGACCAAGGCCGCTTTAGTCTCGTCCGCCATGCCGTAGAGCAACTGAAATTCGAGGCTTCGCGGGTGGCGGTCCAGGTAGTCGGCCAACGCCAAGGCCCGAGCGATGCTGCGGACGTTGTGGCTGCCGACGGCGACGCGGAAGCACTCGGGCCGTTCCAAGAGGAACTGAAGACAGGCTTCGTAGTTGGCGTCGCTATGGTGTTTGCGGGTAAAGACGGGGATCGGCCAGTCGTGCTGAGCGGCCAGGATCACCTCAGAGTCCCAGTAGGCCCCCTTGACCAGACGGACCCAGATCGGCGTTCCCCGTCGCCGGACCCACTCGGCCAACCGCTCCAGATCGCTCAGACAGTCCCGCAGATACGCCTGGATGGCGATGCCGAAGTCGGGCCAGTCGCGGAACTCGGCTTCGCTGGCAATCTCTTCGAAGATTCGCAGGGTCAGGTCCTTGTAGGCGAATTGCTCCATGTCAATGTTGACGAACGCCCCCAAAGACCGGGCCTTGCTCAGGATCGGACGAAGGCGGTCCCGAACGACGGCGGCGACGTGATCCGGAGCAATCGGATCGAACTGACTGTAGAGCGAGGAGAGCTTCAGCGAGACGTTGACCCGCGGCAACGGCCCCTGGGGATCGCGGTCGATCAGCTCCACTTCGGGCCAGCCGTTGACGACCGAACTGAGGCCGTCGAGCAGGTCGAAGTACTGACTCTGGTAGTGCCTCGCTTCCGACTCGGTGAGGACCGCTTCGCCGAGCAGGTCCACCGTGAAGGCCATCTGCTTCTTGCGGAGATGAGCCAGGGCGGAGAGGGCCTCTTGAAGGTTCGACCCGGCGATGAAGCGCTGGGCCATGCGGGAGGCACCCCAGCGGGCGGCGTCGGCCACCAGGCGGCCTAAGAGTCCGTTTTCGGGCAACCAGTCGGAGACCGAGGGAAACGGCATTCCGTCACCGCCCGCCTCCCGCAGATATTCCCGCAGGTGCCGGGTGATCTGCTGCGGTTCCCGGAGTTGCGGCAGCACGTCCACGAAGCGGAACAGCTGGACCTTGAGGGCTTCCCGGTCCATGGTGAAGCCCATGAGCTGCTCTTCCCACCAGCGGGGGAAAAACAGCGGCGGACGGGCCGATTCCATGCGGGCAAACAGTTCCCGACCGTACTGTTGCGTCAAGGCTTCGAGCGCGGAACGGCTCATAGGCGACGCTCCGGGAGTCGCATGTTATAATCCCCAGAGCATACGAATTCGGGGATCGGCAAGTCCGCGGGTCGGCCGGAGACTTGGGCGATGCAGGTGGACAAAATAGGCCCCTTTCAGGTCATCCGGACGCTGGGCAAAGGGGCGCACAGCACCATCCTCCTCATCCGCCGCAGTGCCGACGCCCGCCAATACGCCCTCAAGATCGTGCCCATCAATGGGCCGGACGATCTCAAATTCCTCGAGCAGGCCGAGCACGAATTCGCCGTCGCCCAGCTGCTCGACCATCCCAATCTCATCAAGGTGCATGCCCTGGAGAAGCAGCGCAAATGGCTGATCGGTCCCGTCCATGAGGTCCGGCTGCTGATAGAGTACGTCAACGGCAAGACGCTGGACACCTTCCAGAACCTGTCGCTGCCGCATTTCGTGCAGATCTTCCACTGCGTCGCGGAGGGTCTGCGGCACATGCACCGCCGTGGCGTCTTCCATGCCGACCTCAAGCCTAACAACATCATGGTCAGCCGCACTGGCGACGTGAAGATCCTCGACTACGGTCTGGCCTGGATGAAGGGCGAAAACAAAAACCGCGTCCAGGGCACGCCGGAGTACATGGCCCCGGAGCAGGTCAAACGCCGCATCGTCAACGAAAAGACCGACCTGTTCAACCTCGGGGCCACCATGTACCGCATGATTACCTGGCGGAACATCCCGGCCATCGTCACCTCCGGCGGCGTTCCCCTCGATCAGGAAAACTGGAAGAAGCTGCTTAAGCCGGTCCGCGAGTGCAATCCCAAAGTCCCGCCGGATCTGGCCGATCTGATCCACCAGTGCGTCGCCTACCATGCCTCGAACCGGCCCGAGGATGTGACCACCGTCTGCGAAGTGCTGGCAAAGCTCAGCAAGGAACTGGTCAAAACCCCCGACGACCAGCTCGAAGCCCTGGAGTGGCAGGAATAGCCGAACCGCTTCGCACGGCGGCCGATCCCGTCGCTTCCGCGGCGAAATTGCTTGCGTCGCTTGGCAGGCATCCGTCACAATAACCAGAGCAAGTCTCGCATCGGACCACGGCAGCTGGCATCAGGCGACGCTGTTGTTGCGGGGCGGGTGAACCATGCGCTTCGTCTATTTCAGCAAATTGCTCAAGGATCTCGACATTCCGGAACTGGTCCAGTTCTGCGAAGAAGTTGGACTGGACGGCGTGGACTTGGCCGTGCGACCCGGCTACCCGGTCAACCCGGAGAACGCGGCCAAGGCCCTGCCCGCCGCCGCTGCCTCGTTCAAGGCCCGGGGCAAAATCATCGGCCTGGTCACGGCCCCGGTGGACATGAACGATCCCGCCACTCCCGAAGCACGCAGTCTGTTCGAGGCCTGCTCCCAGGCCGGCGTCCCGGCCATCAAGATCGGCTACTTTCCCTACAAGGGCCGCTTCGACATCGAACTGTGCGAAGCCCGTGCCCGCATCGCCTCGTTCTCCCGCCTGGCTGAGCAGACCCGCGTCAAGGCCTGCTATCACACCCACTCCGGTGACTACCTGGGCAACAATGCGGCCAGTCTTCGGCTCCTGCTCGGCGACGCCAATCCCCATTACATCGGCGTCTTCCTCGACACTGGGCATCTGGCCCTGGGCGGCGGGCCGATCCGCATGGAAGTCGAGATGGTCCGAGCCTGGTTTTCCCTGCTGGCCATCAAGGACATCGCCTGGGAACGCAAGGACGACAAGTGGGCATTTCGCGTCGTGCCGGCCGGTCAGGGCATCGTCCGCTGGGACGACGTTGCCGCGGCAATCAAAGCCAGCGGCTTCCGCGGCACCATCAGCCTGCACGGCGAATACGAAACCGATTCGCTGGAAGAACGCATCCGCTTGGCCAAGATGGAATTGGAATTCCTCAAAAAGAAGCTCGCCTAGTACGCCTTGGCGAAGACGACCATGCCTTGCGAGGGTCGGCCGGTCAGGATGCACTTGCCCGGTTCCTTGGGGCGGTCGAAGGGGATGCAGCGGATCGTGGCCGACGTCTCCTCGGCGATCCGCTCTTCCGTCTCCCGGGTGCCGTCCCAGTGCGCCCAGACGAAGCCGCCGTTGTCCGCGATCAACTCCTTGAACTGGTCGTAGCTGGTCGCCACGCTGGTCATCTGGTCGCGGAAGCGGCGGGCCTTTTCGAGCAGGTCCCGCTGCATGGTTTGAAGTAGTTCGACGATCCGCTCCGGGGCCTGCTCGAGGGGCACGCCGGTGATTTTGCCTTCCTTGCCCGGGATGTCCCGCCGGGCCAGGACGCAGGCCTTGGCCGCCAGATCTTTCGGCCCGAGTTCGACCCGAACCGGCACGCCCTTCAGCTCCCACTCGTTGAACTTGTACCCCGGTTGATACTGCTCCCGGTCGTCCACCTTGACCGCGACGGGTTCGTAGTTCAGCCACGGTCCCAGAGGCAGGTTCCGCAGCCGCTCGGCCAGTTGGTGTCCGGCTTCGAGGACGTCCCGGCGTTCCTCCACCTTGCGGTAAATGGGCACGATGACGACGTGAATCGGGGCCAGGCGCGGCGGCAGGACCAGACCGGCATCGTCGCTGTGGGTCATGATCAATCCGCCGATCAGCCGCGTGGATACGCCCCAGCTGGTCGCCCAGGCGTATTCCAGTTGACCTGCCTGATTCTGGAATTGGACGTTGAATGCCTTGGCGAAGTTCTGGCCGAGAAAGTGGCTGGTCCCCGCCTGGAGGGCCTTGCCGTCCTGCATCAGGGCCTCGATGCACAGCGTATAAACGGCGCCGGGGAACTTCTGGCCCTCGCTCTTGGGCCCGGTCAGCACCGGCATCGCCATCCACTCCTCGGCGAAGGTGCGGTACACGTCGAGGATGCGATGGGCCTCTTCTTCGGCCTCCTGGCGGGTAGCGTGGGCGGTATGGCCTTCCTGCCAGAGGAACTCGGCCGTCCGCAGGAATAGCCGGGTCCGCATCTCCCAGCGCACCACGTTGCACCACTGGTTGATGAGCAGCGGCAGGTCGCGGTAGCTCTGGATCCAGTTGCGGTAGGTGTTCCAGATGATCGTCTCCGACGTGGGCCGGACGATCAGTTCCTCGCCCAGGCGGGCTTCCGGATCGACTTCGACGCCTTTGCCCGGGATGGCCTTGAGGCGGTAATGGGTGACGACGGCGCACTCCTTGGCAAAGCCCGCGGCCATTTCCTCTTCCCGCGCCAGGAAGGACTTGGGAATGAAAACCGGGAAATAGGCGTTGACGTGTCCGGTGTCCTTGAACATCCGATCCAAGGCCCGCTGCATCTTTTCCCAAATGGCGTAGCCGTTCGGCTTGATGACCATACAGCCGCGGACGTCGGAGTTCTCAGCCAGCCCGGCTCCGTGGACGATGTCGAGGTACCATTGGGAATAGTCGTCGGAGCGCTTGGTGATGGTGGCCATGCTGGGGCATTACCTCCCGCGGCTGGCCGAGGGGCGCTGCCAGGCCGCGGGGACATTGTACCGCTAGAGCTTGAAGTGAGAAGCGATGCCTGCGGGAGCAGGCTTGCGGGGGGTGGCAGATTGCCGCAAGTTCGCCTTGCAGCTGGAGAACGGACGGATGGTGGGCCGTGTTCGACGCTTTACAGGGTTAACGGCATCTGTTAACTTAGATTAACAGCTTTCCCCGTTCTGGGTGGAAAAACACTGCGGGTTCTGGATCGCTGGAAAGGTGGCGGCAAGGCACAATAGGGGGATAAGTACATGCAGCCACGAGGGTTGAGACGCAGGGACCGTCCTGCGGCGATGTGGAAATCGTGAAGATTGGCTCGGGAGTTGCACATTTCGTTCACAGTGTAGTTGGGCCAAAGAGGACCATTCCCCTTGGTTCTGGGTTGCCAGGGAGGCGACGACTAGGTCTGAGGCACCCGATCTGTCCTGTGCTCCACACGGACGGTTCAAGTGCAGACCCTCCCAAGGGAATGTGCCGCCAGGTTGCTATAGGAAGCATTCCAGATTGGAGGCGGACATGCGCTTGAAGCTGTTTGGATCTCTACTTACCGTTGTAAGCTGCATCGTGCTCGCCCAGGCAGCCGGAGCATCCCCACTGATCATTGACACGTTCAACGCCCCCGCGGGAGGTTACCTCGTAAATTCAGGGCCCCTGACGGGAAGCTTCGGTCCAGACTCGGGTATTGGCGCTCTTTCGGCGACTCGCAAGGTAAGTTACGCCGGAACGAACCCTGGTTCGGGTCACAACTGGGTCACCGGCTTTGAGGCGTTGGCGCTTAATACTTCGTCGTTCCCTGGTCAGTTAGTCCTGTCAACAGTCACATCCGCCGTCCAAGTAACTCTAGACTACACTTTTGCAGCTACTGACTTGAGCGGGTTCGGGGCATTGGAAATGGTTTTCAACGGCCCCTTTGATCCCGGAGTTCTCCCGGGTGACTTCTCCATTGTAGTGACTTTCACTACCGGTTCGGGGGCCTTGACTACCACTATCTTTCCGGTGCCGATCAGTGCGGGGGGTGGGGTTCTGACCATACCCTTTAGTGGCTTGACTGGACCTGGTTCGCTCTCCTCCGTTACCGGTCTAAACATCGTGTTGAATGACGGTGGAACCCCAGCAACGGCGGCTGATTTTTTGCTTGACGAAGTCAGGCTCGTAGTCATTCCCGAGCCGGGGACGATGGCTCTCTTCGGTCTGGGGCTGCTCGGCGTCGTCGCCGTGACCCTGCGGCGGAAACTGCGAGCCGCTTAACGACGCCTTTCGAGATAGGCCAACAGATCGCGGAGTTCTTGCAGCGTAAGCAGATCGACCAGCCCGTCGGGCATCAACGACCGGCGGGCTGGTCGGCTTTCAACCACGTCGCCGGTCTTGAGCGTGAACAGGTTCCCCTTCTCGTCGGCATAGGTGTACTCGTCCAGGTAGGTGCGGACCAGCAGGCCGGTGCGGGTCTGTCCGTCGGCCGTGACCAGAATCCAGGGGACATAATGGGGAGCGATGTCCGCGTCCGGCTGCACCAGGGCCTGCACGAGCCGACGCCGTTCCATCTGGCCGATGCCGCTCAGGTCGGGTCCGATGTCGCGGCCGCGACCGCCCACCCGATGGCACATAAAACAGCCGGCCAAGCGAGGATGGAAAAAGATTCGGCGACCGGCATCGGCATCGCCCGGCCCGTCGAGCAGGCGGAGCCAGCCATCCACATCTTCCCGCGGTGGCCGTCCCTCGGCGAAGGGTCGGCCAAGCACCCGATCCGCCGCAGGAGCAAGCTGGGAATCGGTCTCGCCCGCCCGGCGAACGGCCTGGCGTTCGTCCTCCGACAGGTTCAAGCCGGTTAGCCCCCGCAGGGCCTCAGCCCGCAGCGGTTCCGGTCCATCAGCCAGCAAAGCGAGCAGACGGTTTTTTGCGTCCTGACCGCGGCCTGCCAGGCCGACCACCGCCTCCGCCCGCAGTGTCAGACCGATGTCTTTCCGATCGGCGAGACGGACGAAAACCTCGAAGCGTTTCTGGTCCGGATGTTCCTGCAACGCACGGACTGCCTCCAGGGCCAAGTCAGCCTCGCCGTTTTCGATCAACCGTTCCAACGTGCCCAGACCCAAGCCCTTGTGCGTCGGTGGCACCAAACGCAACGCGGCACTGCGGACCGCGGCGTCTGCCGTGGCATCGAGGGCCTTTGCCAGGTAGAACTCCACCATGCGGGATTCGTGCACCTCCCGGCCCTCGATCCGCATCCAGGCGGTCGCCGCGGCCTGGAAGAGCTTGAGGGTCAGTCGCGGATCGGTCAACAGTTTCTCGACGTCGGCTTTGCAGTCGGCCAGCTTGTGGTCAGCGATCCACTTGAGGGCCAGGAAACGGACCTCGGGATCGTCGTCCCGAAGCCAGCCGGAAGCGAGTAGGACAGCGTGCTGCGGATTAGCCATGCGTTGAGCGAGCAGAATCTGACCGCGCAAACGAGGATTGCTGGACGAATCCGAGGCCAGTTTTTCCCACAGATCCGGCAAATGGCTCAACCGCACGGTCGCTGCATGACGGACGAAGGCATCCTCGTCGGTGAGCAGTTTTCGCAACGGTTTCGGGGCATCTTCGGCCGGAAGTGCGTAGATCGCAGCCAGCCGGTCAACGGGTTTCTTGTCCTCGGGCAGCAGCGCAGGAGCCGCTGGAACGGGATGAGCAGGCCGGATCCGCCAGACGGCCCCTCTGCCGTGAAGCTCGTAGTTCGCCAGCACCCAGTCGCTCACGAACAGCGAACCGTCCTTGGCCTGGACCAGACCGACGGGGCGAAATTCGGCGCCTCCCTGCACGAAGGGAAGCCGTTCCGCCCGGTAGGATGCTCCGTGGGGAATGAGCCGGTAGCGTTCGATGCGGTGGTCCGCCCAGGCAGTGACCAGCAGATCGCCGTGCAACCCGCTGGGCAAACCCGAGCCTTCGTACCGGATCACCTCGCACGGTCCTTCGCCGACGCCGCAGACCATCGGCAACGTGCCCGGCAATTGGCCGTTCCAGGCCTGAAAAACGTGTCGACCGGAACGACCATAGCGGAACTGGTAACCGTAGTCGCCGCCCTCGACGACGTGGAGCAGTCGGCACGGCGGCATGGCGTCGGGGTCGTTGTCCACAGCCCACAGCCGGCCATGTCGGTCGAAGCACATGCCGAACGGGTTCCAGAAGCCGGTTGCGACGCGACGGAGTTTTTTGCCGTCGGCGGTACACCAGAAGACGTTGCCGCCTTCCCCTTCGTCGCAGATCTCGGTGCCGTCGCTGCCGCGGAGGCAGTAGCGGACGCCGAGGTTCTCCCCCATGCCGAAGAACAGGTTGCCGTCGTGGTCGAAGGTCAGCCCGCACAGGCCATTGTGCGGATAATCGCCGGGGGTATCGAGGAAGACCAGCCGCTGGGCGGCATCGGCCTTGCCGTCGCCGTCTTGGTCGCGTAAGCGGAGCAGTTCATTGCGGGTGGCCAGGTAGATCGAACCGTCGGGATGGCAAGCGAGGTCCATCGCGGCGATAACGCCTTCGAAGAACGTCGTCAAGCGGTCGGCCTTGCCGTCGCCGTCGGTGTCTTCAAGGATGCGGATGCGGTCTTTGGCCGGACCCTGGTAGTTTTTGGGTCGGAAGTGGGTGTGGCTCTCGATGACCAGAAGTCGGCCCCGCTGGTCCAAGGTCAAGGCGACCGGATGCACGATGTCCGGGGCCTGGGCGAACAACTCGACGACGATGCCGGGATCGGCGGCGCGAGGGGTGGCGGAATGAGCCGGCTTCGCATCGTCAGCAGCGGAATGCCGAATCGGCATCACGAGGCAGACCACGCTTACGCATGTCATTCCGATCACAAACTGGACGGCGAGATGCGGAGACAATCGAGAGGCCATCGGCGGTTCCTCGTCATTGGGGCGTCAATCATTGCGAAAGCTGCGGCGGGGTGGAAGCGAACACATACGGCATAGCGAACCATGCATAGGCTACCGGAGCGCTGAACAGGACGGAATCGAGAACGTCGAGCAGCCCGCCGAAGCCGGGCACGAGGTTGGACGCGTCTTTCTTCTCGACATCGCGTTTGATAAGCGATTCCATGAGGTCGCCGAGCACGCCCATGATGCCGACCGAGAGGCCGAAGCCGACCGCATTCGGCCAGGCGAGCAGAGGCCCTCTTTCCAGGACATAAGCGCTGAGGCCGTTGAGCAGCAAAGCGACCAGCACCGCAACGACCAGGCCGCCGGCGAAACCTTCCCAGGTCTTGCCCGGACTGAGGACCGGCGTCATGCGATTGCGGCCGAAGGTGCGGCCGACGAAGTACGCTCCCACGTCGCCGAGCTTGGGCACGAAGATCGCCATCGCCAAGGCCAGTGTCCCTTCCCAGCGAGGCAGCCAGCGCAGCTGGATGACGAAGGCAGGAAGCAGGCCGAGGTAGCAGACCAGCAGCAGAGAGAGTCCGAGCCGGACGACGGCTCCGCCCGGCTTGTGGAAGGCTTCACCCTCGGCAAGGAACAAGGCCAAAAAGACGATCAGAAACACGCCAAAAATCCAATGCCAGGCATTGCTCCATTGCATCAGGTGGGCCGGCCAGTTGGCCAGCACCAGCGCCGTGACGCCGAGGTAGCACAGCCTCGGTCGCGGTCCCGGGGGAGGCAACAGATTAGTCAACTCGTAAGTGGCGATCCACAGCGACGCCAGAGCCGAAAGCAGAAGGGCGGGAAAATACGGTTCGAGGAAAGTATCGGCGACGAGCAGCGCCGCGCCCCACAGGGCCAACAACGCGCCTGAAACCAGTCGCAAATAAAGCATGATGTCCTCGCCCCGCGATTCGGGACAGACCCTCTCCAGGATACGGGCTGGACGGGTCGGACGGCAACCGGAAGCTGCCGTCTGCTCGGCTGCGTCTTGGTCCTCCGAAGCCGGTTTTTCATCGAAAATCTGGGAGAATCTCGGAGTTTGCCGATTGACAGCGGCCATTTTCGGGCATACCCTGCCTCTTCATGGTTATGCAGGGACCCAGGAGGACTCACGCATGGCAGCAGCTGCCAAACCCGCCACCAAGTCGGAAATCCTCAAGAGCCTGGCCGAGTCCACCGGCCTGAGCAAAAAAGAGGTCGTCTCCGTCTTGGACGCTCTGCACGGAATGATCAAGAAGGAACTGAGCAAGAAAGGCGTCTTCAGCATTCCCGGTCTGGTCCGCCTCAAGGTCATCAAGAAGCCGGCGACCAAAGGGGGCCTGCGTCCCAATCCCTTCCGACCGGGCGAGATGATGCAGGTCAAACCCAAGCCGGCGCGCAAGGTCGTCAAGGCCGCGCCGCTGAAGGCCCTCAAGGACGCCGTCGCCTGAGTCGTTCGATCGGCGCGTACGCCCTGTAGCCCGAAGGTTCCGATAGCGAAAGGCCGCGGACGACGTTCGCTCGGCGACGCTGACCGCGGCCTTGGTTGCGCGCGGACTCGATGATGGAGGGGCAAGGTTGCGGCCTAGGGCGTGGACAGCTTGATTGTCGTGGAGGAAGAGCCGGACAACGAGGGTTTGCGGGGACGTGGTGGGCCGTCCGCCTCCCGCTCACGGACGTCAGCAGGATTGCGGCTGGTGTTGAACACCTGAGGCAGGAGGGTTTCGGCCTCCGATCCCGGATGCTGAAGAGCTTCTTCGATCTTGGGTCGCAGCCGCAGGAAGGCCCGGGCCATGTCCGGGTCGAACTGGGTTCCGGCCTTGTCCCGGATCTCCGCGAAAGCCACTTCCAGCGGCAAGGCGGGACGATAGGGTCGGTCGGTGGTCATGGCGTCGAAGGCATCGGCGACAGCCACGATGCGGGCCAGCTTCGGAATCCGCTCTCCCGCCAAGGCGTCCGGGTAGCCCCTGCCGTCCCAGCGCTCGTGGTGGTTGCGGACGATGGGCAGGCACGGGCCCATGTCGGGCAAGTCCTTGAGGATCTCGTAGCCCCGGATCGTGTGCGTCTTCATGATCTCGAACTCTTCCTCCGTCAACTTGCCCGGCTTGCGGAGAATGGAGTCCTCGATGCCGATCTTGCCGATGTCGTGCAACGGCGTCCCCACGGCGATATGACGCCGCTCCAGGGAACTCAGGCCCAGTTCGTCGGCGAGGAACAAGGCGTAGTCGGTGACGCGGTTGGTGTGCTTGCTCGTGTAGGCGTCCCGCAACTCGACGGCATTGGCCAGGGCGCTGACGGTCAAGAGGAAGTTTTTCTGCTGCTGCTCGACCAGCTGCGAGCATTCGATGGCGGCCGAGACGCTGGCCGCCAGGGCGTCCGCCAGGTGCAGATCATCTTGATTGAACGGCTCCTGGAACGGTCCGCGGTCCAGATGCAGCACGCCGAGCTTCTTCCGGGGCGAACGCAGCAGGGCACAGATGACCGAGGCCATCGCGCCGTCGGCGATGCTGTTGGCCATGAGCAGTTCCGTGTTGCCGCTGACGTCCCGGCACAGTAAAGACTCGCCGCGGTTGTAGGCCCGCATGGCCAGACTGTGGCTGAAGTGCTTGCGGCCCAGAACTTCCTTGTCGCCGGTGGACACCATCTTGAGTTCCAGCGTGCCGGTGGTTTCGTTCCACAACACGATCGAGGCACGCTGGGCGTCAAGAGCAGCGACGGCGTCTTCGAGCACGGAACGGAACAGATCGCTGGGCGATTCGATGTGCGTCAGGTGATGTCCGGCGCGGAGCAGTGTCAGGAGCTTGTCACCGACTTGAGGCCGTCGGGCCGCATCGAACGCCACCACTTCCAGGGCCTTGTCCCAGGTGTTCTGCGTGGACGCTTCCACCTGCATGCCGCTGCTGGGCGTTTCCTGACTGGGAGCGACGTCTTCTTCGAGCACGGCCACGGTCACGACCAGGTTGCCGAACTGAATGACATCCCGCAGTCGCAGCTTGCGGTCAGCGCGACCGACCCGCAGACCGTTGAGGAACGTGCCGTTGGTGCTTCCCAGGTCGCGGAGAACCCAGCCTTGTTCGGTGGGCACGATTTCGGCGTGACGGCGGCTGATGGACGGGTCAGCGAGGACGACTTCAAGGTTCTCCAGGCGGCCGATCCGCAGCTGCGAATCCGACTCCCAGAACTTGCCCTCGATCACGGGGCCGACTCCTCGCAGCCGAATGCGCCAGCGTCCCACGCCCTCCCTCCTCGATCTTTCGTCAGGGGCGGCACCGGAGGCAAAAGTGGTAAAGCCCCCGTGTCTGTACTATAGCTTAAGCTCCGTCAACGGTGGAATGACCGACCCAGCATTTTTCCCGACGTTCTGGGATGATTACGCCGACTTTAGCGGTTGTTTGGGAAGAACAAAAAATTCATGGTCAGCCTCATCCCTGCCCGATTTGATGCAACTTGCGCATGTTTGCGGGTTTCCGACGCAACGCCAGTGACGGCTTCGTGTCACTCACCAATGTCAACTTTTGACGGTGAAAGCCGGTTTCGGCCTCAGCGAAGCTGTTCGGGCCAGCGTCACGGCCTAGCCCGGACGGTCCAGCTCATGGCACAGACCCTCCGCAGCTGCTATGATGCTGGCGACGACCGACCCTGAAGCGAGCAGACTCCTGGGGGTATTGTCATGGGGATGTCACCACGGATTGCCTTCATCGCCCGAGCCTGCGCCGGCATCTTCCTGGTTCTCGTTGCAGCCGGGGTCTCGACGGGCCTCCGGGGACAGCAAGCCCGGGACGAGGTCAAAATCGGCATGATGAACAACCTGTTTGAAGAGCAGGACGAGAAGAAGATCCGCGTCCAGATCGACCCGTTTGCCGGGCTGGTGCGGCGCCAGACCGGCACCCAGGGCGATTTCGTGGTCGTCCAGGGGCGCGAGAAGATGATCGAGGACCTCAAGGCCAATCGCATTCAGATGGGCGTGATGCATGGTCTGGATTATGCCTGGATCCGCGATCGCCTCGTCGATACCAAACCCTTGCTCATCGCCGTTGCCGACACGAACACGCTCAAGGCGGTCATCGTGGTTCCCAAGGACAGTTCCGCCCAGAGCCTCGACGACCTCAAGGAACAGACGCTGGCTTTGAATGCCTACCCGCCGTACCACGTCCGTTTCTGGCTCAACCACGTCTGCGGTGGGAATTACGCCGGCTTTTTCAAGGTGGCGACACAGCGGGACGTGGAAGCGGCCATGGAAGAAGTGGCGGACAAGTCAGCGGCGGCCACGGCGGTTTCCAACGGCGCCTTGGAGTTTTACAAGCGGCAGAAGCCGGTCCGGTTCCAGCGCTTCTTCCGCGTCCTCATGGAGTCGCCGGACTTTCCCGCGCCTGTGATGATCTACCGCACGGGACAGGTCCGCCAGGAATTGGTGCAGCGTTTCCGTACTTCAATGCTCTCCGCCCACCAGACGCCGGAAGGTCGGGACACGCTGCAACTATGGCGGCTCAAACGCTTCCTGGATGTGCCCGCCAATTTCGACCAACTCGCCGAGGAAACCGCCAAACGCTTCCCTCCGCCGCAGGAAGCTCCCCAGGCGGTTCCCTGACGCGCCAGCGGTTTGCGGGCCGGTGGCTGACCCGATCTGTGTTTCGACTCAGCGGCCCAGATTCCAATAGATGCGGACGTTGCCGGTGGCCCGGCCGACGGCGACGAGATCGATTCGGCCGTCGCCGTCGAGATCGTCGGCAGCGAGGTCCTCGACCGCCACACCGCCGGGATCGAGCAGTTGTCGTTGCCACTGTCCTTTCTCAGCAGCGATCGCCTTGTAGATGCGGACGCCGTGCGGATACCGCTCGTTGAGCCGATCCCGGACGCCGATGGTGAGTTCCTCGCTGCCGTCGCCGTCGAGATCGGCACACCAGACGGCATGTCCCCAGCGAAGCTGATCGTCGAGGACGTGCCGCTGCCAGAGCGTCTGCGACTTGTCCTTTGGCGGGGTGTACACGACCACTTCATGACCGTGCCACGGTTCGATGGTGGCGATGTAAGGCAGGTCCGGTTTCAGCCGTCCGAGTTTGATTTCGCTGGCTCCCCGGTTGGCGTTCGGCGTCGCCTGATTCCCCGGATTCAAAAGCTCCGGGTGCCAGACACCTTTCCCGGAGCGTCGAAACAACGTGACGCCTTCGTAGCTGGCCGTGAGAATCTCCGTCTGTCCGTCGCGGTCCATGTCGGTCGGGTAGAAGTTGTGCATGACGTGCCGGGTGGCGTCGAGCACTTCGGGGACCCAGCGATCACGAACCGGATCAGCGGGAATGCGGTAGGCGAGCAGCCGTACCGGGCTGTCCATCCAGTTCTTCTCGCGGGTGGCATTGCGGCCCATGAGCGGAGCGACAAGGAGTTCGGCCTTGCCGTCGCAGTCGAGGTCGGCGAAACGGATGCGATGCAGCGACGGTTCGGAACCGATGGGATGAAGCGACCACGGCTCGTCGAGGGTCTTGCCCCTCCGGAGCCCTTGCAACGTGCCGCCTTCGCGGGTGTTGAAGGGACGCCAACCTGCTCCCAGGGCCAGATCGAGATGACCATCGCCGTCGATGTCGTAAGCGGCGATGCAGACATTGTCCGGTTCCGTCTGGCCTTGGAGAATCGTCCGCATCTTCCAGGTCGGATTCTCAAACCAGACCACGCGATGAGTATCGACCACGACGATGTCGGGTTTTCCGTCTTCGTTCAGATCGGCCAACAGCACGGCGTAGCCGACTTTGAGGCTGCGGTCGATCTCCTGCACACGGAATCGGCAGATGTCCGCGGCCTCAGGTTCGACGGCGAGACAGGCAGGCGGATCCGTGGGCTTTTGAAGTGCCGACAGGGCGGCTACCAGCGTCGCACCAAAGATGAGAAGCAACAGTTTGCAGCGGGTCATGAGGCAGCCTCAAACCAGGGCGGGAAGTCAAGCTGAAATCGCCCATCACCGCTAAGATGGCCGCGTTGACGGGTTTCTCGAAGCAACGTATCATCCCAACATGCCGTTTCAAGACGCCTTTGCCGACATTCTCCGATTCCAAGAACCTCTCGCTCCTTACACGCATTTGCGTCTGGGCGGTCCGGCTCAGTATCTGGCCCAACCGCGGGACGTGGACGAGCTGGGCCGTCTGCTGGCAGCATGCAGTCAGGCTCGGGTGCCCTGGCGGGTGCTGGGCGCCGGCTGCAATGTGCTGGTGCGAGACGAAGGCGTGGCCGGCATGGTGATCCGCCTGAGCGAACCGGCCTTCACGTTTGTCGAGAGCCATGATCGGCTGGTCAAGGCCGGCGGCGGAGCGACCTTGGCGGCGCTCATCTCGCATGCTGCCCAACAGGGTCTGGCGGGGGCCGAGTCGCTGATCGGCATTCCGGGCACGGTCGGTGGCGGCATCCGCGTCAATGTGGGGAGCCGTTTCGGGGCCATCGACCAGATCGTAAGCCGCGTGCATCTGCTCGATCCGCAGGGCGAATTGCATGTGCTGGAACGCGAAGAGGTCACTGCCGGTCCGCAGGGCAATTTTCTTGACGCCGGCATCATCGTCGCCGCCGAGTTCGTTCTGGAACCGGATAACGCCGACAGCATTTTGAAGCGGATGCGGCGCTTCTGGATCCACCGCAAGGCCCAACAGCCGCTCAGCTTCCAGAGAGCAGCCCGCATGTTCAAGGACCCCAAGGGCACGTCTGCGGAAGTGCTCATCATGGAAGCGGGACTGAAGGGCACGCGGGTCGGCGGAGCGGAAGTGTCGGATCGCAATGCCAACTATGTCGTCGTCCATACGGGGGCCTCGGCCCGGGACGTGCTTCGCCTCATGGAGATGATCCGCAGTCGGGTCCACGAAACCAGCGGCGTGCTGCTGCAACAGGCCTTGGCCGTGTGGTGACAAGCGCCTGTGCAACCGCCATCCCACGGAAGGGGTCGGCATGGCTCAAGCATCCACCGCTCCGCCTTTCCAAACGGGACCATCCGGCTGGCGACGGCTGATCTCCTGGTCGCTCTTCCTCCTCATTCTTGGCGCCCTGGTTGTGTTCATCGTCCACGCGATCCTCTCCTGGAGAGCAAAAGGCGAGCGGACACCTATGTCCACGAGCCAAGGCCACGCAGTTGAAGCGGTCCAGGGCCAGCCGGTCGCCTTCGTCGAAGTCCCGGAGCAGGACGTGATTCATGCCGTGGACGCTCAGGGCGTCATTTTGTCCTCACGGGACGAGCATCGCTTATTGGCACCTGACCTGCCACGGATTCTCAGTCCCTTTCCGCCGCGGGGCCAAACGGGCCAAGCCTGGGGCGTGGCGGAGGTGGAGACCGCAATCGCCGTGGCCGTGTTCCTGCGGGAGGATTGGTCCAAGCTGGGACTGCGGCATATCCGCATCGACGCTTCAGGAGTCGTGACCGAAATCCGCCTGGTCACCTCCGGCGGATCGGAGGTACTGTGGTGCGATTTCTCGGGACGGGGGGAAGATGCGACGCCGGAAGAAAAACGGCTTCGTCTGCTGAAGTACGTCAGCGAATACGGATCGCTGGACGCTCCGGCAGGTCCGTACCTGTTCGATCCACGATCGGCGGACAGTCTGCTGCGGACACGTCGGGACCGCTAGCCGCTTTGGCTCGGTTCTGTTCTCGTCGGCTCAGCAGATACTCCCAGACGGCGGGCAGCAGCGACACGATGATGATGGCAAAGATGACGATGTGGAAATTGTGTTCCACGGCAGGCACCCGGCCGAGGAAGTAGCCGCCCAGAAGGAATATCAGCACCCAGGCGATGCCGCCGGAGACGTTGAAGAACGCGAACCGGCCGTAATTCATCCTTCCGACCCCGGCCACGAAGGGGGCGAAGGTACGAATGATCGGGATGAACCGGGCCAGCACGATCGTTTTGCCGCCGTAGTTCTCGTAGAACCGCTGAGCACGCAGCAGATGGGCCTTATTGAAAAGCCAGGAATCGTCGCGGCAGAAGACCTTGGGACCGACGCGGTAGCCGATCCAGTAATTGACTGCGTCGCCGAGGATGGCTGCGACGATGAGGACGACGGCCAGCAACGGCAGGCTCAACGGCGAACCTTCGGTCCCGGCCAGCACGCCGACGGCGAACAACAGCGAGTCGCCGGGCAGGAACGGCGTCACGATCAGGCCGGTTTCACAGAACACGACGAGAAACAGCACGAGATACGTCCACGGCCCGAAGGCTCCGGCCAGGTCGTTGATGTGCTTGTGCAGATGCAGGAAAATGTCGAGCACTTGGGCCAGGGATTCCATGCGAAGTTTCCAAGAACCGCGTTCGGATAGCCTCAGCCTAGCCTACGGGCCAGCTTTTTCAAAGGTCGGTTGTGGGTTAAAGGCACTTCTTTTGGACGGATGACTGGGCCATGCCGTTCCTCAAACCCGCTGGGTTGACAGCAGTATTCGGCATTCCGCTGCTGGTCTGCCTGCCAATTCTGCGGGCTGGTCCACATGTCGAACCAGTTCGCTTGCCGCGGGTGGAGCCGAAGACGGTCGGCATGGATGCAGCCAGGCTGGAGCGCATCGACGAGGTGGTGAAACAAGCCATTGCCGAGGGCCGACTGCCCGGCTGCGTCATCGCGGTGGTTCGGCAGGGCAAAATGGGCTTTCACAAGGCATTCGGACATCGGGCCATCCTTCCGGATCGGGAGCCGATGACCGTGGATACGGTATTTGATCTGGCCTCCCTGACAAAGCCGGTTGCCACGGCCACCGCCGTTATGATCTTGATGGAACAGGGCCGCCTCCGACTGGACGACTCACCAACGCGGCATCTGCCCGAATTCACGGGGCACGGGAAGGAGCGAATCACCGTCGAACAGCTGCTTTTGCACACGTCGGGCTTGATCGCCGACAACCCCTTGGCGGATTACGAGCACGATCCTGAAACCGCTTGGAAGCGCATCTGCGATCTGAAGCCGCTGGCATCTCCCGGCGAGCGCTTCATCTACAGCGACGTGGGCTTCATCGTCCTGGGGAAGCTCGTCGAACGCGTCAGCGGCGAGTCGTTGGATCGGTTCGCGCGGCGGCACATCTACGAGCCGCTAGGCATGACCGAGACGCGGTTCGTTCCCGACGAGATGCTCCACCGTCGGATCGCGCCGACGGAACTCCGGATGGGACGCTGGCTGCGTGGTGAGGTGCATGATCCGCGGGCTGCCCGGCTCGGTGGAGTGGCCGGCCATGCGGGGTTGTTCAGCACAGCAGACGATCTGGCCGTGTTCGTGCAAATGCTTCTCGACGGCGGCCTGGGAAACGGACGCCGGATTCTGGACGGCAAGACCGTGGCGGAAATGACCCGGCCGCGGCAGGTGCCCGGCGGCCTGCGGGCTTTGGGGTGGGATGTGGAGACGGCGTATTCGGGAAACCGTGGCGAGCGGTTTCCGGTCGGGTCGTTCGGGCACACGGGCTTCACGGGGACTTCGATCTGGATCGACCCGGCCAGCAAAACCGGGGTGATCTTTCTAAGCAACCGCGTGCATCCGGACGGCAAAGGCAATGTCAATCGCCTGCGGGGAGACGTGGCGACTTTCGTGGCCGAAGCCCTGATCCCGCCGCTGCCCAAACGGCGGGCGGACTCTGCTCCGTAAAATGGCCACAAAGAAACCCGGCCGATGGACCGATCCATCGCCGGGTTCCGTTAATTCTGCTGGCTATGGACCTGGTTGTCAGGCAATTACTTGGGAGCCGTAGCGGGCGGTTTGGTACCACCGCCGCCACCACCACCGCAACCGACCATGCCAAAGCCCAGCAGGGCGAGCATCAGGCACAGAGCGATCAGCTTCTTCACAGGTGTCCTTCCTTTCCTTGGGCCTCGTCTCGTGCAGGATTCTTACCGACGACCACCATCGGAACAAAGAAACCCGTCCGAGACGGCGATCTTCAATCCCAGGTAGCTGCGTCACATATCAGCTGTTGCCGTCCTTCTTTTCCGGCGGCTTCTCTTTTCCCGGCTTGTCTTCGGGTTGCGGCTTCTCTTCGGGCTTGGGCGTCTCCGGGGCCTTGATGTCAGGCCCGTTGCCGGGCTTTGCGCCGTTGGGAGCCTTGGGCGGCTCCTGGGCCTTGGTTTCCGGGGGTTTCGTCGGCTTCGTGGCGGTTGGCTTCGTGCCGCAGCCCAGACCGATCACCAAGCCGACGGCGACCAGCAACGCGAGCAGTCGTTTCACCGTTGCACCTCTCTTTCGCTGCACTGACCGTTTCCAAAACACAACCGCCGGCCCTCCCTTGCCGGCGACACGCTTTCTTCGATGCTCCGAGGTTGTGATTTATTCCGCAATTTCTCGAAGTCAATCAAAATCTTTCCGTCGCAGAACTCCGGAGCGTGCCCCGGTTGACCACGGGTAGTGCACCGTCCTGCCGGGCGGAGCAAAGCTGGTGCCCGATGGAACGAATATGCTAACAGTCGGACGATTTCCCCGCCGCGGGGAATAAGCGGCCGATTGCTGCGTCCTAACATTGAGGCCGACATGCTAGCGTTCAGCCCGCGCATCTCCGTCGCCGAACTGGTGGAGCGGTATTACGCCAGCTTGTATCGCTATGCCTACCGCCTGAGCGGTTCGCAGGCCGACGCCGAAGACCTCACCCAGGAAACCTTCCTGCGGGCCACGGCCAAGCTGGGCCAGTTGCGGGACGCGGACAAGGTCCGAGCTTGGCTTTACAGCATCCTCCGCCATGCTTATTTGCAACGGCAACGCAGCGCGCCGCAGACGCACCATGTCTCCCTCGACGATCTGTTCGACGTTGCCGAAGAGGTTCCTGACCCGCTTCCGGAGCTCGACGCCGAGGCCCTTCGCAAGGCCCTGGACGATTTGCCCGAACCGCACCGCACCGCCGTGCTGCTGTACTACTTCGAGGAACTGAGCTACCGCGAAATCGCGGAAGTCCTCGACGTGCCGATCGGCACGGTGATGTCGCGGCTGGCGCGGGCCAGGGGGTATCTGAAAGCTCGGTTGCTGACCTCGGAAGCGGTTGCATCATCGCCCAAAGGCAGGTCCGCTGATGGACTGTGAAACGATTCGACCTCTGTTGCCGTTCCTTCTCCGTGCCGCCGGGGAACTGGACGAACAGGAACGCCAGGCCGCTGAGGGCCATCTCCGCGTCTGTCCAGCCTGTGCCAGCCGACTGCAAGCGGAGAGCCGCTTCGATGCCGCGATCCAAAAGGCGGTAGTCCGTGGGGACGTTCCGGCCGGGTTGAAGGACCGCATCCTCGACCAGCTGGCCCGGTCGCGCCGGGCTTCGATGTGGCGTTGGACGGCCGCGGGGACGTTGGCGGCGTGTCTCCTGATCGGCCTGGGTCTGTATGCCGCCTTCGTCTGGCGAGGACCGGAGTTGCCGCCCGTCGATCTCAATGCCCTGTCCGGGTCCCTGTCTCAGGCCCGCAGCCCGGATCAGGTGGAGGAGTGGCTCGATTACTCCGCTCCGTCCGCCCTGGGGCTTCCCTCGCAGTTGCGCGACCGTTGGGACTTCAATCTGCTGGAACACCACTACGTCCAGTATGTGCATGGGCACGCCATTCCAACCCTGGTCTTCCGCAAAGATCACCATCGCACCAAAGTCTATCTTCTCAAACAGGGCCAGTACCGGCCCGCCGACGTGGCAGAGGTTTTCGATCCCGCCGATCCCTCCCGCCCCTGGAAGTTGGGCGGCGACGGTGTCAACGAGTACGCCGCCGTCGCGGTCCGAGAACGCGGCGACTGGAAGACGTTCCTCCTTGCTCCCTGAACGATCTTCCGCATGTTGATCGGCAAACTGATACTTCTCCCCGGTGGCCCTCCGAAGCGCAACATTTTCACGCCACCCGGTACGTTGCGGTTTCCAGGCGTCTGAGTCGCATTCGGCCCGGTTTTCAAGCCGCTGGCCGGGGGTGCGCAACATTTCAGGCCGACATCGGGCAACAACTCGCGCAACATTTTTTGGGATGCCATTTCCAACCTGGGCACGAAGAGATGCCGGGGGCTGACGAATTCCTCGGTGAAGTTCAGGCGACCTGAAGCGGACGCTGTCCGCCGAAGTGTCAAGCCTGAGTGTATCCCAACAGCGGCAGGAGAATCCAGGTCAGGCGTTCTGAAGCGACGATGACCGGGAAACGAGGAGCCTCGGGGTCTCTTTGACTGACTTTCTTGCCCCACTTATAATCTTGTGCGGCTCTTCCATCTTCGCTGGCCGCGGATTCCATCAAACGGTGGCACGGACGGAGACTGACTTTCTCTGCGAAGGATTCCCATGGCACAGCACCCGCTCACCCACGTTCCCCCAGCAGCTTCCACGGCCACGCTTCGCCTCGTGCTGGCCCTGATCGTCGGCATCGGCTGCCTGGCTCCGCTTGCCGCCCAGGAGGAACGCACCGTCGGGGAATGGTTTGTGGTCCGCACGCCGATCACCAGCGAGAGCGTGACCCGCCTCAAAAACGCCACCAACCGGGCCATCGACTCCCGCGGTGCTCGCAAGCTCGTCTATCAGTTCCAGTTCGGCGGGGCCAGCGAAGCGGGGCCATGCGTCGATCTGGCCAACTTCCTGCTGCGGGAGATCCGCGGCCGGGCTGAAACCTACGCCTATGTGGACAAGACGCTGACCGGCCATGCCGTGTTGCCCGCGTTAGCCTGCAACTACCTGTGGCTCGGTCCGGATGGGGCCATCGGGCAGGTCGCATCCAAGGCGAGCGAGGAAGTCGCCGACAAGGCGCTGCAACTGAAGTACATCGAGATCGCCGAAGCGCGCGGCAAGCCACCGGCCCTCGTCCTCAAGATGCTCTACCCGGAACTGGTCGTCTATCAGATTGACGCCGTGGACGGCAAGAAATTCAAGCTCGACCGCGACCAGGCGCAACGGCTCGGCATCGACCCCCGATACGCATTGGCCGCTAATGAAATGCACCTTGACCCCCGCCCCGTGCTGCGGGAGCAGGAGCAAGGACTGTATCGGCCTTCCGATCCGCGCACTCGCGCCTTCGGGCTGTGGGGTCGGGTGGTCGCCTCTCCCCAGGAAGTCGTGGAACTGCTCGGACTGCCCGGCTCGCTGATCCAGGGCAATCCGCTGCTGCTTCTTGATCAGCCGCCGCGTGCCGTCCGCATCGTGGTCCGAGGCGAAGTCAGCCGCGGCAGCGTCGAAACGATCCGGCGGCAGATCAAGCGCGCCGTCGAACGGGACAAGGTCCATGCCCTGATTTTCGAGATCAACGCCTGGGGCGGACCGAACAGCGTCCGCGTCGCTGACGATCTGGCCAAGGAAATCGCCGATCTGAAGGACCGGGGCGTGCTGACCATCGCCTTCATTCCCGCCTCGGTACGCGGGGCAGCTACCTATCTGGCCTTTGGATGCAGTCGGATCATCATGGGACCGCAGGGGGAACTGGGCGATTGCCAGGCCTTGCTCTTCGATCGGACCGGACGGCCGTTGCCCGAACGGGACGTGGCCGTGTACCGCGACAGCCTCCGCAATCTCGCCGCCCGGCAGGGCTACAACCCCGTCCTGGTAGAGGGATTGCTGCGTCCCAGCATGGAAATCGTCCAAGTCCAATCCCGACCCGATCCCGACCAGCGCGGCGCTCGACCGACCATCTCCTTCCTGGAGCGGGCCGTCGCCGAGAAGGAGGCCAAGCGCTGGGAAGTCCTGGGCACGGTGAAGGCCAAGGACCGCCTGTTGGTCTTCGATGCCGACAAGGCCCTGGAATACGGCATCGCCTGGGAAAAGGTGGATCCGCCGACGCTGGAGAACGTGGCCCGCCTGGAAGGCATCGATCCCCGAAACATTCTGGGCACCCGCGTCGGCTTCCTGGACGAGATCGCCGCCTTTCTGGCCCATCCAATCACGACGGTGTTCCTGGTCGTCGTGTTCTTCACTTGCCTGATTCTGGAGTTCAAAGCGCCGGGCATCGGCGTTCCTGGAGTAATCGCCGCGGTGAGCATCGTCCTGGTGATCTGGGCCAATTCCTGGCTGGCGGGAGAACTCAATTCGCTGGCGATTCTGCTGCTGCTGCTGGGAGCAGTACTGTTGGGCATCGAGCTGTTCATTCTGCCGGGCTTCGGCGTGTGCGGCATCAGCGGCATTCTCCTGATGCTGCTGGGGCTTTCGCTGGTGGTAGTGCAGCGTTGGCCGGAGACGCCGGGCGAATATCTTGACCTGGGCAAGAACGTGGGCATCTTCGCCGCCGGGCTGCTGGTTTCGGTCCTGGCAGCATTCGTGCTGGCCCGCTACCTGCCCAACGTGCCCTATGCCAATCGCCTGATGCTGCCGCCTCCCGAAGAGGACACCAGCGCCGGCGCGCCGTTGCCGCCCGCCCAGTCGCCGGAACTGCTGGGAGCCGTCGGCGTCGCCGTCACGCCGCTGCACCCGGCCGGCAAGGCTCGCTTCGGCGACCGATTCGTGGATGTGGTGGCGGAAGGCGCCTTTGTGGAGCCGGGAACGAGCGTTCAAGTCGTCGAGATCGACGGCGTGCGGGTCGTCGTCAAGGCACTGTAGCGGAGGCGTGCAGGAGGGTGCCTGATCCATGTCGCCGGTGTTGTGGGCTGTGTTGTTGATCCTGCTGGGTATTGTGTTCCTTATCATCGAAGGCTTCGTGCCTTCGGGCGGCATCCTGTTCGTGCTCGCGGTCGCCTGTCTGGTCATCGGCGTGACCATGATCTTCTTCGCCCCGGAATCGGAAGGGGGAGGCTTATTCAGCGGCTTCGTGGCCATCGCCATCCTTCTGGTCGTCGTTCCGAGCCTGGTCATGATCTGGTTGCACTATTGGCCGCAGACCCGTTTCGGCCGCAAGTTCTTTCTGCCCGCGCCCGCGGAACAGGCCGCCCCGGTGCCGCCGGCCTCGCTGGCCGACGAAACGCTGCTGGGACAGATCGGCCAGACCTTGACGGACCTGCGGCCCAGCGGCGTAACTCTGATCCAGGGCCGGCGCGTGGATACGCAGACGGAAGGCATCTTCGTTCCGGCGGGACGCTGGGTCCGCGTCATCGACGTGCGGCACGGGCAGATCACGGTGCGGCCACTGGATGACCGGGAACTGGCGGGCTTGCCCGAAGACTTGACCGGACCCCGGTCATGAGTCAGACTGGCATTCCGTTCTTCCGAAGCCATTGGCCAAATTAACTACAATCTCCTTCGGGACGAAAATTTCTACAGCTTGCGCGCACCATCCTGACAACAAGGAGCCGACCCATGCACCATCTCCAGTTAGCCGTCATGAAGGGGGATTTCTGGCTGGTCCCGACGATCATCATCCTCTTCGTGATCGGCCTGATCGCCCTGATCTTTCTGTTGCTGTTTTTCCGCTTCTTCAACCTGTGGATCCAGGCATGGCTGACCGGGGCCAATATCGGCATCTTCGACATGGTCGGCATGATGCTGCGCAAGGTGAACTACACCATGATCGTGCAGCAGAAGATCGCCCTGGTCCAGGCGGGCATCAAGGTGGACACCCGCGATCTGGAGGCGCACTATCTGGCGCGGGGCAACGTGCCCAAGACGGCCGCCGCCGTCATCGCCGCCTACAAGGCCGGGATTGATCTGCCCTGGAAGACCGCGGCCGCCATTGATCTGGCAGGCCGTGACATCCTCGACGCCGTCCGCACCAGCGTCAATCCCAAAGTCATCGACTGCCCCGATCCTTCCAAGGGCGCACGCACCCTGGACGCCGTGGCCCGGAACGGCATCCAACTGAAGGTCAAAGCCCGCGTCACGGTGCAGACCAAGCTGGAACGGCTGGTCGGCGGAGCGACGGAAGAGACGATCATCGCCCGAGTCGGTCAGGGCATCGTGTCGGCCATCGGTTCGGCAGACGATCATCGGGCGGTGCTGGCCAACCCCAGCATCATCAGCCGCGAAGTGCTGGACAAGGGGTTGGATGCCGCCACCGCTTTCCACATCGTCTCCATCGACATCGCCGACGTGGAGGTAGGCGAGAACATCGGTGCCAAGCTGGCTGCCGATCAGGCCGCCGCCGACCTGCGCGTCGCCCAGGCCCAGGCGGAACAGCGCCGCGCCGCCGCCGTCGCCCGGGAACAGGAAATGAAGGCGCTGGTCGAGGAGAACCGGGCCAAGGTCGTGCTGGCCGAGGCCGAGGTGCCCCTGGCGATCGCCCAGGCTTTCCGGGAGGGACGGCTCGGCGTCATGGACTACTACCACATGCGCAACCTGCAAGCCGACACGGAAATGCGGAACGCCGTCGCTGGAACCAACGTGCAAGGCGGTCCCCGCCCATGACTCCCCCGGCCGACGGCTGAATTCCCGACGCGGAAGAGGCGACGGCCTTGACGACGAAAGGCGGTAGAACGTGGATTGGGCATGGGTCATTCCGATCATCGCCTTCATCGTCTGGATCATCTCTCAGGTGATCCGGGCGGGTCAGCAGGCGAATCTTCCCCAGGGTCCGCAACGGCAACCGCAGGTCCGCCCGCTGCGGCCCGCCGATGCCGAGATCGATCGCTTCCTGGAGGAGATCAATCGCCGCCGCCAGGCCCAGGCGGGACGGCCCGTGGAGGAGCGAGTTCCCCCGCGTCGGGAGGCTCCGGCTGTACAACCGGTCGAAGCTCCGGCCCCGAAGCCGGCGCGCGTCCGCCCCGCTCCCCGCGTCAAGCCGGTGTCGCAGCCGCCCCCGGTCCGCCGCCCCGCGGCGAGTCTGGTCGAACCGCTGCCGACTCCGCCTCCGCCTCCCACCCCGCCACCCATGCCGAACCTGGTGCAAACTGCTCAGGCCCAGGCCGCTGCCATCGCCGCCGAGGTGGGCAGCCTGGAGTTCAAACCGATCGCGCCCGTGAAGCGGCCCGAACCGCCCCCGCTGCTGAAACGCCTTCGGGAGATGCTGACCTCCGACGGCATCCGCGCCGCTATTCTCGTCAACGAGCTGATCAGCCCGCCAAGGTGCCTGCGCCACTTCCGCAGGTGAGCGCGTGACTACTGGGTGTCACTCGTAGCGAAGGGCCTCGATGGGATCGAGCCGGGCCGCCTTGGCCGCCGGGTACAGCCCGAAGAACACGCCCACCGCGGCGGACACGCCGAAGGCCAGGACGATGTAGAAGGGGGACATCAGCGTCGGCCAGCCGGCGATGCGCGTGACCGTAATGGCGACGGTGATGCCCAGCACGATGCCGATCAGTCCGCCGACCAGCGACAGGACCACGGCTTCGATGAGGAACTGGTTGCGGATGTCGCCGGGCGTGGCCCCGACGGCCATACGGATGCCGATCTCCCGCGTCCGTTCCGTCACCGACACGAGCATGATGTTCATGATGCCGATGCCGCCCACGATCAGGGAGATCGAGGCGATCACCACCACGAGGATGTTGAAGATGCGGGCGACGTTGACGGCCAGCTCGGCCATCTCCTGCACGCTGCTGACCTCGAAAGTGTCGTCCACCCCGGGCTTGAGCCGTCGCTTCTCCCGCAGCACTTTCTTGATCCGTTCCACGGCCTGGGGAATGGCGTCCTGGGTGACGGCGGTGGCGGTGATGATGTCGATGCGTTTGACGTTGGCGATCTTCTCCTGCAACGTGCTCAGGGGCACGAACACTTGGTCGTCGGGATCGGCCCCGGTGGGTGCTCGCCCCTTCGCTTTCAGGACACCGATCACTTCCAGCCGCACGTTGCCGACGCGGAGGCGTTCGCCCACCGGATTGCTGCGGTGCGGGAAGAGCTTCTGCCGCGCCGTCTGACCGAGCAGACAGACCGGAGCTGCCTTGGCCAGATCGTTCTCGGTGTAGAACCGGCCGTGTTCGATCTGCCACTTGCGGACGTGAAACATGGCCGGCACGCCGCCGGTGATGGACGTGTGGTGAGAGACGGTCGGCGTCGAAACCATCGCCAGATGGCTCTGGTTCTCTCCCAGAGCGGAAACCAGGCGTCGCACCTCGGGGTCTTCCCGCAACGCCTTGACCTCTTCATCCGTGAAGCTGTCGTTGGACAGGACGATGCCGGCGTTGGACCGACCGCCCGGTTTGATGAGGATCAGGTTCTTGCCGACGCTGTCGAGGCGTTCGTCGAGGGAGGCCCGGGCCCCGTTGCCGGCCACGACCATAGCGATGACCGCCATGATGCCGATGACGATGCCCAGGCAGGTCAGGGCGGATCGCCCCTTGTTGACGAACAGCGCCGCCAAGGCGACGCGGATGGCGGAAGTCAGACTCATGGTGTTGTGAGTTCTCGGATCGTTTTTTTCCCGCAATCAGCGGCCCTGCGCTGGCCGACGGCCGCCGATGGCCCGTCTCAGGCTGTTTCTCTGACGACACCCGGACCCGGTTCTCTGCCGCCGGCGGCGACCAGTGCCGGGGAGCGGTCGTCGGCGGCCAAAGCGTGAGGCCGGCCGATGTCGCTGCCGTTGGCATCCGCGACGCGGCGGCGTCGAGCTTCCCGCGGTCGGAGGTTGGACCGGTCGTCGGCCACTTTGCCGTCTCGAATGAGCACGATACGCTGGGCGTGGTCGGCCACGTCCAGTTCGTGCGTCACCATGATAATCGTCTGGCCGAGATCGCGGTGCAGCCGCTGGAATTCGGCCAGGATTTCCTCACTGGTGACGGAGTCGAGATTGCCGGTCGGCTCGTCGGCCAGAAGGATGCGCGGTTCATTGACCAAGGCCCGGGCGATGGCCACGCGCTGCTGCTGTCCGCCGGACAGTTGGTTGGGCAGATGGCCAGCGCGGTCGGCCAGGCCGACGAGTTCGAGCTTGGCCAAGGCCCTCCGCCTCCGCTCCCGGGCCGAGACACCGGCGTACAGCAGCGGCAGTTCGACGTTCTCCAGGGCCGTGTGACGCTTGAGCAGATTGAAGCCCTGGAACACGAATCCGAGCTTGCGGTTGCGGATGCGGGCCAGCTGGTAGCGATTCAGTTTGCTGACGTCCTCGCCGTCCAGGAGGTAGCGGCCGCTGGTGGGCCGGTCCAGACAGCCGAGGATGTTCATCAGCGTCGATTTGCCCGAGCCGCTGGCCCCCATGATGGCCAGGAACTCGCCCTCTTCAACGCTCAACGACACTCCCCGCAGGGCCTGCACCTGCACAGCCCCGGTGTCGTAGATTTTGTGGATCTCTTCGATCTGGATGATCGGCTTCACGATGGCGTCCTCGGCTCCCTGATGTCATCCGGGCGATGGGCAGCACGCGGAAGAAGCTTCCGCTAGAGGATCTTGATCTGGTCTTTGATGCCGAACAGGCCGCCTGAAAGCGGCTGGGGCGGATTCTCGGTGACGACTTCCATGCCGGCGTCGAGATTTCCGCCGTCCACCTGCGTCACCTCGGTACGGTTGCCGTCGTTGGCACCGGTCTTGACGAAAAGCAGTTTGCTTTGACCGTCGGCCAGGATCCACAGCGGTTTCCAGCCGGAAGTCTCTCGGACCTCGATGGCTTTGGTCTCCTCGTCGCTGAGTTTCAGGGGCCTGTAAGCAAAGGCGGCGTTGGGCACGCGGATGGCGTTGGGCACCCGTCGCAGCACGAAGTCCACATTGCCGGTCATGCCCGGTTTCAGGGGCCGCGTTTCCGACTGGGCCGACGGCTTGACGTCGAGCGTGACCCGGTAGGTCACGGGACCGGGACCGCTGGTGCTGGTTTCGATCCAGCGGCTGGTGGTCGGCGGCGTGGGGACGTAGGCGATTTCCCGCACCACCGCCTGGAAGGCGGAGTCGTCGTCCGCGTAGGCATCGAGCTTGAAGGTCGCTTCCATGCCGAGCTTGATCTTGGCGATGTCCGCTTCGCCGACCTGGGCTTCGAGTTCGAAGGTGGTCAGGTCCGGCACGAGCACGAACAGCACCGGATGCGTTTGCGGGGAGATGACCTGCCCGACGCTGTTGATCTTGCGGTCGATGATGACGCCGTCGATGGGTGCGGTCACGACGTGCATCTTGAGGTTCTCTTCGGCGGCGGTAACGCCAGCCCGGGCCTTGAGGATGTTGGCCTCGGCGGCCTTGATGGCGGCCTCGGCTTCCTTGACCTGGGCTTCGGCGTAGTTGACGCCTTCCTCAGCCTCCTTGACCATCTGGGCGACCTTGTCCCGCAATCCTTCGGAAGTCAGATTCTTATTGTCCAGAACCATCTTCTGCTCTTTGAGGGTCAGTTCATGCTTGGCCTTGGCCTGACCGAGAAAGGCCTGGGCGCTCTGGAGCTTGGCCTCGGCCTGGAGTTTGGCGGCCTCGGCGGTGAGGACGGCGGCTTCGGCTTCGGCGAGTCGGGCACGGGCCAGCACGTCGTCCAGTTTCAACAGCATTTCCCCTCGGCCAACCCGCTGGCCGATCTCGGCTCTCGCCGGAAGTTCGCTGATACGGGCATAGGGCAATTCGCAGGCCACATACACCGCTCCCACCGGATGCACCCGCACCGTGGCGCTGACGCTCTCGATCACTTCGCCGCGATCCACACGCTCCGTCTTGGGCAGGGCCGGAGCAGCCTGGGACTTGTGTTCGTACAGATACACGCCCCCAGCCACGCCAGCGGCGAGCAGAATCAGAACCACAAGCAGTTTTTTCACAGG
>CALFAY010000038.1 GCA_937944855.1 uncultured Planctomycetota bacterium
AGCCGCGACGGCAACGGAGCGGGGAAGAAACACCGCTCCCTGGCGGTCGCGGCTCGGAATGGCGGTCGCGGTTCGGAGTTGGAAATCGCGGCGCGAAATTGGCAATCGCGGCGGCGAGGGCATCTGGGGGTTGGGCTGGGATTATGCTGGTCGGATTGACGTCAAGTTTTATCCGCTGCGCCAACATTTACCCATACGGGGGACCATGTTCGATCACTCCGCCGTCGTGCTGCCAGGCGGCTGCGTGCCGAACAACTTATGCGGGTCGAGCTTTTCTTCCTGTTTCGCTTCCAGCGCGTCGGAGCCGAAGATGCTCTCCAGGGTGTGTTGCGGCTCGGCGGCAGCCACGGCTTGCTCCGCGACCGGGGCGGCTTCGCTTTCGGCAGCTTCCGTTGCTTCCTCAGCCGTCTCGCCGACGCGTTGAGCCATTTCTCGCTTCTGAGCCTCGACCTGCTCGGCGAGTTCCTCGGCGGCAATGATCATCTCTTCGGCCTCTTCCGGAGTGACATTGATGAGTTCGGCCAGTTGCTCCGGCTCCATGAAGGTGAGGTCGTCGTAGGAGAGGAAGCCCTCGGTGATGAGGACTTCGGTCATCTCGTCGGTCATGCCCGGAATCTGGAGGAACCAGTTTTTGGCCCGGTCCAGGCTCTCGGAGTATTCCTCCGCGGTCATGATCTCAATGTCCCAACCGACCAGCTTGGACGCCAAGCGGACGTTTTGTCCCCGCCGTCCGATGGCCAGGGAGAGTTGGTCGTCGCGGACCAGGACAATGGCTCGGCCGATCCGGGGATAGAGGAAGACTTCCTCGACCTTGGCCGGCTGCAAGGCGTTCTGAATCATGACCTGGAGCGATTCGTTGTAGCGGACGATGTCGATGCGTTCGCCGTTGAGTTCGTCCACGATGTTTTTGATGCGGCTGCCGCGGACGCCGACGCAAGCCCCGACGGCATCGACTTTGGAATCAATGCTGGAGACGGCGATCTTGGTGCGGTAGCCGGCTTCACGGGCGACGGCCCGGATGTCGATGGTGCGGTCCTGGATTTCGGGAATCTCCTGCTCGAACAGGCGGCGGACGAAGTCGGGATGGCTGCGGGACAGGATGATGCGGACGCGCGGGCCGACTTCCTTGACCTCCCGGATGATGGCCTTGAGGCGCTGGCCGACGTGAAACGATTCGCCGGGGATCTGCTCCGAGCGTGGCAGCATCGCCTCGGTCTTGCCGATGCTGACCAGGACCGCGCCGTGCTCGATCCTCTGAACGGTGCCGATTTCCAGTTCCCCGATGCGATCGACGTATTCCTGATAGATCGCCTTGGATTCCGCTTCGCGGATGCGCTGGATGATCGACTGCTTAGCGGCATGGGCAGCGATGCGGCCCAGGGTGGCCGGGTCGATCTCTTCGCCGTCCTTGATAGCCACCACCCGTCCGGTATTGCGGTCGATGGAAACGGAGAGGTTGAGTTCCTCGTCATCCCGGGGACTGAAATACTTGCGGGCCGCCAGAAGCAGGGCGTTTTCCAGCGTGGAGAAGATCACTTCCCGGTCGATATTCTTGTCGCGGTGGATGACATCCACGAGGCGAAGGACTTCGTCAGCATTCATCTACGCACCCCCTGCCAACAAAAAAGTGGGACCGGGTCCCACTGTCGTCGTCCGCCCAGAGGCAGACGAAGGCCCGGTCATCCGGCGGGAGCCAGACGCCGGCCGGTGGCGGCATCGAAGCGATGTACCGACCGCCAATCCCAGACGACGCCGACTTCCTGACCCACTTCGCCGGCCAGACCGTCCGGCCATCGGGCGGTCAGGGACAGCTCCCCGTCATCGAGCCGGGCCAGACAACCCGTTTCGCGGTACTCCAGGGCTTTCAGCCGCAGCCGCAGGAAGCCCTCGGAAACCACGACCGCGTCATGAGGACGAACGCCGAACAGAGCGGCCGGATCGCTGCCGTTGGGAGCAACTCTGGAGCCAGGCACCAGATTCATCGGCGGATCTCCGACCAGCAGGGCCACGCGCACACTATTGGGGACTTCGTAAATCTCTCGCGGCGGTCCTACTTGAAGGATCCGGCCCGCATCCATCACGGCCATGCGATCCGCCACGGCCAGGGCTTCCGCGTGGTCGTGCGTGACCCACAGCACGGTTCGGCCCATCTGCCGGAGCCAGTCCCGCACCTGAGTTCGTACCCGTGACTTGCCCAGCGGGTCCACATGGGCCAACGGCTCGTCCAACAAAAAAACCGCCGGTTGGCGGAGCAGAAGACGACCCAGGGCAATCCGTTGCCGTTCTCCTCCGGACAATTCGAACGGCTTGCGGTCCAAAAGCCGTTCCAGGCCGAGCAACGCCGCTACTTCCACCACGCGATCTTTCGGGTGAAGCTGCGGCCCCCCCTGCCCTGACCTGTTATTGTGATTATAAGTTGGTCTCCGAGGGAAGACCAGATTCTGGCGCACGGTCAGATGCGGGTAAACTGCCGGGTGTTGGAACACCATGCCGACGTTGCGACGATGCGGAGGCACAGCCGAGGCGTCTTTGCTGTCCAGTAAGATTGTCCCACGGGTCGGGCTTTCCAGTCCGGCGATGAGCCGCAACAGCGTCGTCTTGCCGCAACCGGACGGACCGAGCAGCACGAAAACTTCTCCCGGACGCACCTCGAGGTGGACATCCAGGATGGCCCTTATCCCTCCGGGGTAGGTTTTGCTGACATTGACTAGCTGAATCGGGATCATCGCAGAATCGCCGCGAGGGGCCGGGAGAGATGCTCAGGACTCGACGGGCAGCCCGGCGTCCCGCCAGCCGCGAAATCCGCCGTCCATCGACCAGACGTTGGTGTAGCCCATCTTTTGCAAATTGTCGGCCGCCAGAGCCGAGCGATAGCCGCCCCCGCAGTACAGGACCAGTTCGGTGTCCAAATCTGGAAATCGTTTCTCGATATCCCGCTCGATAATGCCCTTGCTGAGATGGACGGCCCCCGGCAGGCGGCCCGCAGCACACTCGCTCTCTTCCCGGACATCCACGAGGACGAAGCGGTCGCCTCGCTGCAATTTGGCCTGAACGTCGGCAATCGTCAGTTCCCGGATGCGTCGCCGGGCCTCGGCCACGAGTTGGAGAAAACGCGGGGAATGCTGAGCCATGACGGCGCTCCGGCACAAGCAATCCCCCGACGACCTGCCGGGGGTGAGGAACCGCCTTTGCTGGCTATTATAAGGGCGTCTGACAGGCGGAGCCTGTCCGCCGGGGTGGCCGGGCCGGGGCGGTCCCTCTGGTCAGGGGATGCGAAGCGACACGCCTGCGGGAAGCCGATCGGGGCTGCTCAGCACGTCGCGGTTGGCAAGATAGATGTCGTAGAACCGCTCGCCGTCGCCGTAATGCAGGCGGGCAATGGTGAAAAGCGTTTCCCCTTCCTGGACGACGTGGTACTTCGCCGCCGCAACCTGGTTCTGCTCAACAGCGGGGCGGGGAAGCTCCTGCTTGGGAGCAGAAATGTCCTTGCGGAAGAAGACGACCGCAACGGCGATGACCAGTCCGACTCCGACGACCAGACCGAGCTTGGCATCGTTGGGCATGACCAAGGCCTCCGACCCTGCGTGCCTCGAAGGCCGTCCTTGGCCGATGCGATCCCACATGGGCTTGGATCGGCTGACGGAACACCGGGATGCAGCTTCTTTGGTGCCGACGTCTGCTCCGGACTTGCCGCGTACCGGCACCGTTGTTGTCAGCGAAGATTCTGATACCCACGGCAAATCAAACCCATACCACCCAAGGCTCTCTGTCCAAATTCTCCAATCTGACGGTTTTGCCGAGACATGGGCGGAACTTCATCGGCATTGACACGGCTTCCCCCAGGGAATAAGTTGCGGTCCCTTTTCCCATGCTTCCGGAACCCAGGAGGGGGGATTGCGACATGACAGCCGCTCCGGTACCCTTTTTCGACCTGAAGATTCAATATCACGGCTTGCGGAAGCAGATCGAAGAGGCCGTCAATCGGGTGCTTCAATCCGGTTGCTTCATTCTCGGGGCTGAGGTCAAAGCCCTGGAGGAGGAGATAGTCGCCTACACCGGCTGTGCGGCCGCCGTGGCCTGCGCTTCGGGGACCGATGCTCTCTTGCTGGCACTGGCGGCCCTGGGGATCGGACCCGGCGACGAAGTCATCGTGCCGACGTTCACCTTCTTCGCCACGGCCTCCTGCGTCAGCCGCCTGGGTGCCCGGCCAGTCTTCACCGACATCGACCCGGACACCTTCAACATGGATCCCCGCCAGGTCGAGGACAAGATCACGCCCCGGACCAAAGCGATCATTCCGGTACACCTGTTTGGCCAGTGCTGCGACATGGAGCCGCTGTGGAAGATCGCCGAGCGGCATCATCTCCCCATCATCGAAGATGCCGCCCAGGCTTTCGGCTCGGAGTATCAGGGCAAACGCACCGGGACGCTGGGCGCGCTGGCCTGTCACAGCTTCTATCCGACCAAGAACCTCGGAGCCTACGGCGACGCCGGCATGGTCGTGACCAATGACCGCGAACTGGCGGCGAAAATCGCCTGCCTGCGGACGCATGGCATGGAACCGCGCTACTACCACAGGTACCTGGGCTGGAACAGCCGCCTGGACGCCCTTCAGGCGGCCATCCTGCGGGTCAAGCTGAGCTGGGTCGCCCGTTTCATCGACGCTCGCATCGCCATCGCCCGCCGCTACGATCTGCTCATCGACGAACATGGCCTGGGCGGTCTGGTCCAGAAGCCGGTGGTGCTGCCCCACTGCAAGCACACGTTCAATCAGTATGTCGTCCGGGTCAGCGGCGGCCGTCGTGACGATCTGCTCGATCATCTCCGGCGGGAAGGAATTGGCTTCGAGATCTACTATCCGATCCCGTTGCACTTGCAGGAAGTGTTCGCTCCGCTGGGCTACAAGCCCGGCGACTTCCCAGTGGCCGAGCGCGCCTGCAAGGAAGTAGTGGCCTTGCCCATGTACCCGGAACTGAGCTACGAGCAACAGAAACGGGTGGTCCGGACCATCGCCCAGTTTGCTCGCGGCAGCCTCCGGGCCGCTGCCTGACCCCGTCAGCGTCCGTCGAGTTCGACCGCCTCTTCCCAGTGCTCATACAACTGGGCGACACGCTGGTTTGCCTCTTCGAACGCTTGCAGAGTTTCCTTGACTTTGTCGCCGTCCCGATACAGGTTCGGATCGGCCAAGGCTGCCTCCAGTTGGCGGATGCGGTCCTCCTGTTCCGCGATCTCAGCTTCCAACTCTTCCAATTTGCGATAGGGAAAGCGACGTTTGCGACGCACCGGCCGTTCCGCCGCCGTTGCTCGGGGAACGGAACGATCCCCGCTGTCCGACGGCGAGGCCATTTCACCGCCCATCATCCGCTGCCAGGTCTCGTAGTTGCCGTGAAGGACCCGGGCCTTGCCCTTGCCGTCGAGGACGATGAGCATGTCCACGACGCGATTGAGGAACCAGCGGTCATGGCTGACGACAAGGACCGTGCCTTCGAATTGCTGGAGCGCTTCTTCGAGAGCTTCGCAGGCCCACAGGTCGAGGTGGTTGGTCGGCTCGTCGAGGACCAGGACGTTGATCTTGCGGGCGACCAGACGGGCCAGGGCGACCCGGCTCTTCTCGCCGCCGCTGAGGCTGGCGACACGCTGGTAGGCCCGTTCGCCGGTGATGCCGAAGCGGGCCAGCAGATTCCGCATCTCCTGTTCCTGAGTTTCGGGATCGTTTGGCCAGACGGCCCGCACGGCCTCGGCGTCTCCCGGCAGTGTCTGGAGATGCTGATCGAAGTAGCCGATGTCGAGGTGGTAGCCGCGGATGACCTGGCCAGCGTCAGGGGTTTCTTGGCCGAGGAGAATCCGCAGGAGCGTCGTCTTGCCGCTGCCGTTCGGCCCCAGAATGCCGACCCGCTGGCCTCGGCGAATTTGAAAACTCAGATCGCTAAACAGCGGCCGGTCGTAGCTCTTGGCCAGGTCCTGAACTTCGAACACGACGTCCCCGGAACGCCGAGCCGAGTGAAAGTGCATGTGCGGTCTTTCGATGGCCACGGGACGTTCGACCCGTTCCAGACGCTCCAGGGCGTTTCGTCGCGAAGCCGCCTGCTTGTGCAACTCGCCGTAGTGGACCCGGCGAATGTAGTCCTCCTGCCTCGCGATGTACTCCTGCTGCGCTTCCCAGGTCCGCAATTGCACTTGATACCGCTCTTCCCGCTGCCGGAGGTAAGCGGAGTAGTTGCCGACGTAGCTCGTCAGTTTCCGGTTGTGCAGTTCAAAGATGCGGTTGGCCACGCGATCCAGGAAGCAGCGGTCGTGGCTGACCAGGATCATCGCCTCGTTCTGCCTGCTGAGATACTCTTCGAGCCATTGCGTGCCGGCGAGGTCGAGGTGATTGCTCGGCTCGTCGAGCAAGAGGACATCGGGAGCGGCCAGGAGGAGTTTGGCCAGCGTCAACCGATGCCGCTGGCCGCCGCTGAACGTGTTCACGGGGCGCTCGAAATCCTCCGCCGCGAAGCCCAGACCTTGCAGCACGGCCTCGACCTGATGATCGAGGTTGTACGCATCATGCCGGCGCAGCAGTTCGTTGAGCCGGTCGAAGCGGTCGGTCAACCGCCTTTTCTCTTCTTCACTGGCAGCATGGGTGATCGCTTCACCGACGCGGACCAATTCTTCCTGGGCTTGCAGGAGCGCGTCTAACGCGGAGCGAGCCTCTTCGAAAAGGCTCCGTTCGGCGTCGAAGCGCGGTTCCTGTTCCAGGATGCCGACCTTGGCCCCGGCGTGGAGCCGGACTTCGCCCCGGTCGGGTTCGTCCAGGCCGGCCAGGATGCGCAGCAGCGTGGTCTTGCCGACGCCGTTGGGACCGACCAGACCGATGCGGTCGCCGTGATGCAGTTCGAAGCCGACGTCCTCGAACAACGGACCGTGTTGAAAGCCTCGGGTCAGTCCTGAACATGAGAGCAAAAGCATGATCGGGTTCCGGATGCCTGGTTGCCGGTTTAGTCCTGGTCGGGCGTTGGGTCCGGTTCCGGCTCGGCCTCGCCGACACGAGGCGCCGGAGAATCCAGCTTCAGGCGTTTGCTCATCAGCAGATGATGGTAGTGCTGCGCAAAGCGGTGGGCTTCGTCACGGACGTATTGCAACAGCCGCAGCGCGGCCGAAGTGCGGCTCAGACGCAGCGGCTCGGCGGCGTCGAGACGAAAGACCTCCTCATGCTGCTTGGCCAGGGAGATGAGGCAGGGCGGCTCGATGCCGAGCGCCTCGAAGGCCTGCCGGGCGGCGTTGAGCTGCCCTTTGCCGCCGTCGATCACAAGCACCTCGGGAAAGACCTGTTCCTCGTGTCGCAGACGCCGATAGCGGCGCGTGACGACTTCGCGGATCGAAGCGAAGTCGTCGATCCCTTCCACGGAGCGAAGGCGGTAGCGACGATAGCCGGGCTTGAACGGCAGACCGTCAATGAACACTACCAGGGAGGCCACCGCCTCGCTGCCGCCCAGATGGGCCACGTCGATTCCCTCGATGACCCGCGGCAAGCGGTCGAGCTTGAGCACCTGCTTCAGCCCCAGCACTCCTTTGCGGGGATTCATCACGAACACTTCCGGCTGCACGTCCTTGTCCGCCTCGCCGCGCAGGCTGAGATTGTTCAAGGCCCGGATCTCGTCGCGGATTCGGGCCGCCTTCTCGAACTGCAAAGCGGCACTGGCCTGGCGCATCTCCTTTTCCAGTTCCGCGAGGAGCCGCTGCTTCTTGCCTTCCAACACCAGCCGCAGTTGGCGGATTTGCCGCCGATACTCTTCCGGGCTGACGCGGAAATTGCAGGGAGCGGTACATTGTTGGATGCTGGCCAGAATGCAGGGCCGATACCACCGCCACTTCGGTTCGTCGGGGTTGATGTCGAGGCTACAGGTGCGGAAACGGAAGATGCGCTGAAGCACCTGGATCGCCGCCCGCAGGGCGCTGGCACTGGTGAACGGGCCGTAGAGCCGGACGCCCCGCCGCTTCGGACTGCGGGTGAACTCGACGCGAGGATACGGCTCCCGGACGCGGATTTGCAGATAGGGAAAGGTCTTGTCGTCCTTCAGTTCGACGTTGAAGCGCGGCTGGATGTCCTTGATGAGCCGGGCTTCCATGAGCAGGGCGTCCACCTCGGACTCTGCTTCGAGAAAATCCACGTCGCGGATTTCCCGGACGAGATCGCAGGTGCGTCGGTCCTCGGCGGCCTGGCGGGTGAAGTAGTGGGAGGCGCGGTTGCGGAGGTTCTTGGCCTTGCCGACGTAGATCACCCGTCCCCGCGCATCCTTCATCAGATAAACGCCAGGACCGCGCGGAAATTCCTTGACCTTTTCCGCCAGCTGGGCGATGACATTCGAGTTGTCGAAGGAGGATTGGCTTGGGTTCTCCATAGTTCCTCGTACATTATAACCGGCAACGATACCGCAGCCCGCTTGTCGGAGAGGCTTCATGAGCACATCAGCGTTGCGCTTCGAAGTCGTGGACGGAAATCTCGGTCTGATCACCTTCGATCAACCGAACAGTCGGGCCAACACGCTCAACCAGGCGGTGCTGGCGGAGTTCGAGCAGGTGCTTTCCGAGATCGAGAAGCGGACCGACCTCCAAGGGCTGATTCTGCGGAGCGGCAAACCCGGCATGTTCGTCGCCGGGGCCGATCTCAAGGAACTTGGCAGCGCGGAGCACGATCCCGAACAAGCCAGGAAGATGGTCCAACGCGGTCTGCGGATTCTGGAGCGGATCGAAGCGCTGCCTTACCCCACCGTGGCGGCCATCGAGGGAAGCTGCATGGGGGGCGGTCTGGAACTTGCCCTGGCCTTCGATCATCGCGTCGCCAGCACCCATCCCAAAACGGAACTGGGCCTGCCGGAAACCAAGATCGGCCTGATACCCGGCTGGGGCGGCACGCAGCGGCTGCCGCGGGTAATCGGTCCGGCCAACGCTGTCGAGATGATCGCCTCTGGCGAAGCCGTTCCCGCGGCCAAGGCGGCGGCGCTGGGGCTGGTCTTCGATGCCGTGCCCAGCGAACGGCTGCTCGACGAGGCCAGGCGAGTCTTGCAGATGTCCCGCGAAACCGGCGCCTGGCGAGAAGCCCGCAAGCAGAAACAGCAGCCCGTTGGACTGACCGAAGACCAGCACGCCTTCACATTCGCCGTCGCCAAGGGAGCGGTCCTGGCCAAGACCAAGGGCCTATTGCCCGCTCCGCTGGCGGCGGTCGAGGTGGTCGAAAAATCGTGCAATCTGCCGCTGCAAGACGGGCTGAAGATCGAAACGGAGGCCTTCGCCAGGCTCGTCGGCTCCGACATCTCCCGCAACCTCATCGCGGTCTTCTTCATGAACCAGAGGCTACAGAAAGATACCGGGGTGAGCGATCCGGCCATCAAGCCGCGAGAAATCCAACGGGTCGGCGTTCTCGGAGCAGGCATCATGGGCTCTGGTATTGCCGGGGCGTTCATCCGCCGGGGCATCCCCTGCACGATGCTCGACGTCAACGACGCTGCCCTTGCCAAGGGCGTCTCGGCCATTCAAAAGGTGCTGCAAGGGCGCGTCGAAGCGGGGCGGATGAAGCCCGAGGAAGCCGTCACCGCCCTGGGCAAGCTGTGTACGACGCTGTCGCTGGCCGCCATGAGCGACCGCGACCTGATCATCGAAGCCGTGGTCGAAAACGAGGAGGTCAAGGTCCAGACGTTCCAGAAGCTGCAACAGCATCTACCGGCGGATCGCATCATCGCCTCGAACACCTCGACGATCTCGATTACCCGGATGGCCAGGGCGGTCCATCACCCGGAACGGTTCGCCGGCATGCACTTTTTCAATCCCGTGGACCGCATGCCGCTCGTCGAGGTGATCCGCGGCGAAAAGACGGACGACGAGACAACCGCCACGCTGGTCGCTCTGGCCAGGAAGATCGGCAAGACGCCCATCGTGGTCAAGGACTGTCCTGGCTTCCTGGTGAACCGCATTCTCTTCCCGTACATCAATGAAGCGCTGGTGCTTCTGGAGGAAGGGGCAAGTCCGCGGGCCATCGACAAGGCAGCTACGGCGTTCGGCATGCCCATGGGACCGATCACGCTCAACGACGTGGTCGGCAACGATACCGCGTTGTACGCCGGCAGGGTGGTCAACACGGCGTTCGCCGACCGTGCCGCCCCCAGCCGCATCCTCGAAGAACTGGTCAAGGAAGGCCGACTGGGACAGAAGTCCGGAGCGGGCTTTTACAGCTACGCCAAGGACCCCAAGCGGGGAGCGGATGATCCCGCGTTCGAGGCCATTCTTGCTCGTTGTCGCAGGCAGCAGCGGGAGATCAGCCCCGAGGAGATCACCGACCGGCTCTTTCTGCCGATGCTGCTCGAAGCCACCCGCTGCCTTGCCGAGGGCATCGTCCGCGATCCTTCGGACGTGGAAATGGGCCTGATTCTGGGGATCGGCTTCCCGGCGTGGCGTGGCGGCATTCTGCATTGGGCCAGGTCGGTGGGAGTGGAGGAGATTCTGCGCCGGCTCAAGAAGTACGAACCCCTCGGTCCGCGGTTCCATCCGACGGACGCCCTTCGTCAGCTGGGGACCATGAAATTCGGCTCCTGAGAGGAGAAGCCATGCGTCAAGCCGTGATCATCGACGCCGTGCGGACGCCGATCGGCCGCGCCCATCCGGAGAAAGGCATGTACCGGGACGTGCGGGCCGACGATCTGTCCGCTCACATCCTTCGGGCCTTGGTGGACCGGGTCGGACTGCCCCAGGAACTCATCGAGGACGTTCACTGGGGCTGCGTCAAGCAGCACGGTGAGCAGGGCTACGACATCGCCCGACAGGCCGTGCTCCTGGCCGGATTACCGTTGGAAACCGGCGGCGTGACCGTCAACCGCAACTGCGGTTCGAGTTTGCAGGCGATCAACTCCTGCGCCCAGAGCATCATGGCCGGCTGCGACGACATCGTGATCGCCGGCGGTGTCGAGCACATGCACCATCTGCCGATGGAAGCCGGCTTCGATCCGAACCCGCGGATGTCTTACCGGCACAGCCCGGCCGTTTTCAACATGGGCCTGACCGCGGAGAATCTGGCTCGCAAGTACGGCATCAGCCGCCGCGAGCAGGACGAATTCGCCCTTCGCAGCCACCAGCGTGCCGCCGCCGCGACCCGCAACGGCGAATTCGCCCAGGAGGTCATTCCCACCTGGGGACGCGACGAGGAAGGCCGCAAGCAGGTGATGACCGTGGACCAGTGCATCCGGCCGGACACGAACTTGGAAGCACTGGCCGCTCTGAAGCCGGTCTTCATGCCGGATGGCGGCACGATCACGGCCGGGAACTCCAGTCCGCTCAACGTCGGGGCCGCAGCCGTGCTGTTGATGTCCGAAGAGAAGGCGAAGGAACTCGGCTACAAGCCGAAAGTGCGGATCAAGGCGATGGCCGTGGCCGGAGTCGATCCGGCGGTCATGGGCATCGGCCCAGTCCCGGCCACGCTGAAGGCCCTCGACAAGGCCGGGCTGAAGCTGGGGGACATCGACCTCATCGAAATCAACGAAGCGTTTGCCGCCCAGACGCTCAGCGTCATGAAACTGCTCAAACTCGACCCGGAAAAGGTCAACGTCCGCGGCGGAGCCATCGCCATTGGGCATCCTCTCGGAGCCAGCGGAGCACGAATCGCCACGACGTTGATCCATCTCATGGAAGACCGCCAGGCCCGCTACGGTCTGGCAACGATGTGCATCGGCGCCGGGCAGGGCATCGCCACCATCTTCGAACGCTGCTCATGAGGTCGAAGGATTGCGTCGCCGCCGGGCTTTTTTGGGAGGGCGGCCGCGTCTCGGACGAGCCGGCAACGGGTGCAGGGACTTCGCCAAGTGCGCCAGATCGGCGAGGCATCTGCCGAATTTCCCAGGCCCCAACCGTTGCTGAAACTCCGGCACGAAACCTCTGCCGCCGAAGATAACAGTTGACCTGCGTTGCTCGACTTCCTCGGCCAGCCGAAGCAATTGTTCCTGCACGGCTGGAGATTCCAGGCCGTGGCTAGCCGAGATCCAAACGAGCTTGGGCCGGATTTCCGTGATCGCCTTGCGGAAGGACGCCAGCGGCGTGTTCGGGCCAAGATTGACGACCTTCCAGCCAAGGTCCATCAGAATTAACTCGGCCAGCAAACTGGGCAGCAGGGTCCAGTCGCCCTCCGGAGCGCCGCCCAAAGCTACGGGCATGCTTCGCAACGCCGTTTTTTCCAGTAAGGCTTTCAGGGCGAACAAGGCGGCGGCGATGGCCTGCGTTCCCCGGTGTTCTTCGTACACGTCCAGTCGGCCGGCTTCCCAGTCGTGGCCGATCTGGTGCATCGCCGGGGCCACCACTTCGTCGGCCAGTACCTCCAAAGCCAGTCCGCTGCGGTAGGAACCAAGTACGATACGCTGGACCGTGCGGGCATCCCCTCGTTCCAGGGCCTCCGTCAAGCGCCGCCGTAAACGCTCCGTCGAGGGCAGGTCCGCAGCCCCGAGTGCGGTAATGTCCACGCCCGGCAACTGCCCGGAACGCAGCAGCCGCAGCACATCCGCCAACAATAACTTGCGATGGCCTCCCGGCGTCCGATTGGCAGGCAACAGCCCTTCATCCACCCAGCGTTTGACGGTGCTGACGCCGACGCCCAGGGCTTGTGCGACTTGTGCCGTGCTCAGGTATTTGGTGGACCACAACGGTTGTGCCATACCTTGTTCATAAGAGCCGATCGGCTGTCCGTCATGGGGAAAATCAGACTTCGGTGCCGGTCAGGGCCATCCGCAGTTTCCGCAGAGCGCTGGCCTGCACCTGGCGGACGTGCTCCTTGGACAAACCGAGGTTCTTGCCGACGTTTTCCAGCGTGGTCGGCCGCCGCGATTCGCCCAGGCCGAATCGCAAACTCAGAATGCTCTTTTCCCGTGAAGACAAGAGCGGATGCTCAGGGGCCAGGAACGCCGTCAGCTGCGCACTCGGGGCAGCGGTGTCCGCGGACAGACGGATCGGTCGGCCCTCGCCTTCGCCGATCACTTCCAGAGGCACCGAATGGGCCAGCCGGTCGGAGGCCAGCCGCTGACACAGTCGACCCAAGGCCCGCAGGATGCAGGTGAAGGCGTAGGTGCTGAAACGGATGCCCAGCCAGGGGTTGTACAGGGCCACGGCCTTGAGCAAGACGACGTGACAATCGCCAGCCAGGTCATCGGAGAAGGGCGAGAATCCAGCCCGCTGCCGAACCGCCCGATATACCAGCTTGCGGTTACCCAGCACGATCCGATCCCGCAATTCGTAGTAGCGGGCCAGCCACCAGCGGGCCTGGTCGAGCGTCCTCGACTCGGAAGCGCGGAAGGCGGCGTAGTGCATCCGTCGAGCCAATTCCCGCGTGATCTCGTCCGCCATGTGCTTCAATTCGGGGTTCTCTTGCGGCAGAGGAGCCTCCGGATGGTAGCGACGTTCCGCTACCGCCTGCCGAAACGACGGATGGCGGACATGGCGGGGCACCTCGACGAGAGGCTGCGCGTTTCGACGGCGGCTGAGGGACTTCATGACACGGCTCCCGACTGGGTCAGAAATACATCGTCCAAATCGTTCACATTATCTTACGCAGCAGAATCCGGCCGTCAAGCCGAATTGCGTCGTCGGGGACGGACGTTGCTATCATGCAGGCAAAGAGGTGTCGTCTGAGGCTTTCGGAGAGTACAGCGATGGCGGTCGAAGTGGGAAAAGCAGCTCCGGCATTCAAGCTCAAAGCTGCGAACAACCAGACTGTGGAACTCAAGCAATTCAAAGGCAAGGACGTGATCGTGTACTTCTACCCGCGGGACAACACGCCAGGCTGCACCAAGGAGGCCTGCGGCTTCCGCGACCGCTGGGATGAATTGACCAGGCTCGGCGTGGTCGTCATCGGCATCTCGCCGGACTCGACCGAGTCGCATCAACGCTTCGCCGAGGAACACCAACTTCCTTTTTTCCTCCTCGCCGATCCCGACAAGAAGGTGATGAAGGCCTACGGGGCCTACGGCGAGAAAATGATGTACGGCAAGAAGACCGAAGGCGTGATCCGTTCCACGGTCTGGATCGGTCCCGACGGCAAGGTGAAGAAACACTGGCCCAAGGTCGCCAAGGCCGAGGCGCATCCGCAGGCGGTCCTTGAAGCGATCAAGGCCGAGAAAGCGTGATCGGCCAGGCGATGGGCTTCCGCGTCCTCCGCTCCGGCACCTGTTCGCTGCTCGTGGATCTGGGTCGGCCACGGCATCGGCATCGTGGTCTGCCCCTCGGCGGGGCGGCAGACCGGAGATCGTATCTGCTGGGCAATGCCCTGGTAGGCAACGCTCCAGGAGCCGTCGCTTTGGAATTCGCCCTGGCCGGCCCGATCCTCGAAGCGACCGGAGAGCATCATGCCGTGCTGGCCGGCGCGCCGTTTCGCGCCCTGCTCAACGGCAAACCGCTGGCCGTGGGCAGGACGTTTCAGGTCCGTGCGGGAGACACGCTGGAGATCGGCAGCTGCGAGCAGGGGATGCGCGGCTACCTGTGCGTGCCGGGCGGTTTCGAATCGCCAGCGGTCCTTGACAGCCGTTCTGCCCTGGAACCCCTCCCGGACAGTGCGGAGTTGCTTTGCCCGGCTTCGATGAGCCGATGCCGATTCGTTCCCGAACTGGATTGGCTCCCCCCGGACCTCAACCGCCTGCGCATCCTCCCCGGCACGCACTTCGCCTTAGCCGACGGGTCCCTGCTCCGAAATTCATGGATGGTGTTGCCGGCATCCGACCGCATGGGATTGCGATTGCGGGGGTCGGACACTCTCGAAGCTCGACTGGACCTGACCTCGGCCCCCGTCTGCCCCGGAACCGTGCAAGCCACCGCCGGCGGGGAATTGATCGTGCTCGGCGTCGATTGTCAGACCATCGGCGGCTATCCCCGACTGGCTCACGTCATTTCGGCCGATCTCGACAAGCTGGCTCAGCTTCGGCCCGGCGACCGAATCTCTTTCGAATTGTCGGATCTGGCCTTGGCCGAAGCAGCCCGCCAGCGGGTCCGAAGCGAAACCGAAACCTGGGTGCAGCGCTTGCTAACCGCCTGGGAGGGAACCAGCGGGCGTCCGCCGCCGAACAGGCCGGCATCCGTTCAGGAATAGAATGATGATATGTCCGTGATCTCCGCACGCAATCTGTCCAAGACCTACCGGGTGTTCCGGAAGAAGGAGGGCTTCCTGGCAGCGTTGCGGGGGCTGTTTTTTCGGGAATACAAGTTGGTCGAGGCGGTCATCGACGTCAGCTTCGACATCGAACCGGGCGAGATCGTCGCTTTCCTCGGTCCGAACGGGGCAGGCAAGACGACGACGCTCAAGATGCTCTCCGGCCTCATCTACCCGACCCGGGGTCAGGCGGTCGTCCTCGGCCACGTTCCCTGGGAACGAGCCGACGCTTTTCGCCGACGCTTCTCGCTAGTCATGGGCCAAAAGAACCAACTCTGGTGGGACCTGCCCGCCCTGGACAGCTTCCATCTCCACCGAGAGATTTATTCGATCCCCAAGCCGCAGTTCGAGCAGACGGTGGCTGATCTGACCGATCTGTTCGGGGTGAAGGACCTGGTTCGGCAGCCGGTGCGGGAACTGTCGCTGGGCGAACGCATGAAGATGGAACTGATCGCTGCTCTGCTGCACCAGCCCGAGTTGCTGCTGCTGGATGAGCCGACGATCGGTCTGGATGTGGTCGCGCAAGCCACCATCCAACGCTGCCTGCGGGAGTACAACCGAACCCGCGGCGTGACCATGCTCCTGACCAGTCACTACATGCGCGACGTGGAAGCGCTCTGTTCGCGGGTGCTCATCATCAACCACGGACGGCTGATTTACGACGGCCCCTTGAGCGGCATTGTCGAGCAGTTCGGCCGAACCAAGATCATCAAGCTCCGCTTCGCCGACGGCGTGCCCGCGGAACTGGCCCGGTTCGGCGAGGTGCAGAACGGCCAGGGTCCGGTGGCCGATTTGCGGGTGGACCGGCAGCGGGTTTCGGAAGTCCTGGGAGCGATCCTGGACCGCTTCACCGTGCTGGACATGAGCGTGCAGGACCCGCCGCTGGACCAGGTCATCGCCCGGGTCTTCCAGGAAGGGGCACAAGCCGTCCCTGCGGAAGGCGATGTCGAAATGCCTCAGCCTGACGGAAGCGAATCCGACGAGGAGTTCAACGGGAACAGACTGCGGACATGATCGGGAAGTATCTCAAAATCTTCCGCGTCTCGCTGACGGAACGCCTGACCTATCGGGCCGATTTCTTCCTGGCCACGTTCCTCCGTTTTCTGCCGATGATCACCACGATCCTGCTGTGGCAGGCGATCTATGTCGGCTCCGGGCAGGACGAGTTGAACGGCTACAGCTATCGCATGATGATCGCTTATCTGCTGGTCATCCACATCAGCCGGTTGTTTTCCAGCATGCCCGGACTGGCGGCGGGCATCGCGCGGGACATCCGCGACGGCAACCTGAAGAAGTACCTGCTGCAACCGATCGACATGCACGCCTATCTGCTCGCCTACCGCGGCGCGCATAAAGTGGCGTACATCACCACGGCCGCGCTGCCCTATGCCCTGCTGTTCTACCTGTGCCGCGGCTTCTTCGACGGTCTGCCCGAACCGGCCGTGTTCGTCGGCTATGTCGTCAGCCTGGTGCTGTCGTTTTTGCTCGGCTTTTTCATCGAAGTGTGCGTGGGCATGGTCGGCTTCTGGACGCTGGAAGTGACGTCGGTCATGTACGTGGTCGGAGCGATCAACTACTTCGTGTCCGGCCAAATGTTTCCGCTCGATTTGCTGCCCGAGCCGTGGGCGAATCTCCTGAAGCTGCTGCCCTTCCAGTATCTTGCCTACTTCCCGGCAGCGGTATTCGTGGGCCGGATCGCTGGCTGGGACCTGGTCCACGGCCTGATCGCTCAAGCGGCCTGGACCGTGTTCTTCATCGGGCTGGCACGGGGCCTTTACCAGGCGGGTCTGCGTCGCTACAGCGCCTTCGGCGGCTGAGCGTGGTTCACTCGGGCCATCGCGGGGAGCGTTTTTCCAGAAAAGCGCGGATGCCTTCCCGGGCGGAGGGCAATACGGCATTGTCGCTCATGATCGGACAGGCCACGGCATAGGCTTCGGCATAGTCCTTGCCTAGTTGTTCGTAAAAGGCCCGTTTGCCCAGAGCGACGACCCGGGGACTGGCGGCAGCGATCTTTTCCGCCAAGGCCATCGTGACGGCTTCGAGGCGGTCGGCGGGGACGACCTGATTGACCAGCCCGGCCCGCAGAGCAGTCGGGGCGTCGATGGGCTCGCCGGTCAGGAGCATTTCCATTGCGAGTCTGGTCGGCACGGCCCGGGCCAGAGCGACGGCCGGGGTCGTGCAGAACAGGCCGATCTTCACTCCCGGCGTGGCAAAGCGGGCCTCTTCGGAGGCGACGACCAGATCGCACGTCGCCGCCAGTTGGCAGCCCGCCGCCGTCGCCAGACCTTGGACCTGAGCGATGACCGGGCAGCGCGACCGGCGGATCGCCTCCATGACCTGCGAACACAGGTCGAACAATGCCGCCGCTCCATCTCGGGTGCAATCGGCCAATTCCCGCAGATCGTGGCCGGAACTGAAGACGCTTCCCGCCGCCCGCAAGACGACCACATGAACCGACGGATCGGCGTCGATTTCGGCCAGAGTCGAACGCAGCGCCTCCAGCATGGCCCGAGAGAGGGCGTTCCGCCGCTCGGGGTGGTTCAGGGTCAGCACGGCCACATGGCCGCGATGTTCCGTCAATAGTAGAGAACCCATGATCGCTCTCGCTCAGCTGTCGCTTCATGGTAATGGAGCGGAAACCTGGTGCCAATGCTTTCGGATGCTTTCACCTGGATGGCTCAACTGACGCCGCGGGGAACCGGAGCCATTGCCGTCATCGCCGTCGGCGGACCCGACGCGGCAGCGATCCTGAGTCGGATGTTCCGCGGTCCCTGGGGTCGGCCGGTCGCCATCGGTCCGTTCGGCGAAAGTCCCAGCGACACCGTGGTGCTCGTGCAAAGCGACGGCCATTTCGAGGTGCAGTGCCACGGCGGCCCGGCCGTCACGCGGTGGATTCTCGATCAGCTTCGCCAAGCCGGCGTTCGGGAGATCAGCTGGCGGGAATGGACGCTACGGCAGTTCCCCCGTCCGGTGCAGGCCGCCGCCGCCGAGGCACTTGCGGAAGCATTAACCCTCCGAACCGCGGCGATTCTGCTCGATCAGTTCCACGGAGCCTTGGAAGAAGCTCTGGTCGGAATCGTGGCTGACCTGGAGAGCGGCCGACTCGATTCCGTCCGTGCCGCCGTGGCCGATCTGTTGGATCGTGCCGAGATCGGCCTGCACCTGACGAAGCCCTGGCGGGTGGTGCTCACGGGTCGGCCCAACGTCGGCAAGAGCAGTCTGATAAACGCCTTGCTCGGTTATCAGCGAGCGATCACCTCGCCGATTCCGGGAACCACCCGCGATGTGCTCACTTCGCTCACGGCCTTCGAGGGCTGGCCGGTCGAATTGGCGGACACCGCCGGCATTCGCGAAGCGACCGACGAGCTTGAAAGCGAGGGTGTCCGGCGAGCCGTGCAGACTCGGTCCAGCGCCGATCTGGTCGTGCTGGTTTTGGATCGCACTTGCCCGGAGCCGCTCGACCCGCGTTCGGAAGACCAGGTGGAGGGTGGTTCGCCGAAACTGATCGTGGCCAACAAGGCCGATCTGCCCGCCGTCTGGCATCCGCCGGGATTACCCGTTTCCGCCCTGACCGGCGAGGGGTTGCCCGCCCTGATGCAGGCCATCGTCGCCCGGCTGGTTCCGCATCCGCCACCGCCCGGAGCGGCCGTGCCGTTTCTCGAATCCCATCGGCTGGTGCTTCACGAAACGTGGCATGGCGTGAATCAAATGCCTCCCGACGTCGGCCGGGCGGCGGACCTGCTGCGGTCCTGGATCGCAAAGACGCCGGGCTGAAAGCTCGGTCACTCGATCAGACCTTCGAGCGGACTGCTGGCGGAAGCGTAGCGGCGTTTCGGGATCCGGCCGGCGAGATAGGCCATGCGACCGGCTTCGCAGGCATGACGCATCGCATGGGCCATCAACAGCGGATTGCGGGCATGAGCGATGCCCGTGTTGAGCAGCACGCCGTCGCAGCCGAGTTCCATCGCAATGGTCACGTCGCTGGCCGTGCCCACCCCGGCATCAATGATGACTGGGTAGTCCGGATCGCCTTCCTTGAGGTATTCCAGGATGATCTTGATGCTGTTGGAGTTGAGGACGCCCTGTCCGCTGCCGATGGGACTGCCGGCCGGCATCACGCTGGCCGCCCCTGCTTCCTTGAGCCGTCGGGCCATGATCGGGTCATCGCTGGTATATACCAGGACTTCAAAGCCTTCTTTGACCAGTTGTTCGGTAGCTTGCAGTGTGGCGAGGGGATCGGGCAGCAGCGTCTTGGGATCGCCGAGGCATTCCAGCTTCACCCAACCCGCTCCGGGGTTGTCGTAGCCGGACAGGATTTCCCGACCCAGCCGGGCGTGGCGGATGGCATCCTCGGCGGAGTAGCATCCGGCGGTATTGGGCAAGATGGTGTACCGCTGCATGTCGATGAAGTCGAGGATGTTCCGCCCCTGGGGATCGAACAGCCGTTCCCGCCGCACCGCCACGGTGATGACTTCGGAACCCGACGCCTCCAGGCAGGCCCGCATCAGTTCGTAGGAGGCGTACTTGCCGGTGCCGGTGATCAGTCGGCTGCGGAAGCTGTGCTTGCCGATCCGCAGCGGCTTGTCCCATTCCTCGCCGCCGCCGACCAGGGTGACGATTTCGACCACATCGCCTTCAGTGAGCCGACGCTCTTCGTGGACGGTTCGCGGAACCAGCTCCCGATTCACTTCCACGGCGACGCGGCGACGGTCCAGGCGAAGATGATTGAGCAGATCGGCCACCGTCGGCTGTCCATCAAGGGTGAGCGGTTGGCCGTTGACCTTCAGATGCACCATGATTACGTTCCCCTCACTCGAAAAGCAGGCCGGGGCCGGGAGGCGGAGTCCGCTGCAAGTGGGCATAGGCCTTCCGCGTGGCGACTCGCCCCCGGGGGGTGCGGACGATGAGTTGTTCGCGGAGGAGATACGGTTCGATCTCGTCGGCCAGCGTGTCCTGGGCCAGGTTCATCGTGGCCGCCAGGGCTTCCACGCCGGTCGGCCCGCCCTCGAAGACGCCGATCAGCGTTTCCAGATACCGCCGGTCCTGTTTGTCCAGGCCAAGCGTGTCCGCGCCGGACATTTCCAGAGCGGCCTTGCAGACGTCGAGCGTGATGGTGCCGTCGCCTTCGCTGGTGGCGTAGTAGCGTGCCCACCACAGCCGGGTGTTGGCGATGCGGGGCGTGCCTCGGCTGCGGGAGGCCAGCTCCCTCGCCGCTTCCGGCGTGATCGTCACGTTGAGTTTGCGAGCATTGATGGTGACGATCTGGGCCAGTTCCTCGACGCTGTAAAACTCCAGATGTTCGTGCATCTTGAAGCGGTCGCGCATCGGCCCGGTGAGCATGCCGCTGCGGGTCGTCGCGCCGACCAGCGTGAAGCGCTTCAAGGGCATGGAAATGGTCCGGGCGTTGATCCCGTCACCGAGGACGAAGTCCACGCGGAAGTCCTCCATGGCCGAGTAGAGAAACTCCTCTGCCGCCCGGGGCATGCGGTGGATTTCGTCGATGAACAGGATCGAGCCTTCCGTTGCATTGGTCAGGTAGGGCATGAGGTCGGCCGGGCGGGTCAGGGCCGGGCCGCTGGTCATCTGAAGCTGGGTGCCCAGTTCGTTGGGCAGCACCGTGGCGAACGTAGTCTTGCCCAGGCCGGGAGGGCCGTCGAACAGGATGTGGCCCAGCGGCTCCTTGAATTTCTTGCAGGCGTTGATGGCGATGCGGAGCTTCTCGACGATGGCTTTCTGGCCGATGATCTCGGACAGACGCCGCGGCCGCAGGGCGTCATCCCGACGCTTCTGCTCGTCGTCGTTTCCGCTGCGATTGCCTTGCAGAATGGCTTCCCGTGGCACGTCTGGCACGACTTCCTTGAAGGCGACTTCGGACCCATCCCCCCGCACCGACGCTGGGTCGGTGGCGCTGAGTCATTGTAATCCCGCTCGGCTGTCGGGGCGAGCAAGCCGTCTTCTACCGCAAGCGGCAGAAACCTAGAATGCCCCGTACCGTGTTGAATGCCGAAGTCAGGACGGATATCGGGTATGCCTCTTGAACTTGCCAAAGCCTACGATCCCAGGGAAGCGCAGCAGCGCTGGCTGACGTTCTGGAACGAACGCGGCTATTTTCACAGCGACCCCGATCCCCGCCGCAAGCCGTTCACCATCGTCATCCCGCCGCCCAACGTCACCGGCGCGCTGCACATGGGCCACGCCCTCAACAATACGCTTCAGGACGTGCTGATCCGCTGGCGGCGGATGCAGGACTACAACGCCTTGTGGGTGCCCGGCACCGACCACGCCGGCATCGCCACGCAGGCCGTGGTCGAACGGCTGATCTACCAGCAGGAGAAAAAGACCCGTCACGACCTGGGCCGGGAAGAGATGGTCCGCCGCATCTGGCAGTGGAAGGACCACTACGAGGCCCGCATTCTCAATCAACTCAAGCAGTTGGGATGCAGTTGCGACTGGCGGCGCACCGCCTTCACGCTGGACGGACCGCGTTCCCGAGCCGTGCGGCAGACCTTCTTCAACTTGTTCAAGTCCGGCCTGATCTACCGGGGCAAGCGGCTGGTCAACTGGGACGCCACCCTTCAGACCTCCGTGGCCGACGACGAAACCTATACCGAGGAAGTGCCCGGCCATTTCTGGACCTTCAAGTATCCGGTCGTGGACGAGACGGGACGACAAACCGGCGAGTTCATCCGCTTCAGCACGACCCGGCCGGAGACCATGCTCGGCGATACGGCCGTCTGCGTGCATCCCGGCGACGAACGCTACCGGCACCTCATCGGCAAGACGGTGCTTCAGGTGCTCACCGGACGACGCATTCCCGTCATCGCCGACGGACAGTTGGCCGATCCGACGCTCGGTACCGGCTGCGTGAAAGTGACGCCGGCCCACGATCCGAACGACTACGCCTGCTGGCAGCGGCACCCGGAGATCGGCATCATCAACATCCTCAATCCCGACGGTACCATCAACGAAAACGGCGGACGCTTCCGGGGCATGGACCGCTACGAGGCCCGCAAGGCCTGCACCCAGGCGATGGAAGAACTGGGTCTGTACGAGGGCTGCGAGGAGCGGCTGATTCCGCTCAAATTCAGCGACCGCTCCAAGACGCCCATCGAACCGTACCTCTCCGATCAGTGGTTCGTCCGCATGGGCGACGTGGACGGCAAGCCGGGTCTGGCCCAGCAGGCGATGGACGCCGTGACCTCCGGCCAGGTCCGCTTCCATCCCGAACGCTACGCCAAGACCTATCTCGACTGGCTGGCTGAGAAGCGCGACTGGTGCATCAGCCGCCAGTTGTGGTGGGGGCACCGTATTCCGATCTGGTACGCCCGCTGTTCCGAAGCCGATCTCCGCAAGGTGTTCGGCGACCGGCCCGACGTGACCTGGCGGTTCGACGACGAGTATGACCAGTGGCTGATCTGTGCCGTGGAAGATCTGCCGGAGTTGGTCGAGGGCAAGCCGCCGCTCCAGGCGACCCAGGATCCCGACGTGCTCGACACCTGGTTCAGTTCGCAACTTTGGCCGCACAGCGTCCTCGGCTGGCCCGACGATACGCCAGAGCTGCGCTACTACTATCCGACCAGCGTCCTCGTCACCAGCCGAGATATCATCACGCTCTGGGTGGCACGGATGGTGCTCGCCAGTCAATTCAACCTCCGTCAGATTCCGTTCCATGATGTGTACATCACGCCGAAACTGCTCGACGGCTTCGGCGAGACGATGAGCAAGTCGAAGGGCAACGGCGTCGATCCGCTTGACATTATCGAGCACTATGGCACCGATGCCTTGCGCTTCGTCATGGTGCAAGCCGCCGGCGACACGCAGGATTATCGCCTTCCGGTCAGCAACGTCTGTCCGCACTGCGGAGCTTTGGTGCCGGTCCGGCAGGAGCACATGTACATGCGGACGCGGAAGCTGACCTGTCCGGAGTGCAAGCAGGCCTTCCGCCCCGGGGGACCGTGGCCGAGCGAGGACCCCGAACTGCCCACCGCCCGGCAGGCGTCGGAACGGTTCGAGATCGGCCGGAACTTCGCCAACAAGCTGTGGAACGCAGCTCGGTTTCTGCTGCTCAATCTCGACGACTATTCCCCCGGCGTCGTGGAGCCGGAGAAGCTGCCTGTGGAGGACCGCTGGATCCTCAGCCGACTGGCTCGCACCGTGGCCGACACGACCAATCTGCTCGAGGGCTACCACTTCGACCATGTGGCCCGGACGTTGTACGACTTCACCTGGTCGGAGTTCTGCGACTGGTACATCGAGATGGCCAAGAGCCGATTGCGCCCCGAAGCCCACGGCGAGGATTCCCGGCGAGTCGTGCAGCGAGTGCTGGTCGGCGTGCTGGACGCGATCCTTCGGCTGCTGCATCCGGTGATGCCGTTCGTGACCGAGTCGATCTGGCAGGCCCTGGGCGAAGCGGCCTTCGAGCGCGGCTTGCCCGATCCGCAACCGGCGGCGGAAAGCATCATGATCGCTCCTTGGCCGCGGCTGCCCGAGGGCTGGCAGGATGCCGCGGTCGAAGCGCGCATCGCTCGGCTGCAAGCCCTCGTCCGGGCCATTCGCAACATCCGCAACCAATACACGGTGCCAGAAAAGGCGGCCGTGGATGTAGTTGTCCGCTGCTCGACGTCGGTGGCGAAGGAGTTGCAAGCCTTGCGGCCGTTCGTCCACGCCTTGGCTCGTGTGGGAGGCCTCGAATGCGGGCCGGACCGGGCCAAGCCTCCGCAGTCAGCCGCCGCCGTCCATGCCGACTTCGAGGCCTACGTCAGCCTCAAGGGACTGATCGACGTGGAAGCGGAAGTGAAGCGGCTGACCCGGCTGAAGACGGACAAGGAGCGGGCGCTGCAAGGAGTCCGGGCCAAACTGGCGAACGCCAATTTCACTGCCAAGGCCCCGGCGGAAGTGGTCGCCCAGCACCGAGCCGTGGAAAGCGATCTCGTGCAGCAGATTGATGCCATCACGCACAACCTGAAGCAACTGACGGAAGGATGATCCGCCTCGTCACCGCACCGCTTTGACCGTCGCAGCTTCGCGGCATACGATGGATGGCCCATGAGGATGACGCCGCTGCAAAAACTGCGTGCCCTGGTCGCCCGGGGAGTGGCAACGCTGAGTCACTGGCTCGGCATAACCGCTCCGCCGCCTCCGGAGCGTGCCGAAGCCGCTGCCGACGCGGGACGGCCGGCCGCCGAGCCGTTGCGGCCGCTCGAACGCATCGTGCTGACCGACGGCGTGTGCCGCACGCTGTTCGAAGAGTTTTTCGAACACCGCCAGGGGGAACGGGGCGACGAGGAGACCGGCTGGGTCTTGATGGGCTATCGCCAGGGTGCCGAGGCGATCGCGATGGCGACGCTGCCGGCCGGGGCCGAGCGGCAGGCCGGTGTCGCCCACGTCCGGTTCAACAGCGAAGCGCAGGCCCTGGCCAGCCGGATTCTGCGGCAGAGCGACAAGCAGCTTGGGATCGTGGGAGTGGTGCATACGCACCCCGGCAGTCTGCGCCACCCCAGCCGCGGCGATTTCGAGGGCGACAGCGTCTGGGTCCGCTATCTCCGCGGCCGGGAAGGAGTGTTCGGCATCGGCACTGCCGACGGAGAAGAAGATCCGCCCTACGCGACGCAACCCAAGGCCCATTCCCAGTGCTACCTCGGTCTGCGGTTCACCTGGTACGCTTTGGCGGAGGGAGACTCGGCGTATCGGCCCTTGCCCGTACAAGTGACTCTGGGGGACGACCTGGCCCGGCCGCTGCACCGCGTCTGGGACGGCCTCGAAGCCCACGCCGCGCGGCTGGACCGCCTGGCCTGTCAACTGGCTCGGATCGGATTCGAAGTAGTAGATGATGAGAACGGATCACAACTGCACTGCATCATTGCCGTGGACAAGAAAACCAACATCCGCGTGGTGGCCGACGCCAAACGGCCGCTGTACTGTCTGGAGCGGAACGGCCAATGGCTGGTCAGCGAGGAGAGCGATCCGCGAATCGACCGCGGCGTTTTCCTGATGCTGGCGGAACTGTCGTGATTTCCAGAAGAGAGCAAGCGAACTGCGGCAGCGTGCCCGAGCGCGGAAAAGAGGAACCCAATAGGGGGCTTGATTTCTGGAGCGGATCAGGGAGACAATGAACAAGGTGTTCGTGCGGCACCGCAAACGACGGACGGGGGAGGCATGGGGAAAAGGGAGCGAAAGGCTGCTCCTGCTCCCTCCCGCCGCACGGGACGCCGAGGAGTAAGGGAGAACGACGATGGACTTTCGACCCCTCAACGACACGGAACGGCGGAACCTTCTGATGGCCTTGCGGTCGAACGCCCAGGACAACCGGGCCATTCTCATGGATCGCCGGAACACCCGCTTCGCCGGCGTCACCGAGGACGTGACCGACGACGAAGTGATCACCGCGATCAAGTCGGTCCCCTGCCACTATTGATCGCCGCCGTCCCGGTCTGCCTGTGGAGAGCGTGCGATGGGGCTTCTCGACAGTGAAGCCGGCAAGAAGCGGCTGCTGTGCATCGAGATTCCGGTCATCGAGCGTTACAACCAGGGGCGGGATCCCGAGTTCCAGATTCGGGCCGAGCGGCGCAACGGCAGCCTGGTGCTGTGCTACCGCCTGATGCCGACGCATAACGTGTACGAGCTGGAGACGCGGTTGTCGCCCAGCTATCCCCTGGTTCCTCCCGAGACGCGGGTCCTGACGCCCTTGCGTCATTGTCCGCATCTGCTGGAGGGGCAGACGCTGTGTCTGTGGCGCCAGGGCAGCAGCCGCGCCGCCAACCGCTGGGACCCGGCCAAGTTTACCTGCGTTTTCGCGGTACAGGCGGCCTGGCGCTGGCTGGCTTGCTACGAGATCTGGTACATGACCGGCGAGTGGCCGTTGCCCGACGCCAAGTGACCGGTCACGCCAAGGGAGGGACCGATGGCCCACGTCGTCCAAGTCGGCGCCGGCAGCGGGGGCATCGTCGTCCTCGACTTGATCTGCCGGGATCGCCGCGTTACCGCCCTGACCCTCATCGAGCCGGACGTTTACAAGGCCCATAACGTCGAACGCCATTATTTTCCAGCCGATCAGGTCGGCCGCTCCAAGGCGGAACTGGCGCGGGACTGGGTCCTCCAGCATCGCTCAGACCTGTCTGTTACCCTTCTCAGCAGAGACCTCACCGATCCCGCGTCGCAAACCGAAATCGAAGCTGCGGTCGCCACAGCGGATGTCGGCGTGTGCGCCGTGGACAACGAACCGGCCAAGTATCATTGGGACGTGCTGATGCGTCGGCACCGCAAGCCGTGGACGCTCGGGGAAGTGCTCAGCGGCGGCATCGGGGGATTCGTCCATCGCTTCGTGCCGGACGGACCCTGCTACGGCTGCGTGGCCAGCTACCTGAAACGATCCGTGGAAACCGACCGGCCGCCGACGCCGGACTACTCGCAGCCGGGAGGCCCGGTGTATGAAGTGACCATTCCGGCGGGCAAGGCGTCGATCCACGCCATCGCCTCGCTTCATGCCGTGGCCACCTTGCAAATGCTCAGCGATCCCTTAAAAGTCCCAGGCGACGGCGTGACGAGCGTGCTGTTGACACTGGAACGCGTTCCCGATGTATTCGACGAGGCTTTCCGCACTTATCGGTTCCGGATTCCGCGGTTGGAGAATTGCTTGATCTGCCAGCCGCCGCCGGTGCCCTCCTCGTCGGAGGATCTCGATGCACAACTGGCTCAAGCACTGGCGCGATTGGGCGATGCGTGAATTCTGGTGGCTCTTGCAACGGCACAACAACCTCCGCATCACGGACATCTTTTGCTGCTACGAAAAGGCCGGGATCATCGTCCGCAACGAGCCGATCCCCTGGAACGCTGATGCGGTCCTCGTCGAAGTCCTGGTCCGCTTTCCCCCGGGAGCCGTCCGCCGCAAAAGCGACTTCTCCCTCCGCAGCCCAGCTCTGGACGCGGTGGTGCCGGCCTCATCTCTCCAGCGCCGCGGGGCCGAGGACTGCTTCGTCGTGCTTTTCCGCTTCTGCCCGGTTCGGGAGTTGCCGAGCATCGAGGTCCTGTGGAGAGACCGGCCGGTGGTCCGGACGGCCGTGCCTACCATCTCGCCGACGGAGTTTCTGGCTGGACTGCGGATCGAGCAGCCGACCACGTTCGCGCGCCTGGGGGATTACACGGTTCCCTGCCGGGCCATTCCGATCAAGCAGTGTACGGGGCTGCTGGCCGCGGCCCTCCTGCAAAGCTCCACGAGCCTGCTGCCGCTTGCTGACCTGGATCTCCATGTGGAGTTCGTGGAATATACCCGACAGGGGGGTTATGGCCGAGGTGGGTTCCGCGATAGCTCACCGCACGACGGGGAACAGCAACTGGAGGGCAACCGCTACGTCGTTCCGGTGCGGCTGACTGGCTCCCAGCTGGCCCGGAAGGAGGCCCAGGTCATCGTTGCCGCCCCGCGGCCGCCGAAGCGGACCGGCGTCTGGGCGGTTTCCTGGAAGACGGGACGGCAGACTTTGGCCCGCACGGAAGTTCGCATCCTCGCCAAGAAGGCCCTCGCTCGCTCCCTGTACCTGGCCGACTCCCGATACGTCCATCAAGACAAACTCGGCCGTCTGAACATCACCAAGGTCCTGCCCACACTGGGACCCGGCGAGCGGCTCGGCCCCTGCTTCCTGATCGCCAGCCGGGAGGAAGGACTGGCCGCCCTTTGTTCCCTGGAAGTAGTCGGCCGACAACGAGGCCAGTCGCTTCAGCCCCTGGACGCCCAGCAGGTCCTCGTCACTGACGTGCCGACGCCCCTGGCCCCCGGCACAGTCAGCGAAGCCGATCTGCAAAACCTGATCGCCTTCGAGCTTAGGCAAGGAAGTCAGGTACTGGGAGCGATCTCGACCTGCCCCGCTCCCACGGCCACTTTCACCAGCGAGGGCGGCTTCAAACCGCCCCCGGAGGAACATCCGTGGAGCCCGGCTTCCGACGAGGAACTCAATGCCCGGCTTCAACGGCTCAGCTCCGCCCCGGGCTGATCCGGGCCAAGGGCGTGGCAGCCTTTACCAACGCAGGTTCTTGACCAGATCATCCACGATCCTGAGGGCTTCCTCGCGGTAGATCTTCGGGAAGGTAGCCCGCAGCTTGACCTTCCAGCGCTCCCGCTCGTCCGGCCCGGTCTCGAAGATGTACACGACCCCCGCTTCCTTCTCATTTAGCGAAGGCCCACTGTCCACCAGCACCTTGAAACCGGGACGTTCGTTGACGGTGACGGCATCGGGCTTGGCGACCTTGTCCTTGCCGTAGAGCATTTGCAGCAGATCATGTTCGATGCCGTAGGTTTCGCGCTGCTGCTGGCCGTCGGTGTTGGGTACGGGAACCCGCCGAGCCACGCCGTCGATCACGTCCTTGAGTTCCACCAGCAGAGGCGACCAGGAAAGCATGACGTCGATGGTCATGTCGCCGGGGTTTTTGGCTCCACGGCGGACGATGAGGTAGGAAGTGCGTCCCACGGCCCGGGGCGGAAGCACCTCCCATCCTTCGAGGACAAGGAAGCGGCTTTGCGACGGCCCGTGTTGGAACGCCTTGCCGTTCTCGACAGGCTGGAGGTCCCCGGCGGCATCCGGCCTCTGTTGATCCTGGGCGGCCAGCGGGCCGGCAACGCAACTCAGAAGGATGACCAGTGCGATTTTCGACGGGAATTTCCAAAGCATCACGAGGAGAACTCCTTGGTGCAAGCCTCTGGATGTGTTTCCGATCATGGTCTGCGTCTGTGGGCCGCCACTTCCGGATTGACCCAGGCCGGAAGGTCGCGTCCCTGGACCCCGGCGAGCAGGTTGTCGGCGGCAATGACGGCCATCGCGTTCCGAGTTCCGACCGTAGCGCTGGCGATGTGCGGGGCCACGATCACGTTCGGCAGTTTCAGAAGGGGGTCGTCCGGGGAGGGCGGCTCCGGGTCGGTCACGTCCAGACCGGCGGCGAAGATCACGCCGTCCCGCAACGCCTCATACAGGGCCTTCTGATCGTGCAGCGGTCCCCGGGCAGTGTTGATGAAGACGGCGGTCCGCTTCATCCTGCGGAACTGCTCGGCCCCGAACATCCCGCGGGTCTTGTCATTCAAATCGGTGTGGACCGATACGAAGTCCGATTCCCGCAGCAACGTGTCCAGATCCACCTGCCGCGCGCCCAGTTCCCGCTCCGCCTTTTCATTTTTATACACGTCGTGATAGAGAATCTGCATCCCCCATCCGCCGTGGCAGCGCTTCGCCATAGCGAAGCCGATGCGGCCCATGCCGACGATGCCGAGCGTGCGGCCGACCAGATCCTGCCCCAGATGGCCCATCGGCTCCCAGGTCTTCCATTTGCCGGCGAGCGTGTAGAGATGCCCTTCGACCAGGCGGCGAGCGGCGGCGATGAGCAGACAGAAGGCCATGTCCGCGGTGGCATCGGTCAGAACGCCCGGCGTATTGCCGACGCAGATGCCCCGCTGCGTGGCGGCCGCCACGTCAATGTTGTTGAATCCGACGGCGTAATTGCTGACGACCTTGAGACGCGGGGCGGCATCGAGCAGGGCGACATCAATGCGGTCGGTCAGCAGGGACAGCAGGCCGTCGCAGTCGGCGACCTTCTGGCGAATCACCTCGTAAGGCGGCGGCAGCGGGTCAGTCCAGACCTCGGTTTCGCAAGCCTCTCGGATCCGGGCCAGACCGGCTTCGGGGATGATGCGGGTGACGAAGACCTTGGGACGGCCCACGACGGCTCCTTTCTGTGCAGGCTTCGAGCACGGGCGAACCTTGCCGCGTTGTTCAACGATCCTTGGGCATTGTACCACGGCGGCAGGGGAGCGCGGCTGGGCAGCGGCGAAAAGCGGGACAGCCGGCCGCGGGGGGAGGCCGGCTGTCGTCGGGGGAACAGGGGGTTGTTACGGTCAGGCCCATCCGTGGGGCGGCCTCCGTTTCCCAGGTGTTCTGGCCGAGCGGTGTGGCTCTCCGAGGACCACTGTACCCAGCTAAGTAAATCGGCTGTTGCTCCGCCAACCGTTGGCAGGCCTCGGCTGATTGACGCGGCCGGGCTGGCGGCAGTCCGGCGCGTCAGGAACAGACAGCAGATTCGGACGCCTCGGTGCGTCACTCCCGCAGCCGGAACAGCTTATAGATCGCTTCCAGCAGGCCGCTGCCTTCGTCGTGGCCCTGTTCGCGGATGACCGACAGGGGAGCGTGCAGGAGTTTGTTCTGCAACAGGCGGAACGCGCCTTCGATAACGGCCAGATCATCTGGTGCGAGTTTGCCGTTGAGTTTCCGAAAACACTCGGCCTGCACCTCCCGACGGATGCTCTCCCACTGCTCGTACAGCTTGGCAATGGCCGGGGCCGCTCGACGACGCGACCAGTCTTTCAAAAACCGTTCCTGCTCGGTTCGGATGATCGCCTCGACGGCGGGGACGTGCTTGAGGCGGTTGCGCAGGACGTGTTCCCGGATCGCCTGCAAGTCGTCGATGTTGATGAGCAGATCGACCGCGTCGAGATGAATCAGTCGGGGATCGAAGTCGCGGGGCACGGCGATGTCGATGATGGCGACGGGGCGGCCCTGACGCTGCGGCACCAGGCGTTGGAAGCGTTCGAGGCTGACGATCGGCTCGGGCGCGCCGGTCGTGCTGAGGATGACGTCGGCGGAGATCAAGCATTGGTCCAGATTCTCGAAGGGCACCGGCACGCCGTCGCACAGGGCAGCGACTTCGCGGGCCTTGTCCGGACTGCGGTTGGTGACCAGGATGCGGCCGGGCTTCAGGGACTTCAGGTGCTTGAGCGTCAGTTCGCCCATCTTGCCCGCGCCGATGACGAGGATGGTCTTGTCGCCGAAGTGGTCGAAAACCTGCTTCAGGTAATCGACGGCGAGGCTGGACACGGACGCCTTGCCCTGGGCGATGCCGGTTTCGCTGCGGACCCGTTTGCCGACCACCCGGGCGTGTTGGAACAAGGCGTGCAGCACCGGGCCGACCGTGCCAGCCTGCTGGGCCTTCTCGTAGGCGTCCTTGACCTGCCCGGCGATCTGCCCTTCGCCGAGCACCAGACTGTCCAGACTGCTGACCACGCGGAAGAGATGGTGGACCGCATCGGCCCCCTGCCGGGCATACAGAGCAGGACGCACCTTCGCCGTGGGAAGACCGTGGAACTCCCCCAAAAACTCGGCGATCAGGTCCACATCGGGCAGGGCTTCGCCGGAAAGTCCGGCCAGGTAGATTTCGACGCGATTACAGGTGTCGAGGAGGACCGCTTCGGTGCCGTAGCGGGCGGACAACTCGCCCAGCGCCCGGGGCAGCTTGTCGCCGGGAAAGGCCAGCAGTTCCCGCAGTTCCATGGGCGCGGTGCGGAAATTGGCTCCGACCACGATCAGCCTCATGGCCCGCCTCCGCTGGGATGCGCACTGGGCCAGATGTACTGCACGACATACGCCAGCAGCAGGATTCCGAAGGCCAGCATGGTTCCGACAGCCATGCGGCGGCCCTGGATGTGCAGTCCGTATCGCAAGTACAGCAACAGGGCGAAGACGATCCAGAACAAGCCGGTCACGATCACTTTCGGATCGGTCAGGCTGAACTCCTCATAGTTGAGCAGCAGGGCCAGGCCGACCAGCAGGCCGGCCGTAAACAGCGGAAATGCCCAGGTGATCGCCCGCCGGTTCATGGCTTCCAGCCGTTCCAGGCTGAGCAGTTGAATCCCCTCGCCCGGCGGGGCCTTGTGTTTCAGTTTCCACGCCTGCACCAGAAACATCACGCTGGCGACGAAGCCGACGCTCAGCCCGACCGACCCCAGGATCAGCAGCACCGCATGGAGCCAGGCCCAGGCCCAGAGATTTTCCGGCGTCGGCGGGATGGTCGGCTCGCTGGCGATGATGAGCTTGGCGACCAGCACCAGCACCAGCACGACCGGCAGGACGAACACGCCCCAGGCCAGCCGCGGATGGTGCAAGGCCCCGACCAGATAGAAGATCGCCAGCACCCACGACACGAACAGCAGACTGCTCGGTCCGCCCTGCATCGGCAGACCGTGATAGACCACATAGATGGTATGGGCGAACAGTCCGGCAGCACTGACGATCAAGGCGGCGATGCGGCGGAATTCCGACCGGCCCAGCAGAAGCTGGATCGCCTCCACAAACAGGGCCACGCCGTAACTGGCCGCGAAACAGAGGATGGTGATCCGTTCCAGCATCACCCCCTATTTTACAGACAGCAACGAGTCGGCGAACGCCCCGCCGCTCGCCGGCCAGGCTCGCTAGTCAGCGGGAATCAGGCCCTTGTGGACCTGCCCGTTGCGGAGCAGAAAGACCTTCAGCGGGTAGAAGCTGGACAGTTCCGGCTGACGCAGCACGTAGGCGACGTTGTCGAGATTGATCGTTTCCCACTGGTGCAGGCCGACGACGATGTCGCCCCGCTGGATGCCGGCCTTGGCTCCCGGCCCGTTGGGCTGGACCTCCGTCACCAGCAGGCCGCCGCGGAGCGTGCCGTTGCTCCGGCTGATCGCTTCCGACGGAGCAGGATTGAGCCGCAGTCCGAGCTTCCGCCAGGCCAACTCGCTGGAACTGACGACCTGACTGGGTTGCGGAATCAGTTCCAGGTCCTGTTCGCCGTCCGCTCTTCGGACCCGAACCGGCAGCGGTTCGCCCGGTTTGGCGTGCAGAAGGATCCGTTCGATGTCGAGGCTGTTGTGAACCGGCACGTCGCCGAGCCGCACGATGATGTCGCCGCTGCGCAGTCCGGCCTTTTCCGCCGGTCCGGCATTTTCGATCCGTTCCACTTCCAGCGACCAGGGCGGCGACTGGCGGACGTCGATGCGGTTACGGTAGCCGAAGCCCGGCCAGACATCGTTGCGCCGCCTCCGGGCCAGCATCTCCGTCACCACCATGACCATCTGATCGCTGGGAATGGCGAAGCCGATGCCCTGGGCGCCGGCGCGGATGGCCACGTTGACGCCGATCAGTTCCCCGTCGATGTTCAGCAGCGGACCTCCCGAGTTGCCCGGATTGATGCTGGCGTCGGTCTGGATCAGCGATTTGTAGGAGATGTCCTTGTTGAGCGTGACGTCGCGGTGCAACGCACTGATGATGCCGACGGTGACGGTGTGTTCATAGCCGAAGGCATTGCCGATGGCAATGACCGTCTCGCCCACCATCAGATCGCTGGAAGTGCCGATGGGAATGGTCGGCAGCGGCCGGGGCACGTCGATTTTCAGCAGGGCCAGGTCGTATTCCCGATCCCGGTCCAAAACGCGGGCCACGTGGGTCGTGCCGTCGCTGAGCCGGACTCGCAACAGGGACACGTCTTCAATAACGTGGTGGTTGGTGACGATGTAGCCGCGGGGGTCGATGATGATGCCGGTGCCCATGCCGTTGCTGCGTTGCTGGGCGGGGACGGCTTCCGGCCGTTGCAGCGTGCCGTTGGAGCCGGTGCTGCGTTCGCTATGGATGTTGACGACGGCGGGCTTGACCCGTTCCACCACCTCGACGATGGCCGAGCGGCGGGACGCGGGACCGGCCCACGCCGCCGCAACAACACAGGTCACAATCACTCCGAGGGGCACAAGACGATGCAGACTCATGGTGCTTCCGCGGCATCTTTCGGGTTTTGGAGGGCCTGTTGCGCTGAGTGGTCGCTCCGTCCATCGTCCACGATCCACGGCGATCTTCAGCAGGCGTTACCGATTCGCCAGTTTCACAGCGGGTCCAGGCGCGGATTGGAAGCATCTTGCCAAGCGCGCCCAGGCTGGCAATTGGGAAAGGCGTAGCCGACACGCTGCTTGTAGGGGAATTGCCTGGACCGCCCCAAAAACCTGCCAGAAAGAACCGAGTCATGAGTAGCCAGAACCGCAAACAGCAGATCGAAGCCCTGCTTCAGGAAGACCCCCATGATCCGTTCCTCCGCTACGCTCTGGCGATGGAGTATGTCAGTTCCGGCGATGACGCGATGGCCGTGGAACACTTCACGCAGTTGCTGCGGGAGCATCCCGACTACGTTCCCGGCTACATGCAGTTTGGCCAGACCTTGACCCGCCTGAACCGGCTTGACCAGGCCCGGCAGGTGTTCCAGCAGGGCATCGCCGCTGCCCTCCGCACCGCGGACGCCCACGCCGCCGAGGAGATGCGGGCCATGCTCGCCGTTCTGACCTGAACGCTTCAAGTTCCCGTCCGTCGCCCTGGGTCGATGCCGGCCCGCTGTTCGAGAATCGTCCGCAGCAGGGACCGATGACAGCGTTGCTCGTCCGTGCAGGCACGAGAGCAAAGCAACGTCACGGTCTTGCCTTCGCGGAGCAGTTCGGCCAGCTCCGCGAGCTGTTCCTGGACCTCGACCGGCCGCTCGGCAATCTCCCGCCGATAGCGCTCGGCATATTCCAGCCAACTGATCGGCGGACCATGTTTGCCGTAGTAAGCGGCGTGCAGTTCGCGGCTCGGTCCCAGATCGGGCAGCCACACGTCCCAGGTTTCCTTCGCCTTGGGCAGACCTCGGGGCCGATAGCGGCAAATCAGGACCCGCAGCCCGTCTCCTTGCTGCTTCGGATCGCACCAGCGTCGGGTTCGCACCGGCATTTGCTGAGCTTCCTTGAAATCCGCCTGGCAGCCGCAACCTAGTCCAACCGATCCGCGATTTCCTTCCCGATGACCAGACTGGCCGTCGCCGCCGGGGACGGAGCGTTCAGCACATGCACCATGCCGTCGGTTTGCACGATGCGGAAATCGTCCACCAGTTCGCCGTTCGGCCCCACGGCCTGGGCACGGACGCCGCAACCGGCCGGCGTCAGGTCGGAAGGCTCCACGCTCGGGACCAGCCGCCTCAGGGCCTTCACGAACGCCGCCTTGTTCCAGGACCGCCATTGCTCGGCCAGGCCTGTCCGCCAGTATTTTCGGCTCATCCGCCAGAAGCCGCCGTAGGAGGCCATGTCATACACGTCGCGGACGCTGCAACTGGCCTTCGAATAGCCCTCCCGTCTGAGAGCCAGTACCGCATTCGGTCCCGCCTCCACCTGTCCGCTGATGCGTCGGGTGAAATGCACCCCCAGGAACGGAAAGCGGGGATCGGGCACCGGGTAGATCAGATTCCGCACCAGATGACGTCTCGGTTCGACCAGTTCGTAATACTCCCCGCGGAACGGCACGATGCGAACTTCCGGTTCGATGCCGCACAGGCGTGCCACCCGGTCAGCCTGAAGACCGGCACAGTTGACCAGAAACTTTCCTGAAAAAACCTCGGTGGCTGTGACGGCTTCCAGATCCCTGCCGGGAGTGCGGATCTGCACGACTCTGGCCCGGCGGACCACCTTGCCGCCGGCCTGTTCGATCCGCTCGGCCAGTTTGCGGGCGACCTGGCGATAGTCCACGATGCCAGTCTGGGGCACGAACAGGGCGGCGATGCCCGCGGCGTGGGGTTCGATCTCCCGCAGCGATGAGGCATCGAGCCGTTGCAAACCGTCCAGCCCGTTGGCCCGGCCTCGGCGTTCCAGTTCCTCCAAGGCCGGCAGTTCTTCTTCCCGAGTGGCGACCACGACCTTGCCGCAGCGCTGGTGGGGAATGTCATGCTCCTGACAGAAGCGATACATCGCTTCGCGTCCGGCAACGCAGGTGCGGGCCTTGACCGATCCGGGCTTGTAGTAGAGTCCGGAATGGATGACGCCGCTGTTGCGTCCGGTCTGATGCTGAGCGAGATCGGCCTCGGCTTCGAGCACGACCACGTCCTTTCTGCCCCGGTTTATCAGGGCATACGCGGTGGCCAGGCCGACGATGCCTCCGCCGACGACAAGGACTTCAAAGCGCACTTCAGACATGCGATCAGATCCCAGGCAGGCCGCCGACCGGCTTCTCCAGGCCTGCCTGGGTTATTCTCCGACTCCGAACGATTCAGGCCAGAATCTCGCGGATGACGTTGCCGTGGTCGATGTCGAGCCGCTTCCGGCCCGGCACTTCGAGTTTGCGGCTGTCCAGCCCGAGCAGGTGCAGGATGGTGGCGTGCACATCGGTGACATAGTGGCGATGCTCGACGGCGTGGAAGCCGATTTCGTCGGTCGCGCCGTGGACGACACCGCCCTTGATGCCTCCGCCGGCCATCCAGACCGAAAAACCGTAGATGTGATGATCCCGGCCGTCGCGGCCCTGACTGCCCGGCGTTCTGCCGAACTCGGTGGCGAAGACGACGATGGTTTCCTTCAACAGGCCGGTGCGTTTGAGGTCTTTGAGCAGACCGGCGATGGGCTTATCGACGGCCAGGCAGTTCTTCTCGTGATTGGCCTTCAGGCCGCCGTGGGCGTCCCAGATACCAGCCCCGCCCGCACCGTGCTGAATCTGGATGAAGCGGACGCCGCGTTCGACCAGCCGCCGCGATGCCAGCAGTTGCATACCGAACTCCCGCGTTTCCGGCCGATCCAATCCGTAGAGCTGTTTCGTCTCTTCGGTTTCCTGCGAGAAGTCGAGCACTTCAGGCAGCGATTTCTGCATGCGGAAGGCCAGCTCGTAGCTCTGGATGCGAGCGCTGAGGGCCGGGTCGTCGGGATACTCCACGCCCCGCAGCCGGTTGAGCCGATCCGTGAGCTGAAAGCCGAGCCGCTGCTCGTCGGCCTTCAGCGGCCGCTCCGGCTTACCGTAGTCGAGCGGGTTGTTGGGATCGACGCGGATCGGCACGGCGTCATGAGCGGGTCCGAGATAATGACCGTCTTTGAGGTTCCAATACTCCCGCTTGCCCATGCTGATGAACTGGGGCAAGTTGTCGTTCAGACTGCCCAGCCCGTAATGGACCCAGGCCCCCAGGGTGGGGAACTCGCCGTCGAGCATGTGGCGGCCGGTGTGGAACTGCGTCTGTGCTCCGTGATTGTCGTCGGTGGTGTACATGGAGCGGATGACGGCGATGTCATCCACGCATTCCCGCAGATGCGGCAGCCAGTCGCTGATCTCGATGCCGCTCTGGCCGCTCTTCTGGAAGCCGACCTGCATCGGGAAGAGCTTGTTGCGTTGCTGGCCATTAGCGTCGTTGAGGACGACGACGCGGGCCAGCTTGAGCTTGTCCGGGTTCTGCACGTCCTTGAACGGCGTCTCATTGATGCTTTTGCCGGCGTACTGGAGCAGCGCGGGTTTGGGGTCGAAGGTTTCCAGGTGGGAGACGCCTCCGTTCATGAACAGCCAGATCACCGACTTGGCCTTGGGAGGGAAGTGCGGTTTGCCGTCCGGAGGTCTCCATCCGGTGGGATCGGCGGCGCGGACCCAGCCGTCGCGGTGGAGCATGGCGGCCAGGGCCAGCCCGGTGAAGCCCATGCCCAGATCGGCCAGAAAGGCCCTGCGGTGCATCCCCCGGCAAGAGCAGTCGGTAGACGCCATCGTCTCACCTCACAGTGATGAAATCGTTGTGGTTCAGCAGCGCCTGCACGATCTGGAAGCGGGCGCGGCGGGTGCGTTCCGCATCGGGAACATCCGCCAGCACCTTTCGCAACTCTTCCAGCGTCTCCAGACACACGGACAGTTCTTCACCGCTCGGCGGCACGCCCAGGATCATCTCGAAGGCGGCCTTCACGAAGGCCGCGTCGTCGGCATCGGCCTGGCGCTGATGCAGTCGGTCCAGGATTTTTTCCGCCATCGTCATGGCGAACTTGCTGTTCCACAAAGCCAACGCCTGCTGGGGCACGATGCTTTCGGTGCGGCGGTAGCATTCAAGCACGTTCGGGGCGTCAAAGGTCTCCAGGAACTTGTTGTGGTCGTTGTGCGAGTGGAACAGATACAGGGAGCGGCGTCGGCTCGTCTCCTGCTGGGCCATCGGCACCGGCGGTCCGCCTTGGGTCGGGTCGAGTTCCCCGGCCAGATGCAACAGGCTGTCGCGGACCACCTCGGCTTCCATGCGGGTCGAGTTCATCCGCCACAGGTAGCGGTTTTCCGGGTCGATGCGGAGGTTGTTCTCGGTCCCCGCCTGCCAAGAGGACAGACGATACACGCTGCTGGTAACGATCAGCCGGTGCAGGTGCTTCAGGCTCCAGCCGTGGGCCATGAACTCCGCGGCAAGCCAGTCGAGCAGTTCGGGGTGGGTGGGCGGCTGACCGCGGCGGCCGAACTCGAAGATGGTCGGCACCAGGGGCTTTCCGAAGTGCCGCAGCCAGACATGATTGACCGCCACGCGGGCCGTCAGCGGATTGCTCGGATCGGTCATCCACTTGGCCAGGGCTGAGCGGCGGCCGGTGCTCGTCTCCGGCAACGGTTTGGCCTGGGGATCGCTGTCGAGATTCGATTCCTTGGTCTTGACGGTGCCGCGGTACTCGCCGGGGGCCTTGCTCGGATCGGCTATGGCTGCTTCGAGCCGGGCCTGTTCGGCCTCGACTTTCAGCATCCCTTGATAGGCCAGGACCACCCCCAGAGTGAACGGGAATCCCGCAGGCGCGACGGCCAGTTCCAGGCTGAGCAGGCGATTCCGGGCTTCCTGGAGTCTTGCGGCCAGCGGCTTGCGGTAGGTCTCGGCGATCTCCGGTCGGCGGAGCGGCTGATACGCTTCGGGCGGCAACGCGACCGGCGTAATGGCCAAGCCGTTCGGTGCGAGAAACCGTGGCAGGCCCGGTTTGATGTCCCGGTCTTTGTCGGGATTGCGTTCATCGCCGCGGATGTGGAAGAACGTCTTGGCGTCGAGGTTGGCGTCGAACACCCGCGGGATGCCGTTCTTCATCACGTCCGGTTCCCCGGGCACCAAGTCGGTGCGGATCTGGTACGGCTCGAAGATGGCCCGATAGGAGTAGTAATCGTTCTGGGTGAACGGGTCGTACTTGTGGTCGTGGCACTTGCCGCAGTTGAGCGTCAGGCCGAGAAATCCCTTGCCCGTGTGCTCGATGACCTCGTCGAGCCAGGTCGTGCGATTGAACAGGAAATAGGGTCGGGCGAGGTAGCCGGTCGCCCGCAGCTTCTGCGGATCGGTCGGGTAGAGTTCATCGGCGGCCAGCATCTGGCGGATCATCTCGTCGTAGCCGACGTCGTTGTTCAAACTCTCCACGACCCAATCCCGCCAGTGCCAGATGTGCCGCTGGCTGTTACGCAGCTCGTCGCCGAGGCCCCACCATTCCGAATACCGCCAGATGTCCAAAAAATGCCGACCCCAGCGTTCGCCGTAGTGCGGCGAGCTCAGAAGCGCAGCCACGACCCGTTCGTAGGCGTCGGGACGCGGGTCGTTGAGAAAGGCTTCGATCTGCTCCGGCGTCGGAGGCAGGCCGATGAGGTCGAGATAGACCCGACGCAAGAGGATGCGCGGATCGGCGGGCTTGACCGGGACCAGTCCCCGCCTCTGCCACTCGTAGGCGATAAAACGGTCTATCGGGTTGCGCATCGGCAGGTGGTCCGACTGCACGTTTGGCAGTTCGGGCCGGACTACAGAACGGAAGGCCCAGTGGTCGCGGGGGTCGGGTTCCTCGGCGTCGTCCTCGGGCACCTTGGCTCCCTGCTCAATCCACCGGCGCAGCATTTCGATCTGCTCCGGTTTGAGCGGATGGCCTTCCGGGGGCATGCGGACGGCTTCGTCGTCGGAGGAGACGCGCAACAAAAGCGGGCTGTCGTCCGGCTTGCCCGGGACGATGACTCCGGCCTTGAGCATGTTCGCTCCGCTATCGACGCGGAGCTTAGCCTTCTGGGCCAAGGCCCCGTGGCAAGCATAGCAGCGTTCCGCCAGCACAGGCCGAATGTCGCGGCGATAATCGACCGCGACCGGCTCGGCTGCCTGGGTCTCGGTCACAAAGAGCAGAAGCACAACGAGGCAGGCTGGTCGCATGGCGGGAACCATTTCGGCAGGTGGGTCGTGTCCATTCCTTGCAGATAAGCTGAGCATAAACACCGATCCGTCATGGGTCAACCAAAAAGCCCCAGGCCCGTCGGCGTGTACCGGGCGATGGTCGAGTCGGTAGTGCGCAACATTTTCGCGGCAGGGGCTTCGCAAAGGGGTGCAAACCCGGAAGATCCGGGGGTTTTCCGCTCATGAACGGGCCGCACCAAGCGCAACATTCGTCGTAACATACGCAATGCCAAGCTCTTGGGCCTCGATGCGAGCCTTCTCCTGGAACAAACCGGCTTGCGGCACGTCGAGGCCGGCGCTGGCATCCTCGACAAGCATGACTCGGAAACCGGCGTTTCGCAGATCCCGCGCAACAAAGTGGCAGCAGATGTTCGTGGCCAGTCCGCACACGGCCACGGTTTCGATGCCGCTGCCGCGCAACAAATCCACGTAGGCCGGATGCTCGGCGCTCAGGGCGTAGGCGTCGCGGTCGGGATGGAAGCCTTTGCGCCAGATCGTGTGGAAGCGATGGACGTTGAGGCCGGGCAGGAAGTCGCTGCCAGGCGTGTTCATGACGCAATGCGGCGGATAGAGGTTGTCCCGCTGGCCGAGGAAGCTGCAATGGTCGGGCGGATGCCAGTCCTGGCTGGCGTCGATCCGCTTCCAGGGCAACTCCAGCAGGCGGTTGATCGGCGCAACAATCTGCAACGCTCCCGGGACCGGCAGCTCGCCGGGACACAGTTCCGAGAAACCACGCTGGGCATCGACGACGAGCAGCACCGACCGGGACAGGTTAAACGGTTGCATGGGATCAACCCCCTGGCCCCCCTCCAGCCCGGGAGCGGGATCCCCGTGACCGCTTCCGGTGGGAATCCAGCCCCAACAGTGCCTTTTGCGATCGTAACATCTCCGCCAACCGAGCGGCAGGTCGGTTCAGCCAGACCTCACCCAGGACGATCAAGCTGTCAGGACGTGACCCGGACCGGTCGGTGCTTCGCGTCGCGCGGGCAGCGGGTGCTCGCTGCCGCCGGGTTCCGATGAGTGCTGTTTCCTGGGTTGCGATGCCTGCAAAACCGAGACGTGAGAGGGAGAAAGTCGGCACCCAGCTGAAGATCACCGGGACCTTTGGGCGGCATAGCCGGGGCGTTCTCCCTAGAGTTACGGGACTTCGGCAGACTCGGTTGTACCGTTTCGGGGATTGCAACTGAGACCTCTTTTTTTGCCTGACGGACGCGGTACAGTGTAGCTGTCACCGTTCCGGCACGCTGCGAGGACCAGCCATGCGTCCGCTCCTGTATCTGTTGCCGCTGTGGGCCGCGCTGGGCTGGCTGGCGGCCACGCTGCCTTCCGCCCAGTCCCAGCCGGACCCCAAGCCCGGCGCCAAACTGCCGCCGCGCAAACCGTGGACCACCTCGAACGTCAAAGGCAGTCCCGAACCGCCGCCGCCGTACCGCACCGAGGTCGCCTTTCCGAAGCTGAAGTTCTTCGAGCCGCTGGAGCTCGTGGCCGCTCCCGGAATGGATCGGCTCTTCGTCGTCGAGCGACACGGCAAGATCTTCTCCTTCGCCAACGACCCGGAGACCGACAAGGCCGAGCTGTTCCTCGACCTGGGCAAGACCACCTACGGCTTCGTCTGTCATCCACGCTTCGCCGAGAACGGCGTGTTTTTCGTCGTGTACATCCTCGACCCGTCCAGGAGCGAACCGAAGGGGACGCGCCTGTCCCGCTTCCGTGTCCGGCCCGGCAACCCGCTCCGCGCCGACAAGGATTCCGAGGAGGTGCTCTTCGAATGGCCTTCCGGAGGACACAACGGCGGCTGCATCCGCTTCGGACCGGATGGCCTGCTCTACATCGCCACCGGCGACGGCAGCGGCATCGCCGACGAGTTCCTGACCGGTCAGGACCTCAGCGACCACCTCGGCAGCATCCTCCGCATCGACGTGGACCGAGCCGACCCGGGCAAGAAGTACGCCGTTCCCCCGGACAATCCGTTCGTCGGCGTGCCCGGGGCACAGCCCGAAATCTGGGCCTACGGGCTGCGTCAGCCGTGGAAGTTCAGCTTCGACCGCGCCACCGGGGCACTGTGGGCGGGCGAAGTCGGCCAGGACCTGTGGGAGATGGTCTATCGCATCGAGAAGGGCGGCAACTACGGCTGGAGCGTGCAGGAAGGCAGCCACCCGTTCCGTCCCGAACGGCCGCGCGGCCCCACGCCGATCTTGCCTCCGGTCGTCGAGCATCCGCACTCCGATTTCCGCTCCATCACCGGCGGCTACGTCTATCACGGCCGACGGCTTCCCGATCTGCACGGAGCCTACATCTACGGGGACTACGACACCGGCCGCGTCTGGGCCTTGCGCTACGACAACAACAAGGTCGTGTTCCACCAAGAACTGGCCGATACGCCGCTGCGCCTGGTCGCCTTCGGCGAGGACCATCACGGTGAATTGCTCCTGGTCGATTTCATGACCGGGCTGATTCATCGCCTGGTTCCCGCACCGGCCGTCGCACCGTCGAAGTTCCCCCGCAAGCTCAGCGAAACGGGCCTGTTTGCATCCACCAAGGATCACATCCCCGCCGAGGGGGTGATTCCGTACTCGGTCAACGCTCAACTCTGGAGCGACCACGCCCACAAGGAGCGGTTCCTGGCCATGCCCGGCCTGGGCCGCATCCAGTACGACGCCATCGAGTATCCGCAGCCGTCTCCCGGCGCGCCGCGCGGCTGGAAGTTCCCCGACGGCACCGTGATCGTCAAAACCTTTTCCCTAGAGATGGAGCGCGGCAACCCGGCCAGCCGCAAACGCCTCGAAACCCGCATTCTGCATTTCGAACAGTTGGAAGGCACCGAGGAAGTCGGCGACCAATACTGGCACGGCTACACCTACGTCTGGAACGACGAACAGACCGATGCCGAACTGCTCGACAGTCCCGGACTGGACCGCCTCTACACGATCAAGGACCCCGAAGCTCCTGGCGGCGTGCGGAAACAGGTCTGGCACTTTCCGAGCCGGGCCGAGTGTACGCTCTGCCACACGATGGCGGCGAAATATGTCCTCGGCCTCAACACCTTGCAGACCAACCGCGACCACGACTACGGCGGCATCCGCATGAACCAACTGCGGGCCTTCGAGCAGATGGGCCTGTTCGAGCAGCCTCCGCCGCAACCTCCCGAACAGTTGCCGCGCCTGGTCGATTATTCCGATGCGTCGCAACCGCTTGATCTGCGGGCGCGGTCGTATTTGCACGCCAATTGTGCCCACTGCCACATGAAGTGGGGCGGAGGCAATGCGGACTTCTACCTGCTGGCCACGCTGCCGCTGGAGCAGATGGGCATCGTCGGCACGCGACCCGGACACGGCGCTTTCGACATTCCCGACGCCCGCATTCTGGTCCCGGGCCGACCCGAGAAGTCGCTGCTGCTGCACCGCATGACCCGCCTCGGTCTGGGCCGAATGCCGCACGTCGCCTCTAACGTCGTCGATGAGGAGGGCGTGCAGTTGATTACCGCGTGGATCAAGGGCTTGAAAGAGTCGGCGAAGTGAGCGGCCCTGTGCCCTCGCTCCGGCAAGTATGTCTGCCCTCTCCCCTCAAAAGAGGGGTCGGGGGTGAGGGGGTTTTTGAAAACTGTCTCACGGTCGGGTTCTCAGAGCGGACAGCCGTGCCAGGGCCTCCGGCTGAGTCGGATCGCGGCGCAGGACCCGTTCATAGAGTGCCCGTGCCCGTTCGGGATACTGGTAGGTCTCGTAAAGGATGCCCAGTTCGATCAAGGCCCGCTGACAGCCGGGATCCATTTCTAGGGCCTTTTGGAGGTGGGCTTGAGCGGCGGGCAGGTCGCCTTCTTCACGCAGAAGCCAGCCATATTCGGCGTGGGCATCGGCCAGGTCGGGCCGTTGACGAAGCCAGTCGGTAATCATGGTGCGGACCTCGTCGGTGCGGCCGGTCTGGTACAGCAGCAGGGCCAGGCCGTGCCGACAGGGGGCGAAGTCGGGCCGGCGACGCAGGCTGTCCCGGTAAAGCTGCTCGGCTCGGGCGAAGGCGCCGTTCTGGTGGGCGGCGTTAGCCAGATTGTAGAGCACGACCGGGTCATCGGGGTCGAGTCGAGCCGCTTCTTCAAAACGCATCTGGGCTTCGGCGGCATTGCCTTGACGCAGGAGCGTCAGACCTTCCTCGTTGAGTCGGCGGACCTGCTCCGGCACGCTGGGCGCGCATCCCACAAAAGCCGCCAATACAACCACCCATCCGTGCCGCATGGCCGCCGTCCTCTCGGACCCGGAAGCTATCTGCTATACCCTGGGAAGGTCGAAATCGGAAGCCCGGTTAAGCCTGATCGCCGATTCGGCGGGGACTGGTATCCGAAGAGCGTGAATGATACGTTAGTTTTTGCCCGAGAACATGCACAGCGACGGAGCCGAGAACATGCGACACGCAGCATGGTTGGTCAGCGGTTTGTGGTTGAGCCTGGGCCTGGTCCTGGCCCAGCCGGCGCGGTCCTCGCAGGGAGCCGGCGTGCAGTGGATGTGGCTCAACGAGGGGGAACCGGCGCAGCATCGGCCGGTCGAAACCGTCTTGTTCCGCCGCACGTTCTTCATCGACCGGCCCTTGCAGAAGGTCGTGGACGAAGGCACGCTCGACATCACCGCCGACAATCAGTTCACCGTCTGGGTCAACGGAACCGAAGTGGGCAGCGGCGACAACTGGCGGCAGGTTTACCAGTTCGACGTGACGAAACTGCTGGTCCACGGCAAGAACGTCATCGCGGTCAAAGCGACGAACACGGAACCGAGTCCGGCCGGGTTGCTCGTCCGTCTCGGCTATGTGCCCAACGGTCAGGACCGGCGAGCCGTGGCATCCGACGGACAGTGGAAAGCGGTCAAGGAGGCTCCCGAGGGCTGGCACAAACCCGACTTCGACGACAGCCGCTGGCCCGCCGTCAAGGTGCTCGGGCCGTATGGCCGAACCGAACCGTGGCGCGCCGTGGCCTGGCCTGGCGGAGGCGATGACCGCTTCACCGTGCCGGAAGGCTTCACCGTGGAACTCGCCGTCAAGAACCCGCCCAACAACAACTTCTCGCTGGTCAACCTGTGCTTCGACCATCGCGGCCGACTGCTCGTCTCCCGCGAAGGCGGACCGATTCTGCTGTGTACCGATCCGGACGCATCCGGCGTGTTGCAGACCGTCAAGCCCTACTGCGAACAGGTGCGGAATTGCCAGGGCATGTGCTGGGTCGGCGACGCTCTGCTGCTGGTCGGCGACGGACCGCAGGGCACGGGTCTGTACCGGGTGCGGGACAGCGACGGCGACGACCGTACCGACAGCGTCGAACTTCTGCACAAGTTCCGCGGCGGCATGGGCGAACACGGTCCGCACGCCATCCTGCACGGCCCCGACGGTTGGCTGTACCTCGTCATCGGCAACCACGCCTGGGCACAACCTCAAAAGCTGGCCTCCAACTCGCCCTTGACGCGCTGGCCGAGCGGCTACTTCGGACCCGATCAGGGGCGCCCCGACACGACCGAGGACGTGCTGTTGCCGCGGCTCAACGACTCGCGCGGCCACGCCGCCGACATCCTCGCCCCGGGCGGCACCATCTGGCGGCTCGATCCCCAAGGCAAGAACATGAGCCTGGTCGCCGCCGGGTTCCGCAATCAGTACGACGCCGCCTTCAGCCCCACAGGGGAACTGTTCACCTTCGACAGCGACATGGAATGGGACGAAGGGCTGCCCTGGTATCGGGCCGTGCGGGTGTGCCACTGCCCGCCGGGGGCCGACTTCGTCTGGCGGACCGGAGCGGCCAACACGCCGGACTACTACATCGACAGTCTGCCTCCGGTGCTCGAAACCGGGCGCGGCTCGCCGGTCGGTGTGGAGTTCTACGACCACCACGCCTTCCCGGAGAAGTACCGGGGCGCGTTCTTCATGGCGGACTGGGCCATCGGCGTCATCTTCGCCGTGCATCTCCAGCGGGACGGCGCCAGCTACACGGGCGTGGCCGAGCGCTTCTGCGTCGGCGCTCCGATGAACGTCACCGATGTCGCCGTCGGTCCCGATGGGGCGCTCTACTTCTCCCTTGGAGGCCGGGGCACGCAGGGCGGCGTGTTCCGCATCCGGGCCGTCAGTCCGCCTTCCTCGGTCAGGAACGAGGACAACTCGACCGATCTGCTCCGCCGACTGCTCGATCAGCCGCAGCCCCTGGCCGCATTCAGCCGGGCACGCCTGGAAGAAGTCTGGCGAAAAGCCAGCGACGACCAGCGCCGTCTTGTCCGCGAAGCGGCGTGCGCAGACAACGATTTGAAGCCGATGGATCGGGTGCGGCTGCTCCAGATTCTGCAAATGCTCGGCGAGCAATTTCCAGCGGAAAAACTGGTTCGACTGACGACGCATGGCGACCCCGAGGTGCGCACTTGTGCCGTGTGGCTGCTGGGCCTTCACGGGCCAAAGGAAGCACAGCCCGTCCTGGAGAAATCACTGACCGACAAAGATGCTCTGGTCCGCCGTCGTGCCTGCGAGGCCCTCATCCGTGCGCACCTGGAACCGCCCGTCGAGGCGATCTGGCCCCTGTTGGCTGATGCCGATCGCTTCGTCCGTCACGCCGCCCGGCTGGTGGTGTCCCGCATCCCAGCCGAGAAGTGGGCGGACCGCATCTGGTCGGAACGCCATCCCCTGGCGGTGTTCAACGGGATCATCGCCTTGTGCCAGACGAACCAGGCCCTGCCCGTGACCGACCCGATCTTCGAGAAGCTGCACAATGTCGATGTTTCCGACGATTTGCCGCGGTATCTCGATTATCTCCGCACTGTGCAGATGGCGTTGATCCACACGACGGCCCGTCCCGGCTCGGTCCGCGGCATCGCTCTGGACTGCCTGGAACGGTTTCCGCACAGCGACCGTCGCGTGAATCGGGAGTTGGCCATTCTGCTGACCGATTTCCGCCGCTCGAACATTCTCGATGAGCCGGTCCATGCCAGGCTGCTCGACGCTTTGCTCAAGGCCGAGGGCGACCGCGAACAGCAGATCCACTACTTCTACTGCCTGCGACTGTTGCACCAGGGCTGGACCCCAGAGCAGAAGCACCATTTGCTTGAATGGTTCGAGGGAACGCGGACCTGGACCGGAGGCCACAGCTTCACGCCGTTCCTGGAGCACATCCTCCGCGACCTCAACCCGATCTTCACTGCCGAAGACCGGGCCAGAGTCTTCGCTTCCGCCGGGGAGCGGCCCTGGACGGCTGCCGTGCTGCTGCGGTACGCGCCGTCGGAGCAGACGCCGCCGCCGTCGGCTTTGATCGCGCTGTACAAGCAACTCGGCAAAAACAGCGGAGAGCCGCACGTCCGGGAACTGCGGGAAGCGGTCGTCGCTCTGCTGGTCCGGGACGTCAGCAAGCCGGGGGCGGACGAAGCGTTGGCCGAACTGGCTGCCGTCGATCCCGGCCGTCTGGACCAGATCGTCCGCAGCCTGGTTCGCCGTCCCAATCCCGCCAACTGGCCGCTGCTGGTCCGCGCTCTCCAGTCGAACAATCCCGAGGTGCTCCTGGAAGTCATTCGCGTTCTGCGTCGGCTGCCGACCAAGGCAGCGATCTCGCAGGAACCCAAACCCGAAGAAGCGGTGCCGTATCGCCTGCTCCTGTTGGCCGCTGCCAAGTTGCCGCCGCAGGAGCGGACCAAGGCCGTGGACCTGCTCCGTTACTGGAAGGACCAGCGTTTCGCCCTTGAGAACGACGACTGGAAGACGGAACTGGAAGGCTGGTCGCACTGGTTCGCTCAGACCTTCCCCAAGGAAGCGCCGTTGCCCAACGTCACCGCCCTGCCCGTGCAGAGCAAGTGGAACTTCAACGAATTGCTCGCCTACCTGGAGAGTCCTGAGGGCCGCGGCGATCCCAACCGCGGCAAAGCGGTCTTCGAGAAGGCCAACTGCATCAAGTGCCACAAGTTCGGCAGCATCGGCGAAGGTCTCGGACCCGATCTGACCACGCTCAAGAGCCGCTTCAAGCGAGCCGACACCCTCGAATCGCTGATCTATCCGTCCAAGGTCATCAGCGATCAATATCGCGGAACCAAGATCCTGACCGTGGACGGTGCGACGCTCACCGGCCTGGCCGTGCCCCAGGGCGACACCGTGACGGTGCTGCAAAGCGACGGCACCAAGGTCGTCTTGAAGGCCAGCGAGATCGAGGCCCGCGTCGCCTCCACGGTTTCCCCCATGCCCGAGAAGCTGCTCGACGAGCTGACCCGGCAGGAGATCGCCGACCTGTTCGCCTACTTGGAATCGACGCCGCCCAAATAGCGAAGCCTAGCGGCTGTACCAGGCGATGAGCTTGTCGAGTTCCTTGCGGAGGCTCAGGATCCACAGGGCCAGCCGCTGGCGGGCCGTCCCCAGAAGCGGACTGTAGCCGAAGTTCTCGTCGATCACGGAAATCGCCCGGTGCGTCGCTTCGGGCTGTCCCAGATAAGCGAAACCGCGGATCAGCCAGCGGATCATGGGATAGGTCAGGGCCAGGGCCTCCAGACCGTCCCAGAACGGGTAATGGTAGAACGTCGGCCCGCAGAACTGGAGCGACGTGAGTTTGACGTAGTAATAGCGTTCTAGCGCCTGGGCCGCCTGGTTGGGCAACTCGCCGAGCGGTTTTTCCAGTTCCTCGAAGGTGCAATCGGGCAAGCCGACTTGCAACATCGGCAGCTTGCCAGTGCCGCGAACCATCCGCCAGCTGGCCGCCAGCAGAGCCAGCCGTCCCCGCTTGCTGACGCCGCGCCTCACGCCCTGGTCCTTGCGGACGTAGATGGCCAGGGCCTGGCGGAAGAGCAGGCGGCCGATCCAGCCGGGCGGCTCAAAGCCGTCCAGCGTCCGCGGCGTCTCGGCAGCGACGGCTGCGAGCATCAGATCGAGAAACTCGCGCAGCCGGCCGCCGGTGAGGTTGTCGAAACGGGCCTCTCGGCACAAGCGTGCCAGCGCCAGACATTTCAGCCAGCGCCGGGCCAGATCGTCGTTTCGCGCGCTGAACAGGCGAACCACGGCATCCTGGAACAGATGCAGGTCGGACCAGTTGACCCGCTGACGGCCGTCCAGACTCGGCGGATCGCCCAGCCCCGGCCCGGCAGCCCGCTGGAATCCCGGCCGCTTGTCCCATTGCTCCATCTCCCGGGCCAGGTCGCTCAACTCATCAACCGCCTCGCTCAGACAGCGGCCCTTGTTGGCGGCGGCGGACGGACAGGCAAAACGCATGCTGACCCGCCAGTGATCGCCATGCGGCACCAGGATGTACGGATAGAGCCGACAGGCGAACGGCTTGGCGTGCAGGCCGAACTTCGCGTGAATCTTGCACAGGCCCCGCTCGTCGAGAAACACGCAGCGGTCGCCGGTCGTCTGAGCCAGCCGATAGCGACGCCGCCACGGCGGACCATACTTGACGAACAGCCTGACCCCGCGGTACTCCGGCTCCTGCTCCCAGCCCTGGGCGAGAATGCGCTGCCGCTCCTCTTCAGAAACCGGCACCCAGTAGTCGGTGCAGCAGGAACCGCACTGGTGGCAGTCCCAGTTCTGGACGACGGGCAATTGGCGGATCGGTGCCATGAGGGCATTGTATCACGGCCCAAAGCCGCGGACGCCCGCGCCGTGTCGCGCGAGCGTCCCGGATGGAGAGCAGAGCCGAAGCCGAGGTCAGTTTTCGCTGAAACTGAGATTGAGATGGGCCTCGCGCCCGAGGGGATCCTTGAGAAAGCGCTTGCGGCAGGCGGGACACAGGTCGTATCGGCGGAAGACGGTGGTGCTGTCCTCGCCGCTGGGGGCCAGCCCGCACTCCTCGGCCGCCAGCAGTTGGCTGATTTCCTCCAGATGGTCTTCATCCAGGTCTTCTTCCGTCAACGGCGTGGTCTCGTTGGCGGCGAAGACCTCGATCTTAACGACGTAGCGTTGTTCTTCTCCGGGACGAATCTCCTTACCGCACAAATCGCACGTCACGTGCAACATGGAAGTCGGACCCTCCGATGTTGAGCCGGACCCCGGGGCCGAAGCGGTCCAGCGGTTTGGTCTCCCCCATCTCCTGACAACCAACCATGAATCCGCGGCCCTTTATCCATCCGTCGCACGTTTGCCCGGGGAAGTCAAGCCGAATCTGCGATTCTTGCGGATTTTCGGGTCAGTCCATTTCGGGGGTGACACCCACGATCAGGTCGCCCCGGGCCGCCAGTTCGCCGATCCGCGAGTGCGGCACCTTGGCAAATTCCAGCGTGATCTACTCCCGCGCCTTGGGATCGCGGATGGCCCGGTAGATGCCGTCGCGCTCGTTCTGCGGATGGCCCTTGATGAAGAACTGCGTGGTCAGCGCCTCGCGGTTGCGGTAGCGGACCTTGACGTGAATGTGCGGCGTGCGGCCGGGATACGGAACCGGCTTGATGGTGCGGAAATAGTATTCGCCGCTCGATCCGGTCACGAAGCGGCCGAAGCCCTGGAAGTTGGCGTCCCGGTTGGCCCGGTTGGCGGAGCCGGAGTGCAGATAGGCTCCGTTATTGTCCACCTGACAGATTTCGACGACGGCATTTTTCAGCGGTTGCCCGTTGCGATCCAGGACCCGGCCCGACAGGTGCGTGATCTCGCCGACCCCCGGAGTGATGGCGTTGTTGATGATGAGCAAATCGTTGTCCGTGTCGAGCGGCAGACGGTCCGGATAAAACGGTCCCTCGGTCAGCCGCGGCGTCTGTTCCAATTCCTCCGCGAACAGACCTGGCGTCGTCAACCACGCCGCCGCCAGCGCTGCCAGAAACTCCCGTCGTCGCACTTCGAACGCCGTTCCGATCGGGCACCTCCTCATGCTCAGACAAGTTGTCTTGAACCACGACCGCCAGTGTAGCGACCCCTTCATGAGAAGACCGTGAACGATCCGACGCCCACCGCGGCTGTTTGATGTCGGGTTCAGCGCACCACGGGGATGCGCCGCTGGGTGATCTCCCGACCATCGGCATCTTTGGCCGTGATGTCGAGCCAATAGACGCCCTTCGGCAGATCGAACAGTTCCCAGGCCCCGCGCCACAGGACCAGGCCCGACTGGGGATCGGCCTTCGGAGCAGCCGACGCCGTCTTGCGGACCCTGCCCTCGGCATCCCATAGATGTCCTTCGATCCGGGCCGCGCGGTCGGCCATCGTCGTGGACACGCCGACCGTGCCGTACAGCCACGGATAGTTTTCGGACTGCGTCAGGGCGGTCGGCAGAAGCGTCGGCCCCATCGCCTGGAGATGCTCCGAACTCAGCGTTTCGACCAGTTGCACCCGTGCAAATGCCGACGGCGAAGCGACGCTGGCCGGGCCGGTCCAGACGAACGTCCGGTCGCTTCTCGGTCCGGCGTCGCTGCTGCACAACTCGAGGTCGAGACCGAGGACTGTGCCGACCTTGGCCGCGAACCCTGGAAAGTTCCGCCACGGCAATTTGAATTCCGCCGTGTAACCCCAGGCTGTCTTGCGGGCCGAAAGCTCCGCACCGTCAAGCCGGAAATCTTTGAAGGCCGGCAGCGGTCGGACTTGGATCCGCGGTCTGACCTCGCTCTGCGTGAACGGCGTCCAGAACAGGTGCAGCGTTCCCGGGGCGAACTCGGCTTTGCCCAGATCCTTTCCCGAGCGCGTGTCGAGGTAGAACTCGACGGCATCGCCGTTCCAGATCTGATCGTCCCGGCCGACGTGGATCGGATGCTGATCAAGACAGCGCTGGCCGACGCACAGGTTTTCCTCGTCCCACACAAGCAGGAATTCGCCGCCGCGATTGGGCCAGTCGGGATGGCCGACATGAACCGGAACGGCCAAGGCCCCGGCCCATTCCTCCAGATTGCCATCGAGCACCACGGGTTGTCTGGCCTTGGGGATGCCGGCGCGGATCGGAGGCGGCATCGGTTCATCGGCCAGAGTGTAGCCGAAGTTGGGCCGATTGCCCGGCCAGCGCACGCCCTGACGAGCGGCGAGATGCTCCGGTTCCGGCAGTCGTCCGCGATCCTCGGTCTCGGCCATCCAGCGTTCCAGGGCCGATTTCAGCCGGGCTTTCACCTCCGTGAAGGCGGGATCGCTGGCCAGATTCACCGTCTCATGCGGATCGCGCTGAAGATCGTACAGCTCCTCTTCGGGCATGGTCGGGCCGCACAACGCCGCCTGGAGCGGCGTCAGTTTGCCCTCGGCGTGAAGCGTCTTGAGCAAGTTCCAGACTGGATAGCTGTTTGCCTTGTAGCGGTTGGCCTGGAGGAACGGCCGGTCCGGAGTGAAGTTGCGGATGTAGCGGTAGCGGTCGTCGCGGACGGTGCGGAAGCGGAAGACGGTCTCATCGCAGCGGTCCCGCGCCCCGAAGGCGTATTGCCGCGGCGGTTCCTGCCGGTCGCCGAGGAGGACCCGGCCCTGCATCCGTGCCGGCTTCTCGGCCCCGGCGAGGGTGAGGACGGTCGGAGCCAAGTCGATCAGTTCGACGAGCCGCGTATCCACCTTGCCGGGTGTGTAGCCGCTCGGTGCGGGGACTCCCTTGGGCCAGCGGATGATGAGCGGCACCCGCAGCCCGCTGTCGTAGCAGAATTGCTTGCCGCGGACGTGAGCGGCCCCGTTGTCGGCGAAAAAGACGATTACCGTGTTGTCCGCCAGTCCCTCTTTTTCCAGCCCTTCGAGAACGCGGCCGACCTTGCGATCCAATTCGATCAGGGCGTCCAGATACGCCGCCCAGTCGGCTCGGGCCACGGGATGGTCGGGGTAGTACGGCGGCAGATGCACCTTGTCGGGAAAAGTGGTGCGTGTGGTCGGAAAGGGCCGATGCGTCTCGTGGAAGTTGATCTGAGCGAAGAACGGCTGATGACGTTTCAAGTCGAACCACTTGTCCGAGTCGCAGGACCGGCCTTCGACGAGGAAGTTGAAGTCGGTCTTGCCGATGCCGCGAAAGCCCCAGTCGCTCGGCAGTTCACGAAGGTTGGCGGTGAAGTAACCGGCGTCTTTCATCCAGTGGGTGAGGAGTCGGACGCCGTCGGGAAGGCAGTGGCCATCGTCCCGGTGGGAACGGTGGTTGTGGGCGTCGAGGGTCGTCTGATACATGCCGGTCATGATCGCGGACCGGCTCGGCGAGCAGACCGGACAGGTGACGAAAGCGTGCTGGAAGCGCATGCCCTCGGCGGCCAGGCGATCGAGGTGCGGCGTCTGCACGTCGGCGTTGCCGTAGCAGCTCAGGTCAGGCCCCAGATCCTCAGCGATGAGCCACAGAAAGTTCGGCCTGGATTGCTCAGCCGTCGCCACTATGGGCAGCAGGACGAACGCGGTCACGCAAGCCAGCCAGCGATGCGATGTCATTCGACCACCCCTTCCTCCCGAGGTTGTCACCTAGTTATTGCGGATGTTCGACCGGTGCGGCGGTGTGAGCGTAGCACGGGAGGCTAGTCGGCTCAAGCCGCCGCCCGGAGTCGTCAGGGAAGGGTGAAGTGCAAGGCACGCCCGAGCCGCGACCGCTTCTTCTCCCCTCTCCCACCGGGAGGGGGTAATCCCTCACCCCGTCCCTCTCCCACTGGGAGAGGGAGTAAGGGTGAGGGCGCAATCGGATTCCGAGCCGCGACCGCAAGGGAGCGGCTGATCTTCCGCTCCTTCGCAGTCGCGGCTCGGTGGGGACACGATCGTCGCGGCTCGGTGGGGACATGACCATCGCGGCTCGATGAGGATGCGGCAGAGGCATCGAGAAATGGAATTGTGCTTGCAGTGAAATGAGAATCGGCTATAGTGATGAGAAGCTGGGTAAAACAGCCTGCCGCGGAGCAGGCCCGCACACGGATTCCTGCCGCCGAGCAGTCCGTTCCTCCGGCACAGCCACGACACCACCCAGCACCCTCCGGCTGAGCCTCGGCTGGAAGAGCGGCGCTCGATGAACCGTAAGGGGGGTAGTACCGATGTTCGGTCAGACCAACTGGATCGCCCTGGCCTTCGTGATCCTGTTTTCCCCCATGTCCTGGTCTTTGGCCGCCGATGTCGCCAAGCCCGATGCTGCCCGCAGCGAACCGTCGCAGCCGCCCAACCCGGCGGAAGTGCGGGCCTTGTCCGTCCATCCGGCCAAGGTCGTGCTCAAAGGCGCGGATCAGTCGTGTCAACTCGTGGTCACGGCGACGCTGGCCGGGGATCGGCTCGTTGATCTGACCGGCGACGTGCAGTTCACCGTCGCCGACTCCGGGATCGCGCGGGTTTCGGAAACAGGCCGGGTCGTGCCGCTGTCCGACGGTGCCACGCAGATCGTCGCCCGCTATGGCGACAAGTCCGCCAGCGTGCCGGTGGAGGCGGTCCATATTCAGGACAACTTGCCGATCAATTTTCCCAACCAGATCGTGCCGATCTTTACCAAGCTGGGCTGCAACGCTGGCGGCTGCCACGGCAAGGCCAGCGGACAAAACGGCTTTCGGCTTTCGCTGCTGGGCTTCGAGCCGGAACTGGATTACATGACGCTGGTCAAGGAAGGCCGGGGACGCCGGCTCTTCCCCGCCGCTCCGGACAACAGTCTGCTGTTGCTCAAGGGCATCGGGCAAATGCCCCACGGCGGCGGCAAGAAGCTCGACAAGGACTCCGACGAATACCGGGCCATCCGCCGCTGGATCGCCGCCGGGATGCCTTACGGAAAACCGGATGATCCCGTGGTCGTCCGCATCAGCGTCTTTCCGGAGCAGCGCATCCTCGCGCGGAATGGACGGCAGCAGTTGAGCGTGACGGCCCACTACAGCGATGGTTCCACGGAAGACATCACCCGCCGCGCCCAGTACGAGAGCAACGACACGGAGATCGCCGGCGTCGATGCCCAGGGCTTGGTGCGGACCTTCGCCAACAGCGGCGAATCGGCGATCATGGTCCGCTATCAAGGGCACGTCGCCGTCTTTCGGGCCACCGTACCGTTGGGCGGGCAGACTCCCGATTACGAGTTCCCCTACAAGACCCTGGTCGATCAGTACACGCACAAGAAGTTCAAGCAACTCGGCCTGGTGCCTTCCGAGTTGTGTTCCGATGAGGAATTCATCCGTCGGGCCTTCCTCGACATCTGCGGCACGCTGCCGACGCCGACCGAGGTGATCGCCTTCGTCAACGACAAGGACCCGGCCAAGCGGGACAAGCTCGTGGACATGCTCGTGGAGCGGCCCGAGTACAGCTACTACTTCGCCAACAAGTGGGCGGACATCCTGCGCGTCAAGCGGCGCGGTCAGAACACCAACGCTCCTGGCACCTTCGCGTTCCATCAGTGGATCCGGGACGCCATCGCCAACGACAAGCCCTACGACCAGTTCGTGCGCGAGATCATCGCCGCCAGCGGCGACGATCACAGCCACCCGCCGACCATCTGGTACAAGGAAGTCCGCGAGCCGCAGCAGTTCACCGACGACCTCGCCCAGGTCTTCTTCGGTCTGCGGCTGGCCTGCGCCCAGTGCCACCACCATCCGTATGAGAAGTGGAGCCAGGACGACTACTGGGGGATCGCGGCGTTCTACGGCCGCATCGGCCGCAAGACGCTCAACGAGCCGGGCGGATTCCAGAACCAGCCGATGCAGTTGACGCGCGTGTTCGTCAAGCGTGACGGCAGCGTGACCAACAAGCGGACCGGCCAGGCGGCAGCATTCAAGCCGCTCGATGCCGAGCCGATCCAGGTTCCGCCGGGCGAAGACCCCCGACAGCGGCTCGTGGACTGGATGGTTGACCCGAACAACCCCTTCGTCCCCCGGGCCTTGGTCAACCGCTACTGGGCGCACTTTTTTGGCCGCGGCATCGTCGATCCGCTCGACGACATGCGTGTGACCAATCCGCCCTCCAACGCGGAGCTTCTGGACGCCCTGGCCAAGGACTTCGTCAACAGCAAGTTCAGCCTCAAGCACGTCGTCAAGACCATCGCCAAGAGCCGCACCTACCAACTCAGCGCCGTGCCCAACGAGTTCAACAAGAGGGACAAACAGAACTACGCCCGCTTCTACCCGCGGCGCATGAGCGCCGAGGTGCTGCTGGATGCGATCAACCAGGTGACCGACAGCCCGGCTTCGTTCGCCAATCTGCCGACCGATCCGTATGCCCCGCGGCGAGCGATCATGCTGCCCGACGAGGCGTTCAGCAACTACTTCCTGGAAGTCTTCGGCAAGCCGAGCCGGACCAGCGCCTGCGAATGCGAACGGGTCAACGAGGCCAACCTCGCCCAGGCCCTGCATCTGCTCAATTCCGAGGAGATCCAGAACAAGCTGAGCCGCGGCGGCGGACGGGCCGATCAACTGGCCAAGGACAGCCGGCCCGAGGAGGAGAAGATCGAGGAACTGTTCCTGTGGTGTTTCGCCCGCAAGCCGACGGCCAACGAGATGCAGACCGCCCTGGCCCACATCGCCAAGCTCGGCCCCAGCACCAAGAAGGCCGCTTACGAGAACATCCTGTGGGCCTTGATCAACACCAAGGAGTTCGTGTTCAACGATTGAGTTCACGGCGCGGTCTGCCCGCGCGTCCCTGAGAATGCTCTGGAGAGGCCCCTTGGGTGGGGCCTCTCGTCTTTTCCCGTCGCGGGTCAGGACGGCCCGCATTGACAGGTCATCCGGAATCATTACCCTAGCGGACCATGAACCTGAAAGGATGCAGGGTCCTGGTCACCGGGGCGGGCGGGTTCATAGGCTCGCACCTGGTCGAGCGCCTGGTGCGGGACGGTTGCCGCGTCCGGGCGATGCTCCACTACGACTCCCGCGCCGACCGCAGCAATCTCGAGCACGTCCCGGCGGAAGTCCTGGGCGAGGTCGAGATCGTTCGTGGCGACGTGACCGACGCCCACTTCGTGCTGCGGGCCGTGGACGGCTGCGCGGCCGTGTTCCACCTGGCTGCCCTGATCGCCATCCCCTACTCGTATCAAGCTCCCGGCGCCTTCGTGCAAACCAACGTGGTCGGCACGCTGAATGTCCTGGAAGCGTGCCGCTGGCATGGCACGCCGCGGCTGGTCCACACCTCGACCAGCGAATGCTACGGGACCGCCCAGTACACGCCGATCGACGAACGGCATCCGCTGGTCGGCCAGTCGCCCTACAGCGCCAGCAAGATTGCCGCTGACAAGCTCGTGGAAAGCTATCACCTCAGCTTCGGCGTCCCGGCGGTGGTGCTGCGACCGTTCAACACGTTCGGTCCGCGGCAATCGGCCCGTGCGGTGATACCGAGCATCCTGGCCCAATTGCTGGCGGGGGCGTCAGAAGTGCGGCTGGGCGATCTGACGACGGTGCGAGACATGAATTACGTCAGCAACACGGTGGATGCGTTCGTCGCCGCGGCTGAACGCGAGGCCGCCGTCGGCCAGGTCGTGCATGTCGGTTCGGGTCGTGGTTGCAGCATCGGGGAATTGGCGGAATTGGCCATGCAGGTCGTGGGCCGGCGCGTACCGATCGTCACGGAGCCGCAGCGGTTGCGGCCGGTCGGCAGCGAGGTCCGGCTGCTGTTGTGCAACTGGAGCCGGGCCGAGCAACTGCTGGGCTGGAAGCCGAGGGTCGCGCTGGAAGAAGGGCTGGAGCGGACCGCCCGTTTCATCCGCGATCATCTGCACCTGTACAGGCCCCAGGAATACGCCGTCTGACCGAAGAGGAAGAGCGGGAGGAAGCAGGCATGGATGCCAAGGTCGTGATTCAGGCGGGAGGCAAAGGCTCGCGCTTGTATCCGTACACCAAGGTGCTGCCCAAGCCGCTCATGCCCGTCGGCGGCATGCCGATCCTGGAAATCGTCATCCGCCAGTTGGCCTGGCACGGCTTCCGCGACCTGGTCATCACCATCGGCCATCTGGGCGACATGATCCGCTGGTGCTGCGGCGACGGCAGCCGCTGGGGCGTCCGCATCCGCTACTATCCCGAGGAGCAGCCGTTGGGCACCATCGGCCCGCTCAAACGCATCGTCGGACTCGACAAGCCCTTCCTGGTCATGAACGGCGATCTGCTGACGGACCTGGACTTCGCCGACCTGTATCGCTGCCACGTCGCCGCCGCCGCTCCCTTGACCATCGCCACCTATCTCAAGCCGGTCAACATTTCCCTGGGCGTGCTCCAGACCGATGCCCACAACCGCGTCGTCGGCTTTCAGGAGAAGCCGACGCTGCACTTCCCGTGCAGCATGGGCGTGTACGGCATGAATCCGGAGTTGATCGAGTACATTCCGGAAGGCAGATTGTTCGGCTTCGATGATCTGATGCACGTCCTGCTTGCGCGTGGCGTCGAGGTCCAGTCCTATCCGTTTCACGGCACCTGGATGGACATCGGACGGCCCGAGGACTTCCAGTTGGCGTGCGAGATGTTTGAGACCCGTCCGGAGTTGTTTCTGCCTCAGTCGGCCCTCAGGCAGGCGGGGTGAGCGAAGCTGGAGCGGTCAGCGATCGGAGTTCTCCGAGGCCGGGTCATCGACGAGGAAGCGTGCTCCGATCTCGTACCAGCCGTCGCTAGTCCGGTCCACTCGGGACACCACAGCGGGCAGAGCGAACAGGGCTTGGTCCCGCGTGGACGCCTGATAGATAAGCAGTTGCCTGCTTGGCGGTTCCATCCGGGCGAAGATGCCGATGCCCTTGGTGGAGATGTCCTTGCCCACGCACTGGAGTTGGAAGTCGCCGTGCAGTCGGTCGCCGCTCACCGGGGCAATCAGGAGCGGCTTGTCGAACGGGAAGCGGAGGTCGTCGCGGCGGTCGGGCGGGGCCATCAGGTGGGCGTGCAGTTCCTCGGCGATGACTGGGCCGACCTGCTCGATCAACCGCCGCTGAGCGTCGGAGTCCCCTTCGAGAAACCGCATGCGGATGAGCACGTCGCTGAGGCGGGCCGGCGGAGGCCGCGGCGGACCGACCTCGACGCACACTTCCAGGATGTCCTGTTTGCGCGGCAACCATTTGCGGAGCCAGCCGGCCCCCAGATTCAGCTCGAAGCGGAGAAAGGAGTCGTGTAACTCGCAGTGGCTGGCGTTCCAGCGCTGGGCGAAGGAGCGCAGCTTGTTCTGGCCGACGCCGTCGGGCAGAAAGGCGGCGCAGCGATGCTCCCAGTAGCCGTCCACGGTCCAGACCCAGCGGATGCGGCCGAACTGGCCGACCCCCGCGACATGGGCCGCCGTGGCCACCAGCCTGTCGACGATCACTTGCAGCGGCGGGGCGGGACAGGCGAGCGGGACAGCGACCGTACCATTGGACCCGAGAGCCGGGATTTCCTCCGGAAGGTACACCAGACCGGCCCGCGTCACGGAGGCATGTTGCAGGGCGGTGACGAATTCGACGCAGCTGGCGAACCGCTCGCGTGGTTCACGGTGCAAGGCCCGCCGGACGATTTCCCGGTCGTTGGCGGGCAGGGAGGAAACGTCCGTGAAGCCGGAAAGGCGCTGATCGGCCAACTCCCGGGTGGAGTGGGCTTTTTGCGGCAACTGGCCCGTCAGCATTTCCTGATAGATCAGAGCGAGGCTGTACTGGTCGGTGTTCGCGGAGACGCGGCCCTCGAAGGCCTCCGGAGCGGCATAGCGAGGATTGATGCGGGCCAGTTCCTCGCCGCCGGGCAGCCAGAGCAGTTGCACCAGGCCGAAATCGCCGACCGTCAGGCGGTCGTCGCGCAGCATCAGGTTCCGGGGCGACAATGCCAGGTGCTGGAGATTGTGTTCGGCACGCAGATAATCGAGGGCCTGAGCGGCTTCTTCCAGATAGCCGAGCAATTCCTGGCGGGGAATGCCATAGGTGCTGCTGCACTGCCAGCATTCTTCGAAGCGGTCCTGAAGCGACTGATCGGCCAGCTCCGTGACGAGGACGACGCGGCCGGCGTCATAAGCGACGGACAGAAGCGAAGCCAGATGCGGATGCCGCATGTCCAGCAGGCGGCGCGTCTGCCCTAGGACCCGGGCCGCGGAGAGGGTCGACGACGTGGGCACAAACACATACTGGACGCAGACGAGTCGCCCGCCCGGATCCCGAGCTTTCCAGGTTTCCAGATGCGCGGAGCGCTGAAGGACTTCGAGCAGATAATAGCCCGGCAACGCCTCGCAGGGGTAGCCGCCCGTCGGCACGGCAGGCGGTTCGTAGCGCATCGGAAGAATCACTGTCACGGGACCACATCTCCGCGAATCCGAGCTGTGGCGTTGGTCCGCGCAGGATCAGGACCACGCCTAAGCAGGGCAGATCGTTGTACAAACCTAGGTTGCACCTCGGGAACGGTCAAACGACCGGACGCGGAGGGAAAGACTTGGTCCGCACAAAATAAAAAAGGCGAAGGAGGTCCCCTCTAGCTCCAAGCTAATCCTCCTTCGCCGCGTAACCAACGCCCCTCCCCAGAGCGTAGGTACGTCGAATTGTCAGGTCCGAAGCGGTGTCGGCATGGCTCGCCGAGGATCGCTCGCCCCGGACACGCAACTATAGGTCAGCTTGCGCCGATGTCAACCGCGCGGGGCAATTTCCTCCATTCGTGCTCCGGTTTAACTTTCGCCGACGGCTGAAAACAAGAAGTCCCGGTCCAGGAAACGGGCCATCAGTTGCCAGCCAGGATCGAAGCAGTGGCATGAGCCGGCAGCCTGGACCTCATCGTATGCGAAAAAACCTCCGGACGCTACGCCGCTGCCGGCGATGACCCAGGGCACGAATCCGTGAGCATGAGCACGGGTCCGTACTGGCGTCGGATGATCCGGCGAAACCAAAATCCGCCACTCTCCGTAGCTCGGCATCTGCTTGCGGAGCGGACCGACGATGTGCTCATCAATGGCTTCCAGGGCGGCGATCTTGGCGTCCAGCCGGCCCTCGTGCGAGGCTTCGTCGGGAGCTTCGACGTGAACGCAGACGAGATCGGCCTCCCGCAGCGCCTCGACGGCGGCCTGGCCCTGGGCGGCGTAGTCGTTGTCTAGATAGTCGGTCACGCCGGGCACGTCGAGCACTTCCCACCCTAACAAGGCTCCCACGCCGCGGACCAGATCGACGCCGGTGAGAATGACGCCTTTGAATCCGTATCTGCTCGCGAACGGTTCCAGACGCGGAGCCTGCCCCAGTCCCCACAGCCAGATCTGCGTCGCAGGCCGTTGCCCCCGTTGCCGTCGGGCTTTGTTGACCGGATGCTCCGCCAGCACGTCCCGACTGCGGTGCATCAGGGTCACGAGCAGATCGGCCCCCGGACCGCGGGGCAGATAGTCGGCGATGGGTTGATCGGGAATGTCGTGCGGCGGCTGGGTTCTCGTCTCCGCGTGGAACGGCCCGCCGTCCGCGCTCCGCCAGATGAGCAAGTTGCGATAGCCGACGCCGGAATAGAACTCGATCCCCTCCCGACCCAGGACCGGAGCGAGCTTGCCGATCAATTCGCGGGCTTCCTCGCTGCTGATGTGCCCGGCGGTGAAGTCGCGCATCAGGCCGTCCTCGATGCTCACGAAATTGCAGCGGATCGCCCAATCCTGCGGACCGAGGCGGATGCCGCGGGCAGCGGCTTCCAGCGGCGCCCGGCCGGTGTAGCACTCCAGCGGGTCGTAGCCGAACAGACTGAGCGTCGCCACGTCGCTGGCCGGGGTCAACGAGGAAGGGACGTTGTTCGACCGGCCGACGCAGCCCGTCCGTGCCAGGGCGTCCAGGTGCGGCGTCCGGGCCGCCTGGAGCGGCGTCCGTCCGCCCAGAGATTCTTGCGGTTCGTCGGCACAGCCGTCGGGAATGACGATGGCGTACTTCATGGGCTTTCCCGTTCTCTCTCAAAACACTGGGCAACTACCAGTCGGCGACCGGATAGTAAGCGCAGGGAGCCGTCACGCAGGGCAGCCGATCCAGGATCTCCACCGCTTTTCGCAATTCCCCCAACAGGGCGTCGTGGCTGCGGATGACGATCGGCACCGAGATGCCCTCCTGATCGTCGAGCGATTCGTGCTGCACGACGCTGGCAATGCTGATGTGATGCTCCGCGAGCACAGAAGCGACCTGGGCCAAGGTGCCGGGGCGGTCGATGACGTTGAGGCGGATGTAGAACCGGCTCTTGATCGACGACGCGGGACGGAAGCGCAGACGGCGGCCATTGGACCACAGACGCAGGGTGCGAAAGGTCAGTTGGGCACTGCCGGTGGCCAGGTCCACCAGGTCGGCGACGACGGCGCTGGCGGTGGGCATCTGTCCGGCTCCCGGGCCGTAGAACATCGTTTCGCCCACGGCATCGCCAACGACGTGGATGGCATTGTTGGCCCCACGGACGTCGGCCAGCGGGTGCAGTTTGCGGACCAGCGTCGGTTCGACGTGCAGGGCCAATTGCTCCTCATGGACCCAAGCCTCGGCGATGAGCTTGATGACGTAGCCGAGTTCGGAGGCGAAAGCGAGGTCGGCCGGGTGCAGCACGTCGATGCCGCGGCGTTCGATGACCTCCAGCGGGATCTCGGTGCCGAAGGCGAGCCGGGCCAGGATGGCGAGCTTGTGGGCGGCGTCGGTGCCGTCCACGTCCATCGTCGGATCGGCTTCGGCGAAGCCGCGGCGCTGAGCCTCGGCCAGAGCGGTCGGGTAATCCTGCCCATGGTCGCTCATCTGCGTGAGGATGAAGTTGCTCGTGCCGTTGAGGATGGCCTTGATCGAGGAGATGTGATTGGCGGCCAGTCCGCGGACGATGGCCCCGATGATGGGAATGCCCCCGGCGACGCTGGCCTCAAAAGCCACGGTGCGATGGTATTCCCGGGCGGTGTCGAAAACCTCCGTGCCGTAATGGGCGAGCACGGCTTTGTTGGCCGTGACGACATCCTTGCCCGCCCGCAATGCGGACAGGATGATCGTGCGAGCTGGTTCCAGGCCGCCGATCAGCTCGACCACGACGTGGACCCGGGGATCGCGCAGGGCGGGTTCCACGGAGGTCGAAATGAGGTCGCGGGGAATCGGCACGGCTCGGGGCTTTTGCGGATTCCGGACGACGACATGCCGCAGAGCCAGAGGTCGGCCGGCTCGTTCGGCGAGCTGGGCCGACTGTTCGAGCACCAGCTTGGCCACTCCGCCGCCGACGACGCCGCAGCCGATCAAGGCGATGCCCAAAGGTTCCATACGTTGCCGCTTCTCCTGCATTTCTCCATTCGGGAGACAATCGAAATTAGCATATGGATCGCGCGGAATCTGTTTGTCCCCCGGGCAATTCTCCGCTAATTTACCGACGGGAGAGTGATCCGAGGACTGAACCAGCATCCCGCAAAAAGGAGGCTCGCGCATGGCAACAGCAACGGTGCGTTCGGCTCCCGTGAAGCGGCCGGTGGTCAAGGACCAGCCGCTGTTCATCGGCGGCAAGTTCGTGGACAGCGTGGGCAACAAGACGTTCCCGGCCATCGACCCGTCCACCGGCGAGGTGCTCTGCCAGGTCCAGGAGGCGACGGCCGAGGACGTGGACCGTGCGGTCAAGACGGCCCGCAAGGCCCTGGAACAGGGACCATGGAAAAAGACCGACGCCGCCGACCGCGGTCGCATGCTCTACCGGCTGGCCGACCTCATCGAGAAAGAGGCCGAGGAACTGGCCGCTCTGGAGTCGCTCAACAGCGGCAAGACGATCAGCGACTCCCGCGGCGACCTGCAAGGCGTCGTCAACACCCTCCGCTACTACGCCGGCTGGGCCGACAAGATCGAAGGCCGCACCGTGCCGGTCCGGGGCAATTTCCTGTCCTACACGCTGCGGCAGCCGGTCGGCGTGATCGGCCAGATCATCCCCTGGAACTTCCCGCTGCTGATGCTGGCGTGGAAATGGGGACCGGCCCTGGCCTGCGGCAACACCATCGTCATGAAGCTGGCCGAGCAGACGCCGCTTTCCGGCATGCGGGTCGCCGAACTGTCGCTGGAGGCCGGTTTCCCCGAAGGCGTCATCAATGTGCTTAACGGCTACGGGGAAACCACCGGTCATGCCATCGTCGTGCATCCGGACGTGGACAAGATCGCCTTCACCGGACACTATGAGACGGCCAAGATCATCGCCAAGAACGCCGCCGACACGCTCAAGCGCTGCACCTTCGAGCTGGGCGGCAAAAGCCCCAATGTCATCTTCGCCGACGCCGACCTCGACAAGGCCGTGGACGGGGCCTTCCACGCCATCTACTTCCACGGCGGCCAGTGCTGCACCGCCGGCAGCCGGCTCTTCGTCGAACAGAAAGTGCAGAAGGAATTCGTTGAGCGTCTGGCCGAGAAGTCCAAGAAGCGGAAGCTGGGCGACCCGCTCGATCCGATGACCGAGCAAGGCCCGCAGGTGTCGCAGGAGCAGATGGAAAAGATTCTCGGCTACGTCGAGAAGGGGCAGCAGGAAGGGGCGAAGCTGGTCGTCGGCGGCAAGCGGTTCGGCAACCGCGGCTTCTTCGTGGAGCCGACGATCTTCGAGAACGTCCGCGACGACATGGCCATTGCCCGGGACGAGATCTTCGGACCCGTCGTCAGCGTGCTGCCGTTCAAGGACTTCAACGAAGTCGTCCAGCGGGCCAATAACACCTACTACGGCCTGGCCGCCGCCATCTGGACCAAGGACATCGACAAAGCCCACACCTTCGCCCGGGAAGTCAAAGCGGGCACGGTCTGGGTCAACTGCTACCACGTCGTGGATACGACGACGCCCTTCGGCGGCTTCAAGATGTCCGGCCAGGGACGGGAAAACGGCGAAGCGGCCCTGGAGCACTACACCGAACTCAAGACGGTGACAATCAAGCTGTCGTGACAGCCGAACTCACCCCTTCATCCCAACCCTTCTCTCCCGCAAGCGGGGGAGAAGGGTTTTTCGTGGGAGGTCAGGATGGTCCTGCTTTTTTCAAGCTGAACGGCCATTCGGGCATGCCGCGCAGACTGGGATCGAGCGACCGGCCCTTCAGTCGCACCGCGCCTTCCTTCAACTCCAATTCCCGAAGCTGCACGCCAGGATCGCGGCGGTCGGCCTGCAAGCGGAAGACGGCGACCGGATGGCCGTCCTTGCGATACCATTGCACGTCGATGTTGTGCTGCCGTGCTCCTTCGGTCAGTTCCTGTTGGAGGAAGCGCGGCGACAAGGGGATGGCACCGGCCCGGAGACGTTCGATTTCCAGGGCCACCGTGTTCGGCTCCCGCGGCGCCATCCAGACCTTGCCTTCCAGCGAGATCACCGTGTGGAAGTCGGGGCCGCCGTAGCGAAAGGCGAGAAACAGCTTGCCGGGACGCAGAGCGATGCGCGGCTCGGAGATCTGCTCGGGCAGCTGGCGGGCCAGGTTCGACTCGACGAAGTCCTCCGCCAACCAGCTATTGATCTGCTGTTCCGTGAACTCGGCTTCCCAGTCGTCCTCATTTTGAATCTCATTGAACAGATCGAAGGCCTTCTTCTCGAACTCCTGCGACAGCCGGACGCGCTCGGAACCCGCCGGGAATTCCGCCTGAAGATACAGGTCCGGCTCGCAACTCAAAAGCCAAACGACCGTGGTAACCGCCCCCACAGTCAGGAAAACGAGCAGGCCCAGGGTGAGGAGAAACGACTTTCGGCTCACAAACAGCGCTCCGCGTCGGTCGGCCGGGAGTGCCGTCCGGTCGTCGTCCGGCCCTGCCCTGCCCAGCGCATGGTAGCGCCGGATTAAAAACAGGTCAATTCCAGATCACCAGCCTTGAACCGCAGACAGACTCGTCTCAAGCCAGAATAGCGTGGATGACCTCGCCGTGAACGTCGGTCAACCGCATGTCCCGGCCGCCGAAGCGGTAGGTCAGGCGTTTGTGGTCCAGTCCGAGCAGGTGGAGCATGGTGGCGTGGAGGTCGTGAATCTCGACCTTGTTTTCGACGGCGAAGTAGCCGTAGTCGTCGGTCGCTCCGTAAACCGAGCCGCCCTTGACACCGCCGCCAGCCAGCCAGATCGAGAAGCCGAAGGGATTGTGGTCCCGGCCGTCCGACCCCTGCGCCATCGGCGTGCGGCCAAACTCTCCGGCCCAGACGACCAGCGTCCGCTCCAGCAAGCCGCGGGCCTTGAGGTCTTGAAGCAATGCGGCGACCGGCTGATCGGTGGCCCGGGCATTGTTCTGATGGCCCGTCCGCAGGTCGCTGTGCTGGTCCCAGCGGTCCGCCCCGACGTTCGGACAGGTCACTTCCACGAACCGCACGCCTCGTTCGACCAACCGCCGGGCCAGCAGGCACTGCGTGCCGTAGATGCGGGTCGGTTCGTAGTCGGCGTCCAGGCCGTAGAGCTTCTTGGTGGCTGCCGACTCGCCGGCGAGGTCAAGCAAGTCCGGCACCGCCGACTGCATTTTGAACGCCAGTTCGTAATTGGCGATGGCGGACTCGAGGGCGTCACTGGCGGGAAGATGCTCTCGTGCCTGGGCATCGAGGCGACGCAACAGATCGAGCTTCCGCCGCTGAAGCTCCGGGGTTTTCTCCCGTGGCTCCAAATTGGCGACCGGGGCTTTGCCGTGGCGGAACACCGATCCCTGGTAGGAAGCGGGCAGAAAGCCGCTGTTGAAATTGTCCAAACCGCCAGGAGGAATCAGGCCGCCGTTGAGCACGACGAAACCGGGCAGATCGCGGCAGACGCTGCCCAGGCCGTAGGTGACCCATGCTCCCATGCTCGGCCGGCCCTGTTGCCCGTGGCCGGTGTGCAGGAAGTAGTTGGCGTTGGTGTGTTCCGAGAAATTGGAGGTCATGGAGCGGATGACGGCCAGATCGTCGGCGCACTCGGCGATGTGCGGCAACAGATCGCTGACCGGAATGCCGGACTGGCCCCGCGGGCGGAACGGCCAGGGCGATTTCATCACTTTGCCGACGTTGTTGAACTGAGTGGCCGGGACTTTCATCTTGATCGGTTCGCCGTGTTCCCGGTCCAGCCGCGGTTTCGGATCGAAGGTGTCCACCTGGGACGGTCCCCCGTCCATGTACAGGAAAATGACGCTGTCGGCCTTGGGTGGATGATGGGTGCGTGTGGATCCGTCGGCCCGGAGCGATCTGTCGAGGCGTTCGTCGGCCAGCAGGGCGCTGAGGGCCACCGCTCCGAAACCGTTGGCGCAGCGGAGCAGCATTTCGCGGCGGGTCAGGGGCGGAGGGATGAAACGACGGCAGTGCATGGCAGGTCCTCACGGGCGCCCGGCGGGTATGTCCGCATTTTACCTTGACCTTGACGGAAAGTCATCTCTCAGGGGCCGGAGGACAAGGCGGGAAGATGGGGAAGATCCGCTCCCTCGCGGTCGCGGCTCGGAGTGGGCAACGGTACGCGGTGGCTTCGGAGCCGCGACGGTCATGTCCTCACGGAGCCGCGACGGCAACGGAGCGGGGAAGAAACACCGCTCCCTGGCGGTCGCGGCTCGGACGGCGGTCGCGGTGCGGAGTTGCGAATCGCGGCGCGGATTGAGATCGCCGCCCTCGCCCTGACCTCCTCTCCCACCGGGAGAGGGACGGGGTGAGGGTTGCATTTCGGCAGTACGGCTTAAGGCTCAGGCGCTTCGACGTCAGGATCAGCCTGGGGGTCGGCTTCGCTCCAGGGGCGTTTCATCAGCTCCCGCAGCAAAACGGTGGCGTAGCTCCCGGCCGGGAGCGTGAACGTCAGAATCACATCGGACCCTTCGCAATGCCCGGTCAGGTCTTCAAGCCAGATGACGTTGCGCCGTCGCGTGCCTTCCAACAACTTGCCCTGGATGGCGAAGCTCTCCGGCGTCAGCCCCAGCTCGGCCAGCAGTTCCGCCTCCCGCTGAGCGGCCACGCCGGACGGGGCCATCATCTTGCGGCCGAAGATCGGTCCCGTCACGACCGTCTCGCCCTGCTCCAGCCGCCGCTGTTCGACGCCCACATCCTCAGCCCGGAACATGCCGCCGCGGTGCCGCAAGGCCATAACGTCGCCGAGGAGGACCGTGTGCAGCAGACCGTCGGCAATCCGCCGTGTCAGGTAGAGATTGAACACCGCCGACTGCACGGCCGAGAGGGCCAGTTTGCGAAGGAAGCGTGAGGGCTTACCGGCCCAGCCGCCCACGTCTCGTCCCATCAAACGCAGGCCGATGCGGAGCGTGTCGCCGTGGCTGCCGAACCGCTGCGGGCCGTAGTAATTGGCCAGCCCCCGGGTGCGAAAGTGTTCCAGAATGCTCTGCAACTGCTGAGTCGCCCCGGGTTCCACGTCCCGAATGCGGATCGTGAAGCGATTGCCCCGCAGATGGCCCGGCTTGAGCTTGTTGGTGTGGCGACTCACCTTCAGGACGCGAATCCCTTCCTGCTCCAGCGCCGGCAGGTCGGCCTCAGCCTCGACGGGAACGGAGACCCACTGCCGGGTGACGGCCTGGCGATCTTTCAGCCCGGCCATGCCGATGTCTTCCAGCGCGATGCCGAGCCGTTTCGCCATCAGCCGGGCCAGATACTCGGCACTCATGTTCCGCTTCTCGATCCAGACATAGGCGAAGTTCCCTTCGCCGCTGGGCAGATAGGCGGGCACTTCCTCGACGACGAAATCTTCCGGGACGGTTTTGATCCGTCCGCCGAGTCCGGGCAGGTCGGGATATTGAAACGGAGGGGCATGGAACAGAGCGTCCATAAAATGATCTTATCTCTGGAGCATCACCATGAGCAGCACTTCTGTGGAAGAAGCAACGTCGCTTTTGGAGGCCGGTCCGTCTCGCCAGGTGCAGCAGCAGTGGTCGGAGACGCCGCTGGTGGAACGGTTGCGGTTGATCCGCCGCGTTCGGGAACGCATCGTCGAATGTTGCGACGCCCTGTGCGGCGCGGTGGCCGAGGACCTGGGCAAACCCGCGGTCGAAACCCTGGCCTGCGAGATCCTTCCCTGGGCCGAAGCCTGTCGCTTTCTCGAACGCCGAGCCGCAGCGATCCTGCGACCCCGCCGCGTCTCCTTCCGGGATACGCCGCTGTGGTTGTGGGGCCAGCGCGACACGGTGTGCCGACGGCCGCGGGGCATCGTCGGCATCATCGGTACCTGGAATTATCCGATCTATCTCAACGGCGTGCAGATTGTGCAGGCGTTGACGGCCGGCAACGCCGTGTGGTGGAAGCCGTCCGAAGTCGCCCCCCGCACCGCCGACACCCTCTGGGAACTGCTCTACGACGTCGGCTTTCCTGCGGGACTACTGGCCCGTCTGCCGGCCACGCGGGAAGCTGGACGAGTCCTCACGGAGGGCGATGTGGACCACGTCGTATTCACCGGCCATGCCGACACCGGACGGGTCATCGCGGCGAACCTGGGTCGTCGGCTCATCAGTTCGACGCTGGAACTATCCGGCTGCGATGCCCTGCTGGTGCTCGAGGACGCGGACCTCGATCTGGCCGCCAGGGCAGTCTGTTTCGGCATTCGGCTCAATGCCGGGCAAACGTGTCTGGCGGTTCGTCGCGTCTTCGTGGCCCGGCCGGTCTATCCCACGTTTTTACAACATCTGGAATCGCTCCTGGCCGCGGAACCGCCGTTGCGGCTGGCCCTGGCCCGTCAGCGGGAACAGGCGGAAAAGCTGATCGCCGAGGCGGCGGCCCACGGTGCCCGCATCCTTGGCGAGGGCACCTCCCGACGATCCGATTCCGACCCGTGCCTGATGCCCCCGATCGTCGTCGCCGACGCCTCGCCGGAGATGGCCCTGTGCCGTGAAGCGACGTTCGCTCCCGTCGCCGCCGTCATTGCCTTCGACCGGCTGGAAGACGCGCTGCACGCTCAAACCCTGTGCCCCTACGCCCTGGGAGCGTCGGTCTTCACGCGGAATGCCGCCGCGGCACGGAGAATCGCCGCCCGGATGCGGACAGGTTCGGTCTGCATCAACGACGTGATCGCGCCAACAGCCCACCCGGCCACGCCTTTCGGCGGCAGTGGAGCGAGCGGCTGGGGCGTCACCCAGGGGGCGGAAGGACTGCTCGAACTGACCGTGCCCCAGGTACTCAGTCAGCGGAGCGGGAGTTGGCGGCCTCATTTCGATCCGCCGGGAAGCAGCCGTTTCACCAGCCGCTCCATGCTCGAAGCCTTGTTCCGCTGGCAACACGCCGGCACCTGGCGACAACGCTTCAGTGCCTTGGCCGAACTGGTCCGGTCGCTGTTTTAGATGTCCAGATTGCGGACTTCCAGGGCGTGTTTCTCGATGAACTCGCGCCTCGGCTCGACCTTGTCGCCCATGAGAATGCGAAACAGTTCGTCAGCCTTGAAAGCATCTTCGAGTGTGACCTTGATGAGCGTCCGCCGGGCCGGATCGAGCGTCGTCGCCCACAGTTCCTCGGCATCCATCTCGCCGAGGCCCTTGAAGCGGGTGATGTTGAGGCCGCGTTCACCGAGCTTGCGGATTTCAGGCACCAGTTCCCGCAAATGCTGTAGCGGCCGTGTGGTTTCCTCGTTCCCGACCTCGATCTGGAAGCGAGGCGGCGGCTCCAGACCGGCGACGGCCTTGGGCGGAATCAGCGTCTCCGGACCGAGGCCGAACTCAGCCAGACGTTGAAGCCCCCGAACGATGGCCGGAACCTCGTGCAGGTCCTGCACGTCGAGCTGGATCGGCTGGCCGTTGCTGGAACCGTTCCTGGCCGATCCTTCCCCGGCCGGGACTTCGCCGCTGCCCGTCTCACCGCCGACCTGCCGTTGACAAAACTCTGTCACTTCGGCCGGACTGTAGAACCAGTGCTCCTGCCCGATGTGGAAGATGCGGTAGCGAGGCAGCTGTCCGTCGCGGGCATGGCTGAGCAGCGTCTCCAGCGTCAGCCCACGCTGTTCCAGGATGCGCAGGGCGTTTTCCAGGGCGCTGAGGATGTCCGTCAGTTGCCGCAGCCGCTCGCCCTCGACAGCCAACGGCGGCTCCCGCCCGTCGAGGCTGCCCACCTTGGCTCCCTTGAGGCCCCGGTCCATCAGTTCCCGCTCCATCGCTTCGTTGGTCTGAACGTAGCGGGTCTGCTTGCGGTGGATGACCTTGTACAACGGCGGCTGGGCGAGATAGACGTGGCCTTCCTTGACCAGGTTCTTCATCTGGCGGTACAGGAAAGTCAGCAGCAGGGTGCGGATGTGACTGCCGTCCACGTCGGCGTCGGTCATGATGATGATCTTGTCGTAGCGCCGCTTGCTGACGTCCTCATGTTCGCCGATGTCGGTGCCGATGGCCGAGATGATGCTGCAAATCTCGGCGTTGTCCAGCATCTTCTCCAGCCGGGCCTTCTCGACGTTGAGGATCTTGCCGCGCAGCGGGAGCACCGCCTGGAAGACCCGATCCCGCCCGCTGTCCGCTGACCCGCCGGCCGAGTCGCCCTCCACCAGGAACAGCTCGCACTCATCGGGATCGCGGCTGGTGCAATCCATCAGCTTGCCTGGCAATCCTCCGCCGCTGAGGATGTTCTTCCGCTCCTTGAGTTGCTTTTTGGCCTTGGCGGCGGCTTCACGGGCCTCGGCCGTCAGCAGCACCTTCTGAATGATTTTCTTGGCGGCCTGCGGATTCTCCTCCAGGAAGCGGCTCAACTGCTCGTTGACGACGCTGGTGACGATGCCCTCGACCTCGGGATTGTTGAGCCGGACCTTGGTCTGGCTCTCGAATTGAGGATGAGGCACACGCACCGAGACGATGGCCGTCAGTCCCTCGCGGAAGTCTTCGCCGAGCGGCGTCGGGCCGCCCTCTTTGAACAGCCCCTCCTTGCTCCCGTACTGGTTGAGCGTTCGCGTCAGAGCGCTGCGGAAGCCGGAGACGTGCGTTCCGCCGTCCCGCGTATGCACGTTATTGACGTAGGCATACAACCGCTCTTCGTCCCCGGCGTTGTACTGGAATACGACCTCGACATGCACGTTGTCCCGGTCGTCCTCGATGACCACGGGCGGCTTGTGCAGCACTTCTTCACTGCGGTTGAGGTACTCGACGAATTCCCGGACTCCGCCTTCGTACAGGAACGTATCTTCCTTGCCGTTCCGCTGGTCGATGAGCCGGATTTTCAGGCCCTTGTTGAGGAACGCCAGTTCCCGCAGCCGGGCTTCAAGGGTGTCGTAATCCCACTCGCAACCGTGGAAGAAGTCCGGATCGGGCCGGAAGGTGATCTTGGTGCCGTTGCGGTTCGACTTGCCGATCACGCGCACCTCGCTGACCGGCAACCCCCGCTCGTACTCCTGTTGATAAACCTTGCCGTCGCGGCGGACCTCGACCTCGGTCCACTCGCTCAGAGCGTTGACTGCCTTGATGCCCATACCGTGCAGGCCGGCGGAAACCTTGTAGGTGTCCTTGCTGAACTTACCCCCGGCCCCGACTTCGCACATGACCAGTTCGAGCGTCGAACGCTTCTCGGTCGGGTGCATCTCGACGGGAATGCCCCGGCCGTCGTCTTCGACGGTGATACTGCCGTCGAGATGGATTGTGACGACGATCTCCTTGCAAAACCCGGCCATCGCCTCGTCCACGCTGTTGTGGACCACCTCATACAGCAAGTGGTGCATCCCGGCGACATTGCTGGCCCCGATGTACATGCCGGGGTTTTGTCGGATGTGGGCAGCGTTCTTCAGCACCTGGATATGGCTGGCACTGTACTGCTCGGCAGCCTCGCGCGTGGCCTGCTGCTGGGCGGTCGGTTCCGCCTCCAGGACAGTGCTCGTGCTTGTCGGTTCGGTCATGCTTGCGATCCTCCAACATCGGGCGATGACTGCGGCCAGGCGGCGGCTGGCTACCAGGCCGCGAGGCGGAAACGCAGATCGCGTACCCGCTCTGCCCCGAGCCGCGTCTGAAGCCGTTCGAGCAACTTGCGCCGCTCGAAACCGGCCAACTGGTGCATCAGCACCGCGTCACGCACCAGAATCTCCAAGACTCCGCGACGCAACGTTCCCAGACGGGTCTGGAGGCTGCGCTGCTCTCCCACTGCTTCCCGCCAAGCCACCTCCAGGGTGAGGCGTGTCTGCTCCGCCGCCAGTCCCCGTCCAGCCAGAAGGCGAGCGACGATGTCCGCCAGCGGTTCCGGCCCCTGCCCGAGATAGGTGGACATGATTCGTCCTCACGCCGACTTCTGTTGCCACTCCTGCTCAGCCTCCCGACGAGCCTCGCGCCAGGGGCATGACGATGTACGAGTAGCTGTCGTCCACGCGGAACAGTGCCGGGCTGTTCTCATCCAACAGGTCAAGTGTCAATTCCGTATCCGGTGCCAACGTCCGCAGCATGTCGGTCAGGAAGCGGGGATCGAAGGCGATCTGAATGCCCTTGGCGTCATACTGGAGAGGCATTTCGACCTTGGCACGGCCTGCCTGCGACGACATGGAACTGAGCGTCACCTTGCCCTTGGCAAAGGCGAACACGACCCCCCGCGATTCCGGGTCGCTGATGGTCGCTGCCTGTCGGATGGCCGCCTGGAACGGACCAGCAGTCAGCTTCACCCGGGCCGTGTGCTTCTTCGGAAAAACATCCTTGTAGGGCGGAAACCGCCCCTCGACCAGCCGACCGTACACTTCCGCCCGGGCCGTTTTCAGCAGCACCTCATTGGGACCGAAAGCCACGAAGACTTGTTCTTCCGGGTCGGTCAAGCTCCGTTCGATCAAGGTCATGGCCTTGGTCGGGACCACGGGCATCTGCGACTCGGTATTGTGTTTGCCGTGCATGATGCCGACGGCATCCGCGACCGCCAATCTCCGCCCATCGGTGGCCACGAGGCGGAACTTCTCCGGCCCCAGCTCCCACATCACGCCGTTCAGCGCGTACCTGGCTCCTTCGACGGCAGCGGCGAAAATGGTCCGGGTGATGAGTTCGCGCAAAACCCCGGCGGCAATTTGATGGTGATTCTCGCCGTTCCAACCCGGAACGTCGGGATACTGTGCCGGATCCTCGCTGGGAACCTCGAACTCACTGGCCGTGCCTTCGATCAGGCAGCGTTGTTCATCGCCGGTCAACGTCACCTCTTCATCCGGCATCTCTTTTAGAATGCTGGCCATCTGGTGACACGGGGCCAGCACTACTCCGGGCTTTTCGACTCTGACGCCCCGTACTTCATAACTGATGCCGACCGTATCCAGATCGGTGGCTTTAAGCGAAACCCGGTCATCCTCCACGACCAGCTTGGCATTGGCCAGCACCGGCCGAACAGGTCGCGAAGGTACTACGCCTCCTACAGTCTGAAACGCCTGGAGCAATGCTTCCCGATCAAAGACGGCCTTCATGGGATTCTTCCGCCAGCCCGGATACTCTGGTTTTCCTCTCTTCGTCATGACAACAAGCTTGCCCGGCTTGCTGTTGATAAGTCTGTCAGTAAAAGCACAACTCAAATTCTTTGAATGAGTTACGACGTTGCAGGGATGTTGATGAGTTGTTATCAGCAACGTCATCAAACTGTGCAAGTCTTGGTTGCGAGTTGTGTTCAGTGGCGCGTTCGCAGGCGGGAGTCATGGGTCTTCGCCCGTGACGACCGTGCGATCCCCGAACTGATGACGGTTTGTGAACAGCTTGTGAAAATCGGAGTCTCACGTCCTTATTCTATAGGTTTTCGACTGGTTCGGCTTGGGTTGCCAGGGGTGGTTTGCGGGTTTCGTAAAGCGCTGACGGTGTCAGCGATAACCTGGGCAGCAGAAACGACTTCCGTTTCCGTGGTGAGATGGCTGAAGCTGAATCGAAGGGCGGACTTGAGGCGATCCTCCGCTAAGTTCATGGCCCGCAGTACAGGCGAAGGCAGCAGCGATCCGCTGGAGCAGGCCGAACCCGTGGAGCAGGCCAACCCTGCCAGGTCGAGCCGGGCCAGGAGCAGATCCCCAGGGCAGCCCGGGAAAGACACGTTGACGATATGCGGGATGCTTCGGTCCAGGTCGCCGTTGACGTGAATCGGTGAAGCCGACCGCTGAAGGCGGTCCAGAAAGCAGCTGCGCAGGTTGCGGACATGGTTCCAGTGCTCTTCCCGATGTTTCTCGGCGAGTTCGAGGGCCTTGGCCATGCCGACGATGAGCGGAACCGGCTCCGTGCCCGGACGTCGGCCCAGCTGCTGGTGGCCTCCGCGGAGCAACGGCTCGATTCGAGTTCCGCGTCGGATTAACAAGGCTCCGATGCCTCGAGGACCGTGAAACTTGTGAGCGCTGACACTTAGCGTCGTAACGCCTAAATCATGAAAGCGCACGGGCAGCTTGCCCGCGGCCTGAACGGCATCGCAATGGAAATGCCGGACCTTTTCGCCGAATCGCTGGGCCAGCTCCGCTACCGGCTGAGTCACGCCGGTTTCGTTGTTGACCAGCATCACGACCAGCAAATCCACGGAAGAGAGCTTGTCCAGGATTGTGTCAGCGACGGCGACGCTGCCGTCATGTGTGACTGGAAGGTGATGCAGCTGGAGGCCGCGCTTGTGCAAGAACCGCAGCGGTTCATCCACGGACGGGTGTTCCAGAGGCGAAGCGACAACGATCGCATCTTTCGGCAGAGGAAGGCTGGCCAAGGCCCAGTTGTTAGCTTCCGTGGCCCCGCTGGTGAAGACAGTCTCGTCGGGAAATGCGTCCAGGAGATGGGCGATCAGTTCTCGGGCATCCTCGACCGCTCGCCGGGCCTGACGGCCAAAGCTGTGAGCGCTGGCCGGGTTGCCGAATCTCTCGGTCCAGTAGGGCCGCATCGCCTCGGCAACTTCCGGCAGCAGCGTAGCAGTGGATGCGTAGTCGAGGTAGATGGGGGTCATGCCGACGGACTCGAACCTGGTCTGTCCTGTCGGCATTGTAAGCAGCGGCAGCCGACGTGAGCGGCAAATCAAGGCGTTGGCGTGGTGTGTGAGTCGGACCCGGAGATGCTCTGCTCACGCCGGCTGCATCGGATCGTGCCAAATTACTTGGAAGACTGCGGCGGCTGCGTCGTCGGCTCCTTCTTGCGAATGAACCACAGATACAGCGTCGCTATGCCGAGAACGGCGACCAGGCTCCACAAAAACAGCGTCCAACTCATGTCCGTCCCCTCCCAGATGATCCCTGGCTTGCGGATCGGCTGAGATGCCGCAGCCGATCTGTCAGCACAAATCTAGTTCACGATTTGCGGCCAAGTCGGAAGAAAACGAAAAACCTGTGGAAATCGCTTGAGGTCACACAGGAAGTGCCGCGAGAACGGCGTCAGCCATGTCGGCGGTGGTCGCCCGCCCGCCCAGATCCGGAGTACGAACCTGTCCGGCCCGGAGGACGTCGGCGACGGCCTGGCGAATGGCCACGGCGGCACGCGAGCAGCCGAGGTGGTCGAGCATCATGCCGGCGGACAGGATCGCAGCCAGGGGATTGGCGATGCCTTTGCCGGCGATGTCGGGGGCGGAACCGTGGACCGGCTCGAAGACGCTGGGAAAACGCCGCTCCGGATTGATGTTTCCGCTTGGGGCCAAGCCGACGCTGCCGGTGACGATGGCGCTAAGGTCGGTAAGGATGTCGCCGAACAGGTTGCTGGCCACGACAACATCGAAAGATTCGGGACGACGGACGAAGTCCATAGCAGCGGCGTCAACCAGAAGCGAATGGGCTTCGACGTCGGGATAATCACGGGCCACGGCCTTGAAGGTTTCGTCCCACAGCACCATGCCGAAGCCGAGGGCGTTCGACTTGGTGATGCTGGTCACTTTCTTGCGCCGCTTCCTGGCCCCCTCGAAGGCGGCCCGCATGATCCGTTCGCAGCCGCGGCGGGTGAACAGGGCCACTTGCAGGGCGATCTCGTTGGGCGTGCCCTCGTAGTGCCGGCCGCCCAGCGGAGCGTATTCGCCTTCAGTGTTCTCGCGGTACACCAGCATGTCAATAGAACCGGGCTTTTTGTCCCGCAGCGGCGACTGCACGCCCTCGAACAGATAGGCCGGTCGCAGGTTGACATACAGATCGAACTTGCGTCGCAGCGGCAGAAGCAGCCCGTGCAGGGTGACGTGATCGGGCACGCCGGGCCAGCCAATCGCCCCGAGCAGAATCGCATCGTAGGTGCGCAACCGCTCGAAGCCGTCCTCGGGCATGACGCTTCCTTCCCTGAGGTAGCGGGCCGAGTTCCAGGGCAGGCGGTCCCAGGTGAACGCGGTCTGGTCGAGTCGGGCAGCAGCGTCGGCGACCCGGATCGCCTGCTCGGTGACTTCCGGGCCGATGCCATCACCGCCCAGGACCGCGATGCGATAGGTTGGCATTGTCCGCTCCAAACAGTTCGTCTATAGGCTGGGTCGGATGTTGGGAAGGTTCAATCTAATTGGCTTGGCAAAATGGTCAAGCGGCGGCTGCCGGACAAGACGAACCAGCTTACGGGGCGAGGAAACTCGTGGACAGCGCCAGCGAGGAGAGGAAGCTCTCCGGCTCTTCGCTGGCCAGCGCTGACGGTTCGCCGATTCATGGCCGTTGCAGCCATGCTGTGGCTCACAGGCTGCGGCTCGCTGCGAGACTACGTTCCCGAATGGGGCAAAACTCGCGAGGACGATCCGCTGCGCGGCCGGCCCCGCAGTCAGACGGCGGCTAGCCGCACCGAGCCGGTCCAGGATCGCATTCCAGCTCCGGCCTGGACCGACGCCTCCCGACCTCGGCAGCCGGACACGTCGGCCACCGCCGCGGGTCCACGGGACATGCCCGCTGTGCCGCCGGTGCTGCCGCCTAGTCCGGCGCGTCTGGCCTCGGTCCCGCCGTTGAAAGGCAGTGATCCGCTGGCCATCGAATCCCCAGCCCGGCTGGGCAAATCGCCTCCGATCCAGCAGACCGGGGCCACCTTCGATCCGAAGACCGCTCGGGAGCAAGCCCTGGAACAGCTACGAGCGCGGGGAGCGAACTGGCTTCAGTCAGAGCCCGTCGGCGGACAATGGCGGCTCCGTTGCACGGTGCCAGACCCGAACCGCTCCGACGTCAGCCGGTTTTACGAAGCCTACGGAACCGACGAATTGGCCGCCATCTGGGCCGTCATTCAACAGATCGACGAACAACGCCAACGATCCACCCGATGATCGGTCCGGCATCCGGGCGTGGCGTCAGGCCTGAGCCGAAGGCTCACGAGGAAACCAGTTCCACGAGGTTGCCGCCGTTTTCATACAGGTCATCGCCGACCATGCAGGTCCACAGGATGCGGACGGCGAAGACCGTCTCTTTTCCTTCGGTGGAAGGAATGCGGACGCGGAGTCGCTGGCCCAGAAGTCCCCGGTTGCCCAGGAGCCGCAGTCCCGAGGCGGAAATGTCCTTGGTCAGCATCCGGTACACTTGGCCGTCCTCGCTTTCGACCTGCACCGGCTGGATGAAGGTGAGTCGGTCGGCTTCCCGGCGCTCCTGAAGCTCGGCGGCCTTGCGGTAGCGTACGATTAGTTCATGCACGGCTTGTCGAACGGCCTGGGTCCGCTGCTGGGCGGTGAGGCGTTGCGGGCTGGTGGGTGAGGCGTAATAGTAGCGGCCTTTGCGATGGACCAGGTGCGATCCGGCCAGGGCCACGACCTGCTTCCACAATTTCGGGTCAGCTCCGGCGTGGGCGACTTCGCTGCGGATCTGCTGCGGAAGCAGGAAGCCCTGCTCGGCTGCACGCCGCAGCACTGCTTCGGCCGCTTGCTGGAGATTAGACTGGTTCACCGCGTCGTGGCGCTCCGAAGAAAGGACTGCATTCCAGTTTCGTACAGCGTGGGATCGAAGCAAGAGGCCAATCCGTTGAGTACCGTCCCTGGGCGGGGCGGACCTCTCCCAGAACAAGTATAGCACACACGTCAAATCAATGCGTTAGATGACCCAATCCGGCGGCTGCTGGGGAAGACTTTCGCGGAGGTTGAGATGGACCATCGAGGCGTTGAGAAGGTCGATTTGCAAATCGGCCAGGTCGTCGGTCCATTGCGGCAACAGAGTACAGGGCACGTTGGGCCAGGCGACCAGAGCGTAAACGGCGTCGGTGCGGATCGGGCCGAGGAGGCGCGGCTTGCGGGAATGGTTGCCCAGTATCAGGCTCCAGACCCGCTTTGCCGTCCGCACTTCGACGCACCAGCCGCTGGCCGGCCGGACCCATACCGCAGGATCAGCAGTGACTGCCACGAGAAATCGGCCTCGTTCCGCCCACTGCGACAGCACGAGACGATCGGCTTCCTCCGGCCGCCGCAGGTAATCCCCCAAAAGATGGACGCCGACCCCGGAACCGTCGGCCAGCCCGACGCGATACCGCAGCGACGACCCGACCCAGGCTCCGGGAGCATGCAGGGGCAGTTCGATGACGGCCCGGCACGGCAGATGAAACTCCTGCATCAGCAGCGTGAAAACGTCTTGAACGCCGAACAGGGTGCAGCGGTGGTGCGGTTCAGGTTCGACCTGCCAGACGGAGAGTCGGCCGGAGTTGCGACACACACCGAGCCAGTGGGGAGCGGAATGCGGCTGGCGATGCAGCGAAGCCAGCAGCTCGATGTTGCCCAGTTGCTCCGCCCAGTCGTTCATGAGTTCCCCGCCGCTCAGGGCAGCACCTCCACGGCCAGGTCGGGAAAGGCCGAAAGGCGGGCGTCGTTCGAGAGAAATCTGTCGGCTCCTCCGACGACGGCCGCGGCCACGTGCAGGGAATCGGCAAGGCTGTAGTGGAAGGAGGCCCGGATCATGGCTGCCATGCGGTACACCGCTGCCGAGATGGGGACGGTACGCAAACTGGGAGTTTGAAACAGGCGTTCGTAGTCCAGCAGCAAGGGGCCGTCGTTGCTGCGAAGCGGATAAACCAGGCACTCCGTCCACGTCAATTCGCTGAGGGCGAAGCGGTGGCCGGCCAGCTCCAGAGAAGCAAGCCGGTTGCGGGCGCGCTGTCGGAAGGCGGGCAGCCCTTCGACGGCGTAAATCACGATGTTGGTGTCGAGATAGTACAGCATCAGTGATCTTTGGCGCCCGGGCCGGCTTTCGTCTGCGTCGGAACCGCATCCATGCGCCGCTGGTATTCCTCCTCGCTCTCGCGCAACCCGGCTTGGATGTCCTCGGCGCTGCGGCCGACGAACCCACGGGCCTGCTGCCCTTGGTAGATTTTGTCAATGACCTCAGCCAGTCCGTGTTTGCCGGGAACGCCGATCTGAGCGGATTGCAGGATGACCGTGACCCGGCCGGGGGGAAGGTTCGGCCTGGCATCCAGTTCCAGCGTGCCATCCGGCTTCAGCGTGCCTTCGACGACGACTTCAGCCATGTTTCTGCCCCCCAGGCTCCTTTGGTGAACGTCCGCCTCCATCTTATCCGGCTGCCATTCTGGAATCTTCACCCCCTTTTGGTCTAGAATGCAGATGCCCCTAGACATCGTCCGTACAGGATGGGTGTCGCTGTCCGTCACCAGCATGAGGTGCTCAGGGTGAACGATTTGCCACGCCGTCCACGAACGCTTCACGAACTCCGGGCCAGCGGCTGGGTGTCGCGTTCGGTCAAGGAGGAGGTCCGGGACAACTTCATCCGCATGCTCCGCGACGGCGAGGAGCTGTTTCCCGGCATCATCGGCTACGAGAACACGGTCATTCCGGAAATCAACCTGGCCCTCCTGGCCGGGCATGACATGCTCTTTCTCGGCGAGAAGGGCCAGGCCAAGAGCCGCCTCATGCGGTCGCTGGTCCGCTTCCTCGACGAGGCCATGCCCTACCTGGACATCCCCGGCTGCCCTGTTCACGAAGACCCGTATCACCCCATCACCCGCGCCGGCAAACGGCTGGTCGCCGAGACGCCCGAAGAACAGATCCCCATCGCCTGGTGGCCGCGGGAGCAGCGCTACGCCGAACGTCTTGCTCCCGGCACGAAATTCGCGGACATCATCGGCGAGATCGACCCAGCCAAACTGGCCCTGGGCACGAGCATGTCGGCCGAGGAAGCGCTACACTTCGGCCTCATCCCACGGATGCACCGCGGCATCTTCGCCATGAACGAGGTGCCTGAACTCGATGAACTCGTGCAGGTCGGCCTGTTCAACATCCTCGAAGAGCGCGACGTACAGATCCGCGGCTATCCGATCCAGTTCGACATCGACGTGCTGATCCTGTTCTCGGCTAATCCGTCCACCTACAACCGCAGCGGCAAGGTCATTCCGCAACTCAAAGACCGCATCGGTTCGCTGATCCAGACGCACTATCCGCTCGACCGCTCCATCGGCATCGAGATCATGGAGCAGGAGGCGGGCATCGACCTGGGCGGCGAGTTTCCGGTGCTGGTGCCTCCGTTCATGAAGGAGATCGTCGAGCAGATCAGCATCTGCGCCCGCAAGTCGAAGTATGTGGACCAGCAGTCGGGCGTCAGCGCCCGCTTCAGCATCGCTAATTACCGGACGATGGTGGCCAGCGCCCGGCATCGGGGCATCCGGCTGGGCGAAAAACCGGCGGTGCCTCGGATCAGCGACCTGGCCCACATCTACTCGTCGTCCCTGGGCAAACTGGAACTCGACCTGATGGGCAGCCATCAGATGTCGGAACGGCAGGTGCTCGAAGCCCTCGTGGCCGAGGCGATCAAGCTCGTGTTTGAGGAATACGTGGACAAGCACGGCCTGGACGAGATCGCCGACGTGTTTAGCAAGGGGGTCAAGATCGAGGTCGGCGACACGTTGCCCAGTTCGCACTACGCCGAGCGACTCAAACGGGTGCCCAAGGCGTGGGAGAAGGCCTTCGAAGTCAACCCGTCGAGCAACGAGGCGGTGCGGGCCAGCTGTGTCGAGTTTGTCCTTGCCGGGCTGTACGCTTCCGACCGCATCTCCCGATCCCAGAAACACGGCCGAATCACCTACCAACTGTGAGCCGGATCGACTTCCCGACGCCGAATTCTTCCTCACGGCCGAGCATGAACGCCGAGGATATGGCAAGGGTTCTGGCCGTCTGCCGGGCGTTCCAGCTCCAGGTTTTGCCGGAGGCCGTCGAGCCGCTGGGCGATGCGGGCGGCTTCAGCGGGGCGCGGCTGTGGCGGATCACGGCCGACGGGCGGTGGTGCCTGCGGGCCTGGCCGGCCGAAGGGCCGACCGAGACCGAGTTGGCCATCATTCACGATCTCATGGGCAAAGCTGCGGAAACCTTGCCGTTCGTCCCGCGATTGCGACGGCATGGCAAAACCGGCCGCACCTGGATCGCCGAGTACGGTAGGCTGTGGGAGATGGCGACGTGGCAGCCGGGCCGGGCCGACTTCCATGAGCAACCCTCGCTGGGCAAGTTGGCTGCCGCCGTCGAAGCGCTGGCCCGCCTGCACCGCGTCTGGATGCCGATCCCGCTGCGGTACGGGGTCTGCCCGGCGGTCGTCCGACGCCTGGAGAAGCTGAAAGCGTGGCAAGCACTGCCGAACGATCGGATTCAGACTGCTTTGGGCCGCGTCGAAACCGAGTTGCGGAATCTGGCCGTCCGCGCCTTGGAAGCGGTTCGACGCGGGGCTTTGCCAGCCTTGGAGGCTTTGAACCGCTGGCGGCATATCGAGGTTTCGCTTCAACCGTGCCTGTGCGACATCTGGCACGATCACGTTTTGTTCCAGGGCGAGACGGTGACGGGAATCGTCGATTTTGGCGGCGTGCGGGTGGACAACCCAGCGACGGACCTGGCCCGGTTGCTAGGATCGCTTGTGCCGGACGAAGCGTCGGTCTGGTCCAAGGCCTTCGATGCCTATGACCGCATCCGCCAACTCACGCAGCAAGAGCGGCAGCTGGCGGAAGTGCTGGACTGGACCGGAACCATCGTCGCCCTGACGAACTGGCTGCGCTGGGCGGTGCTGGCAGAACGGCATTTCGAGGACCGAAGCGCGGCCCTCGCCCGCTTCGGCACAATAGTGCGGCGGGTGGAAAGCGGCGCATTCCAGGCTCGACTTCAGCGCTTGGAGAACTGAGTGCCGCGACGTGCCCCGTGCAGGCCGTACTTCTTGCGTTCCTTCATGCGGGCATCGCGGGTCAGAAGGCCGGAGTCGCGGAGCAGTTTGACCATGGGCGGAATCGGCGGTGGTTCGCCCTCGGCGGTCGGGGTCGGCGTTTCCGGCGTGAAGTAGTTCTTCAAGGCGCGCGCGACGCCCTGACAGATGGCCCCGGCCTGGCCGGTAATCCCGCCGCCCCGCACGTTCACGAACACGTCGAGCTTGCCGACCTTTTCCACGACCTGGAGCGGGGCTAGCACGGCATTGCGGTCCTTGATTTCGGTGAAATAGTCTTCGAGGCTGCGGCCGTTGATCTTGATCTTGCCGGTGCCGTCGCAGATGCGGACCCGGGCCACGGCGGTCTTCCGCCGACCGGTGCCGAGGTAGTGTTTCTTTGCCGCCTTGGTCGCCATGCTGATCCTCTCCCCTCGTTCTGCCTGCGTCCTCAGCCCACGGGGCCGTAACCTCACACGCCCGGAATGATCTTCTTGACCTTGCCCACGCCGGTCAGATCGAGCGGTTTGACCTGCTGGGCCTGATGGGGGTGGTTCGGTCCGGCGTAGATCTTCAGCTTGCTCAGCTGATGACGGGCGAGCTTGTTCTTGGGCATCATCCGCCGCACTGCTTCCCGCAGCACCCGCTCGGGATGCTTCGCGAGCATCTCCCGCACGCCGCGAATTTTGCGTCCGCCGGGATAACCGGTGAACCACTGATAGACCTTGGTGTCCATCTTCTTGCCGGTCAGCACCACCTTCTCGGCATTGACCACGACGACGAAATCGCCGGTGTCCACGTGCGGCGTGTATTCGGGCCGATGCTTGCCGACCAGGATGCGGGCGATCTCGGCGGCCAATCGGCCGACCACCATCCCCGTGGCATCGACCAGATGCCATTGCTTCTCGATCTCGCCCGGCTTGGCCATGTATGAGGACATCTTCGCTTCCCGCCAGAAACGACCTACAATCTGGGGTAAACGCCTATCTTAGAAGGGCGGGTGGGTCCGTCAAGAGCAGCCCCGAAGGACCGAATCGAGCCGGAGCGACGCATGGCACACGAGACATTCCAGGTCGGCGACCTGACCGCCGTCCTCGGCGACAACGCAGGTTATGACAGCCATCGCCCCGGCTACAACGGCGTGCATCGGCTGACGCACAAGAGCGAAGCCACGCCCCTGTTCGTCCCCGCCTACGCCGGACTGAACCTGGAACACATCATGGACGGCGACCAGGAATTGCGAGATGCCACTTCCGGCGGGAAGGTCTTCTACGAACCGCGGAACAGCCCGATGGAGTTCCGCAAGATCTCCGAGACGGAAGCCGAACTCTATCAGCCGCCCACGCCGACATTCTTCCTCGAAAGCTGGACCCGCTTTCGCCTCGTGCCGCCGCACTACCTCGACTTCTCGTTCAAATGCCGGCCCACGCAGCACGTCTTCCGACGCCATTTCCTCGGCTTGTTCTGGGCCAGCTACATCAATGCCCCGGAGGACAAGAGCATGTACTTCCGTGGCAACGGTCTTTGGCAGCAGCTGTGTACACCGCAGCACAACGTCGGCAGCACGGTCACGCACTGGAACAACCGTGTCGCACTGACCTTCGCTCCGAACTCGCCGGACGCTCTCTACAAGAACTTGTCGCCGCTGAAGTTCGAGGACCCGTTCTTCTACGGATTGTTCGGCAAGATGATGTTCGTGATGATGTTCGATCGCACCGAGGGCATTCGCTTCACGCACAGTCCCAGCGGCGGCGGCGTCAATGCCGACAAGAGCACCACCAACCCCGCCTGGGACTTCCAATACATCGTTCCTCTGGGCAATCCCGACCGGCCCGGCGAGGACTACATCCTGAAGGAGTTCGGTTTCCGGGCACGGGCCATCTACTGCGAACGGCTTTCCCGCTCCGATGTGGTCAAGGAGTTTCAACAGTGGCGTGCAAGTCTGGTCTGAAGCTGACGACGGTCTGCGGGGTGTGGGCCATGGTGATCGCAGTCTCGGCGGCGGAGATGCTGGCAGGAACGCAGGCGAAACAGGCCGTGCAGGCCGATCTGATCCTCGTCAACGGCCGCATCTGGACGGTCAACCCGAAGCAACCAGAGGGGTCGGCGTTGGCGGTGTGGCGGGACCGGATTCTGGCGGTCGGCTCCGACGAGCAGATTCGCTCGCTGGCCGGACCTCAGACGCGGATCATCGACCTGGAAGGCCGTCGCGTCCTGCCGGGGTTCTACGACAGCCATATCCATCTGCTCGGAGCGGGACAGATCCTCAGCCAGGTGAACCTGAAAGACGCTGCCGACGAAGCGGAGTTCGGCCGTCGCCTTCAGGAGTTCGACCGCAAGCTGCCCCGCGACCGCTGGCTTTTGGGCGGGAACTGGGACCATGACCGCACCTTCGGCGGCAAGCTGCCGACTGCTGCAATCGTGGACAAGTACGTCCCCGACCGGCCCGTTTTCCTTCGCCGCTACGACGGACACATGGCCCTGGTCAACAGTAAAGTGCTGCAAATGGCCGGGATTACCGCTCAGACCCGCGATCCGTCCGGGGGCGAGATTTTTCGGCTGCCCGATGGCCGACCCAGCGGCATCCTGCGCGACAACGCGATGGGCCTCGTCACCGGCGTGGGTCTGATTCCGCCTCCGTCCGACGAGGAGATCGTGGAGGCGGTGACGGCGGCGTTGCGGGAAGCGGCTCGCTGCGGCGTCACCAGTGTGCAGGACATGGACGGCAGCGACCCGGCCACACGGCGAAAGCTGCTCGGCGTCTTGCAGAAGTTGCACCGTTCAGGGCGGCTCACGCTCCGCATCGACCTTCGCTGGCCGCTGGGCGAATGGAAGCAACTGGCCGACCTCGGCCTCCGCGACGATTTCGGCAATGACTGGCTCCGCCTCGGCGGGCTGAAAGGCTTCGTGGACGGCTCCCTGGGCAGCAGCACCGCCAAGATGTTCGAGCCGTATTTGCACGAACTGGGCAATACCGGCGTCTTCGTGACGCCGCCCGACCGGCTGCGGGAATGGATCGTTGCCGCCGATCGCGCCGGGCTGGCTGTCTGCGTCCACGCCATCGGCGACCGGGCCAATGCGGAACTGATCGACATTTTCGCCGAAGCCACGAAGGCCAACGGTCCGCGCGACCGCCGCTTCCGCATCGAACACGCCCAGCACTTCCGCCCGCAGGACTTCCGTCGCTGTGCCGAATGGAACGTCATCGCGTCCGTGCAGCCCTTCCACATCGTGGACGACGGCCGCTGGGCCGAGGGACGCATCGGGGCTAAACGCTGTGCTTCGTCGTATGCCCTGCGGAGTTTTCTCGATGCCGGGGTCAAGCTGGCGTTCGGCTCCGATTGGCCGGTCGCCCCGCTCGATCCGCTCCTGGGCCTCGACGCCGCCGTGAACCGCCGCACCCTCGACGGCAAACATCCCGAGGGGTGGTTCCCAGAGCAGAAGATCAGCGTCGCCGAGGCCATCGAAGCCTACACGCTGGGTTCGGCCTACGCCGCGTTCCAGGAGAAGGACCGCGGTTCGCTCGAAGCGGGCAAGCTGGCCGACCTCGTGGTATTGTCCCAGGACATTCTCGACCCCAGGAACCGGGACGTCATCGGCCAGACGCGCGTGCTCATGACCGTCGTGGGAGGTCAGGTGGTGCATGACGACCGCAAGTGATCTCCGCAGCCGCGTCGGTGCTTTCGATCCGTCGGCCGATCTGACTCAGGCTCGCACCATTCCGGCCGACTGGTACACCGACCCGGCATTTCTCGACTTGGAACGGAAAGCCGTCTTCCATGCCACCTGGCAGGCGGTCGGTCGTACCGATCAGATTGCCGAACCGGGTGGCTTTTTCACCGCCGACATCGCCGGGCTGCCGGTCGTGGTGGTGCGGGACGAAAACGGGATCTTGCGGGCCTTCGCCAACGTCTGCCGCCATCGTGCCGCCCGGGTCGTCTGCTTCGAGCAGGGCACGGCGAGCCGCTTCCGCTGCCGCTATCACGGCTGGACCTACGATCTTCAGGGACGACTTCGCGGAGTGCCCGAGTTCGACGGCGTCGCTGATTTCCGCCGCGAGGACCACGGCTTGCTCGAACTGGCCGTCGCCGTCTGGGGACCGCTCGTCTTCGTGCATCCGGAACCGGCGTCGGCACCGGCGCTGGATACGTATCTCGATCCCCTGTGCCGTCAGGTTTCAGCCCCGGAACTCTCCGGTTTGCGGTTTGTCGAACGGCGGGTCTATGACCTGGCCTGCAACTGGAAGGTGTTTGTGGACAACTACCTGGACGGCGGGTATCACGTTCTGACCATCCATCCGAGCCTGTCCGGCGTGCTCGATTACGTCGGCTATCACACGGTCAACGCCGGACTGACCAGCGTGCAGATCAGCCCGATGCGGCGGCCCGATGCCGAGCGGGAAGACGCCTCCGCCGCCGACGTCCGCCAGGGACAGGCCGCCTACTACTGGTGGCTCTTCCCCAATTTCATGCTCAACCTCTATCAGGGCGTCATGGATACCAACCTCGTGCTGCCCCTGGCCGCCGACCGCTGCCGGGTCGTCTTCGACTTCTACTTCGCTCCGCAGGGGGAGACGGCCTCGGCCGCTTTTCAGCACCGCAGCATCGCCGTCGGCCATCGCATTCAGCAGGAAGACGTGGACATTTGCGAAGACGTGCAGCGGGGCCTGGCGTCCGGGCGGTTCGACGTCGGCCGATACAGCGTGCGGCGGGAAAGCGGCGTGCATCACTTCCACCGACTGCTGGCCGAGTGGCTGCGCAGGGCCGTCGGGCTTGGCGATGGCACGGCCTAACTGCTGGCGCTGCGGTAGCGGCTCAGCGAGAAGCGGAAGAAAATTCGGGTGAGCAGAAAAATGGCCACGGACGCGCCGACCAGCAGCAGGGCCAAGTGGGGTTCGTCGAGCGGCTTGACCATCACCCGGGCCGGCACGTTGACGATCAGCAGCACGGGTATGATGAAGGTGAAAACCTTGCCCAGAGGTCCGGCCCACTTGCCGACGTACATTTCCTTCGGGTAGCGCATCAGGCTGGTGAACAGCCACCACGTTTCCATGAGGTTCTGATTCCGCACCATCCAGATCGACAGGGCGGAGAAGACCACCATGAAGCTGTAGGCCATGACCACGCCGCAGGCGAACAGCACCAGGAACAGTCCGACCCGGAGCGGATCGAACTGCCAGCCCATGTCCCGCAAGGTGAAACCCATGACGCCGAACCCGACGACGATATTGCCCGCCGTGGACCAGTCCACGCCGTTGCAGGTGACGAGATACTGTTCATCGATCGGCTTGAGCAAGTACAGGTCGAGATCGCCGCTGCGGACCAGTTCCGAGAACTCAGCGCAGTTGCTCATGAAGAAGGTTTCCATGATCCCTTCCAAGGCCATGAAGCAGCCCAGGAAGAAGAGGAACTGTTCCCGCGGCCAGTCGGCCACCTGGGGCGTCTTGGCGAAGACGACCTGGTAGAAGGCCAGAACGATGGCCAGCCAGAGCAGCTCGACGAAGACCTTGGCCAGGAAGTTCCCGCGGAAGGCCAGCTCCTGGGCCAGGCTGAACCGCATGAACGCAAGTTGAAGGCGGAGATAACGCATCATGCGTCTGGCCTTGTCCTCTCACACGCCGGGGTCGGGCCGCTCCTCCGGGCTGAGGTGAGCGGGATTGACGTTGGGAATGCCCGGCCGTTTCATGGCGATCTTGTTGATCACTTCCAGAAACGCCTGAGCGCTGGCTTCGAGGATGTCCGTACTCAAACCCCGTCCCCGATAGGTTCGGCCGTTGTATTCCGCCTCGACGCTGGCCTCGCCGAGGGCGTCTTCGCCTTTGGAAACCGAGCGGACGTGGTAATCCTTCAGGTTCACGTCGATGCCGGTGATGCGTTCGATGGTGCGGAAGACAGCGTCCACGGGTCCATCGCCGACGCCGGCATCGCGGATGATGGTGCCGTCCTGCCGCCACAGCGCCACCGCTGCCGATGGCAGCGTTCCCGATCCGGCGTTGCAGGTGAACGCCTCCAGCGTCCACATGGCCGCTCCGCGATGAATCACCCGCTCGACCAGGGCCTCGATGTCGGCGTCATAAACTTCCTTCTTCTTATCGGCCAGGGTCTTGAATTCCTCGAAGACCCGGTTCAGCTGCTCCTCGTCGAGGTGGTAGCCGAGTTCCTTGACCCGTTCGCGTAAGGCGTGTCGGCCTGAGTGTTTGCCCAGGACCAGATTGGTCTTGCTGAAGCCGACGTCCTCCGGCCGCATGATCTCGTAGGTGGCGGGGTGCATGAGCATGCCGTGCTGGTGGATGCCGGCTTCGTGGGCGAAGGCATTCTGCCCGACAATGGCCTTGTTCCGCTGTACCTGGATGCCGGTGATGTTGCTGACCAGCCGGCTGGTCGGGTAGAGGCGGCGGGTGTTGATGGTGGTCTGAAGTTGGAAGTAGTCTTTGCGGGTCTTGACCGCCATAACCACTTCTTCCAGGGAACAGTTCCCGGCGCGCTCGCCCAGGCCGTTGATCGTGCATTCCACCTGGCGGGCGCCTTCCAGGAGGGCGGCCAGGCTGTTGGCGACAGCCAGCCCGAGATCGTTGTGGCAATGCACGCTGAGGACCACCCGGTCAATGCCGCGAACGTTCTGCTTGAGGTAGCGGATGGCGGCGGCGTACTGGGTCGGCACGGCATAGCCGACGGTATCGGGAATGTTGATCGTGGTCGCCCCGGCTTCGATGGCTTTCTCGACGACCTCGGCGAGGAAGTCGAGTTCCGTGCGGGCCGCGTCTTCGGGGCTGAATTCCACGTCGTCGCAGTAGCTCTTGGCCCGCTGCACCCCGGCCACGGTGCGGCGGATGATCTCCTCCTTGGCCATTTTCAATTTGAATTCCCGGTGGATGGCGCTGGTGGCGAGGAAGACGTGAATGCGTTTGCGGGGGGCGTCCTTGAGCGCTTCCCAGGCTCGGTCGATGTCCTCGTCGTTGCAGCGGGCCAGGCCGCAGATGACCGGGCCTTCGACTTCCCGGGCGATGGTCCGCACCGCCTCGAAGTCGCCCGGCGAGGCGATGGGGAACCCGGCTTCGATCACGTCCACGCCCAGATCCCGCAAAGCCCGGGCGATCTCGAGCTTCTCGGCCAAGTTCATGCTGGCTCCCGGTGACTGTTCGCCGTCGCGCAGGGTGGTGTCGAAGATGATGAGGCGGTCGCTGCTCATGGTCGGTCTCGCATCCAAAAACACAAAAACCCCGGAGCCTGACAGGCCCCGGGGTGGCGTTGTTTCGGCTGGATTCTCAAAGACGCCGCTACGCCGCCGGGGCCTTCCCGCCGGGAAGGTCGAGCAAGCCCAGAAGCAACAGCGTCGTCAGCATCATCGGTCCACGCGAAAGAAACTTATTCTGGGCCGTTAGTGTAAGCCCCGGATCTGTTGGGGTCAAGCTCGCGGCTGAGAAAACCCTGCGGGTCCAGACGCCGCCGCCGACATGCCTCACTTCTCAAAAACCTTCCTGGCTCCGGGGATGTTGAGGCGGATGCGGTACAGGCTCGTGTCCACGGTGATATAGAGCGTCCGGGCATCCTCGCCGATACCAAAAGCGCAATTGCTCGGCAGGCCGACCGGATTGGCCGAGCCAGGCTGCGACGGACCCGTGGGAATGAAGGCCACTTTCTTCCCGGACGGATCGATGACCATCACGCCGGGCCGCCGTGGACTGCGGACTGTCAGGTAGATGTGCCCCTCGGCATCGACCGTCATGCCGTCGCAACCCGCCTCCTTGCCGAAATCCACGAGGACCCGACGCGGGCCGTCGACGAATCCCTGCTCATTGATCGGATAAGCATAAACCTTCATCGCACCGGGCTCGGGAGGCGGGGCGGACGGGTCGATCTGGTCCGTCCCGTTATTATGATCGGCGACATATAAAGTCCGTTCATCGGGGCTTAAAGCGATGCCATTGGGCTTTTCCACGTTGCGAATAATCTGATGCACTTCTCCGGATGGATCGACGCGATAAACTGCGCGCACATCGAGTTCCCGCGGCTCATGGCCGAGATAACGCGGGTCGGTGAAATAAATCCTTCCTTTGCGGTCAATAACGAGATCATTGGGAGCATTGAACCGCTTGCCTTGATAACGGTCGGCCAGGGTTGTGCTTTTGCCGGTTTTCATGTCATAACGTGCTAACCGTCGGCCGCCATAGTCCGCCCCTTCGCAGGCGATTAAGAAACCTTCGGCGTCGAACATCAGACCATTGGCCTTGCCGCTGTCGGCGCTGAACACGGTGGTTTGTCCGCTCTTGGGGTCGAAGCGGAGGATCATGCCCTTGTCGGTGCCGAAGGGGATGTCCGTGAAATAGACCCAACCATCGGGGGCGACAGCCGGGCCTTCGGTCAGGCCGCCGCGGATAGGAGCGGTGCGGGTGAACAGCAGCTCCAGCCTGGCGCCGGGCGGAACGATCTTAGCGCCGGTCGGCGGCGGCAACTCGCCTGGGGCCTGAGCGGCGGCATCTGCTGCTGCTCCAACCGGCAGACCAACGAGGAGGAACAGGACCATGAACCGACAACCCATCGACAAGCAGTTCATACCAACCTCCTTACCAGGCTCAGCCGCCATTGTTCGGCGCGGCTATGCTCCAGGGAAGACTGCCGAGCCTTGCTCACGGCCCTCCGTGCGCTTAGGATTCTTCCAAGTGGCGTGTCGGCGTCACGATACGCCAAGACATCGCCCGTCGCAAGGGGCTATCGATCGCCTTAAGGCAGCAGCAAGGCCGGGGTCAGCTTGGCAGCGAGTTTGCCCGCACCTTCGAGTGCAGGAGGGATGGCCGAGTGGTTTAAGGCGACGGTCTTGAAAACCGTTGTGAGGGCAACCTCACCGTGGGTTCGAATCCCACTCCCTCCGGTTAATCACCAGAAAGCGGGTTGGGCATGCTGGAGCAATCTGCCGGGCATGGTCCCGCTGGAAGTTAACCCATCGCGGCAAGCTCAAGCGAGGATTTCCCGGATCGGTTCGGCGCCTTCGACGCCGACGAGCTTTTGATCCAATCCGCCGTAGAAGAACGTCAAGCGGTTCGGGTCCAGCCCGAGCTGGTGCAAAATGGTGGCGTGCAATTGCTTGACGTGGGTGCGTTTCTCGACGGCGGCGTTGCCCAGTTCGTCCGTGGCTCCGTAGCTGATGCCGCCTTTGATTCCGCCGCCGGCCAGCCAGACTGTGAAGCCGTAGGAGTTGTGGTCCCGTCCGCTCCCCTGGGCGTATTCCGCGGTCGGCTGGCGACCGAACTCGCCTCCCCAGACGACCAGGGTCGAATCGAGCAGGCCACGTTGTTTCAAGTCCTGGAGTAGCCCAGCGATGGGTTTGTCCGTGTTGCCGGCGTGCTTGCCGTGATTGGCAACAATGTCGGTGTGGGCGTCCCAGTTGTCGTCGTTGTGCGCGCCGCCGGAGTAGATCTGGATGAAGCGGACGCCGCGCTCCACGAGCCGACGGGCCAGCAGACACTTCCGGCCGAAGTCGGCGGTGCGCGGGTGGTCGATGCCGTACAGGCTCAGGGTCTTGGTCGTTTCCTGAGAGAAATCCACGGCCTCGGGAGCGTGCTGCTGCATCTTGAAGGCCAGCTCGTAGCAGGCGATGCGGGCGGCCAGTTCGCTGTTGAAGCTGCGCTGGGTCAGATGTTCCTCGTTCTTCTGCCGCAGCCGGTCGAGCAGACGGCGTTGGGCATCGCGGGTCAGACCGGGCGGCGGTTCGAGGTCGTGGATGGGCGTGCCGTCGGCCCGCAGGATCACTCCCTGGTAGGCGGCCGGCATGTAGCCGCTTGACCAGTTCTTCGGCCCGCTGATCGGCCCGCCGGTCTTGTCGAGCATGACCACGAAGCCGGGCAGGTTCTCGTTCTCCGAACCGAGTCCGTAGGTGACCCACGAACCCAGCGACGGGTGCCCGCTGAGGATGCGGCCGCAGTTCATCATCAACAGGGCGGAGCCGTGGATCGGCGACTCGGCGTACATCGAATGGATGAAGGCGATGTCGTCCACGCACTGACCGAGGTGCGGGAAAATCTCCGAGACATACTTGCCGCACTGGCCAAATTGCCGGAAGCGGAAGCGTGGACCAACGACGCGGCCCTCGTTGCGATGCCCGGCCCGGCCGAAGGTCTTGATCGGAATGGTTTTGCCGTCCAACTCGACCAGTTTGGGCTTGTAGTCGAACGTATCGACCTGGCTGGGTCCGCCGTACATGAACAGGAAGATGACGCTCCTGGCCTTGCCGGGAAAGTGGCCCGGTTTGGGAGCGAGCGGATTGCGGAAGGGCGTGATGCCGTCGGCGGCGACGGCCTGCCGGGCGAAGAAGGCGTCGTCGAGCAGACCGGCCAGGGCGGTGGCGACGAAACCGCCCCCGGCTTGCCAGAGAAACTCCCGTCGGGTTCGACCGCAGAATTGTCGGGAATCGGTCATGGTCGCCCTCGCTCTTGGGTCTCAGCCGCTTTGCGTCAACTCTGTGTCAATCCAGATAGACGAACTCGTTGGCGTTCAACTGCATCAGGCAGAACCACTTCAGGGCCTCGGCTTCGCTGATGCCGTGTCGGTCCCGCAGGTCGGCGATCAGGGCCAGGTCGTCGGCGATCTCCCGGCCGTTGGGTTCCCGGCCGGTGGTCAGGCGGAGGGCTCGGCGGACCTGAGCGGCCAGGTCATTGGGCGCTTCCCGCCGCAGCCGGTCGGCCAGATGAGCGGCCTGTTCGTTGGTGAACGCGCCGTTGAGCATGCCCAGCGATTGCGTCGGCACCGTGGTGGTATAGCGCACCGGGCAGCTGTTGTCGGTATCGGCTAAATCGTGTTGGTTGAGGATCGGCAGCAGGAGCGACCGTTTGACATAGACGTAAACGCTGCGGCGCGAGGCTTCCTCGGGAGACGATGTGCCCCAGCCTTCACCGGGCCGGGACTGGCCTGCCAGCACCTCACGGGGAATGGGCGGATAGATGCTCGGCCCGAACTGTCGCAGGTTGAGCTTGCTGCTGACGGCCAGCATGGCGTCGCGGATTTCCTCGGCCGTGAGACGCCGCATCGGGAAGCGGCTGAACAACTCGTTGTCCGGATCGCGCTGGAGCAGTTCCGGCCGGGTCCGTGAGGCCATGCGATAAGTGCTCGATGTCACCAAAAGCCGATGAATGCGCTTGATCCGCCAGGCATCCGAGGGGTCGGCGGGTCGGCAGAACTCGTCGGCCAGCCAGTCGAGCAATTCGGGATGGGTCGGTTTGGTGCCGTACTTGCCGAAGTCGTTGGAACTGGCGACGATGCCCCGGCGGAAATGGTGCTGCCAGAGACGATTGACCAGCACCCGGGCGGTCAGCGGATTGTCTGGGGAAGCGATCCAGTCGGCGAGCACGAGACGCCGACCGGCGGTCCTGGCTCCGGGCGAGATGGTCGGCAGGACCGGATCGGCAAAGCCGAGCACGGCTGGGTAGCCCGGTTCGACGGCGGGGCCTTTGGCGTGGGGATTGCCGCGGATGAGCACATGCGTCGGCGGCGGAGGCACCAGGCAGTTGTTGATCGACAGGGCCATCTCTCGCGGCGGCATCGGCAACTTCCGCAGGGCCTCGCGATCCTTCAGCAGCCGCTCGTATTCCTGCCGCCGTGGTTCGGCGAGGAACATCGGCACCTTCTTGACCACCTGCGGCCGATCCACGCCCTCGGCAGCCCGCTGATCTTCCGCCGGCATTTTACGGATGGCTTCGTCTTCGATCTCGGTCAACTGCCGGGTCAATTCCTCGATCCGCTGCGTGCGGCGATTCAGCTCCGCTTCGTACAGCACCCGCCTGGCCCGCGGCGTGATGTCGGTCTGATTGAACTTGGAGGTCACGTCCCGCGTCAGGCTGAAATGCGGAACGTCGCGAAAGAACGCGAGGAAGCGGTAGTAGTCCGTCTGCGGCAGCGGGTCGATCTTGTGGTCGTGACAGCGGGCGCAGTTCATGGTCATGCCGAGAAAGACCTGGCACGTCGTCGCCACGATGTCATCCAGACCGTCGAACCTGGCCATTTCCAGATCGACCGGCTCATCGTCCCACAGTCCGAGGCGGTAGTAGCCGGTGGCGATGACGGCCTCGGCGATGTCGGTCTCATCCCGCCCTTCCTGTTCCCAGCGATGGGCCAGCTCGTCGCCTGCCAGTTGTTCCCGGATGAAGCGGTCGAACGGCTTGTCGGCGTTGAAACTGCGGATGACGTAATCGCGGAACCGCCAAGCGTTCGGCTTCGGGCCGTCCCGCTCGTAGCCGTTGGTCTCGGCGAAGCGGACCAGATCGAGCCAGTGTCGTGCCCACTTCTCCCCATGTTGCGGACGGGCCAGCAACTCGTCCACGAGGCGTTCATAGGCATCGGGAACGGGATCGCGAACGAAGGCGTCCACTTCCTCCGGCGTTGGCGGCAGGCCGAGGAGGTCGAAGAAGAGCCGACGGATGAGCGTGACGCGATCGGCTTCCGGGGCCGGTTCCAGTCCGGCTGCTTCGAGCCGAGCCAGGATAAACGCATCAACGGGATTGCGGACCCATCCAGCGTTGCGAACCTCGGGCACCTTGGGCCGACGGATCGGTTGATAAGCCCAATAGCTGCGATCGGCTGGGGACGGGCCGGGCTGATCGTGGTCGGCAACGGATTTTGAATCGGACGGCATGGGCAGGCCACGCTCCACCCAGCGCGTCAAAACGGCGATCTTCTCGGCGGGCAGCTTGCCGGTCGGCGGCATCTCCAGGCCGTCGCGGTAATTGACCGCTTTGAGGAGCAGACTGTCGGCGGGCTTGTCGAGGTCCACGGCGGGGCCGAGATCGCCGCCTTTGAGGATCGCATCGCGGTTGGTCAACCGCAGTCCGCCGCGGATTTTCTCTCCGCCGCCGTGACATTTCAGACAATGCTCCTTGAGCAGCGGCTCGACTTGCCTGGCGTAGAAGTCCAGGTCTTCGGCGGAGAAGCGCACCGGGGGAGCCGTTTCGCCCGGCTTGGAGGATTCGTCCGCGACGCCGAAATCAGCGTGGTCGAAGCAGACGGCGGCCAGGAGGACACAGGCTTTCGCCACTTTTGGGAGGCGAAGGTTTGCGCAGTCGTTTTGCATCCGGGTCGCCGTGGGGTTCATGAAGCCGACTCCCTCCCGCGCTCAGGCCAGCAATTCGGTAATCACTCGAGCCGGTTCAACGCCGGTGAGCCGCTGATCCAGCCCCTGGTAGCGATAGCTGAAGCGGCGATGGTCGAACCCAAGCAGATGCAGCAGCGTGGCATGCCAATCGCGGATGTGGCACGGGTCTTTGATGATGTTGTAGGAGAACTCGTCGGTTTCGCCGTAGATCGTGCCACCCTTGAAGCCGCCGCCGGCCATCCACATCGTGAAGCAGCGGGGATGGTGGTCCCGGCCGTAGTTGTCCTTGGTCAGGGTGCCCTGCGAGTAGATGGTACGGCCGAACTCGCCGCCCCAGATGATGATGGTGGAGTCGAACAAGCCCCGGCTCTTGAGGTCCTGGATCAGGCCGTAGCAGGGCTGGTCCACGTCGCGGCACTGATCGGGCAGGCGCCCGGCGGCGTTGGCGTGGGTGTCCCAGTTGTTGTGGTAGATCTGCACGAAGCGGACGCCGCGTTCGATCAGCCGACGGGCCATCAACACGGTGTTGGCGAAGGTGCCGGGCTTGCGGGCCGCCTCGCCGTAGAGCTTGAACGTGCTTTCCGGTTCGCTGGCCAGATTGGTCAGTTCCGGCACGCTGGTCTGCATGCGGAAGGCCATCTCGTACTGTTGAATCCGCGTTCGCGTTTCCTCGTCGCCCACCGAGGCGAAAGTCATCTCGTTGAGTTCCTTCAAGGCGTCCAGCGTTCGGCGTCGGACGTCGGATGACACGCCGGGCGGATTATTGATGAAGAGAATCGGATCGCCGGTGGTGCGGAAGGAGACTCCGGCGTGTTCGCCGGGCAGATAACCCGCCTGCCACAACCGGGCCGAGATCGCCTGCACCTGTTCCGTGTTGGTCGGCTGAGCGACCAGGACGACGAACGTGGGCAGGTTCTGGTTCAGCGAGCCGAGGCCGTAGGAAACCCAGGCTCCCAGACAGGGCCGGCCCGTGACCTGGTTGCCGGTCTGGATGTAGGTGATGGCCGGTTCGTGGTTGATCGCCTCGGTGTGCATGCTCCGGACGAAGCATAGGTCGTCCACCATCTTCGCCGTCCAGGGCAACAGTTCGCTGACCCACATGCCGCACTCGCCGTGCTGGGCGAACTTGAACTTCGACGGAGCGATTGGGAAGCGGGCCTGTCCCGAGGTCATGGTCGTCAGCCGCTGACCCATCCGCACGGAGTCGGGCAGGTCCTTGTCGAACCAGTCGGCCATTTTCGGCTTGTAATCGTACAGGTCCATCTGGGCGGGACCGCCGACCATGTGCAGATAGATGACGTGCCTGGCCTTGGGCGGGTGGTGCAGTTCCGGTTTACTGGTGCCGTTTTGCGCACGGGCTTTTTCCGCGTCCAGCAGCGAGGTCAGGGCCGCCCAGCCGAGGGCATGAGAGCCGGCCTTGAAGAAATAGCGCCGGGTAATGTTCCGCTTGTATTCTTCGAAGAGGTCCATGATCGCTGCCTCCGTCGCTTATTTATTGAGCACCTCGTCGAGGTTGAGCATCTGGTTGACGGTCATCGTCCAGGCGGCCAGTGTGGCGGGGTCGAGCGCCGGATCGGCCGGCATCTCGCCGAACGCGATCAGCTTCCGGGCTTCCTCCTGATGATCCTGATAATGCGTGAGCAGATCGCGGAGCAGGCCTTCGACGATCGCCGACTCCTCGGGCCGCAACGGGCGGATCAGCACGCGCCAGGCGATGTAATCGAGCCGACGGCCGACCGTGTCGCCGCCCTGCTTCAGCGCCTTCTCCGCCAGCACCCGGGCCGCCTCGACGAACTGCACATCGTTGAGCGTAACCAGGGCCTGAAGCGGCGTGTTGGTCCGTTCCCGCCGCATGACGCAGGTTTCGCGGTTGGGAGCGTTGAGGATTTCCATCGAGGCCGGCGGCGCGGACCGCTTCCAGAACGTGTACATGCTCCGCCGATATAGGTTCTCGCCCTTGTCCTGTTGATAGTTCCGCGTGTTGCTGCCGATCATGGCCACCGCTTCCCATACGCCCGGCGGCTGGTACGGCTTGACGCTCGGTCCGCCGATCTTGCGGACCAGCAACCCGCTGGAAGCCAGAGCGTAGTCGCGGATCATCTCGGCATCCATGCGGAACCGCGGACCACGGGACAAAAGCCGATTCTCGCGGTCCTTCTCGAGCTTTTCCGGCGTCGTGATTGCGGCTTGGCGGTAGGTCGAACTCGTGACCAGCAGGCGGAAGAACGCCTTGACGTCCCAGCCCGATTCGCGGAAGTGGACGGCCAGCCAGTCGAGCAGCTCGGGATGAGATGGCAGTTCCCCGGCGATGCCGAAGTCGTGACTGGTCTTGACCAGGCCGGTGCCGAAGACCTCTTGCCAGAAGCGGTTGACCTGCACCCTCGCGGTCAGCGGGTGCTCCGGCAGCAGCAGCCAGCGGGCGAAGCCGAGCCGATTCTTCGGGAAGTCCGCGGGGAACGGCGGCAGGAAGGCTGGCGTGTTCGGCTTGACCGGATCGCGACGCTTGTCGTACTCGCCGCGGAACAGCACATACGCCATCGGTTCGTTGTTCTTCTCTTGCATGACGTGGGCGATGGTGCCGCGATTCTTGATCGCTGCCTCCTCGGCCTGAAGGGCTTCGACCCGTCCGGTCAGTTGCTTGTAAACGGGATCCTTAGTCACCAACCACCACGCATAGAGTTCCTCGGTTTCCTTCTCAGAACGCTGGTCGGCCGGCTTGGCGAGCAGTTCGGCGGCCCGCTGGTCCTTGGCGAGATAGACCACCTCCCCGGCTTCGAGCTTGCGGGTGTAGATCCGCAGGTCATAGAGGCCGAAGCCGTGCAGTTTCGCGGTGCTGTGCCGCTGCCCGATCTTGAGCGGCACCGTGGTCCGGGTCGTGGACTTGAGCTGATTGACCTCGGCATTGGTCTTCTGCTCTTCGCCGTTGACGTAGATCTTGATGCCGTTGGCCGTGCCCGTGCCGTCATAAACGACGGCGACGTGATACCACTTGCCCTGCTGCAACGGATTCTGGGAAACGACTTTCACCGCGTCGTCCGGCCAGCGGTGGATGACGTGCATGCCGATGCGGCGATTCTGCACCCACAGGTCCCAGCCGCGAAAAGCGTTGCCGTCGTCCATGCGGGCCACCAAGGCACCGCTGACATCGCCTTGCGGAATGAAGACCCAGGCGGCGATGGCGAACGGGGTGGTGCGGTCGAAATCGCCGACATCCGGCAGTTCCGGAGCTGGACCTTCCTTGATGCGGAACGCCTTGCGGCCGTCCCGGTCCAAGGACCAGTCAAACCCGGTGCCGTGAATGACCGTCCGCTCGGCATCGGCGACCACGGCCCGGAAAACGTCTCCCTCGCCTTCGTTCAAGGGGACGTGAAGGACGATGGCCTGGGTCGGACCCTGTCGCAGCAGGTCTTCTGGCTTGACGGACGCTGCCCAAGTCTGGAAGTCTTCCTTGCCGTTCTTCTTGCGGTCCTCGACCGCCTTGCGGGCCTCGGCCAACTCAGGCCCCAGAGCATCCCAGCGGGCCCGATCTTCGGGCCGGGGCACGACCACGATCGGCGGCGTGTCTTTGATGTTGCCGTCCATCGCTCCCTGCGTCGTGTTGTTGAAGAATGCAGCCAGTTCGTAGAACTCCTTCTGGCTCATCGGGTCGAGCTTGTGCTCGTGGCAGACGGCACACCCGGCGGTCAGGCCCATCCAGACCTGGCAGGTCGTTTCCACCCGGTCGCGGGTGTACAGGACCAGATACTCTTCCGGAATGACTCCGCCCTCGTTGGTCGTGATGTTGCAGCGGTTGAAGCCGGTGGCGATTTTCTGCTCCAGCGTCGGATTAGGCAGCAGGTCGCCGGCCAGCTGCTCGATGGTGAACTGGTCGAAAGGCATGTTGCGGTTGAACGCCTGGATGACCCAGTCGCGGTAGGACCACATTTCGCGGTAGTTGTCGAAGTGGATGCCGTGGGTGTCAGCGTAGCGGGCGGCATCGAGCCAGTAGCGGCCGCGGTGCTCGCCCCAGTGCGGCGACTTCATCAACTTGTCCACGAAGCGTTCGTAGGCATCCGGGGCAGGGTCGTTGACGAAGGCCTCCACGTCGGCGGGATCGGGCGGCAGGCCGGTCAGGTCCAGGCTGAGCCGACGTGCCAGGGTGTAGCGGTCGGCTTCGGGAGCCGGTTGCAGACCCCGCTTTTCCAGTTCGGCAAGGATGAACGAGTCGATCGGGTTGCGGACCCATTGCGGGTTCTTCACTGGGGGGATGGGCGGTCGCTTGGGCGGGATGTAGGACCAGTGCGGCTCGTACTCGGCCCCCTCGGCGACCCAACGCTTCAGGAGGTTCTTCTGCTGCTCGGTCAGGCGTTTGAAGGTCTTGACCGGCGGCATGATCTCGTTTTCGTCGCTGGCGAAGATGCGTTCGATGAGCGGGCTTTCATCGGGTTTGCCGGGGACGATGACCCCTTGCATGGCGTCATCGCGGCGGTCGAGCCGCAGACCGGCTTTGCGGGCGGCGCTGTCCGGGCCGTGGCAGGCGAAGCAGTTCTCCGCCAGAATCGGTCGAATGTCGCGGTTGTAGCGGAGCTTCTCCTCGCCAAAAGCGGAAGCCTGAGCCGAGAACATCGCTCCGCACAGCATCGCCAAGGCGATCAGACTACGACCTCGGTATGTCATGGCTCACCCACGCTTTCCGTCGAAACCGCGAAGCAGGCGCGGCTTTGGGTACAAGGCGGGAAGTACCGGCACTTCGGGCGGGTCGATCCGTTTGCCATCTGTAATCTTAGCTACGCCTGCATCTCGTCGCAAGACTTAACCCCCCGATTCTGGGGGGAAATTCGCCGTCGTGCCCGCCTGCCAAGCGTCGTGCAGTGATCCTATCGCCCTACCGCTTGACCCCGGCGCTTCACCTCGGCAAACTACACCCGCTGAGGTCCAGAATCCCGGCCCCAAGGAAAGGAGCGTCTGCGATGAAACCCCGGCTTGCCATCGGTCTGATGACTTGGGCGACCCTGTTGCTGACGTTGGGAAGCATCTACGCCCAGCAGCCCCCGGCGGGCAATCCCGCCGCCACGCCCGGTCCCCGCCTGTCGCTCCAACCCGATCCGAACTGGCTCAAGCGGCACGAAGGCTTCGTCGAAATCGCCAAAAACGGTGGCGTGGACGTGCTGTTTCTGGGCGACTCGATCACCGACGCCTGGCGGTTTTACGATGAACAAAATGGCCGGGGAGGCAAGCGGATCTTCGACCGCGAATTCGCCCCCATGAAAGCGGCCAACTTCGGCATCGGCGGCGACCAGACGCAGCACGTCTTATGGCGGATTCAAAACGGGGAACTCGACGGCATCCAACCCAAGGTCGTGATGCTGATGATCGGCACCAACAACATGTTCGCTCACTCCGCCGAACAGATCGCCGAGGGCGTCACCGCCATCGTCAAGGAGATCCACAAGCGCTCGCCCAAGACCAAAGTGCTGCTTCTGGGCATCTTCCCCCGGGGCGAAAAACCAGGCCAGATCCGCGATAAGATCAAGCAAACCAATCAGATCATCGCCAAACTCGACGACGGCGGAAAGACGGTCAAGTATCTCGACATCGGCGACAAGTTCCTTGAACCAGACGGTACGCTGCCCAAGGAGATCATGTACGACTACCTGCACCTGACCGAGAAGGGCTATCAGATCTGGGCAGATGCCGTCAAAGGCGAGATCGAGAAGCTGATGCGAGACTGATTTCGGACCAGGCGTCGGGATGTCTCAGCCGATCTCGGCCAGTTCCAGCGTTCGGCCGTAGCGTTCGAGCACGGTTCGACGCAGGGCTTGATGTTCGGGCCGAGCCAGACCGGGATCGGCGGCGATCAGGTCAAAAGCGTCTTGCCGTGCCAGCTGGAGCAGGTCGGCATCGGCGAGGATGTTGCCCAGCCGCAGTTCGCCCAGGCCGTGCTGCCGGGTGCCGAAGAATTCGCCCAGGCCGCGCTGCCGGGCGTCGGCCTCGGCCAGGGCGAAGCCGTCCCGGGTACGGACGAACAGCCGCAACCGGGCGCGGGCTTCCTCGCTGGCGCCGTCCGCGAACAGGTAGCATTCCCCGGCCACCGGGCCGCGGCTGATTCGGCCCCGAAGCTGGTGTAATTGCGACAGGCCAAAGCGATCCGCCTGCTCGATGACCATGAGCGTCGCATTGGGCACGTCCACGCCGACCTCGACCACCGTCGTCGTCACCAGGACCTGCACTTCGCCGGCGCGGAAGCGGTTCATGACCGCGTCCTTGGCCTGATCGTCCATGCGGCCATGCAGCAGACCGAGTCGAAGCCCCTGAAGCGGCCCGGTACGCAGTTCCTCGTAGGTCTGCTCGGCGGCCTTGGCGTCCTGGCCTTCGCTCTCCTCGACGAGCGGACAGACGATGTAAGCCTGCCGACCTTTGGCCACCTGCTGGACGAGGTATTCCCACAATTTCGCCCGCTTTTCCTCGGAAATCAGGCGGGTCACGACCGGCAAACGGCCCGGCGGCATTTCCTTGATGATCGAAATGTCGAGGTCGCCGAAGACGGTCAGGGCCACGGTCCGGGGGATGGGTGTCGCGGTCATGACCAGGTAATGCGGGTCTTCGCCGAGCCGCCGGAAGCGTTCCCGCTGGGCGACTCCAAAGCGGTGCTGTTCGTCGATGACTACCAAACCCAGCTTGGCGAATTCGACGTCCTCCTGAATCAACGCCTGGGTGCCGACGACGAGATCGACCTGCCCCATGCGGATTTCGCCGAGAGCGGCCTTGCGTTCCCGCGGTTTCAGTCCGCCGGTCAGGAGCAGACGCCGGACGCGGCTGTGGGCCAGATAGCGGCTCAGCGTCCGCCAATGCTGACGGGCCAGCACCTCGGTCGGGGCCATGAGAGCCGCTTGGTAGCCGTGGGCGACGGCCAGCAGCAGAGCATAGACGGCCACGGCGGTCTTGCCCGCCCCGACGTCGGCTTGGAGCAGCCGTTGCATCGGCTTGTCGGAAGCCATGTCGCGGCAAATCTGCACGATGGCCCGGTTCTGATCGCGGGTGAGCTGGAAAGGAAACAGCCGCCGGATCCGCTCGTCGATGGTCCGCGTGATCGGCAACCGGGGGGCCTTGCGGACGTCCCGCACATCCCGCCGTCGCAGGGCCAGGCCGACCTGAAGGACCAGAAACTCCTCGTACACCAGCCGCCGACGGGCCTGCTCGACCTCCGCCAGGCTTTCCGGCAAGTGCATGGTCCGCACGGCCGACGGAGCATCCATCCAAGCGTGACGGCGACGGAGTTCCTCGGGCAGGATTTCGGGAACGTGCTGGACGTAGGTTTCGACCGCGAACCGCTGAATCCGCCGCATCTGCTCCGGATGCAATCCTTCCGTCAGCGAATAGACCGGAAGGATGCCGCGGGGGTCGGCAGGGAGATCGGCATCGAGCGTCTGGACTCGGGGATTGGCGATCTGCCAGTAGCCATTGTGCCGTCGGGGTTTGCCGCTGAAGGCCACCCGCAGCCCCAGGCGAAACCGGCGGGCCATGAACGGCTGATTGAACCAGACGCCTTCGACGATGCCGCTGCCGTCGCTGAGTACGACGCTGAGGACCTGCTTGCCGGTGCGTGTGGTCCGGCCCTCGATCTCGACCACCTCCCCGGCCACGGTCTGGACCTGCTCGGCGGTCAGATCGGCGATGCGGCGACAATCGGTCAGGTCTTCGTAGGCGCGGGGGAAGTGGAAGAGCAAGTCGCCGATGGTTTCGATGCCCAGTTTGCGGAGCAGTTCATAGCGGGCCGGCCCAACGCCCTTGACGTATTGGGCACAGTCAGCCAGCGGGCTGGGATGTTGGGAGGCGATTGGCGAACTCATGCGGATATTGTACCGCCGTTTACCATGATGCCGACCGAGGTAAGAACATGGCTGCGGGAATGGAGCAGGGAAACCGGTCAGGGCGGGCGTCAGCCGGCGAAACACCGAACCGCGACCGCCGCCCGAGCCGCGACCGCCGGGGAGCGGTATTTCTTCCCCGCTCCGTTGCCGTCGCGGCTCGGAAGCCAACGCGATTAATTGCCAACCCGAGCCGCGACCGCCAGGGAGCGGGTTCCTCCCTCACTCCGTCTCTCTCCCGGTGGGAGAGGGAGTCAGGGTGAGGGCGAAAGCGACTTGAGCCGTAGTCCTGGTATCTTGCTTGCACTTGGCGCCATGTGGGTTAGGACCCAGTACATGCGAGGCCCAATCTCAACCCGGCAAACTTCTTGAAGAACGATGTCAAGAATAGCTTTTCCCACGACCATGTTGGCTGCGGTTGGCATCCTGCCAGCCAGAGAACAGCCTCGAACTGGTCCAAACTCGAGTTTGCATGGTTCCTCATTCAGCGATTGCGCCTTATCGCAACTAAGTCAAGCAGAAAACCTAACCTAGCCTCTTGCAGTGACCCAGTTTTGCCCATAAGATCGTATCGTAATAACTGCGCAGGTTCAGGGAGCGTCGCCCGGTGCTTCCCGTGCCCTCTTATCCACTGCCAGCCGCGTCAGCACGCGTTTCCCACTGAAAAGTCCCTACGGGATTTCACCGGTCTGTTGGATCACAGGTAGATCATGGACAAGGTTCCATGACCCTAAGCGAGGCTGCGCCAGCTGACACAGAGCCGGGTAACTATGCCGACGCCATAGTAAGATCTGACAGGCACGCGATTGCAGACGAACCGCATGGGCGGGCTATCCGGAGTGAGCTTGTTCCAACGCAGATTTCTTTCAGCCCAATTGGACAATCGAAGACCAAATCCCGCAGGGAGTGAGGCCGCTGCTCTCGACGGGTTATGATAAATCAGCGGTCAAAGGAGGATGCTGCATATGAGACATGTGTTCCTCAAAGCGTTCCTGTTCGTAGCGGCGGGCTTAACACTATTTGCTCGTGGCGAGGCAGCCTTTATTCTCCACACTGCAACATACGGAGGGCATACTTACCATCTCGTTGTCGCAAACCAAAACCAAGAGCGAATTCACTGGGCACCTGCCCAGGCGTTTGCCGTTTCACTCGGTGGCAATCTCGTTACCGTGAACGACGCGGCGGAGAACACTTTTCTTCTCAACACGTTCGGTCCCGTGGCCATTGCCGCAGCAAATACTGCTCATCCGTCCCGAAACCTGATTTCGATGTGGATAGGGTTTAGTGACGCAGCTAGTGAGGGTAATTGGGTCTGGGTCAGTGGCGAGCCGGTCAGGTACACCAACTGGGCATTCGACCAACCTGTTCCTTTTGACAACGATGAAGCCTACGCTGCCATGCTAGTGGACACAAGATATGTTGGCGCTCTTCCAGGCCAATGGCACGATGTACACAGTGTTTTCCGCGATCCTCCCAGCGGTATTCCCCATGATGTAACATATGGAATCATCGAGATCTCGAGCATCGACGTGGTTCCGGAACCGGCGACCGTGACTCTTCGCGCGTTCGCCATGGCTGGAGCATTTGGAGTGCAGGCAGCACGACGAAGGTTCTAGCGTTAGTGCTGAAGGCAGTGCATCCGGACCGGCGGGGCAAGCATGCCGTCGCTGTCAGATAGCCGGCTTAGCCCCGCCGGCACGCAAGCTTGTGATGGTCCCTTTCGATTCATAGAACATTCGGCTGCGATCGCCGTCAGCTAAGACGGCTGGCAAGTAAGCAGCCTATAATGCCACCGCGTAAAGGCACCCCTTTGACCAGGTCCGCGACGGCCAATCCGCCGACACCTCGGCGCCTCTTGATTGACCCGAGAGTGAGTCATTGTCCGGGGGGCGTGGTGTACAGGCTTCGGTCGAGCGTTACGAACGCAACCAGGTAGCGGATGCCGCACGGGTCGTCCGAGGCGTACTGGATCAGGTAGGCATTCACATCTTTCAGTTTGCGGTAGGTGGCCGGCGGATCGGGATGATAGTACACGAAGAATTCCAAGTTCGGGGAAAGCAAGCGGGCACGCAATGCGTCCCAGCGTTGCAGTACTTCGGCAAAGTCGGAACCGAGCGGTTCGCCGCGGAGATCGACGCCGAGGGTGCCTTCGATCCAAAGGGTCGCTCCGCCGTCGAGCAGAGGCTCGCCGCGCCGGCCGGTGCGGGTCAAAAGACCGATCCCGCCGTGGGGATGCGTCTGCACCACCTGGGCGTAGTGGATCAGGCCGCCGAAGATCTCGATCTCCGGCGGGCTGCCGCCGTACACCGCGATCAACCGCCCGTCGCCGGGCACGCCTTGTTCCGCTGGGAAAATCGGCAGCGACATGGCTTCTCCAGAAATGCTTTAGCAGGCCGCAGGGCAGTTGCGAAGGCTCACAGGTCGGGATCGTCGTAGATGCTCACTTCCCAGGCAGGCAGGGCTGACAGTTGCTGCGTGTAGAGCCGGCGAGCTTCCAGAAGCCAGCGTAGATAGCCAGCCCGATCCACGCTGCGGTCGCCGATGCGATAGCTGATGCCGGCGTTCTTGTCTTCGTTGAGCAGGTTGTAGATCGCCAAGTCGATCTTCTCCAGGATGGCGAGCAACTGGGCCGCCGTGCGCGGTTGGCCGGTGATGCCGTCGAAGCTCGTGATGTCGGGCATGACATGCTCCGTGATCGGACCAAGCAAACAACTTTGGAAACGAGCACAGGGGCCGGGCCGAGTGCCGCGGCAGCGCACGCCCCGACCCCGGCCCCGAGCGTGCTACGGTTTACATTTCAACGGTCAAAGAGGCGATAAGCAGCGGGATCGAACTGGGGTCCCGGACGGCAGTTGGTGCCGAATGGACAACCGCCGTTGCCGTTGCTGTTTTTGGCGCTGGTGGCCAGGCCGTGCCGCAGGCTCATCGCAATCAGGCAGCCGAACACTTCGTGCATCACCCGTTCCCAGTCCACCGGCGTGCCGTGAAGCGAGTCGCTGGCGGTGCGAGCCAGCACGGCGGTGATGCAAGTCAGGGCGAGCAGATAGGTCTTGCGGCCCTGCAGCAGGTTCCACAGTCGGGACAGATTCATGGGCGTCTCCTGAAGCACGAGCAGGGAAAAACCTACGCATCCGGGGGAACGATCAGGCCCCGTCCACCTTGACCACCCAGCGTTCATCGAGAGCGTTGATGCCGCCGTAGTAGCGGACCTTGTAGCGGGCCACGATGTCGCGTTCGAAGTCGGCGTCGCTGCCGCGGCCCTGACGGAAGACCTGGACCGGCCAGATTTCCTTCCAGATGAATTGACGGCGGAAGTCGCCAAGATACCAGTCGTCCGTGTTGACGGCGTCGAGGAAAGGCGAAGCGAGCACGGTGTACGCGCCGCCGAACGGATTGCGAAACTCGGTACGCTGGGTGCCGTCGCCGCTCAGGGTCAGGATCGTGGTCGCGGAAACGATCCGCAGGGCGGTCAGCTCCTTGCTCTTGGGAACGAGAAGAATTCGAGGCATCCAGACAATCGGCTCGCCGGCTTCGGGACCGTGGCGATCGTCGCGGACTTGGGTGGCATGGTAGCGAAGCACGAAGTCGATGCTGGTCCAGTCCTCCAGGGTCAAAGCGGCATTGAACGGCGAACCGGAGACCGTGTTGCCGACGCCGATGTAATTGCGGTTGGCTCCATCCGTCGGATACAACGGTTCGAGGACGCCGCCAGGCCGATACACGCCCCGGACGTTGGCCTCGTAATCAGCATCGACGACGCCGCGAACGATGGTCTTTTCCCGTTCCAGCCGGGTCGCTTCGCCGATCCGGGCCGCACGCCGCAGCAGTTCGTTGGTCTGGTCGAAATGCACGGCCTCCTCGGTGATGGAGAGAATGCGGCCCTTCTTGGCTTCCACGGTGGTCACGAACTTGTCGCCGAAGCTGGCCTCCTCATACGGTTCGCCCTCGGCCACTTCCTTCGGCCCCTGGAGGGCGGTGAAGCCGGCGATGCGCTCGTTCTTGACGGAGGACCGCTCGACCGTGACCAACTGGTCGCCAATGAGGCCGTCGGTCTGGTTGTAGGCGTCGATCACTTTGCGGGCGATGAGCGCGCCGGTGACGGTCTGGAACAGGTTGGTGCCCAGGTCCGCTTCGCTGTGCAGATGGGCCAGTTGTCCGAGGTCGGCGATGTAGGTGCGCTGGCGAGCGGCATAGGAAGGCAGGGTCAGATGCGTGGGGCCGACGCAGGCTTCCCACAACTGCCGCAAGCTGAAGTCGTCCGGCTTCAACTCGCCGTCCTGAAGCAGACTGACCAGGGTTTCGTAAAACCCCCGCGGTCCCAGAGACTCGCGCAGACGCCGAAGGTCGGTCGGAATCATCAACTTCTCCTCTCAGGAAATCGAACAGCCACTTGCAGTGACAGGGATTTGACACACTTGAGGGACCTACTCCCGTCCGCGCACGGCGGCGATGAACGCCTTGCGGAAAGCGGTGGGACCGAGGAAACCGGCGGCGGAGCGTTCTCGAGACACGGGCACATCCGCCGTCCTCTCCCGAATCAGGTTTTCCAGCAGGCCGATGAGGCGGCGCAGCTCGACGAGGACGAGCGGCGTCTCGAGCTCGCCGGCGGATTCGCGCTCCTGGCGCCAGGTTGCCCGGGAAATGCCTCCGTCCACGCACAGCATCTGGGATTCGCTGAAGGAACGGGTCGTGGCCGGGAAGGCGACGATGTCCACGGACAGGACCTGTTCAATCGCCTCGATCTCCTCGCCGTGGCGTCGGCGGCGTGCCAGCACGACGTGGGACATGCCGATGTCGGTCGGCCCGGCGGAGATCAGATCGAGCAGCCAGTCGGCGTTCGGCCCAGCCAGGTGCAGATCGCCGCGGATACGGCCGTTGTCGAACCGGGGATTGCGGACTTGCCCGGCGTAATCCCGGACGGAGCGGGTCGGCCAAGTCGGGGGAGGCAAGCTCCGGCTGGAAAAAGACTGGGGGCTTTGTCCGTGGTCCACGAAGACCGGCCGGCCTTCATACAACGGCACCGCCTGCTGCATGGCCTCAAGCGTGTAGCGGTAGCCGTTGCGGCTGTGCGGCCCAAGCAAAGCGACGTTGAGGACGAGAGCTTCGGAACGGTCCACGCTCGCCTCGGCCAGCCAATCTGCCGTCCACAGGCGCTGGGTTTCCGTAATCCAGAGATCAGCAAAGTCGGTCGAATCCAGTTTCTCAGGCATAGGCAATCCTCCCAGGTGGGAATCAAAAGGCGAACCAGGACGCAATGAGTGTGACGGCCCCATGACAAACGTCCCGCGTGGAGTGTGTCACGGGTTCTCGGAACGGAAAGCCGACCACCAGGCGGCGTCGAGCGCCTCGTAATCCGCATAGCCGAAGACCTGCTTCAGGGCGGCTTCCTGGCCCAGGTTGAACGACGCTTCCAGGAAACGCAGCAAGGCCGCCTCGCCATGCCGCTTCACAAGGAAATCGGTAAGGCTGTAGCTCTGAGCGTAGAACAGCAGGACTTCGCGGGGATACTCGCGTATGAGCATCAGCTGGCGGACCGAGAAGCGACGGGAAGCGGAGCGGAGAGGCTCCAGGAGTCTGTGCTGCTCGTCGGGAAGTTCCTGACAGACGGCCAGACCCTCGTCGAGCCAACGCGGGATGTATCGGCCGGGATACCGCAAGTGCAAAACGGCATGGCAGACCTCGTGGCGGACCGTGCTTTCCAGATGCAGATCGCCGGCCCAGAGGGTGATGGTGACGCTGCCATCGCCGCCAAACGTGGTGGCGTAGAAGCCCGGATGATGGCGATGCACGACGACATGCACCGGCCGAGGCCACGGCGGCACGGCGTTCGGGTGATCTGCGGGAGCGGAGTTCCACCGCCGCAGCAATTCTGAACGCATCGCCTCGCACCAGGCCAGGACTCGTTCTGCCGTCGCGGAGTCGGGGGCTTCGACGAGGAAGTTGACAGAGCGGACTGCGGCGGGAGGAGCCGCCCGCACGGTAACCGGCGTGCGGGTCTGATGGATGACGCAGCCGGGGGGCGGATTCTCGAGAGGCGTCTGTATCAGCAGGGCGACAAGCAGGGCGAACATGGGCGCGTTCTCCAGGCCAGGGGCGAAGCAAATCTCGACGAACGGGGATCACTCGTCTTCCGGCAGCGGTTTGCGCAGGATGCGATAGCCGCCACCGGCGGGATAGCGATCAGGCCAAAAGTGGAACTTCACTGGGGCGCGTCCGCGGCGGAGGCGGAGGCCGATGGCGTCGGGCAGGTCGTCGAGCAGGACGTGCCAGGACCGGACCAGAGCATCGTAGGCTGCGCGTCGGTCGTCCGCGGCCTCACCATCGCTTGCCGGGGACAGTTCAGCGAATGGATCTGGACGTGTGCCGAAACTTGCTCTCTTCCGGATTCTGCTTTCGTAAATGCAGACCAACGTCTTTTGGGCGATCATGGCTTCTTCTCCTGTTCCCGTTCCCGCCGCATCTGGCCCGGATCGACACGATCTCGGCGGGCAAGTTCCTGAAGGCTGATGGCTCCCCGGTCGAAATAGACAGCATCGGCGAGGGCGTCGGCGTAGCGGTCGCGGACGGCCAGAGGCGGCGGCGTGATGCGGAGTTGCAGGCGGTCGGTTTCGTCGGCCCTCAGCAGTCCGAGCCGGACCGCCTCGGCCATCGCCATGCCGAACAGCTTCTGCCAGTGGCCGATGAAGTAGCTCTGCCAGGCGGCGAAGCGGCGCACGGCCGGTCCCTCGGCGACCAGGGTGCTGGCGTAGTTGCCGTTGGAGGCATCGGCGGAAAGCATGAACTCCGGAAGGCCGGAACCGGCGGCGATGGACAACAGGATCGTGCGGCCAAGAAGGGAAGCATCGCTGAAGTGAGTGTTGGGCGAAAGAAATTCCAGATCGTAGCCCTGCACATCGATGATGCTGCCCGGTTCGATCCGCAGCTGCCGCGGTCGCGGGCCGGAGGACGCCGACGTGGCCGCCGCGTCCGCGAAGTCAGCGACTCCTGCCGGATAATGGTCGCGGTGCTTGCGTACCAGGCAGATCGAACTGACCGCCTTACGGTGGATCAATTCCACGTCCAGCCAGCCCTGGAAGCGCTTCAGGGCTTCCAGGACTGGCAAAAGTAGCGTGACTCCGCGCTTGACGTTGGCATCGACGCCGATCTTGGCGTGAAGGATCAATCCGGCCTCGACCCGCTCCAGGCCGGGAGGTTCCCCGTCGGAGCAGGCCGAGGCGTCGCCTGTGGCAATCCAATAGGCGACGGGCACCTCGACGTTTTCAGGAAGCGTCTCGATGCCGCCGGTCGGGAGGCCGGTGCGGGGGTCGGGAACGACCTGTTCTGGGTCCACGAAATGCAGGCGCGGAGGCCATTGGGGCTGGCGGAACAGACGCAGGAAGCATTCGCCGTCCCGCCACGTCCGCAGGCAGAATTCCCAGTCCTTGCGATTGCCCGCATGCCAGTCGTTGCGTTCCAAGAAGATTTGCCACAGGTCGTCGGCACGGGCGCGGAGAGCAGCATCGCCTTCGCTTTGTTTTTCGGAATCTGCCGGTTCGCGGCGGATCTGGACTTCGTGCCGCATTCCGATGCCGATCACATAGTCGCGGTGCAGCTGAAGGATGTTGCGAGCATAGGGGTTGTGGTCGGCGAGGTCGCGGGCCTTGGCCCGAAGCATGTCAGCGTCCCAGCGGCACTCGGATTTGCCGTCGAACCACGCCGGTCGCCAGTCGTTGGCGTCGGGGTCCTCCTCAACTGGGGTTCCCGATTCGCTTTGCCACTGGGGCGGTCGCCTGCTTTGCGGGTCAGTCTCCACCGCCTGCTGCAACAGAAGCGTCGCCGCTTCGTAACGCAGCCGTTCCCAGCGTTTGCGGGCCAGCCAGGCCTTGAACGGTTCCCACAACCAATCGGCGCCCATGAGCCGTTCCTCGTCTGAAAGACCAACGGGGCAGGACGGACAGGCAGGGCGGTGCGTCGCGCTTCGGCCGTCCAACCATCTCCCTGCTACTTAACATGCGTACACTAGAAGGCGGAAGGTCAGTCGCGCCGATTTTTTGCCGAGCCGGACCAGAGCGTGTCTAAAATGGCAAGCGAGAACAGACAATCTACCGTGCAGGGGGAAAACCATGCGCGTTTTCGTGGCAGGAGGAACGGGCCAGATCGGCTCGCGTTTGATCGAAGCGTTGCGGAAGCGTGGGGACGAGGTGATCGTCCTGAGCCGCAATGTCGCCAAGGCCCGCCAACGCCTGGGAGATGGCCCGCAGTACGTCGAGGGCGATCCTATGCAGGCGGGCGCGTGGATGGACCGGGTCGCCGGCTGTCAGGGGGTTGTCAATCTGGTCGGGGAAGGGATTTTCGCCAGACGCTGGAACGACAAATTCAAAAAAGTCTTGCGGGACAGCCGCATCGTCAGCACGAACCATATCGTGGCCGCCATCCGCAAGGCGGAGCCGAAACCGGCCGTGCTCGTCCAGGGCAGCGCCGTCGGCTACTACGGATTCCGGGATGACGACACCGAACTGACCGAGGACAGCCCGGCGGCGAACGACTTCATGGCCCGCCTGTGCGTGGACTGGGAAGCGGCGGCTCGGCCGGTCGAGGAGGTCGGCGTGCGGCTAGTCCTGCTGCGGACCGGCGTGGTGCTCGACCCGCGCGGCGGGGCCTTGCCCAAACTTCTGACACCCTTCAAGATGTACCTTTTCGGCGGGCCGGTCGGGTCCGGTCGTCAGTGGGTGCCGTGGATTCACTGGGCGGATGAAGTCGGTTTGATCCTGTGGACCTTGGACAATCCCCAGGTACGCGGACCGCTCAACGCCGTCGCTCCGCAGCCGGCGACAAACAAGCAGATGATGCAAGCGGTGGGCGCGGCCATGAATCGTCCCAGTTTCTGGCCCACCCCCGGCTTCCTGCTCCGCCTCGGTCTGGGAGAGGTTGCCGATGTCGTGGTCCGGGGACAAAAAGTCATTCCGCGCAAGGCCCTCGACCTCGGCTACCGATTCCAGTTCCCGGAAATCGGGGCCGCGTTACGCGATTTGCTGAGCCGGTCTTGATACGTCACTTCGCTCTTTTCTGCCCCGCGGGCGGCCGCCCGGACCTTCCCCTCTTCATGGCTTTTGGACGAGGAGGTTGACCGTGGGCGTCCTTAGCGAATTCAAGACCTTCATTCAACGCGGCAATGTGATCGACATGGCCGTTGGCATCATCATGGGAACGGCCTTCACCAAGATCGTCCATTCCCTGGTCAACGACGTGCTTATGCCGCCCCTGGGTTTTGTTCTGGCCGGCATTCATGTCAGCGACCTGGGGCTGCCGCTGAGCTACGGCGATCAGGTGGTGAATGTCAATTACGGCAAGTTTTTGCAGACGGTAGTGGACTTCCTGATCGTGGCACTTTGTGTTTTTGTCCTGGTAAAAACGGTCAACGCCCTGAAAGGCCCATGGCCTTTGCCGATTCCCTTGCCCTGGGTCGGCACCTCAGCAGCGGCCGCGGCCCCGCCTGCCCCTCCGACCGCCCCGCCAACCCCGCCGAGTTCCGCCGAAGAGCGGCCCGAGATCCGCCTGTTGACCGAAATTCGCGACGCCCTTCAAGGCCGACAAGCAAGTTCATGATGCTCTCATGAATTTGCTGTTATACTTGTGACGCCTGAGGATAGCCGGTCTTCCCGACCGTCTGATGGACGGAGAAGGTGGCCGACAGGGGGGCGGTTGATGTCCTGGCGGTGCATGTTCGGTCATGAGTGGGCGGGGTGTCGCTGTACCCGGCCTGGATGCGGGGCACGACGCAATCTGGGGCACACCTGGCGTGGCGTCATTTGCGTGGTCTGCGGCACACAAGCCGACCTGCTCGACGCCGAGCATCTCCGCGAACTGCGAGCGCAGGGTTATACCGTGGTGACGCGCACGGAGAGTCGGGAAGTGCTGGAACGTCTGCCGTGCGAGGAGCCGTGGCAGTGTCGGGGGGACTGCCCGGCGTGTCGGCAGGGTCCGGTGCCGGTGCGGCATCAGCGGCTGATCGTGGAAGTCTTCTCCGACGGCACCCCCATCGCCTGCCACGTCCGCGAGGAGTGAGGCAGCGATCAGGCCCAATTAACCTCGAAATATCACCCCTCCGAAGCTTCCCGAACCAAGTTCCTGAAGCGTGATCAGCCCGGTTTTTCGGGAGCGACTTGCTCTGTAACATCTCTTACAATGATGTCTCCAGCGAGGAGGATGCCGGTTCACCCTCTTCACAGCCGGGTCTTGGGTTCCGTGTACGGCGAGGACGCAACATGCAGTATCTCTGGCTGGCCGTGTTGGTCGTCGGCGTGGCCGGGGCGGCGGTCGTCTTCGCCTTCCGGCAGCTCCAGACGCTCCGCGGCTTGCGCCATCAGCCCGAGATGGGGGCCGACGAGCTCCGCTACCTGACCCGGCGGTCCTATGCTCGACTGATCGGTAGTGCTCTGCTGCTGGTGTTGGCGGTGCTGCTGGCCGGGCTGCATTTCTTCCATATCCTCGACCGGCTCGACGCCCTCGTGGCCGCCGGTCCCCAGGCCAGGGCCGAGGGCAAACAACTCACCCCCGAACAGCACGACTTCGTCAACTTCGCCTACACCTACGTCGGCATCATCGCCCTGGTCGTGCTGCTGCTGCTGGTCGGCAGCTTCTTCGATACCCTGGCTACCCGCCGCTACGGCATGCGGCAGCGGAAACGCATCCGGGACGACCGACGAGCCATGCTCGAAGAGCAATTGGCCCGACTGCGACAGGAACGCGAAGGCCGAAACCCTTCCGCCTCCGATTCCGCCAACGGCCACGGGGCAGGTTCGGGTCTGACGTGAGCAACGGGGCCTCGCTTCCTATCAGTTTCAGGGATTGGCGAACGGCTCGTTGCTGATGCGGATTTGCACCTGCTGGTCCTGCTCCAGTTCGAGCGTGTACTGCTGGCCCTGAACGGAAATCACCAGAGTCCCGGCCAGGCGAAGGGTCAGTTCCGAGCGGACCAGACGACCGGCGAACGAGTCGAACCACAAACGCCCCTTGCCTTCCGTCACCCGCAATTCGCCGCGTTCCACCTGATACGGGAGAATGCCAGCGTCGGCCCGGGGCGGCTGGTATTCGACCTGCAACTCCAGGCGGATAGCGTGGACCCGTTTACCGTCCAAGTCCTCTGTCCCTTCGTAGGTGTAGAGCTGCCGACCCACCACCGACCCGATGGGGCCAAGACCCGTGTTCAGGCGACGCTCCCAGGCATGGCCCGGACGAATCGGTTCCCGGGGCAGAAAGGCAAAAGCCTCTTCGACCGCACTTTGCAGGGTTTCTCGGGCCAGAAGCGTCTGCACGACCTTGAGCGCGGAGGCATCGTCGCCGGCCAGGCGCTTCATCAGTTCGTCGTAACCCTCGATCCGCTGAACGCGGAAATCTTGCGACAAGGTGTAGGTCAAAACCGCTCCCTGCATCTCCCGAAGCAGACGGGCCGCGCTCGTGCTCAACTCGGTCTTGCTGCCGGGCGTGATCGCCTCGATCTTCTGCTCCAGGGTCACGCTGCCGTCCGTGCCCCGTTCCTGGACCGTGAAGGCGGAACGGATGACATACTCGGCTTCCTGTCGGGTTTCCTGTCCCCGCACACGGGTCGTCTGCTTTAGCCAGGTCGTGGTTTCCTGGTAAAACCTGTCTCCCTTGCGAAGGGACCAGGCGAGGCGTACTTGAGCGGCGGCCTCGCCAGTCACTGCCAGCAACGCCACCAGCACAGCCCATTTCCAGTAAGAACGGCTCCAGATCGGCATGGCAACGCCTCCTGCCGGGGAAACAAGCAGTAAACCATCATTGTACCGAACCGACGATCAAACCGATATGCTGCCTGACAGATCGGTTTCAAGAGCCCCAAGGAGCACAAACTGACCATGAGCGGATGTGTCCGTTTTTGCATCCTTTCCGGCGGACTGGGCTGGCATGTGCGGGACTTGGTGCGGGCCGCCGAGGCCCGGGGCCATACGGCGGAGGTCCGGGACTTTCGGCTGGTGCACGGGAGCGTTGGACGGGGGGAACGCCCCATGCCCGAGGCCGACTGCGTCCTCGTCCGCACCATGCCGCCGGGATCGCTGGAGCAGGTGGTCTTTCGCATGGACCTGCTGCACCGGATCGCGGCCTGTGGCGTGCCCGTGCTCAATCCGCCGTCTGCTTTGGAGACGTGCATTGACAAGTATCTGTCAACGGCTCGCCTGGAGGCGGGGGGACTTCCCGTGCCCGAAACCGTCGTCTGCCAGGATGCGGAGACGGCCTTGGAGGCGTTTGGCAGGTTAGGCGGGGATGTGGTGGTCAAGCCGTTGTTCGGCTCGGAAGGCCGAGGCATGTGCCGAATCAGCCATGCCGAGCTGGCCTGGCGGACATTCCGCACGCTGGAACGGACTGCCTGCGTGCTGTACCTGCAAAAGTTCGTGCCTCATTTCGGCTACGATGTGCGGGTGTTCGTGCTTGGCGGCAAGGTGCTGGCAGCGATGCGGCGGCGGAGCAACGGCGATTGGCGGACCAACGTCGCCCAGGGCGGTCTGGCCGAAGCGATGCGTCTGGATTCCCGACTGGAAGCCCTCGCGCTTAGGGCGGCCGAGGCGGTGCGGACGCCCATCTGCGGCGTCGATCTGCTTCCCGCCCAAGATGGCAGCGTGTATGTTCTCGAAGTCAATGCCGTGCCGGGCTGGCGGGCCTTGAGCCGGGTGTGTGCGGTGGACGTGGCCGACGAACTGATCGCCTTCGCCGCTCGACAACGCTGACCGGCCGTCTTCCGCCTGCGTCAGCCGATGCTCTCCAACAAATCTTTGCGGCTGACCAGGCGCTGGCCGCGCTGCTCGTCGATGCCCAACACCTCCAGCACCCGCCGCCGAATCTGGGACCGCGTCTGTTCGACCGCCGAGACGGTCGGACTCGTCAGCGGGATCGCCCCGCCGGCTCGGCGATGATGTCCCCCGGCTTTGCCTAATCCGTCCACGATCCGCTGGAGGATCAGTCCCGCCTGCGCTCGCGGCCGCACTGTCCGCAGCGACAGGAGAATCTGCTGTTCATACACGCCGTGGCACAACGCCCAGTCGATCTCCTCGAAGCGAACCAGGAGGTCGGCGATTTCGGCGACGCTTTCGGGGCGGCTCAGTTCCCCGGCCCAGGAGAGAATCAGCTTGTCGTAAAGGAAGGCGTTTTGCAGGGCGACGAGCAGGGTTTCGTAATACTCGTGCGGCAACCGGGCATTGCGGATGAAGGCAAGTTTATCCTTATCGACGTGAGGATAGAGGAATTGCATGGCGGCGTCGTCCAGGGGGCCGCCTTCACGGGGATAGCCGGCCAGTTCCGATTCGATGCCGTAGTACAAGGCCGTGGCCACGCGGGGCGTCAGGGGCACATGCTGTTCCAGGAGATACTCTGTGACCAGCGTGCAGGTGGCCCCGACAGTGGCCCGGACGTCAACGAAGGTCACTGCGGAACAGTCCCCCGGCGTGTCATGATGGTCGATGACCGCGGTGATGGGAACGTCGGCAGGCAGAGTATGGCGGCCGGTGTGCGGCTGGCTGTCCACCATGACGACGGCCCAGTCGGGACGCCACTCGATCTCGTCGATCGGTTCGAGTTCGATGTCGAGACAGCGGACCAGGGCCTGATTCTCGGCCCGGCCGATGAAGCCGTCCCGCGTCAGGCGCGTGGGCAGATGGAGACGGTTGCGGACCAGATGAGCCAGACCCACCATGCTGGCGAGGCTGTCTGGGTCGGGGTTGATGTGCGACAAAAAGACGACTTCCTTATGCCCGGCCACGGCATTAAGAAAGCGTAACGACGGCGACGTCCCCCGCTTGCCGATGGTCTTCCCAGGCTCCGCCTCCGGCATGGTCGTCCGGCCTTCTCGATTCCCCGGTGATGTCCTTGTGCGCAAGAGCGATTATAGCGTCCGGCAACAGCAGCCGAAACAGGGGAATCTCTGACGCCCCGGATGGACCGAGTCGGATGTCACGGAGCGGACTTGAAATGTCCCAGGCATTCGGCCGGGCAAGGTTGCGGCTGATACACGACCGTCACGCCGGGCCGACTGACGCAGGGCAAAAACTCTGCCGGTGCGGGATGCATCGTGAACAGCCGGATCGGCGGCCTCGGCGGGGCGTCCAGAACGACCGGCGGTTTCTCCTCGAACCGCAGCAGCTTGGGGAGCAGCGGAATCATCGTGAAAAAGCGGACCGGAGGCGGTTCAATGGTGAAGAACTTGACCGGCGGCGGAGGCGGCACGTCCGCATACCGCGGCGGAGCCTGTTCCGCGGAGAACAGCTTGGGCGGAGGCAGGAGAACCGGTTTTTGCCAGACCGGCTCCGGCTCGCACGGCTGATGCAGGACCGTGAAACCCGGCCGCGTCACCGTCACTGGACAGCAGCCGTCGCCTTCCCCGGCCCCAACTTCGGACCCGGCCAGTCCGAAACCCAGGATCGTCATCACTAGCCGCAGTCCGATCTCGACGCGTCGGCCCCGCATGACCCCTCTTCCTTCTTCGGATGAAGTGCGGAATGTCCCGCAAGGGTAATCGGCGCGGAGGAGTCGGCATCTGCGGTCGATTCGGCCTCTGGCCCCAACGCCACGCCGCGACGAGGAAAACTTTGCCGAAGCTGTTCCCGGCCGAACCTTGATTCCTTTCTCCATCCCGCCCACAATGACGCCGACGCTTCTTGCAGTCCGTGGACCTTCCGCACTCCGGAGCCAGTGATGCTGATCGGCGTTCCCAAGGAAATCAAAACCGATGAATACCGGGTGGCCATGATTCCCGTCGGCGTCGAAGAATTGACCCGGGCGGGGCATCGCGTGCTCATTCAGGCCGGGGCCGGGCAGGGCAGTGGCATCAGCGATCAGCAGTACGCCGACAACGGGGCCGAAATCGTTGCCTCCGCCGAGGAAATCTGGAAACGGGCCGACCTCATCGTCAAAGTCAAGGAACCTCTGCCCAACGAATGGCCGATGCTCCGACCCGGGCAGATCGTCTTCACCTACTTCCACTTCGCCGCCGACGAAAAACTGACCCGCGCCGTGATGCAGTCGGGCATCACCGCCATCGCCTATGAGACGATCCGCGACGCCCGCGGCCAGTTGCCGTTGCTCACTCCCATGAGCGAAGTCGCCGGCCGCATGAGCATCCAGGAAGGAGCGAAGTATCTGGAAAAACCGTTCGAGGGCCGGGGCATCCTGCTCGGCGGCGTGCCCGGGGTGTTGCCGGCTCACGTGCTGATCCTCGGCGGCGGTGTGGTCGGGGCCAATGCGGCCAAAGTCGCAGCCGGTTTGGGAGCCAACGTCACTATCCTCGACGTGAACCTGGACCGCCTGCGGTATCTCGACGACGTCATGCCTCGCAACGTGACGACGCTGTTCAGCGACCGGCACAACATCGTGGACAATCTCGCTCTGGCCGATCTGGTCATCGGCGCGGTCTTGATTCCCGGAGCCAAGGCCCCCTACCTGGTCCGCCGGGATGATCTCAAACGCATGAAGCCGGGCGCGGTCATTATCGACGTGGCCATTGACCAGGGCGGCTGCGTTGAGACTTCCCGACCGACCACGCACAGCAACCCGACCTACAAGGTGGACGAAATCATCCATTACTGCGTGACCAATATGCCGGGAGCGGTCGGCCGCACCAGCACCTACGCTTTATGCAACGTCACCCTGCCGTATGTGCTGCAACTGGCCGGTAAGGGGCTGACCAAGGCGGTGAAGGACAATCTGGCCCTGCGTCACGGCGTCAATATCCACGAAGGCCGCATTACCAATCAGGCGGTGGCCGACACCTTCGGCCTACCCTGCGATCCGCTGCCCTAGGCCAATTGACGGTCCCCTGACACAGCGGCCGCTTCGGCACAGTCTTTGGAGCTGTGGCATGTTGTTGCTCTCGGAATCCGACGTGCGGCAAGTCTTGACCATGGAAGCCGCCCTGGAAGCGGTCGAGTCGGCCCTGCGCGACCTGGCCTCCGATCAGGCGGTCAATATCCCCCGGACGCGATGCCAGACGGATCAGGCCATGCTGCACGTGCTCTCGGCAGCTTGGCGGCGAGGAGGTTATCTGGGTTACAAAGCCTATGTGACCACCCGGCAACAGGCCCGCTTCCACGTCGCCCTGTTCGACGGCCAAAGCGGCGAACTGCTTTGCCTGATGGAAGCGGACTATCTCGGTCAGGTGCGGACGGGAGCGGCCAGCGGCGTGGCGACGTGCTACATGGCTCGGCCGGAATCGTGCGAAGTAGGCGTCTTCGGCTCCGGCAAGCAGGCCCGCACCCAGCTTCAGGCCGTCTGCAAGGTCCGACCCATCACCCACGCCCACGTCTGGAGTCCCAACCTTGAGCATCGCCGCCGCTTCGCCGAAGAAATGAGCCAACTATGCGGCATCGAGGTCGTTCCGGCCCAGCACCCCGAAATGGTGGCCGACGATAAGGACATCATCATCACCGCTACCACCAGCCGTGAGCCGGTCCTGAGCGGACACTGGATCAGCGACGGCACGCACTTGAACGTCATCGGCTCCAATTTCCTGACCAAAGCGGAAATCGACGTGCATACCCTTCAACGCTGCGAAGTCATCGCCGTGGACAGCAAGGAGCAGGCCCGCCTGGAGGCCGGCGACTTCGTGCAAGCGATCGAGGATGGCGTTCTGCACTGGTCGGAGATCGTGGACCTGGGACAGATCATCATCGGCAAATATGCCGGGCGGATTCGGCCGCATGATGTGACGCTATTCAAATCGGTGGGATTGGGCCTGGAGGATGTGGCAGTGGCCGCGGAGGTCTATCGCAAAGCCCGCGAACAGAACCTCGGTCGAGAGATTCAATTTAACCCTTAAGTCCCACCAGCAAACGCAGGGCAACCCCCCTCGGCTCGCCATTGAGGAGCGGCGGATGCCGTTTGCTCGTGCAACCGGAGAGATCACACTCCCGGCTCGCTGGATTGGAGAGCTTACGCTCTCCGCCCGTATCGTCAATCTGAACGGCGAGCGGAGAGCGTTAGTTCCCCGATGAACCCGCTCCCTGGCGGTCGCGGCTCGGAATGGCAATTGCTCGCGTTGGCTTCGGAGCCGCGATACCGCACTGGTCGGAGCCGCGACGGCAACGGAGCGGAGGAGAAACACCGCTCCCTCGCGGTCGCGGCTCGGAATGGCAATTGCGGAGCGGAATGGCAATCGCGGGGTGGAATCGGTCGCAGCCCGGAATGCCAGACGCGACGGCTGGAGCCGTGCAGTCGCCACCTTCGTCATTTCAGGAAGCCTGATTGTCGTTGACAGGGGATTGTCAAAGTTTTCGTTGAAGTTCAGCAGATCCACTCATCCAAAGGTGGTAAAATGGTCAAAGATTGATATGCGGAGAAAATCGGGGAAGCAGAACGGAGGTGGCAACATGGCACGGCGAACTACCGCAGGATCCCGGATTCTGATTACGGGAGCATCGCAGGGCATCGGGCGGGCCTTGGCCGTCGAAGGAGCGCGACGCGGAGCCAAGCTTGTCCTCAGCGCCCGCAGTGCCGATATCGAAACCCTGGCCGATGAGCTTCGCCGAGAAGGAGCCGAGGTCGAGGCCGTCCGCGGCGACGTCACCAATCCCGAAGACCGCCGCCGCATGATCGAGACGGCTGTCGAAAAATTCGGCGGACTCGACATCCTCATCAACAACGCCGGCATCGGAGCGACCGGGCATTTCATCGACGCTTCCGAAGACCGCCTGCGGAAGATCTTCGAAGTCAACTTCTTTGCCGTCTGCGAGCTGACCCGTCTCGCCCTTCCGGTCCTGATGCAGGGCAACAAGCCGATGATCGTCAACATCTCGTCCGCCGTCGGCAAACGGGCCTTGCCCGCCAGAAGCGAATACTCCGCCAGCAAGTACGCGCTCCAGGGCTTCACCGACGCCCTGCGGGCCGAACTGGTCCGCTTCGACATCGACGTGTTGAGCGTCTGCCCCGGCCTGACTGCCACCAACTTTCCGAGCAACATGATCGAGAACAAGGCCAGGATGCCGCTGGATCATCTGCGAGCGATGACGCCCGAACAGGTCGCCGTGGCGACCTATAAGGCCATCGAACGCGGCAAGCATGAGATCGTGTTGACCTGGCAGGCCAAGCTCCTGGCTTTGTTCAACCGTCTGTTCCCGAGGCTGACCAACCACCTGGTGGCCTGGCGCGTCAAGAAGCTTTACGCCGACGAAATCAAGGCCCGCAAGCAACAGCGGAAACAGGAGCGCCAGCCGGAAACCGCGTCCGCCGGTCGCTGAAGCAACGGGGGATTCGACCGATCCCGAGACGGAATCGGCTCCTGGGGATCACTCGGCGAAGCGGGCGGTCTGGTCGCTGAGGCCCGCACTGGCGGAACTGGTTTGACGGATACGGCGGCTTTGGACCTCCGAGCGCATCAGGTCGAGCACCTCGGCAACCGGCTTGGAACCGAGGTCGCCGTCAATCCGGTCCCGCAACGCCACCGTGCCGGCTTCGCGTTCTTTCTCGCCGACGACGAGCATGTAGGGAATCTTTTCCAGCTGGGCTTCGCGGATTTTGTAGCCGATCTTTTCCGGCCGATAGTCGCCGGTGACGCGGAAGCCAGCCTGACGGAAGTCGGCCTCGATCTTGCGGGCGTAGTCGAAGACCTTCTCGCTGACGGGGAGAATGCGAGCCTGTTCAGGGGCCAGCCAGAGCGGAAAAGCTCCCGCGAAATGCTCGATGAGGATGCCGCAGAACCGCTCCATCGAGCCGAACGGTGCCCGATGGATCATCACCGGCCGATGCGGGGCGTTGTCCGGGCCGATGTACTCCAGCCCGAAGCGTTCCGGCAGGTTGTAATCCAGTTGCACGGTGCCGAGTTGCCATTCCCGGCCGATGCAGTCCCGGACCACGAAATCGACCTTCGGACCGTAAAACGCCGCTTCGCCTTCTTCGGCGGAGTAGTTCATGCCCAGGTTTTTGACGGTTTGAAGGAGGTTCTGCTCGGCCTGTTTCCAGTTGGCGTCGCTGCCGACGTACTTATCGCTCTTGGGATCTCGAAGCCCAACCCGTACCCGGTAGTCCTCCAGCCCGACACTGCGGAGCACGAACAGGACCAGTTCAAGATTGGAGACCAGTTCCGCCTCGATCTGCTCCGGGGTGACGAACAGGTGGGCGTCGTCCTGGGTGAAACCGCGGACGCGGGTCATGCCGGACAGTTCGCCAGTCTGCTCGAAGCGATAGACGGTGCCGAACTCGGCCAAGCGGACAGGGAGATCGCGGTAGCTGCGTTGCTCGGCCTTGTAGATGTTGATGTGGTGCGGGCAGTTCATCGGCTTCAGGAGATAGCCTTCCTGCTGCTCCAGCCAGCCGAGCAGGGCCTTGGCCCGTTCGCGGGATGTCGAGGCGTTGCGGTACTCCGGCAGGGCGATGCCGGCCTGGTCCAGAAGAGACAAAACGTGGCGATGCACGGCGTCGAGCCGTTCGGCAGGCGAGTGGGCCTCCAGATAGCCCGGCGGGACGAAGCCGGCGCTGCGGAGGTAATCGGTCATCTGCCGTTCCCGGGCTTCGTCCAGTTCTCCGGCGGCCAGGCGGTACTGGGCCAGGTCCAGAGCGGCAGCGTGGACGTGGAAGTACATGGGCGGGAACTGGGCGTCCCGATAGTACGGGAAGTGACCGCTGGTGCGGTACAGTTCCAGCCGTCCGATGTGCGGCGTGTACACCGGCTGGTAGCCGCGCTTGAGCAGTTCCTCGCGGATGAAACTTTCGAGCAGGCTGCGGACCATCGCCCCTTTGGCCATCCACAGGATCAGGCCACTGCCGACCTGCGAGGTGATGGTGAACAGTTTCAATTGCTTGCCCAGGACGCGGTGATCGCGTTTGCGGGCTTCTTCGAGCTGCTTGAGGTAATGGTCGAGGTCTTTCTGGGTGAAAAACGCGGTGCCATAAAGCCGCTGAAGCTGGGGCCGGGTGGCGTCGTTCTTCCAGTAGGCCCCGGCGATGCTGAGCAATTTGAAGGCCCCGATCTTGCCGGCGTGGGGAATGTGCGGCCCCCGGCACAGGTCGATGAACTCCCCCTGGCGGTAGAAGCTCAGGCTCGGAAACTTCGACAATTCCTCGTCGATGTGCTCGACCTTGTAATCCTGGCCCAAGTCGGCGACCAGGGCGCGGGCCTCGGCCGTGGGACGCTCAAAACGCTCGAACGGCTCGGCCTGCTCGATGATTTTCCGCATCTCGGCCTCGATGCGGGGGAAGTCCTCTTCGCGGATGGGGGGCTGAACGTCGATGTCGTAGTAGAAGCCGTTCTCGATGGTCGGGCCGAAAGCCAGCTTGGCTCCGGGAAACAGCCGCATCACCGCCCGGGCCATGACGTGGGCGCAACTGTGGCGGAGCACGTCGAGGGCTTCACGGTCCTGGTCGGTGAGAATCTGGAACTGGATCTCGCCCTGACCGTCGTGCAGTTCGCGGTCGAGGTCCACGATAGTGCCGTTGATCTTGGCGGCAACGGCGGCACGGGCCAGGCGTTTGCTGACGGCTTCGGCGATGTCGCGGGGCCGGGTGCCTTCGGGAAAAGTCTTCACCGACCCATCCGGGAAACGGATCGTGAGCATAGGCGTTCCTCGCTGGAGGGAGGCGGCCAGACCACGCGCCATGAGGGGGTCATTGCGGCTGTTCGGTTTCCGGAGGAGCTTCGCCGGTGCCCCCGCAATGGCGGCAAGTGACGTCGATGAAGCCGACGCCCTTGCACCGGCGGCAGATGTCGTGGCTCATGACCGCCGGTCGGCCGACGCATTTTGGACACAGCACCGGAATGCAGCCCTGACCGTTGCAACGGTCGCACTTCTCGACGATGACGCTAAACGTCTCTTCCCGCTTCAGGGTCGTCTTGCGCGTTCGCGTCGCAGTTTTCGCCGTCGCGGTGGTCCGACGCGCCTTGGCCGTCGCCGTCGGTTTGCTCTTGCGGGTCTTGACGGCCGTTTTCGAAGCAGGCTTGCTCTTCATCGCTGATTGACTCCCCTGGGGGCATGCGTAGATTAGGTATTTTACAGCAGCGGAGCGACATGCCAATGGAGCACGCCATCCGCAAAGCCGAGACGTTGATCGAGGCGCTCGGCTACATCCGCAAGTTCCGGGACCGGCTGACCGTCATCAAGCTGGGCGGCAGCGCCATGGAAGACCGTGACGCCCTCACCGCCACGCTGCAAGACGTCATTTTCATGGAGACGGTGGGCCTCAGGCCGATCCTGGTCCACGGCGGCGGCAAACCCATCGACCGGGCCATGGCCCAGGCCGGGCTGACGCCCCGCAAGGTCCGCGGTCTCCGCTATACGGACGAACAGACCCTGGAAATCGTCGTCCGCGTCCTCCTCAAAGAAATCAATGCCGATATTGTCGGCCAAGTCAAGCGGTTAGGCGGTCGGGCGGTCGGTCTGCACGGCGACGACTTGCGGGTCCTGCACGGACAACGGACTTTCCTGACGGTCGAAGGCGGGGAGCGGATCGACCTCGGTCTGGTCGGAGAAGTTACCTGGGTGGACCGGGATTTGATCGAGGCCCTGTGCCGGGCCGACATCGTGCCGGTCATTCCGTCCCTGGTCTGGGACGACGAAGCCCACCGCTGGCTCAACGTCAATGCCGACAACGCCGCCGCCGCCGTCGCTGCCCACGTCCAGGCCGATAAGCTCGTTCTGCTCACCGACACGCCGGGCATCCTCCGGGACCGTCACGACGAAAGCAGCGTGATTTCCAGCTTGAACGCCAGGCAATGCGACGACCTGATCCGCAGCGGCGTCATCGACAGCGGCATGATTCCCAAGGTGCAGGCCTGCCTGGACAGCCTCCAGGCCGGGGTCAAGAAAACCCACATCATCGACGGCCGCTTACGCCATTCGCTGCTGCTGGAAATCTTCACGGACAAAGGCGTCGGCACGGAAATCACGGTGAGTTGAGGAGTCCCATGCAGCACGCTCCGCTTTCCTCGCAGGAGACGATCGCCCTGTTTCAGCAGTACGTCATCGGGAACTACACGCGCTTTCCGGTATCGCTGGTGCGGGGAGAGGGTTCCTACGTCTGGGACGCCGAGGGCAATCGCTATCTCGACCTGTTTCCCGGCTGGGGCTGCAATCTGCTTGGGCACTGTCCGCCGCGAGTTGTCGAGGCGGTGCGGGATCAGGTCGGCCGATTGATCCATGTGCCGAACACCTGGTACATGGAAGCCCAGGGGCTTCTGGCCCGGGAACTGAGCCGACGCAGCTTCGACGGCAAATGCTTCTTCTGCAACAGCGGGGCGGAAGCGATCGAGGCGGCGATCAAGCTGGCCCGGGTCTTCGGCAAGCCGAACCGCTACAAAATCGTGTCCATGCTTAACAGCTTCCACGGCCGGACGATGGGGGCCGTCACTGCTACCGGCCAGCCGAAGTACCATCAGGGCTTCGAGCCGCTCCTGCCTGGCTTCAAGTACGCTCCGTTTGGCGATCTCGAAGCGGCGGGACGGGCCGTGGATGACGAAACCTGCGCCATCCTGGTGGAGCCGATCCAGGGGGAAGGCGGCATCAACATCCCGCCGCCGGGTTACCTCGAAGGGTTGCGGGAGTTGGCGGACCAACGCAAGCTGCTGCTCATCTTCGACGAGGTCCAGACGGGCATGGGCCGGACGGGCCAGTGGTTCGGGCACCAACACTGGAATGTCGAGCCGGACGCGATGACGCTGGCCAAGGGCCTGGCCGGCGGCATCGCCTGTGGGGCTTTGGTCGTCCGCAAGGACTACGCCGACCTGCTCAAGCCGGGGATGCACGCCTCGACATTCGGCGGCAATCCGATCGCCTGTCAGGCGGCGTTGGCGACCATCGAGACCATCGAGGCCGACGGTCTGCTTGAACGGGCAAAGCAGATCGGCGACGCCTTTCGCAGCCGATTCCAGACGCTGCTCCAGAAACTGCCGGTGATCCGCGAGGTCCGGGTCCAGGGTTGCATGATCGGCATCGAACTGGCCGTCGATGGCGCACCCATTGTCGCGAAATGTCTGGAGCGCCGGCTGCTCATCAACTGCACTCACGGCACGGTGTTGCGTCTGCTCCCGGCCATGAACCTGACCGACGAGCAAATCGACGAAGGCTTTGCGATTCTCAAGGCCGTGCTGTCGGAACACGCCGTGTGATTTCCTGATCGGTTCCCGCTATTTTGGAAGGATGGGAGGGCGCCCGCAGGGATGCGACCAGCACTGTTTCTTTTGCTTTTACCGCCGTCATGCGTCATTTCATCACCCTGTTCGACCTGACCCGCGACGAGCTGCTTCACCTGCTGACGATGGCGGAACGACTCAAACGTCAGCGAAGCCGAGGCAAGGCCCGCCGCAAGCTGGGAGGCAAGGTCGTCGCCCTGATCTTCGAGAAGCCATCGCTGCGCACCCGGGTCAGCTTCGAGTCGGCGGTCGCTCAGTTGGGCGGAGCGAGCATCTTTCTGACGGGGGGAGAGGTCGGTCTGGGAACGCGGGAGGCGATTCCGGATTGCGCCCGGACCCTGAGCCAGTTTTGCGATGCCGTCATCCTGCGGACTTTCGCCCACAGTACCGTGGAAACCTTCGCTGAACATGCCTCCGTGCCGGTCATCAACGGGTTGACCGATGCGCATCATCCCTGTCAGGCCCTCTCGGACCTGTTCACGATGCGGGAGCATTTCGGGGAATTGCGGGGCCGGATAGTCGCTTTCGTCGGCGACGGCAACAACGTGGCCCGGTCCCTGGCGGCAGGCTGCGGCATGTTGGGGATGCACTTCGTCCTGGCCGCCCCGGAGGGTTATGGCTTCGAGCCGGAATATGCGGACCTGCTTCGGCAGCGCTTTCCCGAAGTCCGTTTCGAGATCAACGGCTCGCCGAAGGAAGCGGTGCGCCATGCTGACGTCGTCTACACCGACGTTTGGACGAGCATGGGACAGGAAGCTGAGAAGGACGCCCGTTGCCAGGCTTTCCGCGGTTTCCAGGTCAACGAGCAGTTATTGGAGCAGGCCCCGGCTCACGCGGTAGTCATGCACTGCCTGCCGGCGCACCGCGGCGAGGAGATTACCAGCGAGGTCCTGGACGGCCAGCGCAGCATCGCTTTCCAGCAGGCAGGCAATCGCCTGCATGCCCAAAAAGCGCTGCTGGAGTGGCTGATGAGCCAGCAGGGGCGTCGCTCCCGGCGATGATTTCCGTCACAGCAAACCGGGCAGCACGCCGGTGCTGTCGCCGAGCTTCTCGGTCTTGGCCCCGATGCGGTCGAGCATGGCCAACCAGAGGTTGTTGAGCGGCGTCTCGCGGCGATAGCGGATGTGCCGTCCGGGCCGCAGCGTGCCGTTGCCCCCACCGACCAAAAGCGTCGGCAGGTCGTCGTGATTGTGCCGATTGCCGTCGCCAATGCCCGATCCGTAAGCGATCATGCAGTGGTCCAACAGCGTGCCGTCGCTCTCGGGGATGCTCTTGAGCTTGCCGAGGAAGTAGGCGAACAGGCTGATATGGAAGCGGTTGATCTTGGCGATCTTGGCCTGCTTCTCGGCGCTGCCGCCGTGGTGCGATAAATCGTGATGCCCTTCCGGCACGCCGATGAGCCGATAGCTGCGGTTGCTGCCGTCGTTGGCGTACACGAAGGTGGCGATGCGGGTCAGATCCCCCTGGAAAGCCAGGACCAGAAGGTCCGAGAGGATGCGCACGTGTTCGTCGTACTCTTTGGGCACGCCGGTCGGCTTGGCCATGTCGGGCAGCTTGGCCTCGGCGACCTGCCCTTTCTCCGTTCGTTGGATGCGTTGCTCCAGTTCGCGGATGGAGGTCAGGTATTCGTCGAGCTTGCGCTGGTCGGCATGACCGAGTTGGCGACGCAGGTCGTTGGCGTCTTCCTGCACGAAGTCGAGGATGCTCTTGGCATATTCCTGACGCCGTGCCCGGCTGGCCGCAGCTTCCTTGGTATCGCTGCCGGCGAAGAGCCGCTCGAAGAGTTGCCGGGGATCGACTTCCTTAATCATCGGCGTCGATTCGCTTCGCCAGGAGATGCTCGACGAGTAGGCACAACTGTAGCCCGAATCGCAGCTGCCCGCCTGGCGACCTCCTTCGGTACCGATCTCCAGCGACGGGAACTTGGTCAGATGGCCGATCTTCATGGCCGCCATCTGGTCCGCCGAGATACCCACGCGGATGTCTGCCCCGGCGGTCTTCTTGGGCTGGCAGCCGGTCAGCCATGCCGACATGGCTCGGGCATGATCGCCCGGCCCGTCGCCGTTGGCCCGGGCCTTGTCAGCCGTCAACCCGCTGAGGACGAGCAGTTTATCCTTGAACTCCGACAGGGGTTCGAGAATGGGCGGCAGTTCGAAATCGCTGCCATCCTTGCGGGGCGTCCAATCGGGCATGTGGGCCCCATTGGGAATGTAGAAAAACGCCATGCGGGTCGGCGCTCTGGGCGCTTTGCTGGGGGCGGCAATGGAGAGGACCGGCATCATGGCGTCGAGCCAGGGCAGAGCAATGGCGGTCCCCAGACCTCGCAGAACGGTACGGCGGGAAAGTCGAGTCGTCATGGTAGGATCCCCCTGGTTCCGGTGGGCTATCAGGCATTATAAACCCCCGTATCGGCCCGTGGGGAGCGGAAAATCCGCCCAATTGCTGGCAACAACCCGAAGTGTCACGCCGGCCCAGGGAATGCGCGCTGCTTCGACAAGAGTGCGAACAACTCCTGGGTAGCCCATAGAAACTGCGTCAACTGGCGATCAGGCGGATTCGCGTACCGAATTGCTTGACGAGGCGGTATGCTTTCTCTGGTGCCGATGGGTTTCTGGCATTCTTTGCTCGCAATAGAAAGACGTCCTCCATGTCGTTCACCTGGGAACGTGAGCCGATCCGCACTGCCCCGTTGTCCGTGGTGGTCACGGTCCCCCCAGCTGCCGGACCTGTGGAGCCGATCGTCGAACCGCTCCTGAGCCAGCTCAAACGCCTAGGACAGGACTACGAAGTGCTGCTCTGTCCCGAGGGCGGGCCGGACCAGCGTCCTGCAAGACCTGAGGAGCCCGGTGCCGCTACGGTGGTGACCGTGGAAAAGCCGGGCCACGGAGCGGCTCTGAAGGCGGGTCTGAAAGCGGCACGGCATCCGCTGGTGTTCACATTCCCGGCCACAGGGGAATACGACCCGGTAGATCTGTCCCAGTTTCTGGAGCGGATCGACCGCTGCGACCTGGTGTGCGGCTGTCGCCGGGGACTGGGGCGGTGGAGCCGGTGGCGATGGGGTTTTTGGCCGTACCTGTTGTTCGGCGTCTCGGTCCGCGATGCGACCTGTCCGGTGCGGCTGTATCGCCGGGAGATCTTCAAGCGCATCCCGATCCAGTCGCCGAGCGGGTTCGCGGAGGTGGAAATCCTGGCCAAAGCGAATTTCCTGGAGCGGATCTTCGACGAGGTAGAAATCGCATGGAAGCCCGGCCCGGTGAGCGTGGACCGCGGCTCAGCGCGGGACCTCAGACGGCTGTTCAACCATCCCGATTTTGGACCGGTCGATCCCGACGCGGTGGCCGCTGAGGCGACGAGTCCGACTTCGGCGTGAGATCAGGGGCGGAACGACTCGACCATGTACCGCAAAATCCGCCGCCATCGGAAGCTGCTTTTCCTTTCGGCCTTGGGTGCCCTGCTGCTGCACTTTGCCGCGCCGGAACGGGTGCCGCTGTGGGCCGGTCTGAGCCTGTTGGGAGCATGGCTGGCGGCATTCGGTTACGGCTTCGCTCATGTGGCCATGACCCGGCGAACGGCTTACTGCTGCCCTTACTGCGGCTGGATGCCGTATGCGCTGGACGCGTGGAAGTGCAAGGGCTGTGGCCGCCGCGTGGACGTGTTCCGGCAAATGGGCATCTGTTCTCGCTGCGGGCATCAGCATGAGGAGTTCATGTGCTTGCGCTGTCGGGGCGTGGCCGCCCGCAACCGCTGGCTGCGGCTCTCCTGAGCGGTCTTACAGCGAGCGGAGGAGGGCGTCGCCTTCGGGTCGCACGAGCAGTTCGACGGCGGCCTGGATGCCACGGCGGTTGTTGAAGAAGCGTTCGGCCAGGCGCTCCATGGTGGTCAGAAAGTTCAGCATGTCCTCGACCCGCTGGAAATGCTGAGCGGCGCGGGGATCGGCCTGACGGCCGGAAACCGCCGGGGCCAGCGCTTCCCGGCACTGGTGCAGCGTCTTGAGAACGGGGTCGATCTCGCGGCGCTTGCGCTGAGCGGCCAGCACCGTGAACATCTCCCAAACGTCGGTCAACGACTCGAAATACTCGCGGCGGTCGCCTCGCTTGCGGACCCGGCGAACCAGGCCCCATTCCACCAGCGTGCGGATGTTCATGCTGACGTTGCCCCGGGAAATTCCCAGACGCTTCTGAATTTCCTCCGCGCACAGGGCCTCGCCGGTGATGAACAGCAGACCGTGAATCTCGGCCATCGTCCGGCTGACCCCCCACCAGGAACTCATGTCGCCCCACAGATCGACGAAGCGCCGCTCGACCTCGGCGAGGCGAGTTTCCAAGGCGTTAGAGGATTTTTTCACAGTCTTTATAGCTTTTGCAGTTTTCAACATCAGGTGAAATTATAGCTGGCATTCGGCTTTGGTGCCACTAGGAGGCCTGACGGCGAACCAAGAGCAACGTGATGTCGTCGCCCATTCCGGAGCCGCGGGTGTAGTTGGCGACTTCTCTGCGGAGGCGGTCGCACCACTTCTCCAGGGTTTGATTCGCAGGGAGGGAGCCGAACTGTTGGGCCAGACGCTCGATGCCATAGCGTTCCTGGGTAACGGGGTGCGGGGCCTCGACCGCGCCGTCGGTAAACAAAAGCAGAGTGTCACCAGGTTCGAGGCAAATGCGGGCGTCTTCGGCCTGCACCGGCATGGGAAAGGCCCCGATGGGCCGTCCGGGTCGAGCCACGACGTGTTCGACGATGCCGTTGCGGCGGCGCACAAGCGGCGTGGGATGCCCGGCACTGGCCAGGATCGCCTCGCCGCTGTGGGCGTCGATGACGCCGTGCAGCACGGTGGCGAACATCATGGTCTGGTTGTCTTCGTAAAGCACCGCGTTGAGCTGGTCGAGCAGACTCGTCGGTGACGCAGCCGTGGTGGCCAGGTGGCGGCACAGCGTCCTCGTGGCCGTCATGTAGAGCGCCGCCGGGATGCCTTTGCCGACCACGTCAGCGATAGTGAACGCCAGGCGCGTCGGCGACAACTGCTGGAAATCGTAGAAATCCCCGCTGACCTCTGTGGCCGGGCAGACCCGGGCGTACAATTCCAACCCCTGCGGAACCTGATCGAAGTCGTTGGGCAGAAACCCCTCTTGAATCTTGCGGGCCAGCATGAGTTCGTGCTGGACCCGCTCCTGCCGCAGCAGTTCGGCGTGGAGGCGGGCGTTTTCGATGACGGCGCCGGCATGCAGGGCCAAGGCAGTCGCCAGGTGCAGATCGTCCTTGGTGAAGGGCTGGTTGACGCGGAACGTGTCCAGCTGCACGACGCCCACCGGATGCCCTTCCGAGGTCTTGAGCGGCACACACAGAAACGAGCGGACGTTGAGTCGGTTGACGCTTTGCATCATGTCGAAGCGGAAATCGCCGGCGACGTTTTCGGCCACCAGGCCGACCCCCTCTTCGAGGACCCGGCGGACGACGGAACGGCTGTAAGCGGGACCGTCCCGGGTCTCGTCGCGGCTGATCGCGGCCCGGGCCATCAACTGGCCGTTTTCCACGAGCAGAATCAGACCGCGATCTGCCTGCATAAAAAGGCGCATCAAGGCTTGCAGCAGGCGCGGCAAGATGGCGTCCAGATCCAGCGAGCCGGACAACTGGTGCGAAATCTCCAGCACCGCTTTGAGCTTCCGCTCGGCATCGAGGCGGAAGAGATCGACGTTGGAGGAATGCACCGTGACTTCCGCCCGGATGAGCGGCTGGGCTTCGCCAGTGTCGGACGACTCGAAGCGGAGCACGAACGGCCCGATGCGGATCTGATCCTGGTCGCGCAGCTCGATGCGGTCCTGAATCCGCATGCCGTTGACGTAGGTGCCGTTGCTGCTGGCCAGGTCTTCGAGATAGTAGCGGTCATTGACCCGGACGATGCGGGCATGCCGTCGGCTGACTTCGCGGGATTCCAGGCGAAGATGGACGTTCGGTATCCTTCCCAGGACGATTTCATCGCGGTCCAGCGGAAACTGCTGGGGACTGTCGCCGATGCCGCGCACCGTTATCAGCCGGGCCATGATGTCTCACCCTTCCGACTGGAATCCCCCAGCCGAACACTCTACCACCTCTCCCCGGCATGCTGCCAGTGCTCAAATGCAACTGGGACGTTTCTGACCTTTTTGGCAGTTGGAGACCGTGCCTCGGCGGCCAAACCGACGCGGCTGCCATCGCCCCATTGCGGTGGATGTCCCCGAGGCTACAATCGGAATGGTCCCTGATGCCGAGAACTCTCATGACCCAACGCTGGTATCACAATGCGACCCGCGGCCAGTGGATGGCTTTAGCCGCCGCCCTGCTGGGATGGATGTTCGACGGCTTCGAGATGGGCATCTTTCCGCCGTTGAGCCGCACCGCGCTGGTCGCTCTGCTGGCTCCGGCAGCGACGCAGAGTCCGGAAGCGCCCGAGGAGAGCCTGCGCGCCCAACGGGAACTGGAAAGGCTGGTCGGTGAATGGAACGGCTACATCTACGCGGCTTTTCTGGTGGGCGCGGCCTGCGGCGGCTGGCTGTTCGGCTGGCTGGGCGACCGCATCGGTCGTGTCCGAGCCATGGTCGGCAGCGTGCTCACCTATGCCATCTTCACTGGCCTGTGCGGGCTGGCCATGAGTGCCTGGCATCTGGCGGTGCTGCGCTTCATCGCGGCCCTGGGCATGGGCGGAGAGTGGGCCTTAGGCGTGGCCCTGGTGATGGAGAGCTGGCCCGCCCGTTCGCGGGTGGTTCTGGCGGGCCTGATCGGTGCGGCAGCCAACGTGGGCTTCATGCTCGCCGCCCTGCTTGTTCTGGGAACCGGAGCCGCGGGACTCAGGACCGAGGAAGGCGGGTGGCGCTGGCTGCTGGGCATCTGTGCTTTTCCAGCCCTGCTGACGTTCTTCATCCGCATGTTCGTCCCGGAATCGGAAAAGTGGCAGGAAGCGGTGCAGAGCGGACCCCGGCCGAGTCTGGTCGAGATCTTCGCTCCCGGGATCCGATTTCGCACCCTGTTGGCCGCTACCCTGGCCGGGATCGCTCTTCTGGGCACCTGGGGATCGGTCCAATGGGTGCCTCCCTGGGTCAGCAAAATGGCTGGTCCCCAGATGGCCAGCCTGGCTCAGATCAGTTCCGGACTCGGAGCGGTGATCGGCTCCTTCTGCGGAGCGGTCATTGGAGACAGGCTCACCCGGCGACTCGCCTACTTCTTCTTGTGCCTGGGCTCCCTGGGGATTTGTGCCGTGCTCTTCCGCTACTCGGCCGACTTCGGAGCGTATCCGACCCGTGGAGCGGCGGACCTGGCCGAGTGGCTCGGCTATGTGGACTGGCCTTTCATGGCGTTGATCTTCCTGACCGGCTTCCTTACGGCTTCCTTTTATGGTTGGCTGCCGTTGTACCTGCCGGAACTGTTCCCGACGCGAGTCCGGGCCACGGGACAGGGCTTCGGCTTTAACGCCGGTCGCATCGTTGCCGCCGTCGGCGCGCTGAGCATGGGCTACCTGATGAAATACGCTTTCCACGGCGACTACGGACAGGCTGGGGCGACCATCAGTTTGATCTATGCCGCCGGTCTGCTGGTCATCTGGCTGGCCCCGGAAACCAAGGGGAAGCCGCTGCCCGAGTGATCCTTGCACGCCGCTTGACGAATTACAGGATCAAGCCGCCGTCGATGGTGAAGACAGCTCCGGTGCAGTAGGCCGAGGCCGGTGCAGCCAGATAGACAGCCAGCAGAGCCATTTCCTCCGGCTGAGCGATGCGGCCCAAGGGAACCGCGCGGAGGAAGCGCTGCAAATGCTCCTCGTTCTGCCACAAAGCGGCGGAGAATCTGGTCTGGACCAGACCCGGGCAGATGACGTTGGCCCGGATGCCGTCTTTGGCCCATTCCTGAGCGAGCACCTTGGTCAGGTTGATGAGCGCGGCCTTGCTGACACTGTAAAGACCGAGTCCAGGTTCGGGCCGCAATCCGCCGACGCTGGCGATGTTGATAATCGAGCCGCCGCCGCGGGCTTTCATGCTCGGATAGGCCGCCTTGGCCAGTTCCAGCGGACCCAGGACGTTGACCTGCATGATCTTGGCGAAGACGCTGGCATCGGTATCGAGTATGGGGCCGAAGACCGGATTGGTGGCGGCGTTGTTGACCACGATGTCCACGCCGCCGCAGCGGGAGCAGGTTTCCTCCACAAGGCTGCGAAGGGCCTGCGGATCGCCGGCATGAGCGGCAATCGCCTCCGCCTTGCCCTGCCGCTGGCGAATCGCCTCGGCCACCGCGCTCACGGATTCGAGTTTGCGGCTGCTGACGACGACGTGCGCGCCGAACTCCGCCAGCGCTTCGGCAATGACCGCTCCAATGCCGCGGCTCGCCCCCGTCACGATGGCCGTCTTGCCGCTCAGATCGAGTTGTTCCCGATAGCGACTCATCGGAACTGTTCCCGCCTCTTACAAAGGAACGGAGAGTGATTGGCCGTTGTCCTTCGGCCCCAGTTGCAGCAAAAACGGAGCTGCCTTTGCCGCCCAGGCTTCGGGTTTGGGATAGCGTGACGCTCCCTCCGCCCAGCATTTCCGCAGCATGTCGGTGTCGATGATTCCGGGGTTGAGCGGAATGGCCGCCATGCCCGCTGGCAGTTCCTGGGCCAGGGCCTTGGTCAATCCTTCGACGGCGAATTTGGTGGCACAGTAGGCAGCGACTTCGGGAGCCGTGGAGCGGCCCCAGCCGGAACTGAGATTGACGATGACGCCCTGCCCCTTTCGTACCATCGCCGGTACGAAATGGCGAATGACATTGGCGACGCCTTTGATGTTGACGTCGATGACGGGATCGAACTCGGCCGCCGACAAGTTCCACAGCTTATCCACGCGGTTCATCAAGGCAGCGTTGTTGATGAGGAGATCCGGGGGGCCGTGGCTGGTCAGGACCTGCTCGGCCCAGTGGCGGACGGCGGCATCGTCGGCGACGTCCACGCAGGTGAACTCATGGGGCTTGCCCCACTGCCGCGTCAGCGCCTCGACGTGCTGCCGGGATCGACCGCAGCCGATTACCATGTGCCCCATCTCTGCGAACCGAGCCGCCAGGGCCTTGCCCAGCCCCCGCGTCGCTCCCGTGATGACGATCAATCTGGCCAAAGGATCTCTCTCCCGAGACTTCAAGGCAGCGACGACTCGCTTGGGTCACCGGGTCCGGAAGTCTGTCCACTTCATGCCGGGTTCGAGCACTTGGTTCGGACGGAAGTCGGCCTTGTATTCCAGCGAGCGGCAACCCGCCACATAATAGCCCAGATAGACATACGGAAGTTCCCGGCGCGCCGCTTCCGCAATGATGCTCAGCACGTTGAAGGTTCCCAGGCAGCGGCGTCGCTGTTGGGGGTCATAAAAAAAGTAGATCGCCGACAGGCCGTCCGGCACCTCGTCCACGTAACCGACGCCGATCAGGTCATCACCCAAATAGTAGGCGTATTCGGAGGTCCGCAGAGAATTGTCCACGAACATGGCCTGGTAGGCGGCCTCGGCGTCGTGATGGGGTGCGGGCCAGCCCTTGAAGACGGCCTGAAAACGGTGATAGCGGTCGTAGAGGTCGAGCCGGACGGCGTCGCAAAGCGGCTGCCCGATGGTCAGCCTCACGGTGTCGGCATTGGCCCGCCAGGCTCGGCGTTGGCTGCGGTTCGGCTTGAAACGCTGCACGTTGACTCGCAACGGCCGACATGCCCGGCACGCACTGCACCTCGGACGGAACAGCAGTCGTCCGAAACGCCGCCAACCCTGGTTCATCAGGGCTTGATACTCCTGTGCGGTCAGGGTGCCGACCACAAGCCCTTGCATGCGCATGGTCTGCTCTGGCAGATAAGTACAGACATCCGGGGAGGAAACGAATTGATGCAGGACCAGCATGCGTGGCGTCCCGAGTCTCGATCCGCTTGTCTCCATTATAAACCGGGACATCTTGAGCACATTCCGAATGCAGCAACTCTGCCGGGGTCCTCGCGCAGCGGATGGTGTGCCGGGACCGAGGCAAGCATGGCGGTCGGCGACGGATCGGCTATACTGGGGACCAGGCGAACAGCACGTTGATTTCCGGATCGGAAGCCGGGGTCAGGGCATGTCAGCAAGGCACGCGGAGGTACGGCGATCAGGCCGGTCGATGTCACGGGTATGACAGTCGGATTCTTCGGTTATCTGCTGTCGTGGGCAATGCTCCTGGTGCAAGGCGACGGCAAGCCGAGCGGCCAGGAGACGACGGGGCCGCGTCCGGGCGAAGCCGCGGCTGTCGGTCTCGGAGACTTCAAGCAGGCGCTTGACCAGTCCCGGCCCAATACGGTCATTCTCAGCGTGGAACAGTACGAGGCCCTGTTGGAGCGTCTGCAAAAGCTGGAAAAGCCAACCTCGGAACGGCGTACCCATTTCCTGAACGCTTGCCGCATTTCGGGTCAGGTAACTGCGACTGGCCCTGCGCGGTGGCTGGCGGATGTGCAATTGGAGTTGGAGTTCCGCACGGTCGAGAAAGACCTGATCCTGCCCATCGGACTGAGAGGGGCACGGCTGACCAAGGCCCTGCTGGATGGGCAACCTCCGGTCTGGGCGTCCGGCGGCGAAGGGTTGGCTCTGCGGTTGGGCGAGCCGAAGGTCTATCGCCTGGTGCTCCACCTTCAACCGACAGTGACGCAGATTGGTCAGGAATCCCGTCTGTTGATCGAGAACCTGCCCCAGGCGGCCATCACCACTCTCGACCTCACCATCCCGGCCCCGGTGACTGCCGCTCAGGTCGTCGGTTCGGGTCCGATCGCCATTGAGAAGACGGAGAATCATCGTTCGCGGCTGCGTTCCGACGCTCTCGGCGTCCTGACGCAGCTCGATCTCCGCTGGCAGACTCCGAACCCGGAGCCGGAAACCGGCAATTTGCAAGTCGTGGTCCATGCCGACACGCAGGCCACCCTGGAGGACACGGTGCTGGACACGGAATCCCGCATCCGCATCGAGGTCCGGCAGGGAAACTTCGACCGCCTGGCCTTCCGCATTCCCAAGGAGATTACCTTGCTCCAGGTGGAGACCGAGGGCAGGAGCGATCCGGTCGATAGCTCCTTTGAACCGGGCAGCGGTCAGTTCGTCGTCAAGCTGCGAAGCCCGCTCGGCTTCGGCCATCCCCCCTTGGAGTTGCGGGTGCGAACGCAGCAGCCCTTCCCAGACAAGTCCGGCAGGCCGCTGAGCGTCGGTTGGCTTGAACTGCTGGACATTCCCCGCAAACAACAAACGGGAACGATCGTCTTCTTTGCCCCCGGGGATCGCCGGGTCCGGTTCCAGCCGGTGGAGGCCTTCCGCATCGACCCGCGGGAAGTCAGCCCCGGCACCCGCCCGGCTCTGTTCGCGGCCCGCTACTGGAGGCAACCGGCCCGGGTGGACCTGCTCGTAGAACCGGGGGCGACTCTGGCTGCGCAGGCCGCCGTCAAGCCGTCCTATACCCTCACTTTTACCGGCAAACAGATCCATGCCGCGTTTTCCTGGGAGATCACGCCGCGTAATCGCACCCCTTGTCAGGAGATCGACCTGCACTGGCCGGCTGGCTTCGTTCTGGATCGCAATACCCTGTTGAGCGGTCCCGTCGAATCGGTCCAGGCGGTTGATGGCAGTCCGGAAACCGTCCGCGTCCGTCTAGTTCCGCGCCAAAGCAGCAAATTCACTCTCAAGGCTGAAGGCGTGCTTTCCTGGGGTGAAGGGGAGATCCATGCTCTGCCGCTGGCCTACGTGGCCCGGGCGGCCACGGAACGGGAAGGCCGTCTGGAGGCCATGCCACTGCTGCCGGAACGCGGTGAGGCGCGGTTGCTGTGTCAGGCCACCGACGTGCGCGTTCTCTCCTCCCAACTCCCGCTGTATGCCGAAGACGGCAAGCTGCTGGTGCTGCCGTTTTCCTGCGGTCCCAGCAGTGTCATGCAACTGCGGCATCCCGAACCTGGAAGCTCGCAGCTGGAAGTGGCGGTCCAGCCGTTGCGGCATCAGGTGCGTTCTTCCGCGGACGTCTGCATCACCTCCGCGGCATGGGAAATCGAACAGCGGTTGAATTACCGCGTTGTCGGCTCACCCCCTTCGGAACTGTGGTTGCGGGTGCCGCGTGTGCTTCAGGATCGCTTGCAGGCCTGGCTGCGGTACACCAATCGCTCCGGAGAGACGATCCGGGTGGAAACAGCCCTCACCGAGCGCGGCCCGCGTCCGCTGGTGCCGACCGATGTGGTCGAGCGCCTCCTGCCGTTGCCTCAGGATGTCGGCGAGCAATGCGAAGTCGTGCTCGCAGCCGTCTTGCCGCGGGGGGAAGCCACTGGCCGGCTGAGCGTTCGTTGCGTCGCTCCGGGACCTCAGGAGCGGCTGGTGGGACCTGCCTCTGTCCGCGTGTGGACCAGCGCCCGAGTCAACGCCGTGCCAGTCGTGGAGGAGGGCAACTGGAACCTGGCGACGACGGCTTACTCGGAACCGGGAAGTGCCCCGGACTGGCAGTTGCACGCTCCGGACCTGACCGCGCCCCTCCTCCTGGACCTCAGCGAACGTCAAGAATCTGTTTCGACGACGCTGGTCGTGGACGAAGCCCGTGTTCAGCTCGCCGCTCCGACGGCGGGACGCTTTCTGGTGCGTGTCGCCTTGCGGCTCGATCCGGTGCGGCAGGAGCGAATCCTCCTGCGCTTGCCGCTGGACCGGTCGGAAGTACGCTTGGAACGCTTGCTGGTCAACGGAACCGAGCAGCGCCCGCAGACGCTCAGCGACTCCGAGGACGCACCGGGCAGTTGCGATCTGGTGGTGGGGTTGTCACCACGTCATCTCCGCGGTCCGGTCCGCCTGGAGCTGACGCTTCCGTGGCGTTCTGGGGTCCGGCCGCTGGGTTTCGCCTGGCAGCGGTTGCCCGTGGTGGAAGTGCCCCAGGCCGATGCCGTGCATGAGGTCGTCTGGCAGCTGGAACCCCACCGGGGAGCGACGCCCTTGCTGTGGAGCGGATGGGCCGAGCCGATGACCGAGCACTTCGCTTTCCATCAGCGCGGCACCCTGGAGCCGCCGACCGTGTGGATCGTACCGAAGCTGTTGTGGACCCTGCTGGTCTCGGCGACGGTGTTCATGATCGCGGTGGGTCTGTTTTATGCCCCTCGGCCTCTCTCGGGGTTCTTGGCTTTGCTCCTCGCCTGGCTGCTGGTGGGTCTGATGTTCTGGAAGTACCACGTCTGGCTGGGCGTTCTGTACGGCAGCTGGCCTGGCGTAGCGGTCAGCGTCGGCCTGTTGGGCCTGGCCTGGATGCGACGCCAGCGTTGGCGGCGGAAGGTGACGTATCTGCCCGGTTTCACGCGAAGTGCAGGAGAACTGGTCCGAAGCCGCTCCTCGGTGCAACGTCTGACGCCGAGCGCGGCAGCGTCCGCTCCGCCGTCGAACGGCTCGACCCGCATCACTCCGAAGACGTGACCGACGCTATGCTTTTTCTTCAAGCGCTGCCCCTTCTGGTTGCTGGGATGCTAGCCTGGTCGGAAACCGTCCAGGTGCAGGAGGGTCCGCCGTCGTTTCGGTATGTCGAGATTGCTCCCGAACAGATTGGCGAGGCGCTTCGGCGTCAGCAGGCCTTGGTGCCTGTGCTCCGCCGCGATTTCGACTCCCTGCTCCAACGGGCCGCCCGCCCTGCCGATGCCCAGGCCCATACGCCGCCCCTGGTCGAGGCCCGTTACACTGCCCGCCTGGAACCGGAAAGCAACAGCCTGGTGGGCCAGGCCAGCTGGACCTTGCCCCACGCGGTTTCCCTCTCCCAGTTGCTCCGGCTTCAGCCGTGCAATCTGGCTTGGCAACACCTGCCCCAGCTCGACCCCGGTCCGCCCACGACGGCCCGATTTGCGTGGTCAGCGCGGGGTGAACCCCGGCCCGACGGGCTGCGGTTGTTCTTGCAGACCCCCGCCGCCCCGGTCGCTGTTCTGGACCTGGACGTACCGCCCGATCGGGTGGTCGAGTGTCCCGGTTTCCGCCCCACGGTCGTCGCCGAAGAGTCGGACGCGAACCGGACTCGCTGGCGGGTCGTCTTCGGATCGCCGCGGGCCACCGATCTCGAAGTGTTGATCCGTCCCGCGGACTTTCCCGACCGACCCCGGCTGCTCTGGTCGGCCGTCACCAGCACGTTGACGGTCTCGCCGGTCGGTTGCGATGCCCGGTTCGTGGTGGACCTCCGCGTTTTGCACAGGCATCTCCGCGAGGTACGCCTGCACCTGGGAGCCTCCCTGGAAGTCATCGAAGTAGTACGCCTTCCGCGCACCGCACCGCCGGTCGTCTGGACGTTGGGAGAAGGGCCGGAGGCCGGCACTGTGCTGGTACGCTTCGCCGACCCGATCGAACGCCAAACCACCCTGGAAATGCGGTGCCGCTGCAACCTCCCCGAGGGCGATCAACGCTTCACGATCCCGGGCCTGCGGGTCGCCGACGCCTGGACGGAGCCGGAAAACCTCCGCATCCGCCTGTTGCAAGGTCTGATCCCGACCCGGTGGGACTTCGCCGACTTCCGCCTGGCCGAAACGCCGACAGTCGAACGTGATGCCGGTGAGCTGTACGAAGTGCTTCGCCTCGTCCAGACTGTGCCTTTCTCGCTGGCCTCGCGCAGACCCTCCGTGGAACTTCACGGCCTGCATTCCAACCTCGCCGTGAGCCAGGATGCCTGGTGGCGGCCAGGCGCCGACGGCTCCTCGCTCCAGGTCCTGACCCGCTGGAAGGTCCGGAACAAGCCGATTTACCGGCTCGGCTTCGTCGTTCCTGAAAACGCTCAGGTGGAGCAGGCCGAAGTCATCGGCCACGGCGGAGAAGTCACGTGGCTTCTGGAACCGGATCGCCGACTCATCGCCGAGTTCCGCGAACCGCTGCCGATCCGGAGCACGGTCAAAACGCGGCTGGCGCTTCGCCTTGATCCCCAGGATCCTCGTCAACCTCACGCTTTGCCAGCTGTCGTTCCCCTGGAAGCCGACATCCTCGAAAGCGGGCTGGGGGTTTCTCCGGGCGAACAGGTTCCCGGCAACGTTTCGGTGCGACTGAACGACAGCGACGCGATCTCCACCGCCGTCCCCAGCGGGCCGGATCGTCCCTGGTCGGACGCGGAAGCGCTGCCGGAGGCGTACTTCCTCCAACGCGGCCGGATCATCACGGGCCGGCTGGAAACCGTGCCGGAGGCGTCTTCCGCCGTCCCTGACCCCTCGGTTTCGGACGCCGACGAGTCAGCGCCCCCCCGCCAGACCACCGATCCGGCAGCGAAGCCCGACGTTTCGACCGCTTCCCACCCCGGTACACAGCGGCAGTTCGACCTGGTTCCACACATCGTTGACATCCAGGTGACAACCTGGCTGGAACCGGACGGCGAACAGAGCCATCTCTACGAAGCCCGCATCGTGGCGGGTCGGGAGTACCGATTGGTCGGTACTTTGCCGGACGATGTGCTTCTTGAAACAGTCCACCTCGGTGCCACTTCCCTGCCGCCCGCGTTGCAAGTCACCCTCCCCGAGGGAATCAGCTTCTTGCGGATCACCTATCGTTCAAAAGCTGGTGCTTGGCAGCATATCGGCCTGCACGCCGTCCCTGTGCCGAGCTGGCAGCCTCCGGTGCGGGTCGCCGGGTGCCGCCATCATCTGGCCCTGCGAAGCGGGCAGGTGCTCGCCTATCCGCCGGCCGAACCAACCCCGGAACCAATGGCTGGGCGGTCTCGGCACCGGGACAACATGCGAACCCTGGCCGGTTCCCCGGGGGAAACCTTGATACTTCTGGTGCTGCCATCGTGGCTGCTGCATCTGGCCGGGGGGCTGCTGACACTGTCCCTGGTTGCCCTGGCATGGTGGTCGGCTCGCGGCCGCTGGTTGATGCTGGCAGCGGGTCTTCTCCTGGGTTTGCTCGCCCTGATCTGGCTGCCGGACGAGCTTGCGTCCCTGGGATGGTGGCTGGTGCTCGGCTGCGCGATCGGGGGTTTGCTCCTGCGGCAGGCGTCGCTTACGCGGGACAGGATGGCTGGGCAGAGAATCTCCGCTGCGGCAGCCGTGGGGCTGTTGCTCTTCCTGCTCGCCGCCAGCGGGCAGACTCAGGCCCCAAACGACGTGGTCTTCGTGATCCGGGTAACGGATCGGACAGCGGGCGATCAGCGTGTCCTCGTCCCCCATCCCTTGCTTTGTAAACTCCAGACTCTGGCCGACCCGGAACGCAACGGGGCCGATGTACTTCTGCTGGAAGCCGACTACGAGGGTCGAATCACCGATGCCACGGCCCGCCTCACAGCCGGATTCGTGGTGGAAGTGCGAAAAGCATCGTCTGTCGAACTCACCGTGCCGCTGGTGGGCGTCCGTCTGGAGCAGGCCCTGCTGGACGGTGAGCCGGTCCTGGTCGGTCCCCATGTCGGCGCGCCTCCGCCGGGCGAAGGCGAGGGCCGCCCCTCGGGAGGACTAGTCGTCCCCCTGAGCGGCGAGGGCAGACATCGTTTGACGCTGACCTTCCAGGCGCCGATTCGGTCCGAGCGGGGCATCCGGGAGGTGCGTTTCGGCATTCCCCCGGTCTGCGCGAGTCGGTGTCGGGTCGAGCTGCCGGGCGATGGCACGGATGCCCATCTGGTGGGAATCCGGGGTCGCCAAAGGGTTATGACCGGTGAAGGAAAGCCCGCCTCGATGGAAGCAGACCTGGGCCGGGTTTCGGAGTTCCATCTCCGTTGGTATGCCCCGGCGCCGCCGGAGGAGCCTCCCGCCCTCCGCGAGGCTTACCTTTTGGAGGTCTCGTCCGAGGACCTGAAGCTGCGGGGGCTGGTGCGCCTCGAAGGGTCGAGCTTCAACCGGCAGATCCGCGTCACGCTGCCGCCGGGGATGCACGTCCAATCCGTGGAATTGCGAGGCGAGCCGGACAGTGTGCCGCCTTTGCGACTCCGCGATTGGCGCGTCGAAGGGTCCGGAGCGCAGCGCATCCTGGTAGCGGAAACGGTTCGGCCGCCGCGTGGGCCGGTGTATCTCCTCGTGGAACTGGCGATCCGGGATCTGCCTCTGGATCCTCTTCCGCTGATGCTGCCGGTCATTCTCAACAGCGACAAACGGGAGACGTTGTTCGCTTGTCGCGCCTCGGGCTTCTTCGTGGACCCGCCCCGTTTGCCGCCCGGATGGAGCGAAGTTTCCGAGCAAGCGACCCTGGCGCGGTTGTGGCCGGCGGAGCTGGGCAGCAGTCAGAACCTGATGTGGGCGGCAATGGGCACCCAGGCTGCTCAAGCGCAATGGCAGTTGCAGATCCGGCCGGAAAGACTTGCAATCGAAATAACGCCCTTGTACCGGCTTCGACCGGAAGCCGCCGCCGCCGAGGTCCAGGTTCGGCTGGCTTGCCTGATCCGGCGGGGAGGTCCTGCCCTGTTGGCCCTGGACCTGCCGGCGGATTGGCTCGTCGGAGACGTGCAGGGGCCCGACCTGTATCGCTGGACCTTGAGCGGACGCCGCCTCGAACTTTGGCTCAAGAAACTGGAAGGTGAAAGGACGTCGGTGGAAATCCAGGCATGGATTCCTGCCGTCCCGCGCGAAGGCGGCTTCCATGTGGTCCTGACCCCGATCCAGGCTGCCGACGCCGTGATGGTTCCCGGGCGTCTGGAGCTTCTGGCTTCGGAGGGTCTGTCCCCCTCGCGTCTGGACGGAATCACGGCGGCCGAGGGCACCCAGGGCTTGGCCTTCGTTCCCGAACGCCCCGACTTCTCCGCGGACTTCATCCTGAGTGCTTCGACCTGGGCACAGCGGCCCCCCTCAGCGCGCGCTACGAGCACGCCGGGGAATGGAAGTGCCGCGACAGGGAAGGATGCTCTCCGCGTTCTTGGGGCCGTCCGGACGACGCTGCTGGACGACGGCCTCTGGGTGCTGCACCAGGAAGGATTGCTCGTGCGATTCGCTCCCGGGGCGGTGTTGCCGATACGGTTGCCGGAAAGCTGCGAGATCCACGCTGTCCGCCTCGACGGCCGAGAGGTGCCAGCGACGCTGGCCGGGGACCGGCTGCTCGTCGGGTTGCCTCCTCGGCAGGGCGTCGGCTTCGTCGAAGTCGTGGCCACGCTGCCGGTGTCGAGGACGGCAGCCCGACTGACCGAAATGCGGGGATTGCCCCCAGGAATCGAAGGCCCCTACCCGGTGGTCTGGCAGGTCCGTACCGCTTTCCGTCGGCCGACCGAACCGACAGGTCCGGCGACAGCGGCGGAGTATCACCTGGCTGAGGCCCGGCTGTGGTTGTCGCTCCTCCGATCGGCTGAGTCCGTCAGTCCGGACCCGAACCTGCCGACGACGCCTTGTGCTGAGGATCCACGCAAATTCCTCGTGCACTCCTGCCGTGCCGCCCTTGACGAACTCGACAAGATTGCCCGAACAACCGCAGAGCCTCTCCTTCTCGAACAGGCCGCTGCTCTCCAACAGGAGTTCACGGCCCTGGTCGAACAGATCGGTAACAGACAACTTTTCTTGGCTGCGCCTTCGGGCGGTAGCATCGCCGAGGTCCTTGCCCACGCCGTGCCGACGGCCTACGGCGTTTATGACAATGACCCGCAATTATTTCGCATCCCTGTTGCCCAGCCCCGTCTCGAAGGTGTTGTCAGGAGCTTGCAGGCGACGGCGGTGGTTCTGGGACTGGCAGCCGCTCTCCTTCTGCTACGCCGCCTCGATGCTTCTCTGCGAAGGGTAGGGAGCCTCTGGCCCGAAATCGTTTTCGCCGTGGGCGTCGCCGCTTGGTGGTGGCGGCCAGACGCTCTGCCAATGGCCCTGGTCTTGATCGCCGTGGCGCTGGCGGCTCGTGGCCGAAGCTGGCTGGTCGGCACGCAGCCGGACAGAGGTTCCTCCTCTGCCCGCACGGTCCTGTCCACACTCAGCCGCTCCGGTTCGCCGTGAACCGGGTTCGTCCTTCTGCCTCGCCTACCCAGCTTGGCGGGATTGTGCCGTAACTGCTCTGGACAAGTCGGCCCGGATGCGGTATGGCCCCGCCCCTCAAACGGGATTTGACGGACAGGTTGACCTCGCGGACCGCGCCGACCTTGCGGTCGGTGTCTGCCGTCGGGATGGGGAACCGGCGGCGAACGGTGGAATTGTCTGCACGTGGGAGCCCGAGGCAACCGATACCAACTCAGGGAGGCGATCCCGCCATGGGACGACTTCCAGACCGCGCCGGCCGGCGAGCGGAACAGCCGACCGGAGTGAGGGGGAAGAAAATCCGCACTGACGCTGGCGAGGGGATTGGGAAAGCGGGGGCGGCACAAGCGTCGGCTCAGCCGACTCGGCCCGCCGCAGTCAGGGAGGATTGCATGGGGACTCAAGTCGAGGCCGATGTCCAACAACTCTGGAAGGAATATCGGGCCAATCCGACCGTGGAACTCCGCAATCGTCTGGTCGAGCACTATCTGCCTCTGGTCAAATACAACGCCGAACGCATCTGGTCGCGCCTTCCCGAAGGAGTGGACCTGGACGACCTCATCAGTGCCGGCGTCTTTGGTCTGATGGACGCCATCGATGCCTTCGACCTGGACCGCGGCGTGAAGTTCGAAACCTACTGCGTGCCCCGCATTCGCGGGGCCATGCTCGACGAACTCCGCACCATGGACTGGGTACCGCGACTGGTCCGCAGCAAAGCCAGCAAAATTGAAGAGGCTCGCAAGCAACTCGAAGTCCAGCTCGGACGACCGCCGCGCAGCGAAGAACTCGCCGAACATCTGGGCATGTCCCTGGCCGACTTCGAGAAGATGTTCACCGAGGCCAGCGCCGTCAGCCTCATCAGTCTGAACAAGAAGTGGTACGAGACTGACAGTTACAAGGACGTCCGCGAGATCGACATCCTCGAAGACAAAAAAGCCGAGGATCCGACTCGGCGGCTCCAGAACCGCGATCTGATGCGACTGGTGACGAGGGGTCTGAACCGCAACGAACGGCTCATCATCATCCTCTACTATTACGAGGAGATGACCATGAAGGAGATCGGCAACACGCTCGATCTCAGCGAGAGCCGCGTCAGCCAGATGCACTCCAGCATCATCAACCGGCTGCAAAGTCTGCTGGCCCAGCGCAAGCCCGAATTCTGCAACTGATCCAAGCAATTCCATGCCCTCACCCCTGACCCCTCTCCCGACGGGAGAGGGGTGAGGGATCCGGGCCGTCAAGCCAAGCTCGGCAATTGCCCAACCGTCCCACCAGCCAGTATCATGGCAGAAGCAGGAGCGTAGCTTTCCCTGCCTCGCGCTCGCCCAACCCGCCTTCGCTCAACCTCGCAACGGGAGTGTGCCCCATGATCGGTTGCCTGCCTCTCCGCCTTGGCAATAGTCCCACGAAAGCTACCTGCCGCAGGTTCCTTCGGACGGGTCTGCTCTTGGGGGCTTTGCTCCTCGGGCTTGGCTCCCCGGCCTCGGCTCAGCCGCCGACAGTCGATCCTGCCGCTCCGGTCCTCAATCAGCCTTTTCCGATGGGCATGCAGCGCGGCACGGCCCTGGATCTGACCCTGACCGGCTCGAACCTGAACGATCCCGTTCAGGTCCTTACCAGCTTCCCCGCTTCCGTGACCATTCCGACCGAGAACAACAACGGCAAGGACGCGGGCAGGCTCTTGGTTCGCCTCGAGGTGCCCAAGGACGCTCCGCTGGGCTGGCACACGCTGCGGCTGGCGACGATTCACGGCGTCTCGAACTTCCGCCTGTTCTGCATCGACGACCTGCCTCAGATCACGGAAGAGAACAATAACACGCGGGAAACCGCCCAGGGCGTCCCGATCCCCTGCGTGGTCTGCGGCCGCATCGAAGCGGAAAAAAGCGACTTCTACAAAATCTGCGTCGCCGCCGGGCAACGCCTCTGTTTCGAGATTCTGGGCCGCCGTCTGGGCAGCCCGCTCGATCCCATGATCCGCCTGATCGATCCCCGCACCGGCAAGCTGATCCTGTGGAGCGACGACGCCCCCGGACTCAGCAAAGACTCTCGCTTCACCTACACGTTCAAAGATGCCGGGGAATATCTGCTCGAAGTCCGCGACGTCCGCTACCAGGGCGGAGGCGACTGGTTTTACCGCCTGCGGATCGGCGATTTCCCCGCCGCCGTCACGCCGATGCCGCTGGCGCTCCGCCGGGGCGCCACCGGCACGATCGGCTTCGCCGGTCCTTCCGTCGAGGGGGTTCCGGCCGTCACCGTGGCGGCACCGAGGGATCCCGACGTGCAGACGATCTGGCTCACTCCCGTGCGACCCGAGTCGGGCCTGCCCGGCTGGCCGGTCGCCCTCACCATCTCCGATCTCGAAGAGCAGATCGAACAGGAACCCAACGACGAACCGTCCCAGGCCAATCGCGTTTCCCTGCCGGGAGCCGTCAGCGGCAAGCTGGAGAAAAAATACGACCGGGATCATTTCATCTTCACCGGCAAGAAAGGCCAGCGGATTCTGATCGATGCGGTGACTCAGGAAGTGCATTCGCCCAGCGTCGTCTATCTGGCTCTGCGAAACGCTCAGGGCAATCAGGTGGCGGCGAGCAATCCGACGGCCGATCCGGCTCGCATTGACTTCACCCTGCCGGAGGACGGCGATTACACGCTGGCCGTCGAACATCTCCACTACTGGGGGGGGCCGGAAGAAACCTACCGCATCGTCTTGAGCCTGTATGAACCTGATTACACTCTGACGGCCCAACTGGACCGGCACGACGCTCCGGCCGGCCGCGCGCTTCCGGTTCATGTGACTGCGACGCGCCGGGACTACGGCGGGCCAATCGAACTCGCGGTCTCCGGTCCGCCAGGGGTTTCCGGCAGCGCGGTCATCCCCGATGGCCAGTCGAGCACCTTGCTTCCGGTTCGAGTGCCGACTGATCTGGCCGTGGGGGCATATCGCCTGAGCATTACCGGCAAGGCGACCCTCGGCGAGAAGCAAGTCGTCCGGAAAGCCGACGTCCGCCCCACGGTCCGGGAAGCTCTGGGCAATCTGGCCTATCCGCCGATTCATCTCGGCGAAGAGATCGTCCTGGGCGTGACCCAGCCGCGGCCGTTCAGCATCGTGGCGGCCTACGAGCAACCGGAAGGACTCCGGGGCGGGACCGTGCCGGTGGCGATCACCGTCAACAAGGCCGAGGGCTTTGACGAAGAGGTGACAATCGCCTTGGTCGCTCCGGCACCCGTGCAGGGTCAGCAGTCCGCTGTTCCGCCGGTCACGATCAAGATTCCCAAGGGGCAAAACCAGGGCCGGTTAGAGCTTAAACCCGCGGGCAATGCTCCGCTCGGTCCGCAGCATCTGGCGTTCTCGGGCCGGAGCAAACATCAAAACCGCGAGTTTTTGGCCTATGCCGTGCCCGATCCTTTGCCGCTGGTGCTGCCGTTCGAGTTGCAGGTGGAGGCGCGGGGGGGAGAGCTTTACCCCGCGGGGCTGCGGGTCGGCGGTCCGGTCGTCAGTGCCTATCTGGTTGCCGATCTTCTCGTCGGTCCGATGGCACCGCTCAGCTTCACAGCTCTGGACTTGAGCACGGTGGAACCGGCCCCGAACAAGCTCACGATCAAAGTCACGGCCAAGCGGCGGGGCGGATACAATGGGCCAATCGCCCTGGAAGTCCGCAACTTGCCCGCCAACGTGTCGGCCCCGAAACCGACCTTGGCCGAGGGCCAGATGGAGGCGGAGATCGAGTTGACCGCCGCCGCCAATGCCGCCGTCGGCACCAAGGGTGATGTCAACGTGCTGGGCACGGCCACCGGACTGGGCAACCAGCGGAACGCCTCGGCGAATTTCACCATCACGGTCGTCAAGTAGCGGAGCGCTTGTCGTGCGTCGCTTCCTGGTCCAGTTCGATGCTCGCCGCACGCCGCACTATTTCACCGACGTCCTCATCATCGGCGGTGGTCTGGCCGGGCTGCGCGCCGCCCTCGAGATTCCCCAGTCTCTCGAAGTGCTGGTCGTGACCAAGGACCAGGTCGAACAGTCCAACAGCAGCTACGCCCAGGGCGGCATCGCCGGCGTGCTCGATCCGGAAGACCGCTTCGAGGACCACGTCGCCGACACCCTGCGGGCCGGGGATGGCTTGTGTAATCGGGAAGTGGTCGAGGCCGTCGTTCGGGAAGCGCCCCAGGAATTACAGAGGTTGATCGACTGGGGGACGCACTTCGACGTCGAGAACGGCCGACTGGCCCTGACCCTGGAAGGCGGACATAGTCATCGTCGGGTGGTCCATGCCCTCGGCGACGCCACAGGCCAGGAGGTGATGCGGGTCATCATCGGCAAGGCCCGCTCCGCTCCGAATATCAGCCTCTGGGAAAACACCTTCACCCTCGACCTGTTGACCGACGAAGGCCGCTGCGTGGGTGCCGTCGTGCATCAGCAGGGTCGGGGACTGCTCATGGTCTGGGCCCGACAAACGATCCTGGCCAGCGGAGGAGCGGGCCATCTGTATCGAGAAACGACCAATCCTCCTGTGGCCACCGGCGACGGCATGGCGGCCGCCTGGCGGGCTGGCGCCCAGCTCCGCGACATGGAGTTCATGCAATTCCATCCCACGGTGCTGTACGTCGCCGGCTCATCGCGCTACCTGATCACGGAGGCGGTTCGCGGCGAGGGAGCCTATCTGCGGGACAAGAACGGCGTCCGCTTCATGCCGGAAGTCGATCCCCGAGCCGAATTGGCTCCGCGGGACGTGGTGGCGCGGGCCATCGTCCGCCGCATGGAGCAGACCCGCCACCCCAACGTCTATCTCGATCTGTCGCACCTCGATCCGGAGCGGGTCCGCAAGCGGTTTCCGGGGATCGCCCAGGTCTGCCGCAGCTTCGACCTGGACATCACGCGCGACCGCATTCCGGTTCGCCCGGGAGCGCACTACATGATCGGCGGCGTGACCGTGGACCTGCAAGGCCGAACTAGCTTGCCCGGTCTGTGGGCCGCCGGGGAAGTGACGTCGAGCGGGCTGCATGGAGCAAACCGGCTCGCTTCAAACAGTCTTCTGGAAGGCCTGGTGTATGGTGCGTGGTGCGGACGTGGTGCGGCAGCCGCCGCCGAGGACACGCCGCGGACCTGGACCGCTCGGCCAATGCGCTCGCAGTTCACGCCGGAATCGGGTATGTTGGATGTTGCCGATTTGCGGAACTCGCTTCAGAGCCTCCTCGGCCGCAAAGTCGGCATCATCCGCGACCGGGCCGGTCTCGAAGAAGCCATGCAGGACGTGGACTACTGGTGCCGGTATGTTCTGGACCACGAGTTCCGCGATCAGCGTGGCTGGGAATTGCAGAACCTGCTGACCGTGGCTCGCCTGCTGACCTGGGCCGCCCTCCAGCGGGAGGAATCCCGCGGCGTGCATTATCGGAGCGATTACCCGCAGCGGGACGACGCCCGCTGGCAAAGGCACCTGACCGTTCCCTCGCGCGAGGACTGAGAAAGGATCCGTCCATGACGATGAAGCCAACCTTGTGTTTGCCCCATCGTCTTGCCCGACCCATGGGCCGACGGGAGTTTCTGCGGGCCGGTTCGCTGGGTCTGTTCGGCCTCGGCCTGCCCCACCTGCTGCAAGCCCGCAGTCGAGCCGCGTCCGTCTCTCAAGGCCACTCGCCAGCACGCAGCTTTGGCCGAGCCAGGGCCTGCATCATTCTGTTCATGTGGGGGGGACCGGCTCATCAGGACACCTGGGACATGAAGCCGGACGGCCCGGCCGAGTACCGCGGCGAGTTCCGGCCCATCCCGACGACCATCCCTGGGTATCAGATCTGCGAGCATCTGCCCCGGCTGGCTCGCAACGTGCATCGCTTGTGCGTCATTCGCTCCGTGACGCATCCCGACGTCAACCACACCACCGCCACCAGTTATCTGCTCACCGGCCGGGGCGTGCCCAACGTCGGAGCGCCGCTGAGCGAAGACTGGCCGAGCTACGGCGCGGTCCTGGCCCATCTGGGGCGCGGCAAAGGCCCCCTGCCCCCCTTCGTGACCATGATGCCGAAGGTTCCCGACGGCGCGCCGCGCTTCGTCGAGGAGTCGCACGGGCAAGGTGCGGGCTGGCTCGGACCGCTCTTCGAACCTTTCCGCATCGATGCCGACGCCAGCAAGCCCGAATATCGCGTCGCCGACTTCGATCTCCATGCCGAGGTGCCTCTGGAACGCACCCAGCGGCGCAAGGCCCTGCTGAAGCAGATCGAGGCTCAAACCCGTTCCCTGGAACGGCGGCTGCACGTCGAGGCGCTGGACAGCCACTACGAGCGGGCTTTTACCATGCTCTCTTCCCCCGAAGTCGCCCGGGCCTTCGATCTGTCCCAAGAGGACCTGCGGCTGCGGGAACGCTACGGCATGAACATCCACGGGCAAGCCGTCCTCCAGGCCCGCCGCTTGATCGAAGCCGGCGTCCCGCTGGTGACCGTCTTCTGGCAGAACGACGGCATCACCAACGTCAGCGTGTACTGGGACACGCACAACCGCAACTTCATCGACTTGAAGACGCGGCTGTGCCCCGTGACCGATCAGGCCTTCACGGCCCTTCTGGACGATTTGGAACAGCGGGGTTTGCTCGACGAAACCCTGGTGATCTGGACGGGTGAGATGGGACGGACCCCGCGAGTCGGGCAGAGCGTCGTCGGCGGGGCCGGGGCGGGTCGCGACGGCCGGGACCACTGGCCGCACTGCTTCACCGCCGTCCTGGCAGGCGGCGGAATCCGCGAGGGGGTCATCTACGGCTCCAGCGACCGTTACGCCGCGTATCCGGCTTCCAACCCGGTGACCCCCGCGGACCTAGCCGCGACGGTCTATCACTGTCTCGGCGTCGATCCGCACATGCAGTTGTACGACCGGCTTAATCGTCCTCTGGCCCTGTGCGAAGGCTCGCCGATCAGCGCGATCCTCAAAGGCTGATCGACGCCTGCCATCTCACGACCGCGTCCACTCGCCGTCAATGTACCGCCACAGACGGCCGGTCGGGTTCCTGTCCTGCAACTCCGGCGGCAGGCGGTGCGGCCGGACGTTGTCATAGCAGGCCAGCATGGCGAAGCGACGCAGCGAGGCGGGGATGCCCACGGCCGTGAAACCCGGATGTCCCGTGGCCGGATACGGTCCGCCGTGGTTCATCGCCGGGCTGACGGCAACCCCGGTCGGCATCTTGTCGTTGAGCAGACGTCCGACTTTGCGACGCAACAGCGGCTCCAGACGGGCGTAGAGATCGTCGTCACTGCCCTGCGTGTCGCTGTAGAAGCAGCCGGTAAGATTGCCTTCCAGTGCTTCTAGCACCGCGGCCAGTTCTTCTGCGTCCCGGCAGACGACGAACAGACTCGAATTGCCGAACGCCTCGGTCTGCATCGCTTCGGCATGGGCAAGGAACTGCCTCCCGGAGGTGCGAAGCAGCGTATTGCGGTGACAGAACCCGGTGCCTCCGCCGGGCTGGCCTCCGGCGACGACCTCGGCCCCGGCCTTTTGCAGAACAGCGATGCCTTCCTGAAGGCTCTTGAGCACCCCCGCCCCCAGCAGCGTTCCCACGGGGGCTGCGTTAAAGCGGTTGGCAACCTCGGCGATGAACGCTTCCGTTTCCGGGCCTGCCAGCAGCAGTACCAGGCCGGGGTTGGTGCAAAACTGCCCTGTGCCCAGCAAGCAGGAGCCGAGAAACTCTTCCGCCACTTTCGTCATCCGCTCCCGCAACGCTCCGGGAAGAACCACGACCGGATTGATGGAGCTGAGTTCGAGATAGATCGGCTTGCCGGCGCGGTCGGCAGCGGCTTTGAGGACCAGACCGGCAGTCCGGGAGCCGGTGTACGCTGTCGCTCCCAGCAGCGGATGCGCTACCAGACGTTCGCCGTCGGCATGGCTGGTGCGATAAAGCAGCTGGACGGCGGCCGGAGGCAGACCGGCTTCCTTGACTGCCTCGAACGCTTCCTGAGCCAGCAGTCGCGTCGTTCCCGGGTGCGACGTATTGGCCTTGGCGATGACCGGACATCCGGCGGCGATGGCCGCCGCGAAGTCGCCCCCCGAGACGCTGTTGAACGCCAGCGGAAAATTGTTCGGGCCAAACACCGCCACCGGACCCAGGGGCCGATACATCGAGCGGATGTTGCGTGGCCGGTCGAGGGTCGGCAAAGCCCAGGAACCTTCCCGGGCAGCGGCAGCGGCCTGACGCAGCTGGTCCGTGGTCCGCGGCAATTCGGTCGAGTTCAGGCGCGGTTCGGCGGGTAGAGCGGTCTCCGCCTCGGCCATCGCCACGATCTCCGCGCGGCGTGCTTCGATCCGCTCGGCATAGCGTTCGAGAAACCGCGCCCGTGCCTCCGCGGGCAGTTGCAGCATTTCCCGGAACGCCTGGTCCGCCGCGTGCAGGGCGGCTTCGACTTCCGGCCAGGGGCTGATCGGATAGCGGTCAGGAATCGGCTCGGTGGTGCGAGGGTTGGTCGCGGTGAAGGTTTCCAGACCGGCGGACGCTCGCCACGCTCCGCCCAAAAGCACCGGATGGACCGAAGACATCGTCGCTGTCCCTCGAAGCTGAACTGGCCTATGTTCACCGGCTCGCCAACTGGTTGCCCCGGCCCAGCGGCTGCCGGAGGAAACGGGCAAATGCCGCCTCGTCGTTGATCTTGCCCTCGCTGTAAATGCCCCGCACTGCCACGCGGCCATCCGAGAGCGGCTCCAGGATCACATACAAGGGCAACTGCTCCGTGCCGAACGCCTCGCGCTGGAACTCCAGATTGACCTTCGCATCCGCCCGTTGCCGGGACACCCCCGAGCCGAGAGTTGCCAAGACCTGCGGCGGGTAGTACTTGTTTGGCACCTTGTCCGTGTACAGCTGCACCAGCTCGAATTGTCTCAGGGCCTGGTCGATGTCGTAGCGCGGAAAGACCGACTCCTCGTTGATCTTGCAATTGGTGCATGTCTCGCCGGTGAAATCAACGAACACGAGCCGGCGATCCCGTCGAGCGCGCTCCAGGGCTGCCTGCAGATTGCCGGTCCACGGCAGGCGGGCTTCCGTCGGATCGGGCAGCAGGAACGAGTTGAGCCAGGCGTAGGTCGCTCCCGCGGGTTTCTGACGGGTTCCGTCCTCGCTCACCGAGAACAAGGCGGGAAGCAGGTAGAATCCCAACCCCAAGAAGGCACACGCCAGAATCAAACGGGGCACGCTGAGATGCTCGACCGGAGCATCGTGCGGCAGGCGGTAGAAGTTGAGCAGATACAGGGCAGTCAACAGGCAGATGCCGATCCACAGCCCCAGTACGAGGTCGAAGGTCAACAACTGCGGAACTGGCGTCAGCACCAGCTCGCCCTGGCGGAGGAACTTGAAAGCGGCTGCCAGTTCCAGGAAACCCATCACCACCTTGACGCTGTTCATCCACGAGCCGCTCTTGGGCAGCTTCTTCAAGAGGCTCGGAAACAGAGCCAGGAGGAAAAACGGCGATGCGAACGTCACCGAGAACGCCAGTCCGCCGAAGAGCCGATGCCAAGTCGTCAGCGTGTGGTGCGCCGTGGTTCCGCCGAAAGCTCCGAGGAACGGTGCGACACAAGCGAAGCTGATGATCGTGAACGTCAACGCCATGAACACGGTGCCGGCCAGGCCGCCCTGCTCCTGCCGGGCCGAGGTGACGGCTGCCAGATTAACGTGGCTCTTCGAGAAGATCAGGTACCCCAGCGCGGCCAGATCGAAAAGGACGAGGGCCCCCACGACGGTCTGCCACCACGGGGACGGCAGCCAGCTGTCCCGCGATTCGTAGGCGATGATGCCGAACAACACGCTGAAGAACAGCAGAAAAAACCCAAGTTGCCAGCGGGAAGACAACTCGATCTCGAACAGGCCGAACAGGCTCAGGGCGAAGAAGATGAACAGCACCCCGAGCAAGATGTTTGTCAAGGGGTTGACACTGGCGGCCCGCAGCGCCGACAGCAGAAGCATGGCGGCGATGGTCAGCACCAGGACAATCGTTCCCGAATACACCAGCGCCAGCGTAAGCGGACGATGGTTTTCTTTCTCCGCCTGCTTGAGGAAGAACGTCACGGTGATGGGAATCATCGGAAAGACGCACGGCGTCGCCAGCGAGACTAGGCCCCAGAAGATGCCGGCAAGGACGAACGGCCACAGGCCGTCGCCCTGCGACGCCGTCTCCGAAGTTGGCCGCACCAGACGGGCCAGAAGAGACTGGTAGAAGGCTTCCAGTTCCTGCGTGGTGGCCGGCATCTCCGCCCGGACGCCTTGGTTGGTCGGCTCCTCGATCTGGGCGACCGGCTGCTTCACGCTTAGCTGCGGATCAGGACCGCGAGTCGGAGGCAGCCGACCTTGCCCCTTCAATGCCGCTTCGACTTCAGCTGCGTAATTCGGATCGACGGGGACGGAGTCCTCCAGGATCGTCAGCGGCGCAGTGAACGTGACCTCTTCCGGCGGCAGGCAGCCTTTGTCGTCGCAGACGAGGATATCGGCCTTGACCGTGATCTCGACCTTGCCCGGCCTGGCATCCGGCCGGACCACGAACGACCGGGTAAAAGTCGCCTCCTTGCGATATTCCATCTGGAACTTGTCGCCATGAGGGATGCGTTCCGCGGGCGGCTGGTTGAGCTTGCCCACCCAGACGACGCTGTCGCTGTTTCCGAACTCATGGAACGAATTGGCGGCCGACGGGTTGACAGAGCCTTCCGGCTGTTCCGTCGGGTAGGTGTGATACCCCGCAGCGGGGATCAGAGTCATCTTGAAGGTCACGGTCTGGCCCCGCCTGGCCTCGGTCGGCTCGACGGCGGCGCGAACCTGCATCGCCTCCCAGAAGGGCGACTTCTTTTTGCCAGGCTTCGCACTGGGATTCGGATTGAACAGGTCGTCGATCTGAGCGGCGGCCGGCGTAACGCTTGCCAGGGTCAGGGCAAAAACCGCTACCACCACGATCATTCGATCCATGTCTCTCTCTCCGCTCCCGATCTGCTTTGCCTTCAGTCATTTGTCGGTCGAGAGCACCAGGGCCGCGCCCAGATTGTCCTTCCCCGGCTTGACGGGCATTTCCCAAACGTGGCTGCGCGGCTGACAGATGCCTTCGCTGCCCTCCTTGCAAACGTAGTACGCCAGGGACACCGTCATGGTTGTGGAATCGGCCAGCTTTTCGGCAGGTAGCCGGACCTGCATCTCGGGTCCGGGATCGGCGATCGGTCCATATTGCTCGAAGCCCTTGTCACTTTGCACGAGGTAGTGGAACGGGGTCAGGATGTTGAGTTTGAACCCCGGCGGCGGCACCACCCGCAGGGTCACCACGATCTCTCCTGCTTGGGGAAGCAGAGTCTCGCCGAGGCGCGACTTGCTGGCGTTGACGAAAACTGGCTTGTCCTCCAGGGTCGGCTGCGGCGGTTGCAACCCGGTGATATTCAGCGTGCGCATCGCCTTGGTTTTCAGGTCCACGATGCAAATGCGGTGATTGTTCGTGTCGGCGACGTAGAGCATGTCTGCGGCGACATGCAGCCCAGCCGGTTCGTCGAAGCGGGGCGGATCGTCGCTGCGGCCTGCGGTGCCGTCGCCCAGGAAGGTTCGGCATTCCAGCGTGTCGGGGTCGATGACCTTGATCTTGTTGTTGTAGGTGTCGGCGACATAGACTTTTCCGTCGTACCAGGCCACGCCGAGGCAATGTTGCAGCCGGGCTTTCTCTCCGAAGCCGTCCACATCACCGAACTCGAACAGTCCCTCGCCGACCAGCGTCTTGACTGTGGGATCTGCCGGATTGAGGGAGACGGCACGGACGGCACTGACCTCGCTGTCGGCCACATAGACCCACTTGCCGTCAGTCGCCAGTCCGCTCGGTTGGGCAAACATGCTGCGTTCCCAGGTTCCCTTTAATCCCGCCTTGCCGTGGCTGACGCTGGGGAAGATGTTCTCCTGGCCGTTGCCCGCCCACGGCGTCAGGCGTTTGTCCTTGAAACTCAGCTTCCAAAGTTGATGATGCCCCGCCTGGGCGATGTACAGGTTGTCGCCCACCAGGAGGATGTCCCAGGGGCTGTTCATGCCTGTTGCCAGGGCCGGACCGCCGACGCGGCGATCGCGCCCCTGTTCTCCCGTACCTGCGATGGTCGTGACCTTCTTGGCCTTGAGGTCGATGGCCCGGATGCGATGGTTCTTGCGGTCGGCGACCAGCAGCGTCTCGCCGCGCAAGGCCATGCCTTGCGGGTCGTTAAACAGGGCTTTCTCAAACGAGCCGTCCTCGTACCCCGGTTCGCCTCGGCCCACGACGTCCAGCACCTGGCCGTCGAGGTCGGTGATGACGATGCGATGGTGCGAACTGTCGGCGATGAAAATGCGGTTGTTGGCCGGATCGGCGAAGACCTTGCCAGGGAAAGCCAAGGGCGACGTGCGACGTTCGCGGTACTTGTCGAGGTCGAAGCGGAGCGGCTCTTCGTTGAGCGTCTTCTTCTTGCGGTGCTCCTCGATGAGTCGTTCGATGATGCGGTCGAGCAGATCGTAGTGACCCTCGCCGGAGACGCTGCCAAGGTAGTAGCCCTCCGGGTCAATGAGCACCAGCGTCGGCCAGGCGTGAACATTGTAGGCCTCCCAGATGCGGTGGTTCGCGTCGTTGACGACGGGGTGCTCGATGTGATAGCGCAGGATGGCTTCGCGGATGTTCTTGGAGTCCTTCTCGCCGTCGAACTTGGCCGAGTGGACGCCGATCACCACCAACTGATTGGCGTATTTCTTCTCCAACTTGGCGAGGTCGGGCAGAACGTGGATGCAGTTGATGCAGCAGTAAGTCCAGAAGTCGAGCAGGACGATCTTACCCCGCAGGTCGCGGAGGCGGATCGGTCCGCCGCAGTTGAGCCACTCCACGCCGCCGTCCATTTCGGGAGCCTTTTGCTTGCGTTCGTCCCTTTCTTCCATAGCGGCTGCGATGTTGGTGGAACGGGTCAGGTAAGCGGTCGGGTCGGCGTGGACCTGACCGACGCGATAGATGGCATACCCACAGCCGAAGATGCCCAGGCCGGCCAGAACCAGTCCGACCCAGGTCCATCCGTTGTCGGTCCGAGGCGACCAACTTTTCGGTGCGCTCATGACAGTCCTCCTCGTTTCCGCGGGGAGTGGGCGCCTCGGGGGCATTGTACCGCGAGCCTGCGGCGGGAAAACCCTGTTCCCGGGTCGCAAAACCGCGGCTGGTCAGTCCAGACAGCCTGCCTGACCAAGCCAAGTTTCGATCGCGCTGGTGAGGCGGCCGCTGTTGTCCATGCGCGGGACTTTGTGCTGACCGCCAAGTTGGCCCCGAGAACGCAGCCACTCAGCGAAGCCGCCCGGCTTGACCTTGCGAACCACGGGAGCGGCCAGACCCACGTTGCCGCGGCGATGGGCGAGGTAATCTTCGTTCAACTGGCACAGGTGGCGGTCGATCTCCTCGGCGAAGCGATCCAGACGGTCGGGCGGCTTGCCGAACTCGACCAGGTATAGATGGCGTCCCAGTTCGTGAGGCTGCGCAGGAAAGCGTGGCCCGACGTGAAAATCGGCCACCTCGGCCCGACAGACCCGAGCCGCCTCGGCCACGGCCTTTTCCACCTCCTCGCTGATCAGGTGCTCGCCGAAAGCCGAGAGGAAGTATTTAGTCCGGCCGGTAAAGCGCAGCAGGGGCGGATCACGCCGCTCGAAGGCCACCGTGTCGCCGACCAGATAACTCCACAGTCCCGCGCAGGTGGTCAGGACCACGGCGTACTGCACGCCGGTTTCGACCTGGGCCGCCGTGTGCCGCGTCGGCTTCGCACTGCCAAGCTCTTCCACCGGCACAAATTCGAAGAAAATCCCGTGGTCGGGGATCAACCGCAACAGGTCGTACCGCGGATCTTCAAAGGCCACGAACCCTTCGGAACACGGATAGCACTCCAGAAAGCGCACTTCCGGACTGCCGACGACCCGCCGCATCGTTTCCTGATACGGATCGAACTTGACGCCGCCGTGGATGAGCAGACGCAGCGTCGGCCAAACCTCCGCGACGGTGGCTTTACCCGTGACCTCCCGCAGACGGGCGAACAGGACCAATAGCCAGGACGGCACGCCGCTGATGAGCGTGATCGGCAAAGGGGCGCTCTCCTGGGCCATGCGGCGGACTTTCTCGTCCCAGTCGGTAAGCCAAGCCAGTTCCGGCGGGGGAAAGCTGTAGGGCCGCAAGACTTCCGGCACTTCCCGGGCGGCAATGCCGCTCAAGTCTCCCGCGAGAATGGTCAGCGACCTGGCCCGGGGACGGATCTTCTCAGCCAGCACATGCCAGCGTTCCTTGAAGGGCTGACCGAAGGCGGAGCTGGAGGCCGTGCCCTCTCGCCGTTCCACCGGCGCTTCCACCTTGCCGACGATTTGCAGATCGGTGCTGCCGCCAAGGAAGAACATCCGTCCGCGCAACAGGCCGGCCTGCGGGTACACATTGACGTAGCCCGCCAGCAGCGTCGCCGCTGCCTTGCGATTGCTCCGCACCATCTCCCAGGTGACCGGAATGTACTTGGTCGTGCCGCTGGTCGTTCCCGACGACAGGGCGAAATAGGGAACGGGATCAGGCCAGGTCGAACCGGCGATGTAAGGGTAGCCCCCCTTCCAGTAATCGTCCCAGAACTGCTCATAGTCCCGCAGCGGCACGAGTCGTTGATAATCGGCGATGGAGCGGACGCGGGAGAAGTCGTGATCCCGACCGAAGCGGGTCGCCTCGGCCCGCCGCACCAGGTCCATCAGGGTGCGCTGTTGGATGCGGTCGAGGGCGAGAGCATCGAGCCGGGCCATGCGTCGGCGGCTGAAGCGCGCGAAAGCGGCATCGGCGATACGACGGGACAGCCGATTGCCGGCGAGCCAGTGGGCCAGGGGGTGCCAGTCCATAGGTCCTCGTTACAACGCCGCCTCACGACGGGGCGGCGGGCACGGCGGCGTCCGTGGCCGGTCGGGCTGGGGGGACCGGCGAACCTTCCAGAAGAAAGTCGCGCACTTCCCGGTTGACCCGATCCGCCATCTCGATCTGCGGCGCGTGGCCGCACGGATCCAGAATCAGTACTTGGAAGTTGTCCAACCCTTTGACTGTGGCGACGGTCTGGGTCGTGTCGATGACTTTGTCTTGCTTCCCGCAGATGAGCAGGGTCGGTTGCTTGACCAGATGCAGTTTGTCCCGGACGCTGTGTTCGCTGGTGCCCCGCACCGTCCGCAACATGCCCTTGCGCCACTGGCGGCTCACGAACTGCTGCTGATACAGACGGATGAACCCGGGATTGACCCACCGCTGGTCGTGGAAGACGCTGGCGACGAGGCCCTCGAAGTTGTTGGTCCGCAGCCCTTCCGCCACGGGCAGCTTCTCCTCGCCGCCAAAACCGGACGGACACAACAGCACCATGCGGCCGACGCGATCCGGATGGCGGATGGCGTACTCGACGGCGATCTGACCGCCCAGACTGCTGGCCACGAGGTGGAATTGCGGCGCCTGCACGAACTGGTCCACGAACAGTTCCAACTGCTCGACGAAGAATGGAACCGTGATCGGCAGCCCCTCGGCAATGCGGCGGGTGATGACCGGACCGTCGTACACCAGCAGTTCCGGGACCTTGAGATCGAACCACCGTTCCCAGTAAGGCCGGTTGCAGTACCAGCTTTCCGGTTGCTCAGCCAGGCCGTTGATGAGAATAACCCTGGGCTTGCGACGGTACTCGGCCGTCGGTCCGAGCAGGCTCAAAAGCCTCCGCACCATTCCGTTCATCCACGACCCCCGGATCGGTGACGGGTCAAAAGGGGCAATGCTCCCGACGCTTCCACGGGAATGCTTGAATCTCATCCTACTGGATTATGCGCGGCCTTGCCAAGCCGCCGGAAAGAAAGCGTGAGGCCCTCCGGCCTCGCCGTTCCCCGCTCATCACCGGACGCAAGAAGGGCTATTTCTCCCAGAACATGACCTGCTGGAGGGGGTTTTTCGGTTCCCGAGCGATCTGCCGATCCGGGCCGGTACGCTCCTGGAGGTAGCTTTCCCACTGGTCGGCCTGGGGCGGGAGGTTCTTGCCGGTCATCTGCTTGAGGGATTCGTGGGCCTTGTGCCGCAAAGCGATGTCCCGCTCTTCTCTCAGCACCTTGACCAGGGTGCCGGCGGCGTCGGCGGACTGGAAGCGGCCCAGACCGTCGGCAGCGGCGAGACGCACATCGCGGGACGGATCGCGGAGCACCACCTCCGACAGAACCGGCACGGCTGCCGGGTTGCCCGTTTTGGCCATGCCTTGCACCGCAGCGATGCGGACCACGGGATCACGAGCCTGGGCATTGGCCGGAGCGTAGAAGGCTTCCTGAAGCGCCTGGAATGCCTGCGGATTCTTGAACTCACCCAGCTTTTCCGTGGCTGCCAGCCGACACACGAGGTCTTTTTCCGATTTCGCCGCCTCAGCGAGCATTTGAATGACTTTGGCCTGCTCCTCCGGGCTGCCGCTGGTTTTGAGGCGGCGATAGGCCCTGGCCCGCAGGTCGCCGTCCCTGCTGGTGGCCAGAATCTCCATCGGCTCCCGGCGATCGAAGAGCAGTTGCTGCCGGTACTTCATGTTGTTCCAGAAGCCGCCTTCCGGACTGACCGCGGTGATGTCGTCGACGAAGGTCGAGCAGCCGCCCAGTCCCAGGCCCAGACAGGCCGCAGCCAAAGCCCGCGTCGAAACGACAAGCCAAGTCCGGGCAATTGTGCGAAGACTGGCGAGGGACAGCACCGGGCACCTCCAACCAGGGTCGAGCATCCCGATCGCGGTTGCGTTTGCCGCGACGAAACACAACCCCATCTCCGAGATTCTCAGCGGACCGGCTCCCATAGCACTACAGTTTCACCCGTGCAAGAGCAGAAATCCCCTATCCGCTTTCTGCTCGGACCGAAAAACTCCGCCAATTTTGGCATCTTCCCCAATTGAGTGCTATGCCTGGGCCATACTTCGGACCCATTTGGAACAGGGGGAGGCGGAGATGGGCTTCAGGGACTGTTTCGTCGGCACATCATGCGCGCTTGCCGCGATTCTTGTCGGCGTCGAATTTCATGCTGAAGCCGCTTCGTTCACGCCAGGCCAGTCGGGCAGCGTCATCGTCTCCTTAGCCAGCAGCGGCACCGGACTATTTCTGACCCAGAGCGGCAACAACAACACGCAAGGAGCGTTGACGCTCTCCGCAGACAAGCCCCACCTCTTACTGACAGGCTTCAACGCGCCAATAGGAAATCCCAACGTTGCCGGAACTGGTTCGTCCACCGTACTATCTTTCGTGGCGTCAGCTTCGGCCTGATTCCTGAACCTCGTGCCGCCGTGCTCGCCCTCCTGTCGGCCACGATGCTGACCGGCTTCCAGCTGCTACGCAGCCGTCGTGGACGCCCCGGAATTCACGCCCACGCGGAAAAGAGCTGAGCTTGCGTCGGAACCTATGGCCCTGCCTGGAGATTTCGCAAAATAGGCAATTCCGGCCTGTTTGGGAAATTTGACGGATTCGTGAAATTTTTCTGAATCGAGTGAATAACGCTTCATATTTCTCGACAAAGTAGCGCCCAGCTCGCTACCGTACCCTCCGCATGACGCCCGGATTGCCCCAACGCGGAGAGAGGTACGTCATCATGGTCGGTCATCGTTTCCCCCGTGTCCTGCTTGCGGCGGTGGTGCTGGTCTTGCCTGGCTGGCTCTACGCTGGTCCGTTTACCCCGGGCAATCTCGCCATCTACCGCGTCGGCGACGGCTCCGGCTCCCTGAGCAATGCCGCCACCCCGGTGTTCATCGACGAATACACCACCTCGGGCACGCTGGTTCAAAGCATTGCCATGCCGACGACCGTCAGCGGCAGCAATCGGCGGCTGACCGCTTCGGGCACGGCCACTTCCGAGGGCCAGATGACCCGCTCCGTGGACGGCCGTTATCTGGTCCTGACCGGCTACGATGCCAACGTGGGCACGGCCAGTATTGCCGGAACATCCAGCGCTTCCGTCAACCGCGTCGTCGGTCGGGTGGATTGGAACGGTAACATCGACACGACGACGGCTTTGCCGGACGCTTACAGCGGCAACAACATCCGCGGGGCCGCCTCCACCAACGGGACCGACATCTGGTTGGCTGGAACGTCAACCGGATCATCCAACGGGGTTCGTTACACCACCTTGGGCAGCGACACCAGCATCAGGCTTTCTTCCGATCCGACGAATATCCGCACGGTCAACATCTTCGGCGGTCAACTGTTCGCTTCCATGCAGACAGGATCCTTCAGACTGACGACGGTGGGGACCGGCACGCCGACCGGCCCTGCGGATTCGCAATCTCAGACTAACCTTCCTGGGTATCCGACCTCAGGCACAAGTAATTTTGCCTTTGTGATGTTCGATCTTGATCCGTCCGCCGACTTCAATGGGACAGGGTTAGATACGCTTTATGTCACGGTGGACGGAGCTAGCGGCGGGGTTTTCAAGTGGAGCTTTGATGGCACAAACTGGATAGCCCGTAGTTCAAAGACCCTCGCCGATGTGCGTGGGATCACCGGCGTGGTCAATCCGGATGATAATTCTGTGACGCTTTATGTAACAACTCCCTCAACCTTGCGGAAGCTGACTGATACCGCAGCCTGGAACTCCGATATAAGCGGGTCATTCACCACCCTGGCTAGCGCCGCCACCAACACCGCCTTCCGCGGTATCGCATTTGCCCCGATCCCGGAGCCGGGGGCCTTGGCCCTGGGCGCTGCGGCTGTGCTGCTGGGCGGGGCGACCTGGCTGGTTCGTCGTCGCCGCACGGCTTGCGAATCTCAGGCATAACGGCTAACTGAAAACCTGACCCGTTCAGGGAACCGCCAGTTGTCGAGTCTGATGGTCCGGACATTCGACCCGCAGTTCCACCAGCCGCAACGGCTGATCCAGGAGCCGACAATGATGCGGAGCCTCCGGGTTCTCCGGATGCTGATGGGCCTCGAAGTAAAGGCAAGTCGTACACATCCGGGCCACGGTGATGACCCCGGCTTGCTGAAGCCGTCCGATCAGTTGTAGAAGCACTTCAAAAAACGCCCCCTTGCGTCGGGGATCGAGGCCGGCGACCTGACAGCGGATCTGCTCCGCCCACGCCTGGAGGGAGCGTGCCGTCGTCCGGCCCTTGGCGGAAAGGCGCAGTCGAATGGCCCGAGCGTCTGCGGGGTCCGTCTGCCGAAGCAGCAGACCTTTCTCCGTCAGCACCCGCACGACATCGCTGAGCGTCGAGGGCTTCAGATCGAAGCGGCGGGCCAGGTCGGTGATGGTGACGCCGTCGCGGCCTTGGGACAGGACATACAGCAAGACCTGGGCCTGCGTGGCACTCATGTCCTTATGCCAGGCGGCGTCCCAGAGCGCCTTATGCAAAGCCTGCGCAAGTCGTTCCAGGGCGGCGACGATTTTGGCATCCAGATCGGGCTGCGGTCCAGATTGGATGGAGGGTTCCGACAAGGGCAACTCACCGCATCAGTAGTCGCCCTCCTTGGCGTATGGTTGGCTCCACAAGGCCACCTGGAGCGCGACTGCTTTGAACCAGGCATGATACATCTTATCCACGTCTTCGGCGGAATGGCCCTTTTTCGCCAGAAAATCGCGGATGGTGACGGTGATCGGCACGATGAAGGCGATCAGATACCGCAGCGGGACGACGTTAGTGGCCGCGGAGACGTGGTCCGTCTGGTTCTTCTTGGTGCGGTGGTGCCGCAAGCCGATTTCGTACTGGTAATTAAACCAGTCCTGGTCGTGAGGGCGACGGCAGGTGTCGAGGATCCACTGTCCGAAGCGTTTGCGGACGTTGCCGAGGTACTCTGGGATCGGCTGGCCCTGTGCGTCGAGGAAGTACTTCACCAGATGTGGATGCGAGCCGACGAATCCGTACCACAGGTCGAGAATCGGTTCGACCTGATCGGCCAGCACGTCGCCGGCCATGCGGAGGTATTTCACGTCCTCGTCGGTGAACAACAGCGCTTTCTTGAGGTCGTCCAACTCGGCCAGCGAGAGCGGCGACCGCGCCACCGAGGGCTGACCGTAGGTGTACCCGGGAATGCTTGCCGTCGCGGACATGTTCCCCACCTCCCGAAAAAAGCGTGTTCGCACATTGATTCGGACTCCTACCTATTTAGCTTGACAAGCCAAAAGCGTCAATAGAGAAGCGGGGAGAATTAAGGCAACGGCGGCGCGGGGGCTTCGGCGAGTTTGCGGGCCTGGGCGGCGTGTTGCTCGGCCAGGTCGGTCAGCCCGAGTTTGCCATAGGTTTCGGCCAGGCGCTGATGAATCCCCGGATCATTCCGCAGAGCGGGCAACGCGGCCTGAAGGTCTGACAAGGCTTCGCGGTAGCGGCCCATGCGAAAGAGGATGTAGCCGCGGGTGTCCCGACAAAGCGGCTGATGGGGCCACTGTTCCAGGACCGTTTCGACAAGCCGCAAAGCCCGGTCGAGATCGGGCGGCTCCATGTTGGCCAGTACCCAGGCGAGGTTGTTGGCGACGACGCCCAGATGAGGGGCGAGCTTGTAGGCCTGTTCGAGGTGCAGCAGGGCTTCTTCCTGTTTACCACGTTGCCAGGCGTCCATGCCCAGGGCCAGGTGCGTCAATCCGCTGCCTTGACCTTCGACGAGTTGAGCACGCAGCACTTCGCGGGCCTTGTCAGCCGCCCCGCCACGGATCTGGGTCATCCCCCAGACCTGCATCACCAAGTCGGGATTGTGGGGATCGACTTGAAGGGCCTTTTCCAGGAGCCGAAGCTGTTCGCTGTGCAGAGCGGACTCGCTCGCGGCACGGCCCTGTCGGCCCAGGAATTCGGCCCAGGCGGTGTAGGTTTTCGCCAGGGCCTGACGGTAGATCGCATCTCCGGTCAGCCGCAATCCCTCATCGAGGATAGACACGGCCAGCTCGAAGTTCTCCAGGAAGATCACCGCTTCTGCCCAGCCGAGGCGGGCCTGTGCCGTCTGGACCTCAGATTTGGTCCAGGCGCGGAAGAAGCTCACGGCTTGCTCTCCTTCCCAGCGTGCCCGGTCTCTGTCGCCTTTGCGAGCGTAGAGGTAAGCCAGGCGGAGATGCAGGCGCGGATCGGATTTCACCGCCCGCAGCAGATACAACTCGGCCTGATCGAGACGATTCCGAGCCAGGTACAGTTCTCCGAGCATGCCTTCCGCTTCCGTCCGGTTGTCCAGTTCGCCGTCCAGAGCGCGAAGCAGATGAGCCTCGGCAGCGTCGAGAATCTTTGGCGTTTTCTGCGGGGCCTGGAGCAGATGCCGGGCGAACCACAGATGGGCCGGGGCGTAGCCAGTCTGATCTTGCGGCGCAAGCCGGTTCATGATGTCGACGGCCCGTTCGTTCTGACCGAGACCTTCGGCAGCCAGGGCCAGGCCGTAGAGGATGTCGTGCCGATGCGGAGCCAGACGAACGAGCCGTTCGAAGCAGACGTCGGCCTGTTCAAACCGTCCGGCACTGAGGTGGGCATGTCCCAGGCGAAGATAGCGGCTTTGGATCTCCGGTTCGGAAGACCGTGTCCAGGCCAAACCGCCGATGACGACTCCGACGAGCAGGGCCAGCGCAGCCGGCGCTCCTGCCAGAAGCAGGCGGAGGTTGCGGGTCTGCCACCAATTTTGCAGATACCACCCGATCCGTTTCAGACGGCCGATTCGAGCACGGGTCGGCATCGGTTCGGTTCCTTCCGTCGTCAGGAGGGCCGGAGCAACGAAGCCTGGCGAATCTTTTCCACGCCCTCCAGGAACTGTTTCAAGGCTTGTTCCTGCTCAGCAGGGGAAAGCACTTTACTGGTTTCGAGAAACAACTGCACCTGGCAGACCGACTGCGCGAACAACTCCTCGTCCGGCTGGGAGTCGGCGATCCCGAACCAGCGCGAAGCGAAGCGGGCCAGGCGGCGGTCGAGGCGGTCGAAGAAGTTCGTTGGGCTTGGCGGCACTGCCCGACCCTGTTCATCGAAATGCGTGAACCACAAATAGCCGTACCGGGAGCCGGGCCGGGTCATACGCAGCATGGTAACCGGTACGCCGCTGACGTTTGCAAAGCCCGCCTCTTCGATGCCCCAGCCGGTCGAGCGGTAGCAGACCTGGAGATCGTGCCACTCGGAGAAAACGAAATCCGCCGAGACGACTGCCTTGCCCTCGGGCAGTTTCCACAGCCAGGCACGGGAATTCGCCCCGAATTCGCTGCTGACCTCCCGGCTTTCGACGACGAAGTCTTTCTGTAGCCAACCAGCCCATTGCTTGGGAAACAGGTCGGCGTCTAGTTGGTGCAGAGCCGCCTCGAACTCGGCAGCCGGTCGGCCTGTGTCCCGCACCTCGATGCCGATAAAGCCGAATTGGAACAGGGCCAAGGCAGTCAGGATCAAGGGCAACGGCAGCCAGCCGAGCCAGGTCAGGCGCAACTCGGGAAGGCGCGTCGGGAAGTCAGCGGGGCGGGACTGCGGGTTGGTGCGAGGAGATTGCCAGAAGAACCGCATCAGGGCGTCGGCGCTGAGGACCAGCAGAAGCGTCAGCAAGAACGCCGTGAAGCCGACAGCCAGGTGTCTCCATCCGCTGAGCAGGTCCAGGTTCCACCGTTGATACGCATAGGCCAGTACGAAGGCGCGAAGTGCATTGGCCACCAGAACGAGGCCGGCCGCCGAGAGCAGCACCAGCACGGTATGCACCATCGGACGCCGCTTCCACAGGGCGTAGAACAAGGTGCAAGCCAATACGGTGAAAAAGGAATGGACGCCGCTGCATGCCTGTTCCACGAACAGGTCTTTGCCGGGAGTCTGGATCACGTTTCCGCTCACGGCGTGTTCGACCTCGGCCAGATCGAGCAGATGGCTGCTCCAGGTCGTCGTCACCTGTTGCAGACTCAGCACCAGCCGCTGATCCAGGCCCAAAGGCAGCGGCACCAGAATGGCCAAAAGCAGCCAGGCCGGCAGCATGGCCCGGAGGAGCTTCCATCCGCCCAAGCCGTACAGGCTCGATGCGGTCAGGAGCAGCAGGGCACTGCCTCCCAGGACCGGGGAATAGGCGGCAAATGCGACGGCCAGAGCCGGCAAAGACACAGCGAAACCGGCCGCGACGATTCTCCAATCGCCGGGGCGAAGCTGACCGAGACCTGGCCAGCGTGATGCCGCCACGATGCCGACGCCCAGCAGCACCAAGGGCATGACCTGGTAATGGGGCCGCGCCCAAAGGTACCCACCGATAACGCCCATCCACGGCACTACCACGGCCGCCAATGCCACCAGGCCGAACAGAGGCAGAATTCCACCGACCCTCTCCAGGCCGCTGGAAACGAACGAGACGGGGCGAGCAGGTGCGGTCGAACTCATCGTGGCCCAGGCTCGAACGATTACCCCCTGCTTTGGATGCAGGGTTGGTTGGATCCGGAATCTGCACGTCCGGCAGCGGAGCGATAGGTTATTCTCAAGAGGCAGGGTAGCCCTGCCAAGTATTCGCTTCATGAAGTTTCTGTGGAGTCCCAAGATGCAAACGGAATC
>CALFAY010000039.1 GCA_937944855.1 uncultured Planctomycetota bacterium
GGCGAAGCGGTGCCAAGGAGCGCTACGAGCAGGAATGGCGCTTGGCCGACAAGCCCTCGAAGCAGATTCAAGTGATTGATGGCACCACAGTTCGAACACTGATCGTTAGAGGCGATGACTTAGAGGGCCACTTGGATAGCGTAGAAACCGCTCACTGGCACAGCAGCAATCGACGACATCCGTGGTCCCTGGTGTTTGAGTACTATGGCAAGCCTCTATCTCAGGTTATTCGCGATGGGGCTCTCCGAGAAGCTATCCCTGGCCGGGAGCGGGACAGAAGGCGGCTTGGCATAAACCAGGACGCCCACCATCGGCTCGAACTGGAGTTTGACGAGCAAGGGAGGCTCGTAGAGAAAGCCCTGTTGCGTCATTTGCCGCGGGACAGGGAGATGCGGCTTTACGAACGCCACGAGCTGGATGACTACCGCATGTGCAAAGACCATACGGGACGAGTCATTTATTTTCCGCATAAAGCAACGTTTACCCATTATGCAGGCCCTTTATCCAATGGCACGCTCATAGATTATGTGACTTATGTAATGGAGATTACAAGGCTGGAGTGGAACATTGCAATCGAAGATGAGGTTTTTGTTCTCCAAATCCCGCAGGACGTGCGACAATACGACGCGGTGCACACCAAGGGCTGGATCAATCGTCCCGTGGAGGTCGGGCCGACGACGAAAACCCGGATCAGCATGTTCCTTACTGTGAATCTGCTGTTGTTCGTCAGCCTGGCGATGCTGGCGGGATTCCTGTACTATCGCTCTCGGCGTCGCCGCACGGTCTAGGCGATTGAGGGACAAAGCAGGGCCACCGATGTCAAAAACGACTCCGGTCAGCGTCGTGGTCGAAGGGTACGAGCAGGTGGGTTGAGGAGGTCAGCGGCCGAGCCGGATGACCCAGACTTTGCCGCGGCGGGTGGCCACCGCCAGGTGCCGACCATCGCAGGCGAAACCGATGCCGCTGGGAATGCCGACCTCGCTCGGCGGTCGGTGACTGGTCAGCAGCCGACCCGAAAAACTCTCGACGAGGTACAACGTCCCGTCCAATCCCAGCGCCGCCGTCACCTCTCCATCCGGCGAGACGCTCAGATCAATGAGCGGTTGATCCGCATCGAATTTGCTCGTCAGGCTGCCGTCGGAGAGGTTCCAGAAGCGCAAGTGCTCGTCCAGGCTGGTAGTCGCGGCGAATCGGCCGTCGTGATGGATCGCCAGGGCGGTCACCTCCGAGTCATGTTGGCCGAAGCTGCGCAGTTGCTCCCCCTGCTCCACGTTCCAGAGCCGGAGCACGCCGTCTTGCCCGACCGAGAGGGCCTGCTGGCTTCCGGGCAGGAACTCGACGGCCTGCACGACCCCCATCCGCTCGTTCCTCAGAAGTCGGATCGAGGAGAACTCCGGCACCTTCCAGAGGGACAGGACGCGATCTCCGCCCACGAGCAGACGCTTGCCATCCGGGGAGAACGCACCGCAGCTGGCGACGGTGGGGGGCAAGACTCCCACGGCCAGCATTTCCTGGCCGTCCTCGACGCCGTAAACCCGCACGCGGCGATCCCGTTCCGCCGTCGCTACCAGGAGCCACTGACCTTCCGGAGAGAAAACCAGTCGGCGGATCGAGTCCGGGTGGTTCCCTAACGTCCGCGGCTCCGCTTCCGGCTCGCCTTCGAGGTTCCACAACCAGAGTTTGCCGTTGGCCCCGGAGGCAAGCAGACGCGCATCGGGAGTGAAGGCAACTGCCTGATTCGGCCGTCGCGACGGAATCAGCCGGTCGCTGCCCAGCGTCAAGATCACGCTCCAGGAGTCCCCCTCCTTGCTTAATGGGGTTGCTTTGAATCGGTCGAGCACCGAGGGAAGATCGAGATAGGCACGGAGGGCCCGTGCGGCGTAGGGTGTTCCTTGATTGCGGGACAGGAAGGCGAGCAGGTCGCGGCGAACGCCCAGATCATGCGGTTCCGCTCGTCCGCAGCGGGAAGCCAGAGTCAGCCATTCCCGTTCCAGAGCGGCACCGGCCGGAGGAGCGGCCCGATTGGGGGGCGGTTCAGGTTCCGGGGTCTCCGGCTTCGACACGGCCTTGGTGGCGGGCGGACTGGAGCCTGGCCCCGCTGAGTAGCCCCGCACGATGAACAGCAAAAGCCCAATGAGCGTGCCGGTCAGGACCGTGCTGGCGACACTGATGACGAGCCACACCGCGGCATTTCGCTGTGGCGTCGGCCGCACCCGGTTGCGGAAAGCGACGGGAGTATCGGCGAAACAGGGTTCCTCGGAGGCGACAGCGTCTGTCGGCTTCTCGACGGGGGGCGGCGAGGGCGGAGTCGGCTCGCTGGTCGCAGGTTTTTTGGGGCGGTGGACTGGACGGCTGGGTTCCGCAGGCGGATCCGATGGCGACGCAGCGGGCGAAGGGGCTTTTTTTGCCTCGGGCGAGCAGAAGGGAACGAGGGCCTCAGCCACGGCGGCTGCCGAAGCCGGTCGCTCTCCTGGTTCCTTCGCCATCATGCGGAGGACGAAATCGGCCAGTTCCCGGGGTGCCTCCGGCCGCAGGGCCGTCACTGGATCCGGCATTTCCATGCGGTGCTTGATGAGCTTTTCCATCAAGGTGCTGCCGGGGAATGGAATCCGACCCGTCAGCAGATGGTACAGAGTGCAGCCGAGGCTGTAGATGTCCGCCCGGGGATCCACTTCATGCGGCCGATGGGCCTGTTCCGGGGCGATGTAGTCCGGCGTGCCGATCACCAGGTTATCGCACGTCACCTGCGACAACGATTCCCCGCTGGCCGACCTCTCCAGCCGAGCTAATCCCAGATCGAGAATCTTGATCGTTCCCGGACCTGGATCGAGAGCCGGCAGAGACATGTAAGTCTGCGTCGGTTCGCTGCCGGAAACCTGCTGGCGTTGTTCTGCGGCTGGCGGGCTGGATTCGGTCGTCGTTTCGCTGGAACCTGCCCGGGTCAGAAACAGATTGGACGGCTTGATGTCGCGGTGGATCAGACCGCGCTCGTGGGCGTGTTGCAGCCCTAAAGCAGCCTGTCGGATGTAATCGCAAGCGCGATGGATCGGGAAGCGGCCGATCTCTCGGAGGAGCCGGGCCAAGTCCCCTCCTTCAACGAACTCCATCGCCAGGTAGTAGCCGGAAGGGGCTTCTCCGGCGTCATACGCCTGAATGATGTTGGGATGGTGCAAGGCCCCGACGGCCTGCATTTCCCGATGGAAACGACTGACGGCCTTGGGATCGCTGATGCGGGCTTTGTGGATGATCTTGAGGGCGACGACGCGGCCGAGCTTGTGATGGCGGGCCTTGTACACCTGCCCCATACCGCCCTCGCCGATCGGCTCGAGCAGGACGTAGGCTTCGACCCGTAACGACGCTTGTTCGCCGCGGAGCAACTTGGCAGCCTGGAACCGGGTCAGCCATCCGCGGCCCAGCAACGTCCGCAGCAGCTCCCGCGGGTCCCGGGGTCGGGGCTGCATCGCTGCCAGTTCTTGCCATTGCGCCGGTTCGAGCAACTGGATTTCTTCCAGCGCATCCACCAGGCTGGCCACTGTCGCTTCTGGCATGCCTCGTCTGCCTCCGGACCCTGGGCCGGGTTGCTGCCGTTTCAGGCACTCAGAAGCATATTACTTCACGGTTTGGCCGCTCGCCACCGATCCGGCCCGGCTTCGCACCGAGCGGTCAGCCCGTCGGGCACTCCCAAATGCCTGATCCATGCCTGTTGTTGGAGAATTCCCGCTTTTGTCGGAGGCTGGAAGGCGGTATGCTACTAGCAATCGAGCTTTCGAGGATGCCAGCCGCCTGCGACCTGGCCTGCCTCTTACGACCGCTTTCCTGGAGACTTGCCATGACGCTGCTGACTCGCCGCCAGTTCCTTCAGAACTCTTCCCTGATCGCCGCGGCCGCGGCCGCTCTCGGTCCCTCAGCCGTGGCCGAGGAAGTAGTGCGTCCCGTCCGCAAGGTCGGCCCCAACGACCGGCTGCGGGTCGCCTGCATCGGCTTCAACGGACAGGGGAAAGCACATCTGGGCAAATTCGCTTCCCTGCCGGATACCATCGTGACCCACATTTGCGATGTAGATTCCCGCCTGGCCGCCGACGGCATCAAGCGGGTGGCCGAACGGCAGCAGAGGGAGCCGGTCTTCGTCCAGGACCTCCGCCGCATCATGGACGACAAGAACATCGACGTCGTTTCCATCGCTACGCCGAACCACTGGCACGCCTTAGCCGCCACCTGGGCCATCCAGTCCGGCAAGGATGTTTACGTCGAAAAGCCGGTCAGCCACAACGTCTGGGAAGGCCGACGCATCGTTGATTTCGCCCGCAGGTACGGCCGCATCGTCCAGACCGGCACCCAGAGCCGCAGCAACTCCGGCATGCGGGAGACCATTGACTACGTCCGATCCGGCAAGATCGGTCGGGTCACGATGGCCTACGGCTTGTGCTACAAGCCGCGGCCGAGCATCGGCCCGAAGACGGAAACCCCCGTTCCGGAAGGAGTGGACTACGATCTCTGGCTGGGACCGGCTCCGGTCAAGCCGATCACTCGGCGACGCTTCCACTACGACTGGCACTGGTTCTGGGACTACGGCAACGGCGACCTCGGCAATCAGGGCATCCACGAAATGGACAAGGCCCGCTGGGGCCTGGCCAAGACCACCTTGCCGCGCTCGGTGTTCAGCTTCGGTGGTCGCTTCGGGTACGAAGACGCCGGCGAGACGGCCAACACGCAGGTGTGCGTCTTTGATTACGAAGATGCGACCTTGATCTTCGAGGTCCGCGGCCTGCCGACCAAGGATTTCAAGGGGGCGAAAGTCGGCAACGTCTGGATCGGTACCAACGGCTACGTCGTCAGCCCCAGCTACGATGCCGGCATCGTGTACGCTCCCGACGGAACGGAAGTGGCCCGCTTCAAAGGCGACGGCGACCACTACGCCAACTTCGTCCAGGCCGTCCGCAGCCGCAAGTACACCGATCTGGCTGCCGACATCGAAGAGGGCCACATTTCCAGCGCGCTGTGCCATCTGGGCAACATCAGCTATCGGCTCGGCACCGTCAACCCAGCGGCCGCCCGGAATCGTGAGGTCGTCGAGGGCAAGGAGTCGCTGGAACGGATGCTCGCCCACCTCGAAGACAATAAAGTGGACATCGAAAACTTGCCCCTGCGGGTCGGCCGCAAGCTGCGCATTGATCCCTCGCAGGAGAAGTTCCTCAGCGATCCCGAGGCCGATCAACTGCTCAGTCGAGAGTATCGCAAGGGCTTCGAGGTGCCCACAAAGACCTAATCAAGAGGCTCGACCGCGCTGCCTTTGGACGAGTCACAGGTCCCGGCGCTTGATCATGGTGATCTGGTTGCCGGCTTCGTTGTGAAAGACCTCGTCCATGAAGGTGCGGATGAGCATCAGGCCCCGGCCGGCGGTGCGTTCGAGATTGTCGGCGGACGGCTCGGGCACGGCATGGGGATCGAAGCCGGGGCCTTCGTCCTGGATCACATAGGCGGCTTCCGAGCGCGATTCTTCGACAATCACCGTGATGCGGCGATCCCTGTACGGCTCCATCTGCCGACGCTGGGCCACCAGATGCCGCAGCGTTTTCTCATCAAATCCACCCGGCGGGGTCTGGATTTCCAGGTTGCCGTGGACGATGGCGTTGACCATCGCTTCGTGCAGGGCGACGGCGACGCGAATCATGCCGGTTTCGTCGCACAGGCCGATCTGGCCCAGTTTCTCCTGAAGATGGGCGATGAGCGGAGGAATGAGCGTGAGGTCGTTTTCCAGCAGGTATTGCGTCTCGGACTGCACCCAGCAATCGAGGAGCCGTTGTCGTTGCCGCCGCACCTGGGCGATGTTCAGGACGTTCTCCACGGTATCGCAGAGGTCCTGAGCGAGGTTGCGTTTGGGCACATAGCTGGCGGCTCCGCGTTGCAGAGCGGCGACGGCGATTTCCTCGCTGCCGTGGGCCGTCATCAGAATGACCGGAATGTGCGGATACTTCTTGCGGATCTCCGTGACCAGTTGCAGCCCGTCCATCTCGCCCATCTGGAGGTCGGTGACGACCACGTCGGGCGAGTGCTGCTGGATCATTTCCAGCGCTTCATTGCCGGCGTCCGCCGTCAGGACGCGGACGCCTTCGAGCTTCTCCAAGTGACTGCCGGCGATCTTGCGATCGACGGCGCTGTCATCGACAACCAGAACCGTGGGCATGGGCTTGATCTCCTCGGGCCATTCTCATCTTGGCTTCACAGACGGCGGCGGTCAAGCATTCTGGGCTGGGACATCGGCTCGGGAAGCGTAAGCGGCCAGTTCCGGTCGCAGTGCTTCCCATTCCTTTTCCAGGGTCGAGCAGATTTCGGGCGAACACAGGAGATTGCGCTGGCGGCCCAGATGTTCGAGTTGCTCGGCCAGGCTGCGGGCCTGATCGGCTCCGACGTGGTCCAGGGAGCCTTTGAGGGTGTGGGCGGCTAACCGGACCCGGCCCGGATCGTTGGCCGCGATTCCGGCACGGATCTCGCTCAGAAGCCGCGGACACTCGTCGAGCAGCAGCCCGGCAATCTCCCGCAGCAGGGCCTCGTCGCCGCCGACGCGGCGCAGCCCCGTCTGCCAGTGGCAGTGTTTCGCTAACCCGGGCAGCGATCCTACCTTTGCCTGGCTCTCCGCGTCGGCAACCGGCTGCACCACCGGGCTTCGCTTGTCGCTTTCAGGCGGAACGTGGCTTGCGGGAAGCGAGGGCGGAATGCTCTCGATCAAGTCGTACAGTTCCTGGGCGCGGATCGGCTTGGCCAGGTACGCATCCATGCCGGCTTCGAGGCAGCGTTCCCGGTCGCCCTTCATGGCATGGGCGGTCAGGGCGATAATCGGGATGTGCCCTCCGTGAACCGCTTCGCGGCGGCGGATGACGGCGGTGGCTTCAAGCCCGTCCATTTCCGGCATCTGCACATCCATGAGCACGAGGTCGAACGGTTCCTGGTCGAGCAGGTCCAGGGCTTCCCGGCCGGTGCGGGCGACGCGGACCTGATGTCCCCGCTTTTGCAGCAAGGCGATGGCCAGCTTCTGGTTGACCGGGCTGTCCTCGGCCAGCAGAATCCGCCGCGGTCGGGGCAGGGCGGTTTCCGGGGGTCGGCCAAAACATGCCTGCTTGGGACGTTCAGACCCCGACCGACTCATCGCTTCCAGCATGGCCCGGCGTAGTTCAGCCTGCCGAACCGGCTTGGTCAGGTAGGCGGCAACGCCCAGTTCGCGGCAGCGTTTGGCATCGCCCGGCTGTTCGCTGGACGTGAGCATCATGACCGTCGCCCCGGCGAGATTGGCGTCCCGTTCAATCCGCGTCGCCAGCGTGAAGCCGTCCATGCCGGGCATGTTGGCGTCGATGAGCACCAGCGGATACGGTTCCCCCGCTTCCGCGGCCGAGGTCAGGGCTTCCAGGGCCAGCGGGCCGTCCTCGACCGAGGTCGGCTTCATCCCCCAGCTGGTCAGCAATTCAGAGAGGATGCGGCGATTATTGGCGTTGTCGTCCACGACAAGAACCCGCAGCCCTTCCAGTTCCGGCACCCGCGGGGCGATGATCGGAACGTCGGCCGACGGTTCGGGTGCGAAGCGGGCCGTGAAATGGAACGTGCTGCCTCGACCGACCTCGCTTTCGACCCAGATGCGGCCGCCCATCAGTTCGATGAGCTTCAGCGAGATCGTCAGCCCGAGGCCGGTGCCGCCGTGACGACGGGTCGTGGACGTGTCGGCCTGAGCGAAGGCCTCGAAGATCACTTGCTGCTTCTCGGGCGGGATGCCGATGCCGGTGTCGCGGACGGCGAAATGCAGCGTCAAGGGCCGGTCCGGGTCAGCCTCATTCGCCTCGCCCATTTCGACCTGGACGATGACTTCGCCCTTCTCGGTGAACTTGATGGCATTGCCCACCAGATTCACGATCACCTGCCGGAGCCGCAAAGGATCGCCGCGAAGGGCGTCGGGCACGTCCGGGGCGACGTGGCAGGCCAGTTCCAGACCGGCCTGGTGAGCACGCAGAGCCAGCGTGCTGATGGCGTCTTCCAGGCAGCGGCGGAGGCTGAACGGGATGGCTTCCAGTTCCAGCCTGCCGACCTCGATTTTGGAAAAGTCCAGAATGTCGTTGATGACGGCCAGGAGGGCCTCGGCCGAGTTCTTGACGATTTCCAGGTATTCGCGTTGCTCGCTGGTCAGTTCGGTAGTGAGGACCAGTTCGGTCATGCCGATGATGCCGTTCATCGGCGTGCGGATTTCGTGGCTCATGCGGGCCAGGAATTCGCTCTTGGCCCGGCTGGCGGCCTGAGCGGCTTCGGTGGCCCGTTGCAGGGCCAGCTCGGTCTGCTTACGTTCGATGGCGTAGCGGATGGCCCGGCTCAGGTCGGCACTGGTGACATGGCCCTTGACCAGGTAATCCTGGGCACCTTCATGCACCGCCTGGACGGCGATGCTCTCGTCGTCCAGACCCGTGAACACGATAATCGGCAGGTTCGGGGCTTTTTCCTTGGTCTTGAGCAGCGTGGGCAGCCCCTGGCTTTCGGGTAGGCTCAGGTCGAGCAGGATCACGTCGATGTTGCCCCGCGTCAGCCGTTCCAGCCCGCCGCTGAGCCGGTCGGCGCGCTCCATCTCGAAGGCGGCGTTCTCCACCTCTTCCAGAAGGATACGGATGAGGTGGGCGTCGCCGGGATTGTCTTCGATGAGCAGAACTCGGATCGGCTTTTCGTTCATGCTTCCTGCTTCATCTTTGCCCGCTTGCGCTTCAGCATGGCAAGTCGGGGCGGAACTGTCAACGTGCCCCGGCAGGGTGTGGGCGAAGTCCCAGTCCCGGGTCATTTGGGCGGCAAGCGGACCACCTCGAACCAGAAGTACTTGAGCTTGGCGACCACCTCCAAGAACCGTTCCAGATCGGGCGGTTTGGGCACATAGGAGTTGACGTGCAAATTGTAGCAGCGCAGCACGTCGCTATCGGCCGCGGAGGTGGTCAGCATGATGACCGGAATGCGCTTGAGGTCTTCATCCCGCTTGATCTGGGCGAGCAGTCCGCAGCCGTCGAGCCGTGGCATGTTGAGATCGAGCAGGATCAGATCGGGCCGGGGGGCGAGGGCATACGGTTCGATGCGCCGCAGGAAGCGCAAGGCTTCGTAGCCGTCGCTGACCACGCTCAAGCGGCTGCCGTACCGAGTCTCGGCAAAGGCCTCCCGCGTCAGCCGGGCGTCGGCCGGGTTGTCCTCGACGAGAAGGACCTCGAACAGCGTTTCGCTCTCCGACTCCACGCGGTATTCTCCGCTGGTCATTCCGGGGGCAGCTTCACCACAGTCAGCCAGAATTCCTGAACGGACCGGACTACGTGGATGAACTGTTGCAGGTCCACCGGCTTGGTGATGTAGCAGTTAGCATTCAAATTATAGCTTTTGAGAATGTCCTCTTCGGCCTTGGAAGTGGTCAGGACGACGACGGGGATGCGTTTGAGGTCGTCGTCGGCCTTCAATTCGGCAAGGACTTCCCGACCGTCCTTGCGGGGCATGTTGAGATCGAGCAGGATCAGATCGGGCCGGGGAGCGTGGGCGAAGGGGCCTTGGCGACGCAAGAACTCCATCGCTTCGACGCCGTCGAAAACTACACTCATGTTGACGTGGACTTTGCCTTCCCGCAAAGCCTCGACCGCCAGGCGGACATCGCCGGGGTTGTCTTCAACCAGAAGGATCTCCACGGGTCGGGTGATGCTGCTCATGCTTCGGTCCCCTCCGCGGCCGGCAAGGTGAAACAGAACCTGGCTCCCTGCCCCTTGGCCGACTCGACCCAGATCCGGCCACCGTGCCGTTCCACGATCTTCTTGCAGATGGCCAGGCCGATGCCGGTTCCGGGATACTCGTCGCGCGGATGCAGGCGTTGAAAGATGATGAAGATGCGGTCGAAATCGGCGGGGTCGATGCCGATGCCGTTGTCCTGGACCCAGATTTTCCAGAAGTTGCCCTGCCGCTGCGCCCCGACGTGGATGCGGGGCGCATCCTGGCCGCGGAACTTCAGAGCGTTGCCGAGCAGGTTCTGGAACAACTGCGTCAGCTGCACGGTGTCGCCGACCACCCGCGGCAGGGGGTCGTAGGTGATGCTGGCCCCGCTCTCTTCGATGGCCAGCTTGAGGTTGTTCATGGCCTTGAGCAACGCCGCCTCGCTCGACGTGGGCACCAGCGGTTTGCCCCGGGTTCCCACCCGCGAGTAGGCCAGCAGATCGTTGATGAGCGTCTGCATCCGCAAGGCCCCGTCCACGGCGTAGGAGATGAACTCGTTGGCGTCGTCGTCGAGCTTGTCCTTGTAACGCTTCTGGAGCAATTGACAGTAGCTGGCGACCATCCGCAACGGTTCCTGGAGATCGTGCGAGGCGACGTAGGCGAACAACTCCAGTTCCCGATTGGAGCGGGCCAGTTCCGCCAAGGTTTGCTGCAACTTTTCCTCGGCGACCTTGCGGGCCGTCTCATCCCAGAAGATCACCTGCACGCCGATCACCTTGCCGGCCGCGTCCCACACCGGAGCCTTCAACACATGGACGTAGAGCTTGTCGCCGGCAGGCGTGACGTGGGCCTCGACGTCCTCGAAGACCTGCTGGGTGGTAAGGACCTTGCGGTCGTCGGCCCGGTACTTGTCGGCCAGGTCGGCGGGAAAGAAGTCGTAATCGGTCCGGCCCAGAATCTCTTCCAGGGGTTTGCCCAGGTTCTTGCAGAACATCTGGTTCGCGAAGATGAAGCGTCCCTCCAGGTCCTTACGGAGGATATTCAGGGGCAAGGTTTCGACGAGCGAATGGAACAGCGCTTCGGAATCCCGGAGGGCCTCTTCGGCGTGTTTGCGTTCGCAAAACTGGCCGATCAGGCTGCTCAAGGAGCCGAGAAGCTGGATCAAATCCGGTTCGCAGGCTCGGGACTGGTCGCTGTAGAACTCCAGGATGCCGGTGACGGCGGTGCGGGAAACGATGGGAACAGCGAAGGCAGTGCGCATCCTGGCGTCCCAGGCCGCCTTGGCCCGCGGCGAGCCGTCTTCGTCCAACAAATCACTGATCCACAGCGGCCGACCGGACTTCCAGACCTGGACGGGCAGTTCGCGCCCGGTCGGCTCCAGAACTTCCCGGCTGAGTCGGGCGAGTTCCGCGCTCTCGCCGTGTTCCGGCCACACGGCCAGGCAGTGCAGTTTGCCTTGACGGACTTCCCACATCGTCCCGAACTGGAGGCCGAGACTTTCGCAAGCCGCCCGGACCAGTCCCTGAGCAGCCTGATCGAGGGTGGATGCCTCGGCCAGGACGCGGACGACGGCGTACTGGGCGGCCAGATGCCGTTCCGTCCGCTTGCGGCGGGTGATGTCGCGGAACACCGCCACGCCACCCTGCACCTGCCCTTTCTCGTCCCGCAAGGGCCGAGCGGTCACGCTCAGCCACACGCCCTCCGGCCGCCGCCAATACCGCATGAATTCCTCGGCTTCGTCCACCTCTTCGCCCCGGATGGCCCGCGCCAGCGGAAGCTCGCTGGGGTCGTAGGGCTGGCCGTCTGCCCGGTACGACTCGTAGTTCTCGCTCCAGTTCTGATAATTGTCTTCTCCGACATTGATCCCAAGAATCCGGACGGAGGCCGGATTGTTGAGCAGGAACCGGCCATCCTTGTTGATAACCGCCACCCCGTCGCCGATGCTGTTGAGCACCGACTGAAGGATGCTCGTCTGCTGCTTCAACTCCTGCATCGCCAGTTCGAGCCGGTTGGCCTGATCGAGCAAGGTCTGTTCGTAGGACTCCACCAAGCCCTCCAGATAGCGGACTTTTTCCTGAAGGGCGGCAACCTCTTCCGTGGTCGTACTCATGGCTGTCGGCTCGTTGACGTTGGGACGGGACAACCTTCAGTGGTTAGCCTAATTCGCCCACGGACGTGATGCAAGCCGCCGGCGGACTCGACTTGCCTCAGGCATGAGGGAGCGGACGGGAACTTCCAAACGGCCTTTCCGTTCGCTTTGCATATCGTAACCGGAAACCCAGCGGGGGACCGACGTCCGCCTGCTTTTCCGTGATCTGGACGTCTTCCTGGTGACACGGAGCAGGGGGGAGCGGAGGGCAGGCTTTGTTCGCGGAGACCGCTGTCATGCCAACACGCTTCCGAACCAGCCGACGGGTCGAATTCGCCGACACCGACATGGCCGGCATCATGCACTTCGCCCGGTTTTTCGCCTTCATGGAAGAAGCGGAACACGAGTTCCTGCGGTCGCGGGGCTTGTCGGTGGTCATGGTCCACGAAGGCAAACGCCTCGGGTTTCCCCGTGTCTCCGCCCAGTGCGATTTCTTCAAGCCGCTCCGGTTCGAAGAAGTGGTGGAGATCGAGGTGACGCTGAGCCGCATCGGCGACAAGTCGCTCAGCTACGCCATCGAATTCCACAAGAACGGCGAGGTGATCGCCCGCGGCTCGCTGACCACCTGTTGTTGTCTTGTCAGCCCGGAAGGCATGCAAGCGATCAGCATCCCCGACGCGATCAAGGTCCGTCTCATGGAGCAGGAACCGGATTCCGTGAGAGCACCCCATCCTCGGGACGTGAGATCGGGTCCGACCGGGACTCCGGCGGAAGAACCGGCTTGAGCGCGGCGATGAAGGCGGGCACCGTTTCAAAAAGGTCGCCCACCACCCCGAAGACCCGGGGCCGGGCCTGACGCCGGTTCAGGGTCATGATCGGCGCCTCGGGATCGCGGTTGAAGGCGATGATGGTGGCGCGGGGATCGATGTAACTAAGGTGCTGCGGTGCGCCGCTGATGCCGACAGCCAGCAGAATCCGAGGCCGCACGCTGACGCCGGACTGCCCGATCTGCCGATCCACCGGCAGCAGCCGAAGCTCCTCCGTGACCTTGCGGGAACCGCCCACGGCGATCTGCGTCACGCCCAGCGACCGCAAGGCCCGCTCCAGCGGCACGATGACTGCTTCGTAGCCGTCACGGCTGCCGATGCCGAAGCCGACGTCGATGATGAAATCGGCGTCCTTCAACTGCGGCGTGCCGATTTCCTCTCGGACCCGGGCCAGCATGTCAGCCACGGTTTCCTTGGTGAACAGGGTCGTCGTGGCCGCAACCCAACGCTGTACCTCGACGCTCCCCGGCGGTGCCGGCGGAGATTCGGTCTCAGCCTCGGGCAAAAGCGCCATCCAGGCAGTCCGGCCTGATTCCGGAAAGAGTCTCCGTTCGACCGCCAATTTGGCGCGTCGGGTCACGGCAACCAACCCGTCGGAGGTTCGCCGAAGCCGGGAAACCCGGAGGACGACGTACCCGCTGTTGTCGAGACGACACGCCAGCCGCGGCCAGAGCGGCTCCAGCCAGCTTTCGCCCAACACGATTTCCGGTCGGAGTCCGGCGGCGGTCCAGGCCTCCTTCACGATGCGCTGCTTCCAGGCCGGGACGAGCAGGGCTTCCTTGGGAACTTCAAGAAGCACGATCCGAGACGCCCCCAGACGCATGGCCTGTCCAGCCGCGGCTTGTTGTGCCAGCGAATCTGGCGGAGCCAGGATCAAGACCCCGGCTTGCCGATCGGCGCTGAGAACGGCCCGGGCACCTTCGGCTAACCGGCCCTGCGAGTCGGTCGCAAGAACCGTCACAGTACGGGCATCGCGGAGCAGACTCGGTTCGGAAACCGGCTCGATCTTCCCGAGGGAAACCAGGTCAGGCTCTGGCGCCTCGCCACCGATGCCCAACTGCTCCCGGAGCAGATCGGCTGCTTTGTCCACGTCCAACACGCTCTTGGCCGACGTCAGTTCTTCGCCGCCACGCTCAACAAGGCCTTCGACGACCCATGCACCTTCGGAGACGGGAACGGCTTGCGGCCAGGGCACGATGTCAAGCCGTGTATCCAGACCGGCGAGATATCCGTCGGTCGTGAACTCGCGCAGAGCAACCCCGGCGGGAACCTGGACAACGATGGGCAGAGTTTCCCGCCGCAATCGCTTCGGTTCGCTCAGGCGAATCTCCGAAGCCGTGGCATCGTGTTGAATCTGGACTTGTGCCGTCCACGTCACTGATTCGCAGCCGAGTCGGCCCGCCAGATGCAGGCCCAGCAGTCCATCCTCTGAGCGGCCGTCGCCCTGGGGAGCAACAAGCACATCGAAACGGCGGTGAACGGCTTGGAAATGGCGGACCAGGGCCGCTGCCGCTTCATAAGGTGACGCCAAGGCGAGCGAAGACCTTGAGGTTTCTGATTCCAGATCCGAAGCGACGAGGAGGGTCGCTGACTCCGCTCCGTAAGCCAATGCCTCCCGCAGTTGCAGGGCCAGGTCCGGACCGCCAACCGCGGCAATGTGCAGTTTCACCCACGCCGGAGCGGCGTCCCGAATACGCAGGGCACATTCCAGAGCCGAACGCGAAGCCGCTGTCATCCGCCAGGTCGCCGTCAGGAGCTGCCCCTGAAGGATGACTGGCCGCGACGATGTCACCGGCTCGAACTCCAGCACCACGAGCACCGCGAGCGGGCGGGAGACCTGGGCTGACACGTTCGCTTCCGGGACCGCTTCGCCTGGCTGGATGCGATGCAGAACCAGGCTCGCCGCCCGCACAGCCGGGGCATACTGGCCTTTGTTATGTCGCTCCAGCTCCAGATCGAAATGGAACAGGCGGGCCGCGGTCTCCCGTCGGCAGCGTTCCAAGGCTTCGGCGGCGCAGGAGGTGTCGCCGATCCGGAAGCGTTGCTGCCAGATCCACCGTCCCAGAACGCATTCCATCGCCTTGAGCCATGCCGCAGCCTCGGCCAGTTCGAAACAACTGGCCTGGAAGCTCGGGTTGTGGACGACATTGGCTCCGAACTGGCCGACCACTGCCGCCAACCGCTTGCGGAACGCTCCCCGCAGACCGAGGTATTCGGTGATCTGAGACCGAAAGGCATCCGGTTGCCCGGCGGCGCTGGTGGTGTCCTCCTTCCAGCGCGGCAGCACCTCCTGGACCAAGTGCGTCCAGATCAAGGACCGCTGGATCTCGTTGGTGCCTTCGTAGATGTTGAGGACTCGTGCATCGCGTTTCCGCTTCTCGATCACGAACGCCTGGGTCTGTCCCGGCAGACCGTGCAGGTCCTCGGCCAGTTCGATCGTTTCGTGCAGGAGTTCCGTGACCAGGAACTTGGCGATGGAGGCCTCGATCCGCAGCGAGCGGGTGTGCGGATGCTCGAGTCGTCCGACCAGATCGAAGGCCAGCGCCTCAGCGAGATACTGATTCACCGCCAGCGGCCGAACCGGATCGGCGTCGCTGGTTTCGCTGGGTGGGTGCAAGTCCTGACACGCCTTGACGACGGTCTGGAGGCTGGCCAGCGAACTCATGGCGATGCCGGCCCGTCCGAGGTTGAGCGTTTCCAGAGCGTTGACCTGTCCGCGGCCTTCCAGACCCAGGACGTTTTCCCTTGGCACTCGGAGGGAGATCAGCGACAACTCGTTGGTCGGACTGCCACACTGGCCCAGCTTGCGTTCGTCCTTGCCGACGATCAGCCCCTCGGCATGCCGATCTACGAGGAAGCCGGTGACGCCCTCCTCGGTCCGGGCGTAGAGCGCCACCACGCCCATGACGCGGCCGTTGGTGATCCACATCTTGCTGCCGTTGATTTCCCAATAGTCGTACCAGAGCTTGCCGCCTCGCTCCCGAATCTGGCCGATGTCGCTGAAGTACACCTTGCGGGAGCCGTGCAGGTAGTAGCGGCGGCACTTCGGATTGTCGGTGTCGTAGTCGTACTCGTCGAACTCGATACGGCTGGCTGGGGCTTTGTCGGACCAGCGGTAGTACAGACCGTCGCTGCGCACTTCGACCCGTCGGGAGTCGAGCAGGACCCGCGGCTCGCGGAAGCCATGCGGAACAAACTGGAGGACGCCATCCGGGTCGCTTTCGATCGGCACGGAATGGAGCACGGCCCGACTGGCGAGGCGGGCGGTGTCCGAACCGGCGCTGGGTTCGGTCAGAGCGAAGGCGGAGATCTGTCCCGAAGCGATGAGACGCAGGTAAAGGTCGCAGGCCTCGGCCCGGCGGTCCATTTCGGCCAGCAGATCCGGAGCGACGGCGCAGGCGTGATGCCAGCCCTCCTCGGCATGGCGCAGTTCGACCCGGCAGCCAGACCGATCGTGTTCCCGCAAAGCCCAGGCGAGATTGTTCCAAGCCGTGACAAAGCGGTGGCACACGACCCGAGCCGCGGTCACACCGAGGATCCGTTTCTCGACCACCTCCCGCAGCGCCTCGACGCCCCGACGCACCTCCGGCAAGGTGGCGCAAACCGAGAGCTTTTGCAGGTCGGCTTCGACCCGATGATGCAGATCGTGATCGGCGACGAACGCGGCCAGCTCTTTTTTCGCCTTGGGGATGTCCTTGAACCGGGCCAGGAAGATCGGCGTGGTGCCGAGGCTGGCATTCACCTGGATCGTCAAGGCGGTGGCGACGTCGGCTTCCCGCTGGGCGTTCTGCACCATCAAGTAATAGTCCGCCTTGCGCAGCCCTTCGCCGCCGAGTTCCTTGGGGATCAGGAATCGGAAACAGCCGTGCTGCCGCAGGAAGTCGAGGTCTTCCTTGGCTGGGCAGTGCCGATCTTCGAGCCATCTTTCGTAGGGTTTTCCATCCCTTGGCTGACCGAACTGGCCGCGGAACAGTTCCCGATAGCGCTGGTCAAGCTCTCGCAAACCGACGTCGCAGGATGCCATTTCCGGCGTCAGCCGCGGCACCGTGAAATCCGCTGGTTTCACCAGATAATCGCCCGTGTCATAGGGCAACGGCGTGGCGAGCAGCAATTCATACTCGCGCGTGGTGGGAGTGTCCGCTGGGCTCTGATTCTCTGCGACGAAGGAAACCGCTGCTGTCAGCGGCTTGCGAATCCGCTGTTCGACCTGAAGAACTTGGGCCGCGACTTCATCCACCCAACATTGCAGAAGGGCTGCGTCGGTCTCCACTGTTTCGGCCCGTTCGAGTCGGCGGTGCAGATCGAGGAGAAAGGCCTTGGCGGCCAGGAGGGCGGCCTCGAGACGCGCCAGGGCAAACAAAGTCTGGCAGTCACGAATGTGGTGGGAACGGGAACGAAGTTCGGCCAGACACGATCGGACGCGGTTGCGACACAGACGCAGCTGCTCCAGTTCGGGCAGGAGGGCCTTGCGCTGAGCGATCTGATCAAAAAGGGACGCTTCGTCGTCCCATTCGGACAAATTGCCGCTGGCCAAAAGCGTCTCGGCGTGGCCTCGCCAGACCGCCGGATTGGCCGGTCCCAGATAACGGAACGCCGCTGCGTCGCGGTAGAACTTGGCCAGGATGTCATCCTCGGAGTAGCCCGTTCCCCCGAAAATCTGCCCGGCATTGTAGGCCACGCTGCCAGGAGCCGTGCCGAGCAGTTCCGCCGCCAGGGCTTTAAGCAGCACTGCCTGACGGACGCCAGAAGAGTCGAGCTGTTGCGGAAAGATTTCGTCGAAAAGCGCGAGGAGCCGCTGACGACACGCCATTTGCGCCAGCAGCTTTTTGACCGCGCCGAACTTGGCGATGGTGTCTCGGGCCTCGTCGTCGCTGTAAAGTCCTGGAAACTGAACGCGCGTCGCAGCATGTTCCGCGGCCCGCTCAAGCAGCGTGTCAGCCATGCCGTGGGCGATGGCTGTCAGGTCCGCCGACGTGAGCACTTTCCACCAGCTTTGCGGGGAGCGTAGAGGGCTTGGCGTTCCCGGAAGCAGCGACAGGGACCCCAGAGCGATCTTCTGCAATCCGGCTCCCCGCAAGCCGAGGGGAGCCAGAGGCTCGCACCGAACCTTCGACTCGTCAGCAGGCACTTCAACCAGCCGATCTTCGATGAGTACAAAGGTCCGGTCCGCCCGGGGAACGAACCAGGCCGTGTTATCCCCGAAAGCGTCCGTCTGCATGACTCCCAAGGCAAGCCATTGGGAAGCGGCTTCGATGCCGGTCAAGTCGCGGGCCAGAAGATGGATCGAAACCCGAAAGGCCAGTGACGGATCACGCGCCGCCAACTCGGCCAACAGGGCCTTGCGACGGACAGGATGCAGCGCCTGTTCCGTCGGACCAGACCTGGGAACCGAAGCGGCTAACGCGAGCAGCGCTTGCTCTTGATGCGGAGCCAGCCTCGGCGTGACGCCCTCGTGCCGGGTGCCTTCCGGTTCGAGATGTCGCCAGACGGCAGACGGTAGGATTTCGTCCAGGCTCTGGCCTATTTCGGCCCGTTGATTGGCTAATGCCGTGTCAGCGGGCTGGGTCAGCTCGCCGGTTTCGTTGGCGGTTCCGAGCACCTGCCGCAGGCCGGCCAAATGGTGCTGGCGAAGTTGTCTGGCTTCAGCAACCGCCCAGGCGAAACGCCGGTTCCTCAGCCACTGTGTCACCCGTCCGGTTCGCGCCGCCGCATCGCGGACCAGCTTCGACAGGGGCTCGGGTGAGTCGGACACAGCGCTGGCGAATCGTGCTGCCAAGTCCGCGGCGACTTGCTCGGCATAATGTCCCAGCCGGAGCAAGTAGTCGGCCCGAGCGGCATCGACAGTGCGCGGCTCCTCACCCAGGGCCTTGGCCAGGGCGTCGAGTTGCCGGTCCAGGGTGTCGATCAGTCCTCCCATTCGGCCGGGGAAGCCGTTTTCCGGGAGGGTCGCCCGGCTATTCGTCTGTCTGGGAGCCGGAGACGACGCCGCAGCGGCTCGACAGGCGGCCTCCTGGACCCGTGCGGAAGCGGGCGATGTGACCGGATAGATGAAGCGATGTCGGCCGTCGCGGCCCCAGTCCACCGCGTCCGTGGTCCGCCAGCAGGTTTCGCATTTGATGCAGTTCTCGTGGTTGACGATGATCTGAAGCTGGTTCTGCGGTCCCGGGCGGGCTTCGTACACATGAGCCGGGCAGACGTGCCACAGGCCGTCCTGCACGATCTCGAAGCGTTTGTCGAGCCGCGTCGGCCAGTGGACGTGAATGTGCGAGCGGGCCGGAGCTTCGTAATGCAGTTCGCCCAGGCGGCCTTCCCAACTCGCCGCAGCCGATTCCCGCCGTACCGTCAGATCGCCAATGCTTCGACTGGCCGTCTCATACTCGCCGAGGTGGCCATGCCTGGTCGGACTCGTAGAGACGCCCAGCCGAGCCTGAACAAACCGCAGAAGCGTCACAAGCAAGGCGAACAGGGCGATTCCCGCTCCGGCGAAGCATCCGATCAGGCAGTCAAGCAGGTTGACTTGGCGGAACAACAGTGCGAAGGCCTCGCGGAGCTTGCTTTCGAGCGGTTCGTCGTCGTTGGCGTAGATGCGGCGGGCCGAGGCGGCCAGGACCGGCAGAAATCGCCGTGCCCAGCGGCGAACCAGCCAGGGAACGGCCTCCTGGGGGATTTCATTGCCTGCAACGCTGAACGAGAACCGAATCTCCCCAGCCGAGGGAACGCCGACCCGCGGCAAGCCGGCCAGGTCGCGGAAAGCATTGAGCCAGCCATGAAGCAACAAGCGCCCGACAGCTGGGCGGCCGGTGATCTGCTTCAGACGCAGTGCTTTCCGCAGAGCTTTCCAGTCGTCACGCCAGGACAGCCAGCGCTGCGGACCCAACTGCTCGACCAGAAGGCGAACGAAGTCGAGCAGCCGACTGCGATTCCACCGCCGCGTCCGCGTCCAGACGTAGGCCGTCTTCAGGCACAGATCCACGTTGCCGTCGAAGAACCACTGGGTCCTTTCGACGTAACTGGGCCAGCGGCGGAGAAACTCCACGTCCTTCCACGCGCGGGTTTGCTGAAGCGGCTCCAGATAGTGCCGTCGCAGGTCCGCTTCGCTGAAGCTGCCCCCTTCGGCCCGGATGGCCTTGGCCGCTTCCACGAGGAGCAGCCCCATCCGCGTCGCCGGGCCGGTGTAGTTTGGGTAGGGGAAGTCAGTGCCGAGGGCCGTCGCTGCTCCGCCCACCGCCAGCCCGTCGCCGATCAGAATCGGGATGTCCTTGGCTCCGCCGCCCCGGATCAGCTTCGCTCCGTAGACGCCTCGCCGTCCCCCGCGGCACCAACGCTGCACCTCGGACAGGCTTTCAAACCATTCCAACAACAGATTCGGATCACCCTCGAAATGGCGGGCCAGATGGTCGGCGGGCAGGACCAAGCCAATGGAGAGGCTTTGACGATTGGTGTAGATGAAGCCCCCCATGTTGAGATGCAACGGCCGACCCTTGAGCGTGCCGTTGCGCAACACGATCTCATAGGCGGCTCCTTCCTCCGGACCGAGGCCGAAATTGGCCTCAACCGCACCCTCTGGCAGTTCGATGACTTGCTTGATTCCATGCAAGAACGTCGGTTTGCCGTCGGCTGAGATCTGGCGCTCCAACCCTTCGCGCGTCACTAGATGGGAAGCATCCCCCTCGGCAAGGAAGGTCAGGTCGGCGTACAGCGGTCCGCGTTGCGTCGCCGCGCCGATGACCCGCTCACCGTCGCGGATCAGACTTTCCGCCGTGGTGTTGTTGAGCACGACGACGCCATGCTGCACGGCCAGATGCGCAAGATGGTGATCGAAGATCGGCCGCAGGACCGTGTAGCAATGCCGAAAGGCTTCGGGATCCCGATACCGCATCCCGAACAGACTGTAGCCGTCGGAGACGAAGAAGCCGCGTTCGACCAGGCGGCGTTCCCAGGCCAGCTCCTCGACCGCTTGCGGACCCAGCAGCGATGGATGAGCGAGATTCTCGGCGAAATAGACGCAGCCGGACCAGTTCTCGGCCCCGGGAAACGGAGCGGCTTCGACGACGGCGACACGAAATCCGGCTTTGGCCAGTCCGATGCTCGCACTCAGACCCGCACACCCGCCGCCGATGACGAGCACATCGAATTGACTGGCTGCCATCCGTCGCCCTTTCGCGTTCAGACTCGCGCCGCGGCTTCCGGGTCGAAGGCCTGCGGTTCCCTTACGTCCTGGGAGTGTCCGAGCCTTTACCCCACCAGTCTTTCAGGAGCTCCAGAAAGGTCTTCTGCTGCGGGGTGACGTTTTTCTGTTCGATCTGCGCCAGTTCCCGCAGCAGTTCCTCCTGCCGTTTGGTCAGTTTGCGGGGGACTTCGATGACGATCTGCACAATGAGGTCGCCGTGTCCCCGTCCGCGGAGGTCGGGCATCCCTTTGCCCCGCAAGGGGATCTGCTGGCCGTATTGCGTTCCCCGCGGCAGAGTGATTTTCTCCCGGCCTTGCAGGGTCGGAACCTCGATCTCGGCCCCCAAAGCGGCCTGCGTGAAGCTGACCGGCACGGTGCAGATGAGATGCGACCCTTCGCGCTGGAAAAGCGGATGTTCCCGGATTCGGACTTGCACGAACAGATCGCCGCGCGGCGCGCCAGCTTCCCCGGCATCGCCTTCTCCGCGGACGCGGACGCGGGTTCCCGTATCGACGCCGGCGGGAATCTGCACCTCGATCCGCCTCCGCACCTCGACCATGCCCGAACCGTGGCAGCGTTCGCAGGGATCGCGGATGACCGTGCCCTTGCCGTCGCAGGTCCGGCAAGTGGTCTGCATCTGGATGAAACCGGCCTGCTGGATAAAGACGCCCATGCCCCGGCATCGAGGACAGGTCACGGGCCGTGATCCCGGACGGATGCCGCTGCCGGAGCATTCGCCGCAGCGCTCCGCCCGTTCCACTTCCACGGTTCGCGTCACCCCCGTCGCCGCTTCGATCAGGTCCAGTTCGACCTCGACGAGAATATCCTGCCCGGCCTGCGGACCGCGCCGGCCGAAGCCCCTCATGCCGAACATCTGGGCGAACAGGTCGAACGGATCGACAGTCGGTCCGCGGAAGCCGCCTGGTCCGTTGCCTTCCAGACCGGCGTGCCCGTAGCGGTCGTAGCGCGCCCGTTTCTCCGGGTCGCTGAGCACCTCGTAGGCTTCGGTCACTTCCTTGAAGCGGGCCTCGGCGTTCTCATCGCCAGGATTGAAGTCGGGATGGTACTTGCGGGCCAGACGCACATAAGCCGATTTGATCTGGTCCGGATCGGCGTCGCGGCTCAGTTCAAGAACTTCGTAATAATCCCGCTTCGTGGCCATAACCACCCTGACCTGAAGACCCTTGGCATCTCCACCGATCGGGAGGGGAGGGGCAGGGCAGGCTGCCCTGTCTCCCGAGAAACTCGCAGTCCCTCCCGACTACAGATTTTACGGCACACTTGCAGATCGGGCGATGCCGAGTGAAACCTGGAGCAGCTCGTGCGGGTACGGTATGCTGATCCTCGTAGGCATCGCAGGCTCCAGAAGTGACTGTTCCGAGGTCTGCCATGATGGCTTCGATACGGTTCCTTTCCTGTCGTGCCGCGATTCTCCCCGTGGTGATCGCCCTGGTCCTCATCCGCTCGCTTCCCGCGGTTCCGTCCGAGACCCAACCGCCGGTCGTGGAGAACTTCACGCTCCCCGACATCCACGGCAAGCCCTGGTCGCTGCAAAGTCACGGCGGCAAGAAAGCCACAGTCCTGGTCTTCGTCTCCATCGAGTGCCCGATGTCGAACGCCTACCTCTTTGATCTGGCCGAAATGGCCAAGGAGTTCGCACCGCAGGGGGTCGCCTTCGCCGCCATCAATGCCAATCCGGAAGAAGACCCGAAACTCGTCACCGCCCACGCCCGGGAATTTGGAGTGAACTTCCCGTTGCTTCTCGACCCGAAGCAGATCTCCGTCCAGAAACTCCGGCCCACGGTCAATCCCGAGGCCTTTGTGCTCGATGCCGAACGGAAGGTCCGTTATCGCGGCCGGATCGACGACGCCTACTCCGCCCGACTCGTCCGCAATCCCCAGGTCACCCGGCAGGACCTCAGGGAAGCCCTCAACGAGCTGCTGGCCGGCAAGCCGATCAGCGTACCCGTGACCAAAGCCTTCGGCTGCCCCATCGAGCCGGTTCGCACGGCCCGGAGCGAACCCCAATCATCCGATGTCACCTACTACCGCGACGTATTGCCGATCTTGCAGCAGCACTGCCAGGGCTGCCATCGGCCCGGCGAGGTCGGCCCGTTTTCGCTCATGACCTATCGCCAGGCGGTCAAGTGGGGCGAGGACATCAGAACATATACCCAAAGCCGCAGGATGCCGCCGTGGAAGCCGACCAATCCTTCGGGGTGGTTCCGCGACGAACGGCACATCAGCGACGAGGCCATCGCCACGCTGGCCCGCTGGGTGGACGCGGGGATGCCGGAGGGCGATCCTAAGGATGGTCCGCCGCCGCGGAAATTCCCCGAAGGCTGGCAACTGGGCGAGCCGGACCTGGTTCTGACGGTCCCCGAAGAGATGACCATCGGGCCTACCGGCCCGGACCTGTTCCGCGTCTTCGTCCTGCCCACGGGCCTGACCGAAGACAAGTACGTCTCCGCCATCGAGGTCCGGCCGGGCAACAAGCGGGTCGTGCATCACACCCTCAACTTCGTGGACACGCTGGGCCGCGGTCGCCGCCTAGAAGAGGCCGAAAAGAAGCGGACCAAGTCTGCCAGCGAACAGGATTACGGTCCCGGCTACACGGTGCAGATGGGCATCGGCTTTTTCCCGCCCAACGGCAGCCTGGCCGGCTGGGCGCCGGGCAACGTGATCCGTCCTCTGCCCGAGGGCGTCGGATATTACCTGCCGAAGAATTCCGACATCGTCGTGCAGGTCCATTACCACCGCACCGGCAAGGTCGAGAAGGACCAATTGCGGATCGGACTGTACTTCAGCAAGACGCCGGTCCGGGAACGGCTGCAACCGATCGTGCTGCCCGGGCCGTTCCTGCGGATTCCGCCGGGAGACGGCAACTTCGTCGTCCGCGGGGCGATCCGCGTCAATCAGCCCGTGACGCTCCATCAGATCACCCCCCACATGCATCTGCTGGGCCGCAAGATCCGGGCTGACGTGACCTTCCCCGACGGCCGAAGGATGAACCTCATCCAGATTGATGACTGGGATTACAACTGGCAGGAAACGTATTACTTCCAGGAGCCGATCCACGTTCCCGAAGGCAGCGTCTTCACGGTCGAAGCCGTGTATGACAACTCGGAAAGCAATCCGCTCAACCCCAATCGTCCGCCCAAGCCGGTCCGTTTCGGCGAACAGACTACCGACGAGATGTGCTTCGTCTTCCTCGGAGCGACTTCCGAGAAGCCAGGCCGAATCGCGGTTGTTCCCGCGTTGTCGTCAGAGCGACCGTAAGAGATTGCCGTCCTGCCCAAGCCTTCGCGGAACTTACCCGGAGGTTTCTTTGACGCTTTGGAACAAACCCCGCTACAATGGAGCCGCACCCTTGAGACTCGGGAGAGACGGAATGAATCGAAGTTGGCTGCCAATTCTGCCCGGCTTGGCGATGGCTTTGCTGCTCGGCGGTTCCGCCGTGCAAGCCGATCCGCCGCCGGGGGCCGAGGCCGAGGCCAAACCGGCCCAGCCCAGTTACCGGGTTCCTTACCAGTTGACGGAAACCAAGCACATTCTGGTTCGTGCCCGGATCAACGGTAAGGGGCCATACCATTTCATCGTGGATACGGGAGCACCGGCCCTGTTCGTCAGCACCGAGTCGGCCCAGAAACATGGTCTGACGGCCGGACCTGACGGCTGGGCGGAACTGGACAAACTCGAAATCGAAGGCGGAGCAGTGCTGGAGAAGATCAAGGCCCGTGTCGAGACCCCGTTCCAGGTTTCGGGCATGAATGCGATGGGCCTGCCCGGCATCCGGCTGGACGGCATGCTCGGCTACACGGTGCTGGCGCAGTTCCGCATCGAACTCGACCTCACCAGGCCACACATGATCTGGACGCGGCTGGACTGGACGCCGCCTCCGCCTCGTCCCATTCTCGACGGCGGACAAGCTCCCAATGAACTGGCCGCGATGGGCGGCCTGATGAGGCTGCTCCAGGTTTTCATGCAGAAGCGTCCCGAGCCAGTCTATATCCAGCGCGGCTTTCTCGGCGTCCAGTTGGCCGAGAAGGACGGCGGCGTGGTCGTCGACCACGTCCTGCCCGGCAGCCCCGCGGACAAGGCTGGGCTTCGAAGCGGGGACCGCATTCTCCGGTTTCATGAAAAGGATGTCGGCTCGCTGAAGGACTTGCATGGCCTGGCTGCCGAGCACGCATCCAAGCAAGAAGTTGCTCTGGAAGTGGAACGCGGCGGCCAAAAGCACGCTAAGACCATCCGGACGGAAAGGGGGCTGTGACCGATGACGCTTCTGAGTGCCTTGCTGCTGCTGGTTCCGTTTCCCCCCGCTGATCCGCAGGTCGCGGTCGAGCCGCCCAAGGCCGTCGGCAAAGTCACGGTGCCGATGGAGATTCTCAAGAGCAAACACATTGCCGTCGAGATCAAGGTCAACGGCAAAGGGCCTTACCGCGTCATCTTCGACACCGGCTCGCCGGTCACGCTCTTGGGCAATCGCATTGCCCAGGACGCGGGAGTGATCTCGAAGGACCAGGCCCGGACGCCGGCCCTGTTCGGCGCCCGCGGCATGGGCACGGCCAAGACACTCGCTCTCGGCGATCTGGTCGTCGAGAACATGCCCGTCATGGTCATGGACCATCCGGCCCTGCGGGCAGCCGCCCGGGCCTTGGGACCGCTGGAGGGCATCGTCGGCTATCCGTTCTTCAGCCGCTATCGCACCACCTTCGACTATCAAGCCAGCACGATCACGTTCGAGCCGGTCGAGTACTCCGACGCCGCCGGAGCGGACCTGATGCAGATGGTCATGCTCATGATGAACGACCGCAGCAATAAACCCATCCAGAAAGTGCAGTCGCCGCGGACGCTGTGGGGCTTTCGCCTCGAAAAGCCGACGGAAGACGAGGAAAGCGGCGTGGTGATTCGGGAGGTCCTGCCGCAAAGTCCGGCGGCCGAGGCCGGTCTGGAAGCGGGAGACCGCCTGTTGGAACTTGACGACGTCTGGACCGAATCAGTCGCGGATGCTTACCGGGCGGCTGGCGGCGTATCGCCGGGGCAGAAGGTGAAAGCGAAGATCAAACGGGGCGAGATGGAGAAGTGCGTCACCATCGTGCCCCGTGCGGGTTTGTAAGTCCGCCGGGGGAGGGTCTGACAGACAGGACTTTCCCGGGCGTGTCTTGCGGAGACCGATCATTTCCTCGCGAAGTCCGAGGATTCAGGGAAAGAGGGAGATTTCATCCATGAAGCGGATCGCCGCTGTGTTGCTGGCAGTCGGAGTGCTGATCGCTCCGTGGGGGCTGACCGCCAACGAATCGCCATCGCCGCCGATCTCCAACTTCGCCTTGGTGGACATCAACGGGCAGCGGGTGCAGTTGTCCGATTACCGCGACAAGCCGCTCGTGGCCGTCATCTTTCTGGGCACCGAATGTCCGCTGGTCAACCTGTACATGATCCCGTTAAAGCATTTGCACGAAGAGTTCAGCGGCAAAGGGGTGCAATTCCTGGGCATCAACAGCAACACGCAAGACACGCCAGACATGGTCGCCGCCCACGCCCGCACCCACAGCATCCCTTTCCCGATCCTCAAGGATTTCGATCACAAGGTCGCTGATCTGTTCGGGGCCAAGCGGACGCCGGAAGCGTTTTTGCTCGACAAGGAACGGCGGATCGTTTACCGGGGTCGAATCGACGACCACTTCGGCATCGGCTACCAGCGGGCGGCTCCGACCCGCCGCGACCTGGCCGAGGCGATTCGCGAAAGCCTGGCCGGCAAGCCAGTCAGTGTTTCCCGCACCGAAGCGGTCGGCTGCCTGATCGGCCGCGAGAAGCCGACCAAGATCGAAGGCACCGTGACCTACACCAGGCACATCGCCCGCATTCTTCAGCAACACTGTCAAGAGTGCCATCGGCCCGGGCAGATCGGCCCCTTCTCGCTCATGACCTATGAGAAGGCCAAAGCCTGGTCGGATACGCTGGTTGAAATCGTGCAGGCCGGTCGGATGCCGCCCTGGCATGCCGATCCCCGCTACGGCAAGTTCGCCAACGACCGGAGCATGTCGCAGGAAGACAAGGATCTCCTGGCCGCCTGGGTCGCTCAGGGCTGTCCCAAGGGGGATGAGAAAGACAGGCCGCCGCCGCGTCAGTTCCCCGCCGGCGAGGGCTGGCGGATCGGCACGCCGGACGTGATCATCAGTATGAATGAGTCGTTCACCGTGCCGGCCCAGGCTCCACCTGGCGGCGTGCCTTACCAGCATTTCATCGTGGATACCAATTTTGACCGGGATATGTGGGTGCAGGCTGCCGAGGCCAAACCTGGGGCGAAAGCGGTCGTGCATCACATCATCGCTTACGTCATCGGGCCGGGCGAACGCTTCGATCCACGCTCCGAAGACGGCCTGGGCCGCGGGCTGCTCGTCGCCACCGCCCCCGGCGACATTCCGACGATCTACAAACCGGGCCTGGCCAAGAAAGTTCCCAAGGGCGCCAAGATCATCTTCCAGATGCACTACACGCCCAACGGTGAAGAAACCGTGGACCGTTCCAGCATCGGACTGATCTTCGCCAAGGAGCCGCCGAAACACATCGTTCGGACCCGTGCTCCGCTCAATCGCACGTTCGTCATACCGGCCGGGGCAAGGAACCACCGCGTCGAGTGCGCCACCGTCTTCCGCAAGGACGCCATGCTCTTGAACTTCATGCCCCACATGCACCTGCGGGGCAAGAGCTTCGAGTATCGGGCGATCTATCCCGACGGCAAAACGGAGATTCTGCTCTCCATCCCCCGCTACGACTTTTCTTGGCAGACCTACTACCAACTGGCGGAGCCGAAGTTCCTTCCGGCCGGGACGCGGATCGAATGCACGGCCCACTTCGACAACTCCGCCGACAACCTGAACAACCCCGACCCCACCAAGCCGGTCCGCTGGGGCGATCAGACCTGGGAAGAGATGATGATCGGCTGGATGGACTATTACTACATCGATGAAAAGCCGGGAGACTCCTCGGCTAATAAGGATTAGGCAGTACATCCCCCACCCTGCCCTCTCCCGTCGGGAGAGGGTTTGGTGAGGGAAAAGTTGCTTGCTATTAATCAGACAGCAGCTTGCCGATGGCGTCGGACAGGAGCTTTTCCGATTCGGGACTAACAAACGACGCACCCGGCTCGTAGCCGCCCTCGGCATAGGCAGCCGCAGTCGGTATATACCACGGACCGCCATCCCCGTAGCCCGCGACGGCCACGAACCGCTGCGGGCTGCATTTTTGCGCGTGGATTTGGAACTCGACGAACGGCTCCGCGGGCAGATGCACGATGCGAATGCCGTCGCCAAGCCGCAGACAGGAAAGCTCGATCGGGCGGTCATGGCGGGCACGGAAGGCCAACTCCATGGCCGCTCTGGCTCGGACTGCACGGGCAGCTTTGGCGTCGGCAAGGGTCTTTTCCAGGTCCTCGTTATCAGGCTGCATCAGGAGAGGAAACCGGATCGGATGGGTTTTCCAACCGACCTGGCCCGCTGCTACGCGCTCGGCCTTCTGCTCGGCCAGCAGCATCGCCTCGTAGATCCGCCGGGCCAGCAAAAAGCGGTTCGGCCTGTCGCCGTCGTTATACTTCCCCGCCGCGATGTTGCCGGCACAGCCGGAGAAGTAGAGGTGCAGTGTTTCCGTCTCCTTGGCCCGGGCTTCCCGCGCCAGGCCGACGAAATCGCTCGTCACCAGGCCGTCGCCGTAGTAGCTCATCGGATGACAGGCGTAGTAATGGAGCACGGCAAGTTGGCGGTCGTTTTGCCAGAACACGACCGTCTTCAGAAAAGGATCGATCAACCCCTCGGGCTGCGTGCGGGCCTCAGCGTCCCGACAAGCACTGGCACGCCACCAGCGGATCTTGCCGTCCGACCCGATGACGCGGCGATTGGAGGCGACCTTCTCGACCTTCGCTTGCCCGCAGCCGATGTGCGTGACCCTTTCGGTTTTGCCCAGCGACTCTCGAACTGCGTCAGCCGTCCGCTGAACGACCTGCTCGAACCAGCGGACATCGAGCGAGCTGGACAGGCCGTGCTGTTTAGCGATGCGCTCTTCGGCTCCGAGATCGGCGAATGGGGCGTTGTGCTGATGGACGCAATGGACGGCGACGCGCTCCGGCGTGGTATGGGCGGCCTGGGCCAGTTTCTCCCTCCAGACGCGGGAGGCGTCATTGTTGATGCCGCACCAGTCCACGGCGCACAGCACGATCGGGGCCTCTTCGCCGAGCAGGACCACCCCCTGAGCATAAAGCGGTTCCGTGACCGCAGCTGCCGGGGCGATCCATCCCCCGCACAGCGGATGACCCAGGGGAATCTGCGTGTCCAGCTTGAAAAGGGCGAGGTGCAGTCGGCTCATGATCGGCTCACTTTCCGGCAGTCTCGAGCAGGTAAGCGATCAGGTCGGCCAGTTCCGACGGCTTGATCTGTTTTTCCAATCCCTCCGGCATGAGCGATTTGGAGGTCGCTTGAATCGCTTCGAGGTCCGAGCGTAGCAACTGATCTTCGGCCCTTTCCGCACGGCGGAGGATCAGACTGGTTGCCGTCTCGCTGGCAATCATGCCGGAGATGAGCCGGCCGTCCAAAGTGCGGGCTACGTAATTCAGATACCGCGGATCAACTTCGCGGCTGGGGTCGAGGATATCGATCAAGAGGGTTTCTTTCGCCTTGGTCTTGAGCACCGCAGCGAGATCGGGTCCGACTTCGATGCCTTCATTTTCCAGGCGGTGGCACGAGGCGCAGTGCTGCTTGAAGAGCCGTTTCCCTTCGGTCGGGTTGCCGGGCAGGTCCAGGGCGACGCGGTATTCTTCGAGGACCTTTTTGCGGTCTTCCGGGACCTGAGCGGCGAGCAATTGGGCGGCTCGACTGCGTAGAGCGGCGTCGGGATGCTTGACGAGCAGATCGCGGCGAGCTGGGTCGAGTTGCACGGCAGGAATGCGATTCTTTTCCAGAGCGTCGAGCAGAAGCGCGAGGCGGTCGCTTCGGGCGAAAAGCATCTCCTGGGCCTCCCGGCGTGCCGACGGACCCAGGCTCGGCCAGGCATCCAGGACCGCCTCGACCGCAGCGGGTTCGTTCAAGACCGAAAGGGCCTGGATGGCGGCGGTCTGGACCGCTACCGGCGTCTGCGGCGAGAGCAGTTCAACCAGGGCGTTGCCGACCAGATCGAAGCGGGCCTGGCCAAGCAGACGCACATACGCTACACGCTCTGCCTCACTGACCTTGTCCAGGGATGCGATGATGCGGCGGAAGAACACATGCAGTTCGTTGCCGATAGAACCAGCCGCATGATCCGTCCCATGTTCCAGGTAACGCCGCAATGGTTGCCCTTTGCGGGCCAAGGCCTGAGCCATCCCTTCGAGCAGACGACATTTTGCCAGGGTGGGCGGCCCTTCTCCCCGCAGCGCATGAAGCAGCGATTCCTCGATCTGTTCCTTCGTGCCGGTACTGGCCAGCACGACGGCGACCCCCGCAAGCAGATCAGGATGGATGCCTTCCCCCCGTTCCCAGTTTCGCATCAGGTCGGCGGCGTGGGGCACGGCAGAACTGAGCACGGCGGAGCGGACCCACGGACTGGAGCCATCCTTGCGGGCCAACTCGGCTAACGCTGCCGCGGCTTCCGGGCCTTTCATCTCCCCAAGCGAGAAAGCGAGCTGGAAGCGAACCCGCGGTACTGGATCGTTAGCCAGGCGCAACGCAGCCTTGCGAACGCCGTCGTGTTTTTCGAACCACGGCTCCGCCAGGCGAAGGGCCTGCTCCCGAACCTGCCAGGTACGATCCTGGAGAGCATGCAGCACGATCCGCGGCTCCATCTGCCCCAGGCCATGCAGCGTCCACAGGGCGTGAATGCGAGCCTTGCGGTCGGGATGGTGAATGACCATGTCGGTCAGCGGCTCGGTGACCTCCTTGGCGTCCCGCTCGACGAACAGCCGCTGCGCCGTCAAGCGATGCCAGGCGTTCGGATGAGCCAGACGGCCAACCAAGTCCTCGTTGGGAACCTGGCTGAGTTTGGGTCGGAAATCTTCGGGCCGATAGCCGTCCGGAAGCTCGATCTGTTCAGGTCGGATTCGCCAGATGCGGCCGCGGTCCCGGCTATTGAGGTTGTACTGCTTCTGGATGTCTTCTGGCAGCGACAGCGGCGTCTCGATGATCTCCCGATAAAAATCGCAGACGTACAACGCCCCGTCGGGACCGAACGTCAGGAACACGGGCCGGAACCAGATGTCGGTGGAGGCGAGGAATTCACAGTCCCGCTCGCTCTCGTGCCGCTTGGCGATGAACGTCGCCCCGACAGGCAGGAGGACGTCCCGATGGATGAGGTTGTTGGCTGGGTCACCGACGAACACATTGCCGTCGAAGTCCGGGGGGAAAATGCCGCCGCGATACACGGTCAAGCCAGTGGCGCTGGTCATGTAGCCGCCGGGAACCAGTTCGGAGGCGGGCAGACGGCGATTATATTCGGGATCTTTGACCCGACGGCTGGTCCGCTCCAAACGCCACGGTTCGAACGGACTGACGCGGAACACCTTGGCGGCCGGGGTATGCTCCAGGTTGCCGTCGGGGACGTCGGCGACGACGGCGGGTACCACGAGATGCGGGTTGCGCCGCAGATAATGGTCCGGCAGCACGATGTGCCGGATGTGCTGGCTGTTGGTGCAGGTGAACCAGTTGCCCCAGTCGTCGGACGAAAGCCCGTACTGGCCGCCGCCCGAGGTCGGCTCGAAGCTCGCCGGATCGCGGGGATCGAAGCGGAAATGGCGTCCCCGCAACGACACCTTCTCTTCTCGTCCTGCCACGGACACCAGACTGTCATTGTTGTTGCAGCCGTGGATGTGATTGTCCAGGTGGAATTGCAGACTGTTGACCATCCCCTGAATGTTCTTGGCTCCGAAGCCGGTGAGCACGACGCGGCGGACATCGGCTTTCCCGTCGTTATCCGTGTCGGAGCACCAGAGCAGGTCCGGAGCGTCAGCGACGAAGATGCCGCCTTTCCAGACGCAGACGCCGCACGGGAAGCGGAGATCGTCCACGAACACGGTCGCCGTCTCGAAATAGCCGTCGCCGTCGCGGTCTTCGAGCCGCTTGATCCGCCCCGGCAGGTTCGGTTTGCCTTCTCCAATGCCGCCGTTGGGATAGCCGCGCATCTCGACGACGTACATCCGTCCGTCTTCGTCGAAGCACATGGCCACCGGGTCAATTACCTCCGGCTCGGCAGCCACGAGTTCGACGCGGAAGCCGGGCACGATGCGGAACGTCGCCATCTCGTCCTTGGGCGAAAGCGGACTTTTAGGCGCGACTCCGGGCGGCGGATCAAATGCGCAACTGAGCGACGACAGTACCGCCAACGCCGACACAACTCCGAACACGCTTCGACACATAAGGCAGGCTCTTTCCAAAGGCAGGCGCTATCAGTCCCGGTTGGCTCAGACTTTAGAGTAGCTGGACGCGCGGCAGATGTAAACGGGCTGCCCAATCAAGGCAAAATCCATTCCAAAGATGTGACGTTATTTCTCAGCAGTGGCAGGAGGATTCGTCGCAGCGGAGGTCGAACGAGGACGCCGATGGCGATGCGGACCTTGGAACGACTCATGGGCGGCATCGCGACGGCCTGAGTAGAAGCCGGTGAAGGAGCGGTAGCTGACGCCCAGGAACAAACCCAACCAGGGCCAGGCCGAGATGTGCCCAGCCAGCAGGATTGCAAGCGTCATATAGGCGATCAGGATCGCCCAGGGGAGTGTTACCTGCATCGCTTGCACCCTGTCTGCGAGTCCTCCAATCCGTCGAAGATGGGTGACTGGCCCTATGACAAGCAGTTGACGTGCCAGGGCGTGGAGCGAGCACTTTCAGGTCAGATCAAGAAACCGATAGCCGAGTGGCGATTAGACGTTTCGACGTGCCCCCACAGAGTTCCGGCCCCAGCGCAACCGCAGCAGCATCATTCTCCGATGCCCAGGGTTAACAGGCAGTGTAAGGAGCCGTTAACCGCAGGGACTCACGGCAACTGCGTTTCGCCCATGAGATAGCGGTCCACCTCGCGCGCCGCTCCGCGCCCTTCGTGGATGGCCCAGACGACCAGGCTCTGGCCCCGCCGCATGTCGCCGGCGGCGAAGACGCCCGGCACGTTGGTCATGTACTTGCCGTAGTCCGCCTTGGCGTTGGAACGCGGATCTTTCTCGACGCCCAGTTGATCGAGCAGCAAGTTCTCCGGGCCGCTGAAGCCGAGGGCGAGCAGGACCAGTTGAGCGGGATAGATCTTCTCGGTGCCGGGCAGGTTGCGGGGAACGGTGCGGCCATTGTCCTTCACCCATTCGACCTGGACGGTTTCGATGGCCCGGACCCGCCCGTGTTCGTCGCCGAGGAAACGGGTGGTCTGCACGGCATAACGACGCGGATCATCGCCCCAGATCGCTTTGGCCTCTTCCTGGCCGTAGTCGAGGCGATACACCTTCGGCCATTGCGGCCAGGGGTTGTCGGGAGCACGGGTCAATGGTGGACGTGGCACAATCTCCAGTTGCAGGATGCTGCGGCAGCCTTGCCGGATCGCGGTGCCCACGCAGTCGGTGCCGGTATCGCCGCCTCCGATCACGACCACGTCCTTGCCCTTGGCAGAAATGTATCGCCCGTCGGCGTGGTTGGAATCGAGCAGGCTCTTGGTATTGCGGTGCAGGAACTCCATAGCGAAGTGGATGCCCTGGAGGTTTCGGCCTTCGGTCTTGGTGAAGAAGTCGTTGGGCCGGGTCGCTCCGCCGCACAGCACGATGGCGTCGAACTCGTTTTTGAGTTGGTCGGCCGGGTAGTCCTTGCCGACTTCGCAGTTGACGACGAACTTGACGCCCTCGGCGGCCATCAAGTCCACGCGACGCTGGACGATCCGCTTGTCGAGCTTCATGTTCGGAATGCCGTACATGAGCAAGCCGCCGATGCGGTCAGCCCGCTCGAAGACGGTGACCCAGTGTCCGGCCCGATTGAGTTGAGCGGCACAGGCCAGTCCAGCGGGACCGGAGCCGACCACGGCCACCCGCTTGCCTGTGCGGAACGCTGGCGGCTCCGGATGCACCCAGCCCTCCTCGAAGCCGCGGTCGATGATGGCGCATTCGATGGCCTTGATCGTCACCGGCGGTTCATTGATGCCCAGGACGCACGAGCCTTCACAGGGCGCGGGACAGACCCGGCCGGTGAACTCCGGGAAGTTGTTGGTCTTGTGCAGCCGCTCCAGGGCTTCCCGCCACAGACCGCGATAGACCAGATCGTTCCACTCGGGAATGAGGTTGTTGATCGGACAGCCGGAGGCCATCCCGGCCAGGAGCGTGCCGGTGTGGCAGAACGGCACGCCGCAGTCCATGCACCGTGCGCCCTGCTTGCGGAGCAAGGCTTCGTCGCCGTGGCCGTGGAACTCCAGCCAGTCGCGGATGCGTTCCTCCGGCGGACGCACCATCGGCAATTCGCGGGGAAACTCGAGGAAGCCAGTCGGTTTGCCCATGTCACTTGCCTCCCACCCGGGCCGCATCCCGAGCGTTTTCCTCGAAGGCGGCCATCACCGCTTCCTCTTCCGGCAGTCCCATCGCCCGGTAACGCTTCTGGGCCTCGACAACCCGGCGGTAGTCGTTCGGATAGACCTTCACGAAGCGCGGCTGAAAGCGGTCCCAGTGGTCGAGCATCCGCCGCGGACGTTCGCTGCCGGTGTATTTCCAGAAGCGTTCCAGCAGCGTCCTGACCTCCTTGACGTCCTCCGGTTCTTCGAGCGGGTAGAGCTTGACCATCTCCAGATTGCACCGCTTCGGGAAGCTGCCGTCCTCGTCGTACACGTAGGCGATTCCGCCCGACATGCCGGCGGCGAAGTTGCGGCCGGTCGGTCCCAGGATCACCACTCGTCCGCCGGTCATGTACTCGCAGCCGTGATCGCCGACGGAGAGCACGACGGCTTTCAGACCGCTGTTGCGGACGCAGAAGCGTTCGCCCGCCATGCCGCGGATGTACGCCTCGCCGCCAGTCGCACCGTAGAACGCCACGTTGCCGATGATGACGTTGTCCATCGCCCGGAAGGTCGAGCCACGCGGCGGATAGACGATGATCTTGCCGCCCGACAGGCCCTTGCCGATGTAGTCGTTGGCGTCGCCTTCGAGGATCATCGTCATCCCCTTCGGGATGAATGCCCCGAAGCTCTGCCCCGCCGAGCCGTTGAACTTCAGCGTGATCGTGTCCTCGGGCAGTCCCGCCGAGCCGTACCGATTCGTGATCTCCGAGCCGACCATCGTGCCGACGACGCGGTTGACGTTGCGGATCGGAAGTTCGGCGTAAACCCGATGGCCTTCCTCGATGGCCGGTCGGCACAGTTCCAGCAGCGTCGTCCGGTCCAACGCCTTGTCCAGGCCATGATCCTGGGGAATCTGGCAGTAGCGGCCCACGCTCGGCGGCACCGGCGGCTGGTAGAAGATCGGCGAAAAGTCGAGTCCCTTCGCCTTGTAGTGAGCGATGGCCGACTTGAACTCCAGACAATCGGTTCGACCAACCATCTCGTCCAGTCGGCGGAAGCCGAGCTGGGCCATCAGTTCCCGCACTTCCTGGGCAATGAAACGCATGAAGTTGACGACGTGCTGCGGATCTCCGGCGAACTTGGCCCGCAGCCGGGGATCCTGCGTCGCCACGCCGACCGGGCAGGTGTTCAGATGACACACCCGCATCATGATGCAGCCCATCGCTACCAGCGGCGCGGTGGCGAAGCCAAACTCCTCCGCCCCCAATAACGCCCCGATGACCACATCCCGGCCGGTCTTGAGTTGGCCGTCCACCTCGACCACGATCCGGCTGCGAAGGTCGTTGAGAAGCAGCGTCTGGTGCGTCTCGGCCAGCCCCAGTTCCCACGGCGCGCCGGCGTGCTTGATGCTGGTCAGCGGCGAGGCCCCGGTCCCGCCGTCATGACCGCTGATGAGCACCACGTCGGCATGGGCCTTGGCCACGCCCGCCGCGATCGTACCCACGCCCACTTCCGCCACCAGCTTGACGCTGATCCGGGCCTGCGGATTGGCGTTCTTGAGATCGTGGATCAGTTCGGCCAAGTCTTCGATGGAGTAAATGTCGTGGTGCGGCGGCGGCGAGATCAGACCGACGCCCGGCGTCGAATGCCGCGTCCTGGCGATCCACGGATACACCTTGTGCCCGGGCAGCTGGCCTCCTTCCCCGGGCTTGGCCCCCTGGGCCATCTTGATCTGAAGCTCCCGGGCATTGATCAGGTACTCGCTGGTGACGCCGAAGCGGGCCGACGCCACCTGCTTGATGGCGCTGTTCTTGGAATCCCCGTTCGGCTCGGGGATGTAGCGGGCCGGATCTTCCCCGCCCTCGCCAGTGTTGCTCTTGCCGCCGATGCGATTCATGGCGATGGCCAGCGTCTCGTGGGCCTCCTTACTGATCGAACCGTAGGACATCGCCCCCGTCTTGAAACGGCGCATGATCGCCTCGACCGGCTCGACCTCGTCCAGCGGCACCGGCGGACCGGCGGGCTTGAGTTCCATCAGACCCCGCAGCGTACACAGCCGCTTCGACTGGTCGTTGATGAGCTGGCTGTACTCCTTGAACACGGCGTAGTTGCCGGTCCGGCAGGCGTACTGGAGCTTGTGGACCGTCTCTGGATTGAACAGGTGAAACTCGCCGTCCTTGCGGTACTGGTACTGTCCGCCAGGGTCGAGTACATGGCCGTTGAGCGGCCGGATCGGAAAGCCCTTGCGATGGCGGGCCTTGGTTTCGTCCGCGATCACATCCAGACCGACGCCTTCGATACGGGACGAAGTCCAGGTGAAATACTGGTCGATGACCTGCCGATTCAACCCGATGGCCTCGAAGATCTGCGCCCCGCAATAGCTCGCCACGGTCGAGATGCCCATCTTGGACATCACCTTGAGGACGCCCTTGGTGATGGCCTTGCAGTAGTTCTTGACCGCCTTGGCGTAGTCGAGGTTGGGCAACTGCCCGGTGCGGATCATCTCGGCCAGAGTGTCGAAGGCCAGATACGGATTGATGGCTGCCGCTCCGTAGCCGATGAGCAGACAGAAATGATGCACCTCACGCGGTTCACCGCTTTCGACAACCAGCCCCACCCGGGTCCGCGTGCCTTCGCGGATGAGATGGTGATGCACCGCGGCGGTGGCCAGCAGAGCCGGGATGGCCGCCTGATCGTGGTTGATGCCGCGATCCGAAAGGATGAGGATGGCGTGTCCGTCGCGGGCGGCCTCGCTGGCCTGTTGGCAGAGGCGATCCAAGGCCCGTTCCAGGCCCTCGGCCCCAGCTTCGACGTCGTACAGCATCGCCAGCTTGATCGACTTGTGCCCGCCGGGTCCGGTCCCGTCCAGGGCCTCGATCCGGGCAAACTCTTGGTTGGTCAGGATTGGCGATTCCAGGCGGATGACGCGGGCCGATTCTTCGGTCGGCTCCAACAGGTTCTGCTCCGGGCCGACCATCTGCACCATCGACATGATGATCTCTTCACGGATGCAGTCGATGGGCGGATTGGTGACTTGAGCGAAGAGTTGCTTGAAGTAGTTGTAAAGCAACTGAGGCTTGTCGGAGAGGACCGCCAGCGGCGTGTCGGTGCCCATGCTGCCGATCGCTTCCGTGCCTTCCAGGGCGCACGGAGCCATCAAGAGCCGCAAATCCTCGGTCGTATAGCCGAAGGCTTGCTGGAGGCGGATCAGGTTTTCCGAGTCCAGGCTCTGGGATTCTCCGTTCCGCGCTGATGCATCACCGAGCCGCGACTGCAAAGGAGCGGAATCCTGACCGCTTCCTGGCGGGCGCGGCTCTGAGAAGAGCGGGCGCGGCTCTGAGGAGTGTGGGCGCGGCCCGGAAAAACCCGGATTCGGGGCGGGCAACTCTTCCAGGCGCACCTGGTTCCGCTTCAGCCATTCGCCGTAGGGCTGAGCGGTGGCGATGGCGTGCTTGATCTCCTCGTCTTCGATGATCCGGCCCTGGTCGAGGTCGATGAGGAACATGCGTCCCGGCTGCAACCGCCCCTTGAGCTTGACGTTCTCCGGCGGAATGTCCAGAACGCCGACCTCTGAGGCCATCACCACCAGGTCATCATGCGTGACGTAGTAGCGGGACGGACGCAGACCGTTGCGGTCGAGCACGGCTCCGATCTGGGTGCCGTCGGTGAAGGCGATCGAGGCTGGGCCGTCCCACGGTTCCATCAGACAGGCGTGGAACTCGTAGAAGGCCCGCTTTTCGGGACTCATGGATTCGTGCCCGCTCCACGGCTCGGGAATCATCATCATGACGGCATGGGGCAGGGAGCGGCCGGCCAGGACGAGCAGTTCCAGGGCGTTGTCGAACATGGCCGAGTCGCTGCCGCTCTCGTCGATGACCGGCAGAATCTTGGCGATGTCGTCGCCGAACAACCGCGACCGGAACAGGCTCTGCCGGGCCTTCATCCAGTTGACGTTGCCCCGCAGGGTGTTGATCTCGCCGTTGTGGCAGAGGTAGCGGTACGGATGGGCACGGGCCCAGTTCGGGAACGTGTTGGTGCTGAAGCGGGAGTGCACCATCGCCAAGGCCGTCTCCATCCGTTCGTCGAGCAGATCGGGATAGAAGACCGGCAACTGGTCCGATTTGAGCATGCCCTTGTAAACGATGGTCCGGTGCGACAGGCTGGGGACGTAGAACATCTCCCGCTGGGGAATGTCGGAGTTCCGCACCTCCTGCTCGACCTGTTTGCGGATGACGTAGAGCTTGCGTTCGAAGGCGGCGGCGTCGGAAAGCGAAGCGGAACGGCCGATGAAGATCTGCCGGATGAATGGCATGGCGTCTTGGGCGGTCTTGCCCAGCGGCCCCGGAACGACCGGAACCGTCCGCCAACCCAGAAGCCACTGACCTTCCCGAACGACGACCTCCTCGAAGAGCCGTTCGCAACGCTGCCGGTCTTCGGGATTTGTGGGCAGAAAGACCATGCCGACGCCGTAGCTGTCCGGATCGGGAAGGCGGATGCCGATGTCGTCGGCCTTGGCCTCGAAGAAGCGGTGCGGCATCTGGAGGAGGATGCCAGCTCCGTCGCCGGTGTTGGCTTCGCAGCCGCACGCCCCGCGGTGCTGGAGATTGAAAAGCACTTGAAGGGCCTTTTGCACCATGTCATGCGATTTGCGATTGCGGAGATCGACGACGAAGCCGACGCCGCAGGCATCGTGCTCAAAGGCGGGATCGTAGAGGCCTTGGCGGGCGGGCATGGCGTAGTGGGTCATGGCAGCGCTCGTGAAGCGAACTTACCTGGAATTACCGAAATCGGAATCCTAAGCCCTGGCAACCGAAGACCGACGTTTCAGCCGCGTCGTCCCATTGGCGGAAGGAGGCTCCGCCGAGGAACGCAGCAAGTCCACGAAGCGGGCCGCGCTGGCGTGCAGGGGATGACGGCGGTGGTAGATGATGGCCAGCGGCCGATACAGCGGCGGCCCCGCCAGTGGCACGGCTGCCAAAGAGCCGGCGGCGACCTCGCGGCGCAGCGTCGGTTCGGGGAGGAGGGCGACGCCGGCGTTGATCTCGATCGCCTTCTTGATGTTCTCGATGCTGTCGAACTCCATGACGACATCGAGACTGACGCCGTGTTCCTTCCAGTAGCGATCCACTTCGCGGCGGATGGCCAGCTTGCGGTCGAAGCCGACGTAGCGTTGTCCAGACACGTCCTCGGGCCGAATCTGCTTCCGCTGGGCGAACGGATGATTCGGCGAACAGGCCAGCACCATCGGTTCCTGTCGCCAGGGCAGGGCCACGAATTCCCGCTGACGGCGCGGGAAGGACACCAGACCGAGATCAGCCGTGCCCTCCGCCACCCGTTCGTACACCGTATCGGGATGCAGGTAGTCGATGTGGACCCGCACATGCGGGCAGAGCCGACCGAAACGCTCGAGGTAGTCGCCCATGTCGCTCAGGCCGACGGAGTAAATGGCAGCGACCTGGACGACGGCCGGTAGCTCCACGGCAGCGCGACGGATGGCCGCCTCCAGCTCGGCGTAGCGGTCGAGCAGATCGCGGCAGCCCTCGAAGTAGGTCAGCCCGGCCGCCGTCAGTTGCAGCGGACGCACGGAGCGGTCCACCAGCCGCACCCCCATCCGCTTCTCCAGATGGCAGACGATCTGGCTCACCGCCGACTGCGTGATCCCGTTGGCCTCTCCGGCGCGGGAGAAGCTCCGCAAACGGGCCACATCGCAGAAAACCTGGAGCGCTTCGATCTGCATGACGACTCATGGTATCAATCCGTTTTCTAATAGCAAGATGTTCTTCCATCAAAAAATCTAATGTCCTTCCCAGGCTGATGTTTTGTTTCCTCTGCTTCGGCGCCCGGCACGTCACGAGGCGCAAGGCGGGAGCCGGAGCAAGGCCCGTTCGATGATGCGGTTGTGATCGAAGGCCAGAGGCGGAAGGCGGTCCACGTCGAACCACCCGGCGTGGGCGGCATCATCGCCGGCCTTGGCCTCGGTTTCCTTCTGATGCGGCAAAAGCATGGCCAGGTAGGCGATCGTCACGGTCCAACCGCGTGGGTCCCGTCCCGGATCGCCGAAGGCCCCGAACTGTTCCACTGCAATATCCGTAAGCCCGGTTTCTTCGGCCAGTTCCCTGCGGGCAGCCTGATCGAGCGGTTCGTTTTCGTCCACGAAGCCGCCCGGCAAGGCCCAGCGGCCGGCGAACGGCTCGTGTTTCCTCTGGATGAGGAGTACCTGCCAGCGGTTATCCCCCCGACGGAAGACCGCCAGATCGACCGTCAGAGCCGGACGGGGATAGTCGTAGCAGTAGGGCGGACCGGGACGGGCGGACACAATCGTTTTCCTTCAGCGCTGCTTGATGTCGTAGCACAACAGGATGTCCTGGTCGAGGAGGAAGAGTTTGCCGTTGGCGATGACCGGATGGGGCCAGGAGTTCTTGTTGCTGCGGTGCGGCTGGTCGAAGCGGCCTAGTTCCCGATACTCGTTGGGATTGGCCTCGATCAGATAGACGGGGCCGTTCTCGTTGCGGAAATACAGGCAGCCGTCGGCGTAGCTGATGGAACCTTTGCCCGGCGTGCGGTTCTGCCATTTGACCTGGCCGGTGGACCATTCGATGCAGGTGAGAATGGCTTCGTCCGCCCCGTAGATGTGGCCGTCCACCAGCACCATGCCGCCGTGATGGTTCTTCATCTTGCGGGTGAAATACTGCTCTTCGGCGGTGAAACTGGAACCGTCGCGGCGAATGCGGGCCAATCCGCCGCCGGTACCGTAGCCGGAGGCCGCGAAGATCGCGCCGTCGTGGAACAGAACGGTGGAGCAGTTGGCGGTGTTGTTGTGTGGGGCGTCGTAGCGCCAGAGGAACCGGCCGTCCTCGGCGGCGACGCCGACGACTCCCCCGGCCAGGAATTGGACATACTGCCGTACCCCGTCCACGGTGCAGACGATGGGCGAAGCGTAATGGGCGCCGTCGCCTCCGGGCACCTGGGCCCTCCAGAGCACGGAGCCGTTGTTTTTGTCGAGGGCGACCAGGGTCGCTTCGTTGCCGCCGGGGGTGACGATCACTTTGTTGCCGTCCACCAGGGGCGATTCGCTGTAGCCCCAGGTCGGCACCCAGCCTTTGAAGTCGCGGACGAGGTGTTTCCGCCAGAGGATGCGGCCATTGCGAATGTCCAGGCAGCACACGTCGCCGCTGACGCCTTCGACATACAGCCGGTTGTCGTCCACGGTCGGCGAGCAACGCGGACCTTCGCTGTAGCCGATGCCGCGATTGGCCGGGCCGAGGGTCACGGCCCAGATCTCCCGGCCGTTGTTCTCGTTGAGGCACCAGACGACCTCATTGTTGCCGCGAAAGCTCATGCCAGAGACTCTGCCCCCGGCGACGGTCGGCGTGGCGTATCCGCCGCCGAGCCGTTCGGCCTTCCACAGCAGCTTCGGTCCAGCCGTCGGCCAGGTTTTGAGCAACCCCGTTTCGCCGGAACAGCCGGTGCGGTCCTTGCCTCGCCACTGCGGCCAGTCTTCTGCCCAGGCCAGGCCGCTTTGAAGGACAAGCGCTCCGCCCAGAAAGAACAGGGCCAGACTGCGTGCAATCATGCGGATGAAGGACATGCTCAACTCCGTTTCATGTTCATGGGTCCGGGCGAAGGGAAGGCATCGCTTGCAGCATAGACCGGGCAACTCGCGCGGAGGGTTCGCCGGGAAGTTGTCCCGATTCCTTGGAAGGCCACATACCCTACATTAAGATTGCTCCGAAGCTGCGTCAAATCCGCGGTTGCAAAGTGGAACGCGATTTGACGGGTGGACTCGGAGCACTAACGTGCTCCGCTCGGCGAAGCCGGAGGACCGGCGTCCTCCGCTCGGCGAAACCGGGAGACTAACTTGCTCCGCTGGCTGAGGCGAGCGGGCAGCGCAAGTCGCCCGGCAGCTTGCTTTCAAGGAGACTTTCATCATGCCGCCGCGAACCGCCCTCATCACCGGTATCACCGGCCAAGACGGCAGTTACCTGGCCGAGTTCCTTCTGGAAAAGGGCTACCGCGTCTGTGGCATGACCCGCCGGGCCAGCACCGAGAACTTCCAACGCATCGAACATTTGCGGGACCGCATCGAATTGATCCAGGGCGATCTGCTCGATTCGGCTTCGCTTCGGCAGGTCCTCGAAACCACGCGACCGGATGAAATCTACAACCTCGCCGCTCAGTCCTTCGTGCCGACCAGTTGGCAGCAGCCGGTCCTGACGGCGGAGTTTACGGCCGTCGGCGTCACTCGGCTGCTCGAGGCGATGAAGCAGATCTGCCCCCAGGCCCGGTTCTACCAGGCCAGCAGCAGCGAAATGTTCGGCAAGGTGCGGGAGACACCCCAGCGGGAGACGACGCCGTTTTACCCCCGCAGCCCTTACGGCGTCGCCAAGGTGTACGGGCATTTCATCACCGTCAATTACCGCGAAAGCTACAACCTCTTCGCCTGCTCCGGCATTCTGTTCAACCACGAGTCGCCGCGGCGCGGTCTGGAGTTCGTCACCCGCAAGATCACCCACGGCGTGGCCCGGATCAAGCTCGGCCTGGCCAGCGAACTCCGCCTCGGCAATCTCCAGGCCAAGCGCGACTGGGGGTATGCCGGCGACTACGTCCGGGCCATGTGGCTCATGCTCCAGCAGCCGACGCCGGACGACTATGTCATCGGGACCGGCGAGACGCACAGCGTCCAGGAGTTCGTCCAGATCGCCTTCGACCATGCCGGGTTGGATTGGCGGAAACATGTCGTTGTCGATCCCCAGTTCTATCGGCCCGCCGAGGTCGAGCTGCTGTTGGCCGACTCCTCGAAGGCCCGCCGGGTTCTCAACTGGGAGCCGCAGCTCAGCTTCGAGCAACTGGTTCGCCTCATGGTGGATGCCGACCTTCAAGCCTTGCAATCCCGGACGCCGCCTCGTTGAGAGGTGGGAAGGCAAACCCGCTCCCTCACGGTCGCGGCTCGGAAGAGCGTTTTCCCGGCTCGGGAGGGGACATGCGGAGAAACTCGGCGATCTCGTCCACGACGCGGGGGTCGATCGGCATCTTGGGGGCGAGGTAGGCCAACTGCTGTTCCACCGGGTTGCTCGCCTTCTTCAAAACGTGATTGGTCCCATCGAGCACGACGAGCTTGGCGTTGCGGGCGGCCTCGTGCAGCCGTTTGGCATCGTCCACGCTGATCTGGATGTCGGCCGTACCCTGCACGATGAGGATGGGCATGTCCAGTTCGGCGATGATCTTGACCGGATCGTACTTAAACCATGAAATGACATAGGGTTGCACGCTGGGCCGATACAACGGCATCAATTCCTTGGGCACATCGGCTACGCTTTCGCCAGCTTGGAGCGATTTCAAAATCCGGTCGCTGGCCTGGTAAAGTTCCTCGGAAACTTTGCCCTTGAGCTGTTCCCGTAGGACGGTCGGGGCGTCCCGACCGGCCCCCGAAATGCAGATCAGACCGTCCGGCCGGGCTTGTTTCGCCGCCAACATGCCGATCAAGGCCCCCTCGCTGTGGCCGATGACGAACACCTTCCTGAAGCGGGGGTCGCCGCGCAACATTTTCAGCCAGGCTGCGGCATCGGCCACGAAAGTCTCGTAACGCAAGTCCTCTTCGCGGCTCAGGGCGGAACGGCTCTTGCCCACGCCCCGTTTGTCGAAGCGAACGACGGCAATTCCTTTGCGTGCCAGACCCTCTCCGAGTTGTTTGAGCGCATCATTTTTCATCGCCGGTTGGTTGCCGTCCCGGTCGGTCGGTCCCGAACCGGCGATCAGCAACGCAACTGGATACGGACCATCGCCTTGCGGCAAATCGATGGTGCCTTCCAGGGTTCCTGTCGGGGTTTCCAGGCGGATCGGCTCCTGCCGAATCGGCGCACCATTCTCGTCTGTCCCGAGCGCAACATTCTCCCAGCCAAGCCAAGCTGTCAGAAACACGGCGATCAGGCTGAATGATGGGCGCATTGTTCCCCCGTGAGCGCAACATTTTTCAAGAGACTGAACCGCACCCCGAGCCACCCCGACAACTGCCGATCAGGAGCCATGTCATCGTAGCACGCCACCGCCAAGCGGTTCAACGTCGGTCGCACCCGGGTTTGAGCAGCCGGTGGTCAGGGTCGGCGGACGAATGGCCGAACCGGAGCGAAACCGGCCTGGACCTCGTGGATGCGTTCACACACCCACTTCGGCAACAACGCCTTGCGGCCGTTGGCGTAGTCGTAGGCGACGATGATTCCCTGCCCCTCGGCCGTCACCGCCTGAAGGTTATGGCTGACGACCAGGAACTCCATGCTGAAACGGTCCTCGCCCAGCGTCGCCACGGTGGCCGCGATGGACACGCTATCGGGATAGACCAGCGGACGGCGGAAGCGAGCCGACGTCGAATGCAGGATCGGGCCTATGCCCGTGGGCAGATGCGCCACTTCCCAGCCGAGTTTGCGGAAGTAGGCGATGCGCACGTTCTCGAAGTAGCGGAAATAGACCGCGTTGTTGACATGGCCGTAGGCGTCCATCTCGCCCCAGGCGACGGCTTGTTGGAGGATGACCGGGTAGGTCTTGAGAACATCCATCGGTTGGTCCATACTGGCACTGGCCTCCGCCGCATGGCGAGCCGAGATGGCCTCTGGATCGGGTTAGAATCCGCTCCCTGGCGGTCGCGGCTCGGATGATCGGTTGCCGCTCCGATGATCGGTCGCGGCTCGGATGATCGGTTGCCGCCCCGACGCAATCGCGGCACTCCAGCGGGGATTGTATGGAAACGGAATTCCAGAGAGGATTTGCAGGGCTGGTGTTGGACTCGATCCAAGCCGATGCCGAATCTCGTCTGCGGGCCGAAATCGCCTTCCATGAAGCCCAGGCAGCCGCCCGTCGCCGCCACTTCGCCGAACATCCCGAAGATCTGCTCGTCAACGACGACGCCTACCTCGACCACGAATCCTGGGTCCGGTTCGCATTCGATCTGTTGGGCGAAGTTTCCGGCAAAATGGTGCTTGATTATGGCTGCGGGCACGGAATGGCTTCGGTAGTGCTGGCCCGGCGGCGAGCGGAAGTCGTGGCTTTCGATCTGTGCGGCGGGTACGTCGCCGAGGCGCAGCAGCGAGCCGAGGCCAACGGCGTCGCCGACCGTATCGCCTTCGTGCAGGCCGCCGGGGAACGACTGCCGTTTCGGGCCGCCAGTTTCGATCGCGTCTGGGGTCATGCCGTGCTGCACCATCTCGATCTGGAACCCGCCTGCAACGAATTGGTCCGGGTCCTCAAGCCGGGCGGTTGGGCCGTGTTCTGCGAACCGTGGGGCGGCAATCCGCTGTTGCGCTGGGCACGCAATCACCTGCACTATCCGGGGAAGGAGCGGTCACGGGACGAAAAGCCGCTGCAAGCCGCCGACCTCGCCGTGGTTCGCCGACACTTTCGAGAGGTGCAGATCGTTCCGCAGCAATTCTTCGGAATGCTGGGCCGAGTCTGGCCGGGGATGCCGGGTCGGAATCTACTGCACCGCTGGGACCGCGCCCTTCTCCAGCGGTTCCCCGGCTTGGGCCGATTTTCCCGGTATTTGGTGCTTTCTTTGCGCAGCTGACGCGGTTACACTGCGAGGTTGGGTCCCCGGTAGCTGTGGAACATCAGCAAGGATGTCCGCTTCCCGCTTGGATGTAACCTCCTGGATTCGCACCGTCAGATGCTCCCCACGTGTGCAGCTGGCGATGGCGTTCTTGCTTGGCGCGGTGACCACGCTCATCGGGCAGACCGCTTGGAAGGTCCTCTTCGTAGGGCATTCTCCGGCAGCGATTTCGACCGGCGAAACCGTGGCTCCCTGGCGAGGCATCGCCCCGCTGGATCTTAACAGCGCCACCGCTGAGGAGCTTCAGCACCTGCCCGGCGTCGGGGCGGGTCTGGCCAGCCGCATCGTCGCCCACCGGGACCGGCGGAACGGCTTCGACAGCGTTGAGGATCTTCTGGACGTGCCCGGCCTGGGACCGCGAATTCTGGACAGCCTGCGGCCTCGTGTGCGGGTCGAGGAACGCAAGAAGGATGCAAGTATCCCCGCCTCGGACGCTGCGGTTGCTCACGGGCCGAAAGAGATTCCGCCCCGGGAGCCGGAGGGTGCCCGGCTCCGCAAGCTCGAAGATTCGGAAAAGGCGGTGCTGGACGTGAATCAGGCTGGCATCGAAGAACTTCAGCGTTTGCCGGGCATTGGGCCGACACTGGCTTCCCGCATCGTCGCCGACCGTGCCGCCCAGGGACCGTTTCGCAGCGTCGGCGATCTGCTGCGGGTTCGCGGCATCGGGCCGAAGACGCTGGAGAAACTCCGTCCCCATGTGCGGGTCGGCACCGACTTCGCCGACAGTCGCTCCGCTCGGGCCCAGGACACGCCCCCGCGGTGAGGGTGAATCTCCCGTCGGTAAGCCCAAAAAGTTGCTTGTCACGGCGGATCGTGGATAAACTACTGTCTGCAAACCTGTCCAGGGTTCATCGTGCGGGGGTCGTCATGAGATCGCGCAGCGCAATCGCCAGTGCGTTGATGTTGGGCCTGCTGTTTGGCAGCGGTTGCGGCGAGCCAAGCCCGGCCCAGTATGCCGCTTCCAAGCTGCCTGGTCTGCTCAAGAAGTTGAAAGATCCCGACCCGGAAGCGCGGGCGCGGGCCACCGATGAAATCCGCGCCTTGGGCATTGCGTACACCAAGGAGGCGTTGCCCCATCTGTTCGCCAACTTCGAAGACGAGCACGAGAAAGCCCGGCGTTACGCTGCCGAGGCCGTAGCGTTTTACGGCGAGGATGCCATCCCCGGCGTGATGGAGGCGCTGAAAAGTTCGTCGGCGCGTCGCCGAGCGATGGGCTTTATCGCCCTGGGCACGTTCCCCGGCCAGATCAAGGTCAAGCTGCTCAAGGAAACCCTGCCGATCCTCAGTCAGGGATTGCAGGATGAAGATTTGGAAGTCCGCCGCTCTGCCGCCGCCGCGGTCCGCTTCCACGGTTCGTGGGCCAAGGAGACCCTGCCCCTGCAAATCAAGCTGCTTCAGGAGGAGAAGGACAAGGAAGTGTTGCAAATGATCCTGTTCAGTCTGTGTACGATGGGCACGGACGCCAAGGAGGCCCTGCCCATTCTCTACCGCATGCAGAAGGACGGGGTGGCCGATGAACGCCTCCGCAACCTTCTGGAACGGGCCGTCTTCTTCGTCGAAGGCAAAGACCAGGAATACGAAAAGGAATGGGCCGAGGAAGAGGCGAAGAAGCAGCAGCAAGGGTCCGCCCCGCCCAAGCCGGAGTGATCATGGAGCCTGTGCCGGTGTCGTCCGCCGACTCCCCAGCACGAGTGACATATCCTTGTCAATCGCTGTCGGCGTTGGTCGGGGCGATGCTGCTGGCGGCAGTCCTGCCCGGCTGCGGGGGCGAGCGGGCTTCGACGTCCGGGCCGACCAGCTCCTCAAACCGGCCGGACGGCTCCGCCGCGCTCCCGGCCGCCGATTCGCCGTGGCTCAATGCCCGGCCCGGGGTCGGCTACGTCGGCGACGACGCCTGCGCCAGCTGTCACGTCACCTACGCTCAGACCTACCATCGCCATTCGATGGGCCTGTCGCTTTTCCCGGTGGATCAGGCCCCGGTCATCGAGCGCTTCGACGCCGCTGCCCGCAATCCGTTCCGGGTCGGCAACATCGAGTACGCCGTCGAACAGCGGGACGGAAAGCCCTGGCACCGGGAAACGCTCTTTGACGCCCGGGGCAAGGCCGTGGCCGAGGCCGTCGTCGAGATCGCTTACGCCGTCGGCTCCGGCGTCAGCGGCCGGTCCTATCTCATCAACCGCGACGGCTGGCTGTTGATGTCCTCGCTGACCTGGTATCCCCGCAGGCAGATGTGGGACCTGTCGCCGGGCTACAGCGTCCGCAATCATCACTTTACCCGGCCGATCCTGGGCGAGTGTCTATTCTGCCACTGCAACCAAGTCCGCCGCGAGCCGGAGGCGCTGAACCGCTATCACGCCCCGATCTTCGACGGCTTCACCATCGGCTGCGAACGCTGCCACGGTCCCGGCGAACTTCACGTGCAGGCACGGCTGGCCAACGCTCCCTACGAGGGCATCGACCGCACCATCGTCAATCCGAAACACCTGGAGCCGGACCTGCGGGAAGCGGTCTGCCAGCAGTGTCATTTGCAGGGTCAGCATCGGGTGCCGCGGCCCGGTGCCGAGGTGTTCGACTATCGCCCCGGTCTGCCGCTGGACGAGTTCCTGACGGTGTTCGTGCGGCATCCCGATCTGGCGTTGGGGAACAAGTTCGTCGGCCAGGTCGAGCAGATGTACGCCTCGGCCTGCTTCCGAGGCAGCAACGGAGCGATGGGCTGCGTGACGTGCCACGATCCACACTACCTGCCGCCCAGGGAAGAGCGTCCCGCCTGGTATCGGCAGCGCTGCCTGAACTGCCACGTCGATCAGGGCTGCTCCGCGCCGGCGGCCGAACGCCGGGCCACCCGGCCGGAGGACAACTGCATCGCCTGTCATATGCCTGTCAACGAGGCGAACATCGCCCACACGGCCTTCAGCGATCACCGGGTGCTGCGAAAGCCGTCTGCGGAAGCGTCGCCGACGCCGCGGCGTTTGCCGCCGGGAGAACTGCCCCTGGTGCCGTTCCGGGAACCGACCGATCCGCGGCGGCAGGCCGGTTTTCGCCGGGATCTGGGCGTCGCTTTGATGATGATGTCCGAGAACCATCCCGAACGCTTGCAACAGGAGTTGGCCCGGGCGGCCCTGCCGCTTTTGGCCGAAGTGCCCATCGTCGAAACAACCGACCTGGTCGCCTGGGAGGCGAAGGCCAACGCTTTGTGGCAGTTGGGCCGCCACGACGACGCCGCTGAGGAATTCGCGGCCCTTCTGGAGCAAGCCCCCCGCCGGGAGACGGCGCTGGCCAGCGCCGCTTCGCTAGCCACCGAGACGGGCCGCTGGCGGGCCGCGCGCCGCTACTGGGAACAGGCCGTGCAGATCAACCCCTACCGCTGGAGGTATCGGCTCGGGCTGGCCACCGCCCACGCCCGGCAGTCCGACTGGCACTCCGCCTGGTACGAATGCCGGGCCGGGCTGCGCCTGCATCCGTTCAGTCCGGAATTGCGGCAACTGGCGATCACCTGCCAACTGGCCCTCGGGAACAAGGACGGCGCCCGCCGCGACCTGGAAGTCCTGATCGCCCTGGAACCGGACGCTGCCGAGCGGCACCGGCAATGGTTCGACCGACTCGCCGCCCAGCCGTGACCGGCTGGCGCGACGCAGCCTTGACATAGGCTTGTCACAACGTCTCAGTCCAGAGGCGGTCCGAGTGCCCGCAGCAGCTTGCGGGCCTCGGCGGAATCTGGATCGGCGGCCAGGGCGGAACGGACCCAGTTGCGGGCCTCGCCGAGACGTCCGAGATACCCCAGGATGCGAGCATTCTGCAAGCGGACTTCGACGTTCCACGGCTGGTTGTGGGCGATGCGTCCCAGCCGTGCCACCTCTCGCAGCAGGCCGACCGTCTCGGCGAACTTCTTCTGCTCGGCTTCGGCCTGGGCAGGCTCGCCGGCGGCTCGATAGGCGTCAGCCAGCATGTGCCGGGCTTTTTCGTCGTGCGGCCGAAGTTCCAAGGCCCGTCGCAGGCAGGGAACAGCCTGCTGAGGTTCGTCCTCGTCGAGAAACATCTTCCCCACCAGCCGCAGGGCCGGGACGTGGTGCGGATCTTCCGCCAAGGCGGCTTCGACCAGGCGCCGCGCTTCGGTTTTACGATGCACGGCCCACAGAGCGGCAGCTTCGATGGTGCGACAGGAGGGAGCGTTGCGCAGCCAGGGCGGAGCTTCCTTAAGCACTTCGAGGGCTTCCTGTGGGAATCCCTGATCGACGAGAAGTTGGGCCAGTTCTTCCCGGACCTCGGCGGCGACGTGCGGCTCCAGGCGGCGTTGCAAAGCCTGGCGGTAGGCGTCGATGGCCGAGCCTTCCCGAAGCGTGTCGCGGTAGATCAGTCCCATGACCCGCCACGGCCGGCCGTCGTCGGGGTCGAGCCGGGCCACCTGCTGAAGTTCGCTCAGGGCGGGACTGAGGGCGTTGAGGTCGATGTAGAACTGGGCCAGGCGGCGATGGGCTTCGACATGATCGGGATGACGCTCCACGAATTTTCGCAGGCGTTCAAGCAGGTCGGTCAGCGGAGCGGAGCGGCCCAGTTCGCGGAGCAGAGCGACGGCCTCGGCCAGCCCCGGCGTGGCCTGGTCGGCCGCTTCGCTTTCCTCGGGAATCTCGCCGAAGTCCCGTACGGCTTGGGCCAGGGCCGCCTCAGCCCGTTCGGTGATGGCTCGGCGCTGCTCCGCACACGGACCCAGGGCGGTCAACGGCGGCCACAGCAGCGGATCATGCAGCACGACGGCGCTGGCCAGACCGCAGGGGCAGGCGACGGCTCGGGCCGTGACGGCCACGGCATCGGCCGATTGTTTCGCCCGGTCGTTGCCCAGAAGCAGCCGACGCTGGGCCAGGAGGTCGCGGCCCTGTTGAAGGCAGATCTGGCCGAGAAGCAGTCGAGCCTGGTCGATCCGCCCCTCGGCTTCGAGCCGATAGGCATACTGCTGGGCCTCAGCGTAGCGCGACTGGTCCAGAGCCTGGCGGGCCAGACGGATCCAGCGTGCAGACTGGTTCCGGTTTGCCACCACCGCCACCGTGGCCACACTGAGCGCCGCAGCTGCCAAGGCCACCGCTACGATTCGCCATTGTTTCCTGCTCACAGATGCACCGGCTGATTCAAGTGGCGTCAGGCTTCAGGAATGCTCTCCCCTCATGGTCGGAAAAACTTTCCTTTTCCGATGAGATTTGTGTTGACCTGACGAAAGTCGCTGTCAGAATAGGGGAATTAGAGGTGAGGAACAACCGCTAGACGTACCCGAAGCGACCAGAACTGCTCCGGCAAGGAGGTCCTGACCGCATCAACGGAGGCTGGGTCCGCACCCCGTCTCTGAATGTTGGACGTCGCTCGGCGTCGGCGGGTTCCAAGAGATTCTGCGAACAAGCGGTCTTGGCGTCGAAACCTTTCTGGGTGCCAGAGGCCCCCGGGAAGTATCAGGTTCAAGTCAGCTTTGGACGAGAGTGTGGCAAGCATGAAAAACCGATCGTGGCGAATCCGACTGGTGAGCGCGGCGTTGATCGCGGGGGTGGCTGTTGTCTGGTGCGGATGTACCGGACGTGTGTCGCGGTCCACTCTGGATGCTGAAGCCCACATGCGCAACGCCGGCAAGGTTTACACCAAGTTCATGCAAGACAACCGCGGCCGGGGGCCGACCAGCGAGGAAGAACTGGCCAACTTCCTGAAAAAACTGTCGGACAAGGATCTCGAAACCCTGGGCATCAACCCGGCCGAAAAGGACAAGGTCCTGATTTCGCCGCGCGACGGACAGCCCTACGGCATCGTGCCCAATGTGGATATGACCTCGATGATGGGGAACAAGATGAAGTCCAAGCCGGGCGCCCCGAGCCGACCGCCCATCGCCATGTATGAGAAGCGAGGCTCCGGCGGCAAACGCTACGTCTGGTTCGTGGCGGGCGGCGGCGTCACGGAAATGGAGGAAGAGAAGTTCAAGGAAGAGGTTCCGCAGGCGAAGTAGAGCTGAGGAATGGGCGCGGCAGTTTTCCGTAAAGGTTGCGCCTTGATACTAATAAAAATGTTGTTAAGGTGAGGTGAAATGGAGAGGGAGCGGGAAATACGCACTTAAACGTCATCGTTCCTAGTTCTGCCTCTCCGCGGGTTTATTCGTGTTGTCTCCGTACACGTCTTGAGGAGGTGAGCATGGTCAAGCATGGGTTTAGGCCGCGACGCGGCTTCACGCTCATCGAATTGCTGGTGGTCATCGCGATCATCGCAATTCTGATGGCTCTGCTTCTGCCGGCCATTCAGAAGGTCCGCGAAGCAGCCAACAAGATGCGATGCAGCAACAACCTGAAGCAGATCGGCATCGCACTGCACAGCTTCCACAACGACTATGGCCGGTTCCCGACCGGCGGCTACGACTGGTGGGTGGGCATCGACTACGGTCAGTACTCCGGGCAACCCGTGGCCACCGGCGCACAGCCCCGTCAGGTGCCCTGGCAGACGATCGGCTGGATGCACCAGATCCTTCCCTACATCGAGCAAGACCACATCCACAAGATGTTCTCGATCGAAGAATGGAACAATCCCGGCCCGATCTCTCGCACACCGATTCCGATCTACTACTGCCCCAGCCGTCGGCATCCCTACCACGTCAGCCCCAGTGGTCGGGCCATGAACGACTACGCTTCCGCCATTCCGGGGTTCAAACGCTGGCCTGGCGACATCGACCCGTTCTGGTGGGGCGACGGGTATGACCATAACGGCGTGATCGCCCGCGTCCACAGCGGCAACATGGTCCAGTATGGCCGACGCGACATCAAGATCACGTTCGCGCACATCATCGACGGCACGGCCAACACGGTGGTGGTCAGTGAGAAGTGGCTCCGCAGCGACCGCTATCTGGGCAACGACTGGATGGACGACTGCGGCTGGCTCAGCGGCTGGGATCCGGACATCATCCGCATGACTGCCATCCCGCTGCTGCGCGACAAGAACATTCCACCGTGGAATGTGTTCAATGACGAATGGCGGCAGGGCTTCGGTTTCGGTGCGGCCCATCCGGGCGGCGTCAATGCCCTGTACGGTGACGGCTCGGTCCGCAACGTCTCGTACAACACGGACGAATGGATCTGGTGGCGGCTCGGTGATCGCCGCGACGGCGTCCACGTCCAGCAGGATTGAGCGACCGCGCTTTCGCGTGCATCAAACCAGCATTCCCAAGGGCCGTCGAAGCCTGTCTTCGACGGCCCTTTTTGTCGAAAATGTCCAGACGGTTTCTTTAAAAACGCATTACACAGCTTGACTCGGAACTAAAAGTTGACGAAATTGGGAAAAGCCGAAGAAGCCATCGGGAGACTTCTTCGGTCAAGGCCACGGAGGGAAAACCTGTCGTTTTTTTTGTTTCAGACTCCTTTGATTTTGCCTGGAGGTAAGCATGGCAACAGAGATTCGAAAGAGAAGACGCGGTTTCACCCTGATCGAGTTGCTGGTGGTAATTGCCATCATCGCGATCTTGATGGCCCTGCTTTTGCCGGCCATCCAGAAGGTCCGGGAAGCGGCCAACAAGATGCGGTGCAGCAATAACCTCAAGCAGATCGGCATCGCGTTGCACAACTTCCACAACGACTACGGCCGGTTCCCGACTGGCGGCTATTCCTGGTGGACGGCTGTGGATTACGGCCAGTATTCGGGTCAGCCGGTTGCCAGCGGAGCGATGGCCCGTCAGGTGCCGTGGCAGACGGCGGGCTGGATGTTCCAGATTCTGCCGTACATCGAGTTCGACCACATCTACAAGATGTACTCGATCGAGGAATGGGGCGCGGCCGGGCCGATGTCCCGCACGCCCATCCCGATCTACTACTGCCCGAGCCGTCGGCACGGCCAGCACGTCAGCCCCAACGGCCGGGCCATGAACGACTACGCCGCCGCCATCCCCGGATTCAAGAGTTACCCCGGCGACATTGAGCCGTTCGGCTGGGGCCACGGGTATGACCATCAGGGCATCATCGCCCGGGTGCATGACGATCCGATCCAGAACTACGGCCGACGCGACATCAAGATCACCTTCGCCCACATCGTGGACGGCACGGCCAATACCGTGGTCGTAGCCGAGAAGTGGCTCCGCAGCGACCGCTATCTGGGCAACGACTGGATGGACAACGAAGGCTGGGTCAGCGGTTGGGACCCGGACATCGTCCGCATGACGGCCATCCCGCTGCTGCGGGACCGCAACACGCCGCCGTGGAACAGCTTCAACGACGAATGGCGGCAGGGCTTCGGTTTCGGGGCGGCCCATCCGGGAGGGGTCAATGCCCTGTACGGCGACGGTTCGGTCCGCAATGCCGCATACACGATGGATGAGGTTGTTTGGTGGCGTCTGGGCCACCGCATGGACGGCGTCCACGTGCAGGGGGATTGACGGGCCAAGCGAACCGTCCCTCAGCCGTCACGTCCCAAAAACCAGCAGGCCGTCGGATGGCGAGTCCGACGGCCTGATTGTTGCAAGAGAGGCTCACGTTGCCCAGAAGGGCTGGGCTTCGTCACCGTTCCACCCGGGCCTTGGCTTTGCCCGCGGCGGCGAGGCGGTGGTTGCGAGCCGCGGCCTGATCCCCCAGGGTTTCGTAATACTCCGCCAAAGCGGCGTGGGTGGGCCCGTGATCGGGGTCCTGTTCTAACGCGCTAACCAGCCACGGAAAAGCCTTGTCGTCGTGGCCCAGGGTCAGCAGGAGCCAACCGATCTCGTATCGGATGGCGACGTTCCGCGGCTCATTCTTCAGGTTGCGGAGCAGGCTGTCGATCCGCTTGAGCTTCTGATGCGCGTCCCGAGCCCGGGCATCGTATTTTTCGGCCTCGGCGTCATGGCCCAGTTCCCGGGAGAGCGTGGCCAGGGTGTTGAGGGTCTCCTCGTCGCTGGGGGAGAGCCGCTCGGCTTGACGCAGCCATGTCAACGACTCCTCGGTACGGTGCAGATCGGCGGCCAGACGCCCCAGCAGGGCGAAAAGTTCCGCTGGCACGTCCGCATGGCTTTGCCGCCAGGCGTCGAGCAGGCGTAGCGCCTCTTGGGTCCGTCCCAGCGACCGTAGGCAGCGAGCCAAGGCCACGATCCTGACGGGATTGGCTGGATCAGCCTGGGCCACTGCTTCAAGATGCGGCAAGGCTTCGCTGTAGCGGTCGAGGCGGCGGAGCATGTCGCCGACGCGGAATTGGATCTCGACATCGCCCGGCTTGAGTTCGGCAGCGCGGAGATAGTCCTGGAGGGCGAGGTCGAGCTGCACTCCCTGTTCCCGGGTTCTGCCGCGAAGAAGCCAGGCTTTCCACGCGGAAGGATGTCGGTTCAGCCAGTGCGTCGCCCAACGGTCGGCATTGCGGAGATCGTGCAGAGCGAGATAGCCGAGCACGAGCGCCTCCAGGGCCAACTCGGCGTCGGGATGGTTGGCGGCGATCAGGGCTTGCAGGGTATCTTCGACCGCGTCCAGGTCTCCGTACTGGGCCAGTAGAAAGATGTTTTCGAGGTCCACTTCCTCGCGGGGATGTCCCGAGCGAGCTGCTTCCGCCAGTTCCCGCCGGGCGGAGGAGAGGTCGCCGAGCCGCCGCAGGGTCCGGGCCAGAAGAAAGCGCGTCCCCGCGTCGCCTGGGTGTAGTTGAACGGCCTGGCGCAGCAGTTCGGCAGCCCGGGGCAGATCATCAGCTTGTGCGGCTTCCTCGGCGGCCCGCGTCAGTTGCCAGGCCCGGATGGCCGGAAGTGCCACGAACCAGGTCCCTACTGCGACGGCCACGACCGTTAACACAACCAAAAGCCCGTAGGCCAGCCGGGGTCCGAGGCGGATCGAAAGCAGCGAGCGCGATTGCGACGGCGGTGACGTAGCCATGACACAACGCCCTCTGGGACAGCGTCAGCGGCCCGAGCGCTCCGGTCGGAAGGGTTCGCGGAGACCCGGCAGCGTTTGCGGCGTGTAGGTCTTGGGCTGCTTGTCTGCCGTCTTGCCGCGATTGCGGGTCTGAAGTTCCGCGGCCAGACGGCGGGCTTCCGTATCAGTCGGATCGATCTGGAGCAGACTCAACGTCCACAGCGCCGCGTCCGTCTCGTCCCCCAGCCGCAGGGCCAGATTGGCCGCTTCCCGACGCAGGGCCAGCGTCTTGGAGCGGCGAGTGCCAGCGCTCTCCAGACTGGCGCCCTTTTCGTGTTCCAGGTCATAAATACTGCGACGGATTTCCATGAGCCGGCGGATGTCGCGTTCGAGCTCGAGACGTCGGCGGTTGTACGGCTCGGCCTCCTCGTTGCGTCCCAGCTCGAACAAAACGGAGGCCAGGACATGATTGGCGGTCAGATCGTGGGGGAGATACTGGATCGCTTTGCGTGCCCATTCCAGGGCCTCTTCCAACTTCTCTTCGTCGCGGGCCAACTGGGCTCGGAGCAGCAGGGCTTCCGGATACTCGGGATCGCGGCGGAAGACTTCGTCCAGGCTTTTGCGGGCCTCGTCGTAACGCTGCAAAGCGCGTTGGCAGCGGGCCACGCCCACCCAGCCCGCCACGTCGTCGGGATGATAGCGGACGAGTTGCTGATACTGTTCCAGGGCCTCCGCGTAGAGCTTGGAATAGCTCAGGAGCAAAAACGCCAACTGGTGGCGGGCCTGAAGCTGGTCCGGTTTGAGTTCGAGGACGCGACGGTACTCGGCGACGGCGAGATCGGCTCGGTGGCGACGCTCGAACAGGATGCCCAGCAGCAGATGCGACTGCCATCGGTTGGGAAAGAGCTTCTGCCAGTACAGGGCGGTCACAAAAGCATCGGCCAGAAAATTGTTCTGCAAGTAGCCGGCGGTCAGGGCCTCCAGGATCAATTCGGAGTCGTCGTGCCCGGTTTCGACCCGCTGTTTGAGGGCTTCCTGGACTTCGCGGATGGAGCCGGACTGGGCCTGAATCAACAGCTTCTCCAGTTCAATGGCCGTTTCCGGCCAGCCCAGCCGCTGGGCCGCCGCCAGGGCCTGTCGGGCGGTGGCGAAGTCCCCGTCCCGGCGGGCGATGCGGGCCAGTTGGAAATGCACCTCAGGGCTGCGCGGCCAGACTTTGAGACACTCCTCCAGATGCATGCGGGCCTGCTCGAAGTTGGAATCGCGCGCCGCCGACTCCATCTGCCGCCAGTGATACCACCCGCGAACCTGCGGCCAGATGAGGAAGTAGCCAGTGGAGACGATGATCGCCAGGCAGGCCAGCAGAAGTACGCAGGCCGTGAACGGTCGTTGACGCAGAGTTCCCAGGAAGCCCTGCCAGCGCATCCACGACTCGGCTTGCCGTGACGCTTTGGCGGTGCGTGCTGTTCCTGCCATGAGCGAGTCGCCTGGAAAATTCGATGAGCCGCCGATGAAACCCATCTGCCGACCCCGGCTCATCGTACCTTCCCTATTCCTACCCGGGAATGGAGCCAGACACAAGGCCCGATCGGGATCGCATTCTGGCGTCCGATCGGGCCTGGGAGGTGAGCATGCCTGCGATCTTCGTCGGCGGAGCGGATCAACTGGCGGCTCGCAGGTCGGCCAGTTCTTCCTTGACCGGAGCGTAATGGCTTGGCTCCATCGTGAAGCTGGCCGTGCCACTGGAGAAGTTCCGCAACTCGCTGGTATAGCCCATCAGGCAGGCCAGCGGAACATGAGCGGTCAAAGCCGCCCGGCCCTTTTCCAGCATCGAGTTGAGGATCTCGCCGCGGCGTCGGCTGATGTCGCGGGTCAGGTCGCCGAGGTACTGACCCGGAGCCGTCACCTGTACCTTCATGATCGGTTCCAGCAGGACCACGCCGGCCCGTTTAGTCGCTTCCAGAAAAGCCTCTTCGGCGCAGCGCTGGAAGGCCAGTTGCGAACTGTCCACTTCGTGATGCTTGCCGTCAATCAGGGTGCATTTCACGTCCACGAATTGGAAGCCGTACTTGGCTCCGCGACGGGCCGCTTCCCGGAAGCCCTTCTCGACGGCGGGAATGTACTCGCCCGGCACGGCGCCGCCGACGATCTCATCAAAGAAGTACAGCCCGTTGGGATCGGGCTTCTCGCCCTGCTCCTCAGCGGCAGCCTCGAGGGCTTCGCGTTCCTCGCGGCTCAGCGGCTCCAGGCGCAGGACGATGACGGCGTACTGGCCCCGGCCTCCGGTCTGCTTGATGTAGCGGTTCTCCAGCTCGATCGGCTTGGCCAGCGTCTGTCGGTACGAGACCATCGGCTTGCCGGTCGTGACCTGGACCTTGTGGTCGCGCTGGAGCTTATGCACGGCGACTTCGAGGTGCAGTTCGCCCATGCCGCTGAGGATCAACTGGTTGGTTTCGTGATTGGTCCAGCAGCGGAGCGTGGGATCGTCGCGGACCATCTTGGCCAGCGCTTCGCTGAGCTTGGCTTCGTCCACGTTCTTGGCGGGGATGATGGCCTGCGAAATGACCGGCTCGGGAAAACGGATCTCTTCCAGGAGGATTGGCTGGTTCAGATCGCAGAGCGTGTTGCCGGTCGCCGTCTGCTTCAGCCCGACGACGGCGACGATGTCGCCCGGTCCGGCTTCGTCGAGCCGATCCCGCCGCGCTCCCATCATGCGGTAGATGTGGCTGATGCGTTCGGAGCGGCCGACGACGCTGTTGAGCACGGTCATGCCCGGTTCCAGGCGTCCGGAGTAGATGCGGACATAGACCACGTCGCCATGCGATTCGCTGACGGTCTTGAAGGCCAGGGCGGACAGAGGTTCGTTGGCTTGCGGCCGACGGCTGCTTTTTTCCTTGGTCTTGGGCGTGATGCCCTCGACCGGCGGACGGTCCAGCGGCGACGGCAGGTACTGCGTGATCGCGTCCAACAGCAGCCGGACGCCGTGGTACTGGAACGCCGAGCCGCACAGCACCGGGAACAACTGAAGCGACAGCGTGCCCTGACGCAGGGCTTTACGCAGGACGGCTTCGGGAACCGGCTGGCCCTCGACAACCAGTGTCAGCACCTCGTCACAGACGTGGGAAACGGCTTCGAGCAGCCGTTCCCGGGCCAAGTTGGCTTCCTCGCGGTACTGCTCCGGGATCTCCACCAGTTGGTAGCGGAGGTGTTTGGGATCGTCGGGGTCGTTGTGCCAGAACTTCATCCGCATCAGGTCAATGACGCCGCGGAACTCGCTGCCCTGCCCGGCGGGCAGAGCGCAGACGGCGACCCGGGCGCCGAGCTTCTGTTCGATCTGCTCGACGCAGCCGAAGAAGTCGGCCCCGACGCGGTCGAGCTTGTTGACGAAGCAGATGCGGGGAACGTTGTGGCGGTTGGCCTGGTGCCAGACGGTTTCGCTCTGCACCTCGACGCCGCCCACGGCACAGAAGACGCCGACGGCCCCATCGAGCACGCGGAGACTGCGTTCCACCTCAGCGGTGAAGTCTACGTGGCCGGGCGTGTCGATGATGGTGATGCGGTGGTCGGCCCACTCGACGCTGACGGCTGCGCTGGAGATGGTGATCCCCTTCTCGGCTTCGAGCGGGTCGAAGTCGGTGGTGGTGTTGCCCGAATCCACGTCTCCGGCCTTGTGCTTGGCCCCGGCGAAGTAGAGGATGCGTTCAGTGGTCGTGGTCTTGCCCGCGTCCACATGAGCGATGATGCCAATGTTTCGCAGTTTCTCGATCATGGTTTCACCCGGCACGATCAATGTGCCGCCAAAAAACAAACTGCCTCCCGCCGCTTTCTGGGAGAGCGGCGAAAGGACGAAACCCAACTCGCCAACCGGGAGAGGAGGCGGCTGCTTGGGGCGGCGAGCACGTCGTCGCCCATGCCGCCAAGCAGGATGGTCAATGCTTCCCTGTTCCCGCGGCTCAGCCCGCCGAGGCCGCTTCGAGCGGTTCGACTGGCCCGTCATGCAGGAGTGTAGGATTATAGTGTGAAAGGCTTCGGCGGAAAAGGGTGAATCTCAGGGGAAGATTGCTGCTGAAGCAGGCGCTGGTAGTCTTCCGGCGTGTCCAGATCGGTATGGATGGCCGGGCTGGCCACGGCGATTTCCCGAACCTCGCTGCCCTGGCTGCGGATGTAACGATGGATTCCGGTGCCGCTGGCCAGTTCCAGCACCGCCGCGGCATGATCCCACGCCAACAACACGGGATGGCCCCGCCGGCCTTCAAACGTCGGCACGAGGATCGAAGCGCGGGTCGAGCCGAATTCGCGGCACAGTAGCCGAACCGCTTCGGGAGCGAGCACCGGATGATCGGCCGGAGCCAGCAGCCACGCATCGCCGGGACGGGGCTGCCAGTGCGCCGCCATCCAGCGCAAGCCCGCCTGGACGGTGGTCTGCATGTCGGAGGTCGGCTCGGTCAGGTGCAAAACGCTCGCCCCGGCTCGCCGAGCGGTAGCGGCTATCGCCTCCGGTTCCGGCGGCGCGACGACGAGGAGGCGTTCTACACCGGCCTGCCGAAACGCGGCAATGCAGCCTTCGAGAACCGTCTGGCCGCCAAGCGGCAGAAGCAACTTGGGCACGCCCATGCGTTCGCTGCGTCCAGCGGCCGGGAGAAGAGCGTGAATCATGCCGGCAGCTCGTTGAGCAAGTGGGGCGGCCGGAGGTGCCCGGGCACGCCGCCGAGGTTGCGATGGGCGATCAACTCGGCGACGATGCTGACCGCGATCTCCGGCACGGTCTGCGAGCCGATGGGCACCCCCAGCGGAGCATAGACTCGGGCCAGGCTCTCCCGCCTGATACCGCGGGCCAACAGATCGTCGAAGATGAGCCGAATCTTGCGTCGGCTGCCGATCATGCCGACGTAGCCAGCCTGCGACTCGGCGAGATGGTACAACGCTTCCTCGTCATGGCGGTGGCCGCGGGTCACGATCAGTGCATACGTCATCCGGTCGATGCTCTCCTGCCGCAGCCGTTGCAATTCCCGTCCGATGTCGCCGACGATGAGCCGAGTTGCGGAAGGAAAGCGGTCGGGATGGGCATAGGCAGCCCGATCGTCCAGGACCCAGACGTCGAAGTCGGCCTCGGCGGCCAGACGGGCTACGGCCTGGCCGACGTGACCAGCCCCCACGATCAAGAGGCGAATCCGGGGCAGCAGCGGCAGATAGGCCACACCCTGGCGGCAGTAAGGCCGAGGCCGTTGTTCCAGCGGAAGCAGACCGGAACTCAGGAACGGAGGTATGTCCCCATCGGGCCAGGCGGCCAACGGCGACCCCGTGGCATCGAAAAGGCAGCGTGCCCCCAGCGGCAGGACCTCGTGTGCCTGAAACACCAAGGCTTCGGTGCAGCCCGCGCCGCGCTGGGCGAGGTCGCGGAATCGCCCGTAGTAGCTCCGCAAGGCCCCCTCGACGCCATGCCCGGGAAAAGGCGTGGCCAGAACGGCCATGCGTCCGCCGCAGATCAGACCATCATCCCAGCCGTAGGTGTCGTCGAGATGGAAGACAAGCAGTTCGCACCGCCCGCCGTCGAGAAGCCGCAGGGCCTTGTGCTTGACCTCAGCCTCGACGCAGCCGCCGCCAAGCGTGCCCCGCTGATCGCCATCGGCCAGCACCAGCATCGCCGCCCCAGCTTTCTGCGGCGTCGAGCCGCGCGTCTCGACCAGCACGCACAGCACGCATCCGATACCGTTTTCCACCAACCGCATCAACTCGCTGAGGATCTCCCGCATGAGGTAGATCATAGCTGCTGCGGCCGCTTCCGCCAGCGATGCGGTTGTGGTCCGGTTCATAGTCGCCGAGGCGGACGGAGCAGCAGATCTGCCAGTCAGGCACGCTACTTGTCCGCTTGCGGCACGGGCATCGGCATCGGATTGGGCAGCAACTGGTAGGTGCCGACCTTCAAGCCGGCCAGCTGCTTTTGCACGCGGGACAACTCGGGGTCGTTCGGACCCTCGAAATCGCCCACGGTCACGAAGCTGGACCCGCTGGCATGCAGGACATAGGCATCGAAGCCGAACTTCCGGTCGCGGAGCAACTGGACCAGTTCCCGGGCTTCCCGCACATGATCGCCCTGGCGTTCGCCAGCAGCGCGGGAAGTAAAACTCGAGTCGCTGCTCCAGGGATTGATGCGGTCGAAGATGCTGGGCTTGGGGCTGACAGTGACCGTGCCTCCCCCGCAGACGCAGACCAGCAACGTCCATTTGCCCTTGGCCTTGACCAGGCTGTAGGGATCGGAAGCGTTGAGATGGGCCACCACCTTGTCTTCTTCGGAAAGCTCCTGGGGATTGAGGCCGGGCGATTTTTCCCCGGGCAGCAGCGGATTGCGGACCACGAAAGCCCGGGAGAACTGATTGACCATACCTGCCTGGCGAATCTTGCCGCCGTCGAGCCAGTTTGAGACGTTCTTGCGGTACTCCGGCGTGGCAATGAACAGGCCGGGACCCGTGGGCACGCTCTTGGGCGGCTTGAGCTTCTTGATCCGATCCAGGTCCTTTGAAGCGGCGTCCATCGTCTTGTAATGGCCGACGAGGACGCAGTATTCGTCCACGATGCGGAATTTCTTGACCGGCGCGTTGTTGTACTGGCGTTTCCAGTCTTCCAGCCGGCGGTCCCGCTCAGCCCGTTCCATCTCGGATTTGCTGTACCAGTAGGCCTGGAGCTTGTAATCCCGGCGGAGTTCATCGGTGAGGCGTTTGGCCAGCGTCTCGGCTTCGTCGCCGACAAAGCTGGCCACGAGGATCAGGTACGGCCCGTCCCGCTCGGAAAGCTGAAAGTCGTCCTGACGCCCCGTCAGAGGCTGAGCCAGCACGGGGCCGGCAGTCAGAAGGGCGGTGATGAAAAGGGATATCAGACTGCTTCGGGACATCGCTCGGGTCCTCCCTGACGCCGTCGTGTCGGAATGCTGACGGATCCTTTTGCGGCCAATCGGGTCGGCTTCGTTAGCAAATCTCCGACGGCGCGTCCAGAGGCCATTGCGGGCCGAACGCTTCCCGCTGAGCCTGGGAAATCTGCAAGATGCCCCGTTTGCCCAGGTTGATGAGTTGCTCCAGCTGGGCCACGCTGAAGGTGGCTTCTTCGCCGCCGGCCTGCACTTCGATGACTTCGCCGGAGCCGGTCATAACGAGGTTGAGGTCCACGTCCACGTCCTTGTCTTCCGCGTAGTCGAGGTCGAGCAGGGGGGTTCCGTCCCGCAAGCCGACGCTGACGGCGGCGACGTTGCTTCGGATGATTTCGCGGATGGGGCAAGGCAGCTGATCCTGAAGCGACAGCAAAGCGTCGAGCAGGGCCAGGCACGCGCCGTTGACGCTGGCGGTGCGGGTGCCGCCGTCGGCTTCGAGCACGTCGCAGTCAATCCACAGCGTCCGTTCGCCGAGTTTTTCCAGATCAACGACGGCTCGCAGACTGCGGCCGATCAGGCGTTGAATCTCCACGCTGCGGCCGTCGATCTTGCCGGAGCGGTCGCGGCTTTTGCGAGGACGGGTGCTTCCCGGCAGCATTTCGTACTCGGCGGTCAGCCAACCCTTGCCTGTGCCGACGAGAAACTCCGGCACGCCGGCCTCGACGCAGCACGTACACAGGACCATCGTCCGGCCCATGCAGGCCAGCACGCTGCCGGCCGGTTGCCCGGTGAAATGACGTTGGAAGCGCAGGGGACGAAGGGCGTCCCAGGCTCGGCCGTCGGGTCGCTGTGCATTCATGGCGGTTACGGTACACTGACACCATGAGCACGGCAACGCGGCCCGCCTACATCGTGTTCGACATCGAGACGATTCCCGACGGGGAATTGCTGTCCCGGGTCCGCTATCCGGGAGAAAACCTGACGGCGGAACAGGCGGTGCAGCGCGCCCAGGAAGAAGAGAAGCACAGGCACGGCGGCAGCGACTTTGTCCCGGTCTCCTTTCAAATTCCCGTCGCAGTGTGCATGGCTCCCGTCGGGGCCGACCTCCGCCTCCAGGGACTGCACGCCCTCGACGAGCCGAACTACCGCACTTCCGCGATGGTGCACAAGTTCTGGAAGCTGATCAACCATCACGGGCAGGCCCGGCTGGTGACGTTCAACGGCCGCTGCTTCGACCTGCCGGTCATGGAACTGGCCGCATTCCGCTACGGCATCAGCGCCGCCGGGTCGTTCGGCGAAGCCCGCAGGCGATTCGGCGAGCGGCACATCGATCTACTGGAGCTGCTCACCAATCACGGAGCGGTCCGCCTGGCAGGCGGGCTGGACCTGCTCTCGAAGCTGCTGGGCAAGCCGGGCAAAGTCGAGACCAGGGGGAATCAGGTGTACGAGATGTACCAGCGCGGCCAGCTGCGTGAGATCAATGCCTACTGCTGCTTCGATGTGCTGGACACTTACTTCGTGTTTCTGCGGACGCGGGTCCTGGTCGGGGCGTTGACCCTGGAGGCGGAGCAGACCATCGTGGGCGAAACCAAGCGCTGGCTGGAAGAGGAAGCGCGGAAGCGTCCGGGCTTGCAGCCCTATCTCGATGCCTGGGGCGATTGGAAGCCGTGGCCGTAAAGGCCCAAGGCCGGTCGGCTGTGGGGGCGAGGTGCCAGGCGGCATCCGCCGTCAGGGGGCCTGATGCTCGGCGTCGAGATCGGAGTCCAATTCCTCGTTGAGACGCTGAGCCATCTGCCGGGCATTGGTCGGCGTTACGTCGTCCGGCCGGACCAGGACCGGCACCGGCTTGATTTTGGGAGCGACGACCATCTCGTGCTTGCGGTCGAAGAGGGTGCAGCCGGTCAGCGCCAGCAAGCCCAAGGCGAAGAGGCCTTGCCACGATTTCATGACTCAGTCCTCCCCTCCGTTCGGGCTGCGGGCCAGGATGCTGCGAATCTGCTCCTGCGGCTGCTTGCGCGCCGTCGTTTCCCGGTCCTTGGATTCCTTGGGCGTGGTCAGACGGGCGGCGCTGAGGGAATCATCGAGCGGCAACAGACTGGGCACGCGGGCCTGGGCGGTCCGCTGCTCGTAGATGAACCAGGCGCGCTGTTCCAGCAGTTGGGCCTGTTTTTCCAGTTCGGCGTCGCCTCGGGCCAGGGCGGCTTCGCGGATGCGGTCGCAGACCTGCTGGCGGCGAAGAAACTTGGCCTGTTCATCGGCGATGAGCCTGGCCCCTTCCAGGCCGAGGGGAGCACTCACCGGCTTGGGTTTGGGAGCTTCTTCCGGAGCCTTCTTGGCGGCAGTGGTCTTGGGAGCCGGTTTCGTCTCCGGCTGGGAGCTTCCAAACGGCCACCAGCGAGACCACCAGCTGCCGGACTGCTTGCGGGCCTTGTTCTTGGCTTCCAGGGCCGCATCCCGAGCGCTCTGATAGGTGTCGCGTTCGGCGGCGAGCACTGGAACAGCCGCAAGCCCAAGCAGGACCGCGGCCACAAGCCCGGTCCGCAGCCAGCCTCCGCATTCCTTGCAGGGCATGAACTTTCCTCCCCCGAGCGAATGGCTCCGCAATCTGTCCCTGACAACGGCTCCATCCGTGTAGGCGCCAGCCGCGGCCATGCCAAAGCTGAGCCGAAATGTCCAGAGCAGTTTTGCGGAAAGGTCGGTGCTACGGCTCGCCAGCTGGACCAGCCGACGCCATTCCCCCCAACCCGCAGGACCGACACGGTCAGCACACTTGGTCTCATCTTCGCCTTTCCACGCAACTTGGTGCTTGCTTCGCCATTGCGGCTGCGGTAGAACACTTGCCATTATGGGACTCTGCAGGGGCGTATCCGGATCGTGGGAAACGCGCTCCGAGAGTCGGTCTTAACCCGTCCACAACAGGGCTTTGCGGAAAGGAGCTGGCGAATGTGGGAGTTCTTTCAAGATCCACCGTGGTGGTTCTTCGTGGTGATGGGCCTGATTCTGGCCGGCCTCATCGTCCTCTTGATCGTGATCCGCAAGAAGCAGGCGGGAGAATAGCCTGACCTGACAAAAGGCGAATCTGCCCTGGGCGAGCGGAAAGCGGGAGTTCCTGGCAGAACCAGGCCACTTCTGCTTCCTGCTCGCCGTTTCTTTTCCGCTCGCAGGTGGGGCGGAGAAGGAGGAAGAAAGCCCCGCTCCCTTGCGGTCGCGGCTCGGGGGGGGGCCACGCGGCTCGGGGGGCCAGTGGCGATTCGGCGGACGGTGCCGCAGCGATTCACTGGGACCGCAAGCGGTTCTGACCCTCGGCCCAGTCGCCGACCACCACCGGAACCTCGATCCTTTTGCCGTTGCGGAGAATCTTCAGGGTCACCGTTTTCCCGGGAGGCGTGACGCTGATGAGGTTGATGAGGTGGTTCTCGTTGCGGATCAAGACGTCGTCCACGGCCAGGATATGGTCGCCCACCTGCAAACCGGCCGCGGCTCCCGGCGTGTTCGGATAGACCGCTTCGATAATCGCACCGGAAGCGAAGTCCAAGCCGCGTTTAAGCGCCTCCGCCGGTTCCAGGGCCGGGGCCAGCTGGATGCCGAGATAGCCCCGGGAGACGCTTCCCCGTTCCAGCAGCTGCTCGATGACCCGTCGGGCCAGATTGATCGGGATGCTGAAGGCGACGCCGCTGCTGCTGCCATTGGGCGAGGCGATGGCCGTGTTGATGCCCACGATTTCGCCGTTGAGATTGACCAGGGGACCGCCGCTGGACCCGGGATTGATGGCGGCGTCGGTCTGAAGAAAATCCTTGATGCGGATGGTGCTGCCGAGACTGATCTGGCCTCGCTGCTTGGCACTGATGATGCCGTGCGTCACGGTCTGGTTCAGTCCGAAGGGACTGCCGATGGCCAACACCCAATGGCCGACCTGAATCCGGTCGCTGTTGCCCAGAGGAGCCGACGGCAGCGAAGCGGAATCCGAGAGGACCAGAGCAGCCACGTCGGTTTCGGGATCGGCCAGGACCCGGGCGGGTTGAAGGATTCGGCCATCTGCCAGATGGATGACGATGTTGCGAGGTTCGGTGCCGGCGATGACGTGGTTGTTAGTCAGGACCAGGTACTCCCGCCGCCCCGGCCACTGCACGATCACGCCCGAACCGGATTCTTCGACCATGCGTTTCTCGGGCTTGCCGCTTCGTTCGCCGGGTTTGCGGGCTTCGACGTAAACGACCGCCGGGCTGACTTTCCGGGCCACCAGCTCGAAGCGGTCGCTGATCTGCACCAGGTCGGTGACAACGGGAGGGTTGGCGCCGGAAACCTGGGCGTAGATCGGAGCTGGCGGCCGACCGATCAGAAGGTATCCAAGCATCCCCCCGGCGCACGAACAGCCAGCCACCAGGAGCACCCAGCCGAGGCGTCGGAACATGGCTGCCTCCGCAATGAAAGCGACGTGGGCCGTCCTGCTGAGACGGCGCGTTTGCGAAACCAGTCAATTCTACCGGGCGGCTGAGCGGGCCGACGCCTTGGCAAACGCGAACGGCTGGAAGGATTCCAGGGTCCGACCCCGTACAATCCCTTCCAGCCGTTTGGCTGACGGTTTCAGAATGGTTTTGGAAGGCTTTAGCGGCCGCTGCTGCTGAGGTCCATCTCGATTTCAGAAATGTCCACTTCCTTGTCGTCGAGGGAGCTTTCCGCCTCGTACACCTTCGACCAGTCGGCGGACCGACGGCGGTCATAGGCGGAAGGGTTGGCCTCCAGCTCGCGCTGGCAGTCGATGCAGAAGGTGCTGTAGGGCAAGGCATTGAGCCGGGCCACCGGAATCCGCTTGCCGCACCACTCGCAGATGCCGTAGGTACCCTGCTTGAGCCGCTGCAAGGCTCGTTCGACCTGGGCCAATTCCCGTGCCTCCAGTTCAGCCAACTGGGAACTGATTTCCCCGCTGCCTGTGTCGAACGCGAAGTCGGCAGCATCGCCGCCAATGTCGCCCCGCACCGTGGAACCGAGGTCGTTCAACTCCCCCGCCAGAATCTGCCGCAGGGCGTTTCGCCGCTCCAGCAACCGCTTGTGCAACTTCAGAAGTGCGTCCCGTCGTGCCATGTCCTCTTCCCTCCTGTTCCCCTCCCCGGTGCCGCTCGTGGACTGGGAGTTCCCTGTTCCGTTGTTTCGCTCTTCGCCGCAGTTCCCTGAGATAGATGACGCCCGAAATCGAGACCCCAGGAGCCGTTTGACCTCAGCGGGCCGTTATCATAGCAACATCCATGCCATAAATAGAAAACTGCCCGTTTTACTGCTCGCCCCCGCCTCTCCTGCTCGATAGCCTACCGTGAAAAACGCCGACGCAGCTTCAACTTGCTGCCGCCTTGCCGGTTTTTCCAGGCTCGCCCGTGCGCCAAATGTGCCTGCTCAATTTTGCGCTACCTGTTCGATTCTTAGTCACCTGGTTGAGCATTTCTTGGGGAATCGGGGACCGATCTGGCCGATTCGAGCCGTCCAACCCGAGCACTTTGGCAGGTCGCGGGTAAGGTCTGGGCTTCTTACTGTCCCTTTTTCCGCTTCGGATCGGGTTTTCCGACTGGAACCTGATCCGCCTGGTTTGCCGGCCGCATTACTTTGAGACGTAAACCGCCCAAAAGGGTTCACGAAAAATGGGCGATTTCGCCCACTGCATCGAGGAAGCCCCGACTGCCGACACTCCGAAAAGACGCAAGTGATTGCAGTGTCAGTGGTTCATGGCGAGGAGAAACGTGTCGTGGCCGGTTTGGACGGCGAGATCAGCTCGGGTCGGCTCCGCAGCCAACGAGCTACTTCCCGTGCTGCGACGCGATGGCCGGTCACGGTGAAATGTCCGTCGTTGCCGATGTAGGCAGCCGGCCCGGCCTCAGCCAACGCAGGAATGAGGTCCAGGACCGGCACCTGCCGAGCATTCAGAAACTCAACTAACCGACGCTGCGGCCCGTGCAGGTCCAACTCCTCCTCCCGCCACCCGCGGAGGGTCAGAGCCTTGCCCCGCAATTCCTGGTTGATTTGAAACTCGTCCGGGATGAGAACGAAGGCCACCGGCACCGCGTGTTCCCGACAATCGCGGATCAACTCCTCGAGGCATTGCTCGACCCTCGCCCATCGTTTTCGGTCTTCGGCGGTCGGCTCGGCCCGGCAGACGACCAGCCGCCCCGCGGTCAGTTCCAGATAGGTCTTTTCCGAGAAGCCGACGTTGACGCCCATGCGGAAATCCTCTCCCGCCGACGTCTCGGCCTGCCGCCACGCTTCCTGTGCCAGCCGCAACAGACGCCGAGTCAGCAGCTCGATGTACAAAGCATCTGGCTGGAACTTCACCAGCTGCGGGGAAGCGATCCATTCGGTGATGTCGTTGCCGATGAAGATCGGAACCAGAATCAGGTCCGGGCGGTATTGCCAGACGGTAGAAGCCAGCAGGTTCCGGTATTCCCGGGGGCCAGTACCACAGACGCCGAAGTTGCAGACCTCAACTCCCAACTCCTGTTCCAGCAGAGTCAGGTAGTTGTCCTCGTAGGCGACGGCGACGCCGACGGAGAACGAATCGCCCAGAGCTGCGAGGCGGAGGCGGTCGGCAGGCGGTTCAATAGTCCACTCTGTGTCGGCGAAGCCGAGGCTGTTGGCCCGCAAGCCGTTGGCATAGACACCCGGCTTGAGGCGGTAGCCGGTCGTGCGGTTGAGGAGCAAGGCATCGTTGCCGCCCCACCAGGCCGCGATCCGCAGGACGACTTCAAGCGTCGCCGCCAGCACGACCAGATTGCCGACAAGCAGATCAAGAGCTTTGGGGATTTTCCGCTGCCACAGACCAGGGGACTGACGTCCTCCCCTCGCGGGGCCGAGCAGAGGAGTCAGCAGCACTGCCAGCCAGAGCAAACACGCCGCCCGGCACGGATAGCGAGCCATGTCCTGACCGGGCAAAGCGAAACCCAGGAAGAAAAAAACGACCAGCCACCCGAACAACAGCCAACGCCAGAACCGGGCGTTGGTCAGAAACGGATACTGCCCCCAAAGCTCGGGTCGCATGGCCAGACGCAGACCGATCACGCAAAGAAGCAGGGCGGCGATGCTCAGCATGACCGAGGCGGAGGCATGAAACGCCGCGTAGATTTCATCCTGACCAGCCCAGCTCAGGTGCCGCCAGGCCGCGACCGCAGCGGCGACGCCGCCACCGGCCAACAGACCGCCAAGACATCGGATGGCAAAGGTGTTCGTCATGCTGGGGTCCTCCCTGACCTCAGACACGGGTCGCTACCGGGAACTCTCCTACACTTCCGCGTTGGCGGTGGAGAAGGTTTTCATGTTCTGCTCAAACAGGGCGACGAGATGGCGAGCCGCGGCATCGTAGGCGGCGGGATCGGCCCAGGCATTCCGGGGTTGCAGAATCTCGCTGGGAACGCCGGGAACGCGATCGGGGATCATCAGGCCGAAGAACGGCTCGGGGCGAAACGTCGCCGGATCGAGTTGGCCGGACAGGGCGGCATCGAGCATGGCACGAGTGAAGTCGAGGCGGATGCGGGAGGCCTTGCCCGCCGGCCCGCCGCTCCAGCCGGTGTTGACGAGCCAGACCTGGGCCTTGTGCTGGCGTATCTTGCGCTGAAGCATCTCACCGTATCGTCGCGGATGCAGGGGAAGAAACGGTCCTCCGAAGCACGGACTGAAGGTCGCTTCTGGATCGCGGACGCCCGTCTCCGTGCCAGCCACCTTGGCGGTGTAACCGGCCAGGAAGTGATACTCCGCCTGTTCATAGCTCAAGCGGCTGATCGGCGGCAGGACGCCGAAAGCGTCGCAGGTCAAAAAGACGATGTTGGCCGGATGCCCGCCCAGCCCGGACAACTCGCAGTTGTCGATGAACTCGACCGGATAGGTGCCGCGCGTGTTCTCCGTGATGCTGGCGTTATCGAAATCCACTTCGCGGGAGTCTGGATCGACAACGACGTTTTCCAGTACCGATCCGAAGCGGATGGCGTTGAAAATCTGGGGTTCTTTCTGGGGCGACAGGCGGATCGTCTTGGCGTAGCAGCCGCCTTCCAGGTTGAACACGCCGTCGTCGGACCAGCCATGCTCGTCGTCGCCGATCAACCGCCGCCGCGGATCGGCCGAAAGCGTCGTCTTGCCGGTTCCCGACAGGCCGAAGAACAACGCCGTGTCTCCCGCTGCTCCGATGTTCGCTGAGCAGTGCATGGACAGCACGCCACGCCTGGGCAGCAGATAATTCATGACGCTGAAGATCGCCTTTTTGATCTCGCCGGCGTAGCTGGTGCCGACGATGAGGACGACCCGCTCAGCGAAGGAGATGGCGATGCAGGCTTCGCTGTTGGTGCCGTCCCGCGCCGGATCGGCATGGAAATCGGGCAGAGCCAGCACAGTGAACCCGGGTACGAAGTGTTCGAGTTCTTCCCGTGTCGGTCGGCGGAACAGGGTGTGGGCGAACAATGCGTGCCAGGCCCGCTGACAGACGACGCGGACGGGCAGTCGGTAACGGGGATCGGCCCCGGCCCAGCCGTCGAAGAGGAACAACTCGCGCAGCCGGGCATAGTCCATCGCTTTTTTGAGCAGGCGGTGGAAGTTCTCGGGCGGAAGCGGCCGATTGACCGGACCCCACCAGATTTCGTCGCGGAGGGTTTCATCGGCGACGATGTACCGGTCCCGAGGCGAACGGCCGGTGCGCTTGCCGGTGCGGACCGCCAAAGCTCCGCGCGACGTCAACTGCCCTTCGCCCCGGCTCAGAGACAGTTCGACGAGCACCGCCGCAGTGCGATTGTGGTACCGCCCCATGACCGTGGGCAGAGCCAGGGTCTGGCTGACGTAGTCCAGCACCGGGGCCGTTTCGTTCATCCCTTCCCTCGCTTTCGCCGCGCTTGCTGGCATTGTAGAGATGCACTTCCGAGAGGACGACGCGGCCTTGAGCAGCGGCGATTATCGGCTGTCGGCGGAGTTATGCCAAGAGCAACCGGCGATGGCTCACTCCAGGCTGCGGGCCACGTCCGCGGCGCAGGCTTCCAGGACCAGCGGCACCTGGAGCCAGCGGTCGATCTGCTGCTCGGCGACGAGCACGCGGTCCAGGGCATCGACCAGGGATTCCACCTCGCCGGCCGGCATCCGCCCAGACATCGGCGGAACGGCTTCCTGGCCGACGGCGATGCTCAGCCGCCGTCGCAGCAGGTCGGCAAGCAAGCCCAAGGCCACCCGGGCACGTTCCCGTTTGACCGCCGACTCCTTGACCCCTTCTTCGCAGAAGCGGCTCAGCGTCTGTCCCAACACCACGCAGTCCACCGGCCGGGACCGCAGCAGATCGTCCACCTGCCGCTGGAGCTGCTCCACTTCCGGTCGGGCCAGCCAGCGGGCCTGGTCCAGACTTCCCTCGCTTGCTTCCGCCAGACGCCGCGCCGCCTCGGCATGCTCCGCGATTCCCTCCGCCAGGATCAATTCGGCCAGGACCGAAGCGGGCAAGGGGGCAAAGCGGATGATCTGGCAACGGGAACGAATGGTCGGGAGCAACCGTTCGGCCCCGGTCGCGACCAGGATCAGCAGCGAATCCGGGGGTGGTTCTTCCAGCGTCTTCAGGAAGCAGTTGGCAGCTTCGGTGCTCAGGCTCTCGGCGTCATCAACGATGGCCACGCGATGCCGACCCCGTGCCGGTTTGAGGGCCAGATGCGCGATCAGCTTTTGCATCTCCTCGATGGGAAACTCGTGCCTGTCGTCGGCCAGTCCGACAAGCTGGAAGTCAGGATGGGTCCGGGCCTCGACCTGGACGCATGCCGGGCAAACGCCACAGGCCCCGTCGCTTTCCCCCCTCGCCGAGGACGAGGTTGCAGCCTGAGTTGGCCCTCTTCCGCCGGGAGTGGACGGGGCGAGGGCAGTTCCCTCGCACAGCAGGGCCTTGGCCAATTCGACGGCGAAGGTTTTCTTGCCGATCCCCGACGGGCCGACAAACAGGTAGGCATGGCCCAGACGTCCCCGGGCCACGACCTCGCGAAAAGCGGCAACCAGGGCCTCATGACCGCGAATGCTGTTCCAGGACACGTGCCACCTCGTCCTGCACCAGCCGAGCGACGTCGTCGATGCCGCCGGTCGCTGGAATCACGCGGATACGCTCCGGATCCCGCTTCGCCTCCGCGAGAAAACCCTGCCGCACTTTCCGGGCGAACTCCTGTCCCCGACATTCCATGCGGTCCCTCGGCCCGGGCTTGCGGGCCAGGGACACTTCCGGGGCCACGTCCAGTACCAGCGTGAGGTCCGGCAGACAGCTTCCGATCGCCATCCTCCCCAGTTCCCAGAGCTTCTCCGGGGCCAATCCTCCGGCATGTCCCTGGTACACGACGTTGGCCAGAAGGAAGCGGTCGGAAACCACGATCTGGCCCAGCGCCAGGGCAGGCCGGATCACTTCTTCCACCAGTTGCGCTCGACTGGCCATGTAAAGAAAGGCCTCGCAAATGACGCTCATGGAACAATCGTGATCCAGAAGCAGATCGCGGATGCGTTCGCCTGTCGGGGTTCCCCCCGGATCACGACACAGGACCACCGGCCAGCCCCGTTCCCGCAGCCAAGCGGCGAGCAGATGGCACTGGGTGCTTTTGCCCGCCCCGTCCGGTCCGTCCAGACTGAGAAACAGTCCGTGGCTCATGACGACGCCTCGGGAGCGGGCAGGAACGCGGTTTCAACGATGCCCAGAAGCTGTCCCGGCTCGACGCGGGCCAGCGGCCTGACCAGGACTTCTGCCAGTACGCCGTCCGCGGGACTGGCCACCTCGCAGACCGCCCCGGGCACCAGAAGTTCGACGAGCCGATCCCCGTTCATCACCTGTTCCCGCACCGCAACGTACCAGTGCGTGACGCGGATCGGCGTCTCCGCTTCCAGACCCAGATCCGGCACGCGCACCTCGATCCGCATGGTCATCTCACCATTTCCGCGGCGTGGTAACTGGAACGGACAAACGGGCCGCTGGCGACGTGGCGGAAGCCGAGCCGCCGGGCCAGTTCGCCCAGTCGGTCGAACTCCTCCGGAGGCACATAACGGACTACCGCAATATGCTTGAGCGTCGGTGCCAGATACTGTCCCAGCGTCAGGGTATCGCAGCCGACGGCTCGCAGGTCGGAGAGGACCTCGAAAAGCTCTTCCAGCGTCTCACCCAGGCCGAGCATCAGGCCGCTCTTCGTGACAATTTCCGGCCTCCGCTGTTTGACGTGATGGAGGATGTCGAGACTGCGTTGATAGGCAGCCCGGCCCCGGACCTTGCGGTAGAGGCGCGGCACGGTTTCGAGATTGTGGTTGAAGACTTCCGGATGGGCGGAAAGGACGGTGTCCACGGCCCGCAGATCGCCGAGGAAGTCCGGCGTCAAGACTTCGACGACCGCTCCGGTCCTGGCTCGGACGGCGAGAATGCAGCGGCGGAAATGCTCGGCCCCACCATCGGGCAGGTCGTCCCGCGTCACTGAGGTGATGACGACGTGCCGCAGACCCAATCGGGCCGCCGCCTCGGCCAGCCGTTCCGGCTCATCGTCCTCCACCGCCTCCGGGTCGCCCTTGGCCACGGAGCAAAAGCCGCACGGCCGGGTGCAGACGTTGCCCAGGATCATGAAGGTGGCCGTCTTCTTGCTGTAGCACTCAGGCCGGTTCGGACAGCGGGCGTTGTCGCAGACCGTTTCCAGCCGCAGTTCGCGGAGCAAGGTTTCGGTGAAGAAGTTGCCGTTGCTTCGGGGCAACGGGCGCTTCAACCACGAGGGCAGCCGACGAGAGCCGGGAGATTCCCGAGTCGCGGCCGCCGAGCAGGAATCGTTCGGACTAACGAGGGGAAGCGATCGCATGGGAACGATTCTCAGGCCCCAGCGAGGGATGTTCCAGAAACAGCGTGGAACGGGCGAAGCCGTACACGGCGCTGAAGTGATCCAGGAAGCGTTCCCGCACCCGGGCCGGTCGCAGCGGACGGCGACATTCCCGGGCCATCGAGGTCATCGGTCGTTGCCGGTCGCCGACCAGCACGCGGCGGTACGGCTCCAGCAGCGGATTGACGTTGAGGATGGCCCCGTAGCCGGTCACGTCGTTGGCCACCGCCACGCCCAGGCAGGCGATGGGCCGCCGGCCGGCGAACACGAAGCGGCCCGGCTCCACGGACAGATTGGCGACCTCATGCTCCGCCAACACCCGCCGCAGGACCGTTTGCAGCCGGCGCAGATGCTCGCCCAGCGTCAAACCCCGGCGTCGCAACGGCAGAATCGCAGCCGCCATCATCTGGCCGGGCAGATGCAGCCAGCAGCCTCCGCCCCGGGCCACCCAACGGACTTCGCAGGTTGCTTCGGCATCGTCCTCGGGATCCAGAAGGATGTGCGTCCAACTGCCCTCCCGGCCCACGCTGATGAAGCGGGAAATCTCGCACAACAACAAAGCGGAGGCCTCGCCGTTTTCCACTTCCCGCCGCATCTGGTCATGCAGCCGCACGAACGCCGAGTATTCCAGCGTTCCGAACATCCAGACCCGCAGCGTCGTGCTGTCGGCACCACAGGCTGTTCCCGGTATGATCGGAAACGCGTTCACGAAAGTACCCTTCCTCAGCGTTGCCCGGCCCAGAGGACGGAACCGCTTGCGCATCGGTCCTCACCCTCATCATAGCACCCTCGTCCAACCTGCAATAGCGGGCAGCTTTCGGTTTTTCGGACGACCCTGCGGCGCATATCCGCTGCTTTCGTTTGCTTTGTCGAGCTTCACCCTTGACAGACCGTCTGGAGCGAACATAATCACTGACACCTGCGGTTTGTCAGGAATCGCAGGAAGCCTTTCTCGATCAGGCCGGCTCTGCACGACGATTCTGCAACCGGCGGGACTCGTAGCGAAGGATTCGGGATCGAACAGAGCAACCGTCGCCGGGCCTGTGCCTGCGCCGATCTTCCGCAGCGGCTTGCCATCCGGGAGCGGATCGGTTTTCTGGCCCCCCTGGGAACCACCGCTTCCGGATGCTTTTTCGCCACGGGATGATGTTCGCCCAGCTTGCCCCAGGCATAAGGCAGAATGAACCTGATGCCGTGTGTCGATTTGAACGCTGATCTTGGCGAAGGCTGTCCGCAGGACGCGGAGTTGATGCCGCTATTGACCTCGGCCAACATCGCCTGCGGCGGCCACGCCGGCGACCTCGAAATCATGCGGACCACGCTCCAACTGGCCCGACGCTTCGGCGTGCAGGTCGGAGCGCACCCCGGTTATCCGGATCGAGAGCATTTCGGCCGACGGGACATGGATCTGCCGGCCGAACACCTGCGCCGAATGCTGCGGGAGCAGATCGAGCGTCTGCGAGATCTGGCGGACGAGGTGGGCGTGGTCGTGGCCTGTCTGAAAGCGCATGGGGCCTTGTACAATCGGGCCTGCCGGGATGAAGCAACGGCCGACCTGGTCGCGGAAATCGCCGGGGAGACGCGGCTGGCCCTGCTCGGCTTGCCGGAGTCGGAGCTGGCAAAAGCGGCCCGTCGTCGCGGCCTTCGCTTCGTGGCCGAGGGGTTTGCCGACCGGCGCTACCTTCCCGACGGCTCGCTCGTCCCCCGCTGGGAACCCGACGCCTTGATCGCCGATCCGCGGGAAGGAGCCGAGCAGGTGGCGTGGTTGATCCGTGAACGCGGCGTGGAAACGATCTGCGTCCACGGCGACCATCCGCAGGCCGTGGCGTTTGTGACAGCCTTGCGTCAATCGCTGCTCGAAGCAGGCGTAGTCATCCGGGCTTTTTCACCGCAGTGACGAAGGTGCCGCAGGCCCCGGAAACCCCGAGGCCTGCCGGCGAAACGCCGACAGACCTCGCGGGATGATCTTCGCCCGGCCAGCACGAACGACAACCTCACGATCCCGCCCGTGCCGGGCTGTTTATCGTGGATGCGACTATTCCTTCGCCGGCTCGGCTGGGGCATCGCTCTTGGGAGCCGCGTTCGGCATCGGTGCCGGGAGTTTTTCCGGAACGCTGGCCGGTGCCGGTGCCGCTCCGACGACGTGGGGCTGCACGACCTGGCCGTAGCCGCAGGTCGGACAGAGGTCCCCGCAACAATCGCAGGTGTGGTGCAGGCAGCAGCCGGCGCCGCCTAGCAGGGCCGCCAGAACCATCGATGCCATCAAGCCACGCATGGGTCGTTCCTTTCCCCTGGTCATTTCGCCACTCATCGCCTGTTCCCTGGCAGCAATCTTTTCGGCCCGTCGGTGCGGACGCCTTGACCCGCAGCTTGTAGGGTAGTTGCGATTGGTCGCATCGGGAGTGGGGAGATTGCCGAAGGACGGAAACCTGACGATTGCATAGACCGCCAGGCGGGAAAGCCGTCGGGCGCATGAGGATTCCACTCATGGACGCGATAATTCTGGCGGCGGGTCTGGGAACCCGCCTGCGTCCGCACACGCTGCGAACGCCCAAGCCGCTGCTGCCGGTTCAGGGTCGGCCAATCCTCGATTGGACCTTGGCGGCCCTGCCGCCTGCGATTCGCCGCGTCGTCGTGGTCGTCAATTACCTGGCCGAACAGATCGAGGATTATCTCCGACAGCAGACGCACTTCCGGGATTGGCAGACGGTTCGGCAAGACAACCCGCGCGGCACTGGCGACGCCTTCCGGTGCTGCAAGGACCATCTGCGCTCCCAGCGTTGTCTGGTGCTCAACGGCGACGACCTGTACGGAGCGGCCGATCTCCGTGCTTTGACCTCCTTTCCCGCCGCGATCCTGGTGCAGAAGGTCGAGAACCCGCGCCTGTGGGGAATCGCTTTGCTCAAACCTGATGGCACGGTCGAACGCCTGGTCGAGAAGCCGGACATGGACGGTCCCGCTCTGGGCAATCTCGGTGCGTATGTCTTTCCACGGGATGTCCTGGAGATGGACCTGCCCCTGTCCCCGCGGGGAGAGTACGAGATCACGGATTACGTCACGCTGCTGGCTCAGAGGCAGCCGGTGATTCCCGTCGAGGCCCGGTTCTGGCTGCCGATCGGCTCCATCGAGGCCTGGGAACGTGCCCAAACCCTCGACCTGAGCCTTCTTCCGTCACCGTGAACCAAAAACGCCCAGATTTTTTGTGTTGCAAATGATCTCTTGGAGAAACACAAGTCTTCAAAAAATGTCTAAGCAGTGTAACTGCCTGACCTGAAGCGGGGTTGTGTTCATCGGAGTCTTGACCAGATGAATTATCATTTCGTTAATGTCTGGCAACAATTTTTCCCCCGAAAAGTTAACACGGATTGTCACACCAGGCCCAGTTCCAAGGCAGCCAAAGCCGCGGTGGGATGACGAAAGTGCTTGACCAGGATACGGTAACGGCTGTTTGTGGAAATTCTCAAAAGAATCTGGAACTTTGGCGTAGGAATTGTTACCGTGAAAGGAAGTCCCTTTCCCAACCCCACAGGTGCGGAGGGGTTCCCGAACATCGGCCGGCTCCCTGTTCCGAGTCGGTCCTGCGGACCGCGCTGCCATCGGCCCTCGGCTGTCCGGTCGTGGCGCGGTTCGAATTGGCATCGTCCGTATTATCTTCGCGCCAACTCTGCCATCTCAGCGATTGCCTCTAGCGTGCCGTGCCGTCTGCCCAGTAAGATAGGGGGAGCGTGACGGCCGGCATGCGCGATCAATGGACGAGACTGAGCGACCAGCAGCTTCTCAACCAATGTTCCGTGGACACCTATCGTGCCAGTGGACCGGGCGGGCAGAAGCGCAATAAGACCAGTTCTGCGGTGCGCTTGCGGCACGGACCCAGCGGCCTGATCGTCATTGCCGAGGAGAGCCGGTCCCAGCACGAGAACAAGGCTCGGGCCTTGCGACGACTGCGGAAGCAGCTGTTCCTCAAGATTCGCCAGCCGTTTCCGCCGGAAGATCCCGCCGCCGTAGAATTGCTGGAGTCGTTGCGGTCCCGGAACTGGAAGCTGAGGCCGAAGGAGGCCGACTTCTGGCCGACTGTCGGCATCTGCCTGGATGCCCTGGCGGTTCACGAGGGTCGTCTCCGCGAAGCCGCGGTTGCTCTGGGGACGAGCACCGCCAGGCTGGTGGAACTGCTGGCCTCGGAACCGAAAGTCTGGGAGCAGGCCAATCATCTCCGTCGTCAGTTCGGGCACAAGCCCCTCAAAGCTGCCGATTGACTCCGAGGTTTCGCCGCATGTCCACGCCAGAAGGGTTCAGTTGGATCGACAAACCGCGGCTGGCCGCGATGGCTCAGCCGGACTCCCTGGACGAATTGCGTTGGCTCAAGGAGCAGGGGATTGACGTGCTGCTGTGTTTGACGGAAGATCCACCCTGTCGCCGCGACATCAACGAGGCCGGGCTGATGAGCGTGCATGTGCCCATCGAGGACATGACCGCGCCCAGCCAGGAGGAACTCCAGCGTTGCGTGGGCACCCTGGAGCGGGTCTTAGCCAGCGGTTTGGGCGTGGCCGTGCACTGTCGCGCCGGCCTGGGACGGACGGGAACGGTCCTGGCCGCCTACTTCGTCCAGCGCGGCGACTCCGCGGCCGAGGCGATCCGACGCATCCGCACTCTGCGGCCCGGTTCGGTGGAAACTCCGGAACAGGAGGAGAGCATCCGGGAATTCGCCCGACGGAAGCGCATCGTTTGACTTTGAGATCTCGCCCCAAAGGGAGGAAGTGCCAATGGCTCGCGTGGCAGTGATTCTGAGCGGCTGCGGCGTCTTCGACGGCACGGAGATCCACGAGGCCGTCCTGACTCTGCTGGCTTTGGACCGGGAAGGGGCCCAGGTGGAATGTCTGGCTCCCAACAAGCCGCAAATGCACGTCATCAACCACCTGACCAAACAACCGACCAACGAAACACGGAACGTGCTGGTCGAGTCGGCCCGCATCGCCCGCGGCAAGATCCGCGACTTGGCCGAAGCCAGGGCCGACGAGTTCGACGCGGTCATTCTGCCCGGCGGCTTCGGAGCGGCCAAGAACCTGTCTGATTACGCCACCAAGGGCGAAAAGTTCGAACTCGATCCCCACGTCAAACGCTTCCTGCACGACATGCACAAGCAGGGCAAACCGATCGGCGGCATCTGCATTAGTCCGGTCCTGCTGGCCAAAGCGTTCGGCTCCGGCGGCTCGCCGAAGATCACCATCGGCAAGGATCCGGAGACGGCCAACCACATCGAAGCTCTCGGGGCCGAGCACATCAGCTGTCCGGTGGATGATTTCGTCGTCGATCCGGAGCACAAGATCGTGACCACGCCGGCCTACATGCTGGCCCGGAGCATCGGCGAGACCGCCGCGGGCATCGAGAAACTGGTCCACGAGGTGCTGCGGCTGGTCAAGGCCAAAAAGCCGGCCCACGCTTGAACGCTGAGGGAAGAGTTTCCCTCACCCCAGCCCTCTCCCAGGAGAGAGGGAGAACCCCTCACCCCGGTTCTCTCCCGGGGGAGAGGGTGGGGTGAGGGTTGTCTCTTACAACGCGGCCCTGTTCGATCCGATCAATACTCCCGCTTCCGCTTGATGCCTGGCTGAGGCACGGGGTACTTGCCCTCGGCGTCGGCCTGCACTGGTGCCGCACTTTCCATCGTGAAGGCGTCCACGTTGCCTGCGAATTCGTGGTCGTGGTTGAGCATCTCGTCGTAAGTGACGGCCTGTCCGGTGTGGCAGGCGAAACGGCCCATCGCGGTGACGACGCTGGCGATGACGCCCCGCTCGACCTCGTTGTACGGCTTGTCGTTCTTGATCGCCTCGATGAGGTGGTCCCATTCGAGTTGGTAGGGGTTAGGCTCTCGTCGGCCGTACTGCCAGATGATCTTCTCCGTGGTCATCTTGTGGCCCTTGTAGATGCGGCAGCGCGCCGGGGTGTGCCCAGCGGCGGAGATGACGGCCGAGCCTTTGCTGCCGTGGGCGTAGCTGGCGAACTCCTGACGGCAGCCGGGGATGGTGCGGCCTTCCATCCAGAGCTTGGTGCCGTCGTCGAAGGTGAACTCGGTCGAGTACGAATCGAAGTTCTGATCCACATAGTTGCCGCGGTAGTGCCGACCGCCGGAACCGTAGGCAAGCGTCGGCCAGGCTCCCTTCATCCAGCAGCACTCGTCAATGTTGTGGATGAGGAAATCGCTGTAGGCTCCGCCGCTGGCCCACAGGAAGCCGTGGAAGTGAGCAATCTGGTAGAGCAGTTCGCTGGGATAGCGGTTGGGATCACGGGGCGGAGCGAAAGCGCTGCCGGTCGGTCCGGCCTGGCGATAGGCCCGCAGCATGAGGATGTCGCCGATCATGCCATCCTGGATCCGCTTGAGCAGTTCATGGCGGGCGTCGCAGTGGCGGCACATCAGGCCGACGCCGACCTTGATGTTCTTCTTCTTGGCCTCTTCGTTGAGCTGCAACATGCGGCGGCTGCTCGGCCCGTCCACCGTGACCGGCTTTTCCATGAAGACGTTGATGCCGCGTTCGATGGCGAGCTTGAAGTGCGGCCAGCGAAAGGCCGGGGGCGTGGTCAGGATGACGATGTCGCCCGCTTTGAGGCAATCCATAGCCTTGGCCGCTCCGTCGAAGCCGATGAACTTGTTGTCGTCCGGCACCTCCACCTGGGCGGAAAATTCGTCCTTGAGGTTGTCGTAGCTGCTTTTAAGCCGATGGGGGAAGACGTCGGCCATGGCGACGAGCTTGGTGTAACCGGCCTTGCTGCGCATCGCGTCTCCGGCGGCGCCGGTGCCGCGTCCGCCGCAGCCGACCAGGGCCAAGCGAATCACGTCGCTGCCGGCAGCGTGGACGGCCGGCAGAACGACCTTCGACAACGCCGAGGCGGCCACGAGACCGCTGCCGACCTTGAGGACGTCGCGGCGGGTGGGGGGAGCAGACCGATCAGGTTTCACGGGGCTATCTCCTTCCAGTTCACTCGAGGCGGGCAACTCCAGGCGGGACCAGGCGGCGAACCTCTCGCCGACCTCACCTTCGGCATCAGCTTATCGCCCCGAAAGCCTCCCCGCAACGTCGGCGAAAATGGTGCTGATGATTCCTGCGAGTCACCGCACGGCGTGGAAGACCAGGCCGGTGAGCAGTTTGGGATAGAAGTAGGTGGACTTGGGCGGCATCTTCTCGCCGCCGCCAGCAATCTGCCGAATGTGTTCCATCGTCGCCGCCGGAACCAGAACGGCAATCTGGCATGCCTTGCTCCGCACGGCCTGCTGCACCTCGTCGAGCCGATGGACATAGCGGCACGTCGGATCGCATTCCAAGGCCCCGGCCAGGAGGTCGTCGAGGACCAGGACATGGAGCACACTGACCGCCAAACTTCGCCAAGCGGGGCTGCGTTGGGGAGCTAACTCGGCCATCGCCTCCGGCTTGCGGAAGCGGGCTAATTGCCAGACGCCATCGCAGACTGTCCCGAAGCCAAGCACTTCCTGGGTGCCTTCCGCTTCGATCAGTTCCCTCATCGTCGCCGCCGCTTCGTCGCCGACGCCGACCTTTTCCACGTCGAAATGTTCCCGCAACAAGGCCCGCAACGCCTCGCCGCTGATTTCCGGCAAGCCGCTCACCAGCCGATGCGTGGGCAGAATCCGCAGGCCCGGATCGCTCATGCCGACCAGCGCCGTCAGCACGAAATTGGCCGGAGCCTGGTCGTCGGCGAGTTGCCCGGCCTGCCGCAGTTCGTCGCGGTATCTCAAAGCGGTTTCATAGCGGTGATGGCCATCGGCGATGAAGACCGGACGGGGATACAGGAGCCGTTGCACGTCGGCGATGCGATGCAGGTCGCGCAGCGGCCAGAAGCGGCTGACGACGCCGAGATGATCGACCGCTTCCAGGGGCGGCTGCCGCAGCACCGCCTCATCGAGAAGCTGCTGCACGGCGCATTCCGGATCAGGATACAGCCCGAAAATGGGGCTGATGTTCATCCCCGTGGCGCGGAGCAGATGCAGGCGGTCCTCCTTTGGGCCGGACATCGTTTCCTCGTGAGGGAAAATGCGTCCGCTACCGAACGGCTCGAGGCGGATTCGGGCCAGCACGCCGCGACGGGTGAAGGTCTGACCGTCGAGAGAAAACGACTGGTGATAGACGTACAATGCGGGGTGCGGATCCTGGATCAGGATGCCTTCGCGTTGCCATTCCCGCAGCAACCGAGCGGCCCGGACGTAGCGGTCCTGGGGGCCGGCATCGCCAGGCTCGGAGCGATTCAGTTCCAAGCGAATGACGTTGGCCGGATGCCGACGGTGCAACGCCTCCTGCAAGGCTTCGTCCACGACATCGTAGGGTGGAGCGACGACATCGCTGAGCGCACCCACGCGGCCCAGGTCGTATCGCCATGCTTGGAACGGCTGCACATCGGGCATAGAACCTTCCTTCAAAAAGCGTGACGGTAAGTGTTGTATCGGGAGAAACGCTCCTTGGACGAGCGATTCGAAGTGCTGCGTCGCAATCTCGCTTTGGTCGAGCAGCGCATCCAACAAGCCTGCCAACGGGCCGGTCGCCGACGGGAGGAAGTGACGCTGGTGGCGATCACTAAATACGTCCCTGCGGACACAGCCCGGATACTGCTTGATCTGGGAGTCCGTGATCTGGGCGAGAATCGGCCGCAGGAACTGTGGGCCAAGGCCCAGGCCGTTCCCGAAGCCCGCTGGCATCTGGTCGGCCATCTTCAGCGGAACAAGATCGCCCGCACCTTGCCGGTAGTGCATCGCATCCATTCGGTGGACAGCCTTCGGCTTCTGGACGCCCTGGAAAGTCAGGCGTCACAGCGGGGCGTGGACGTGCTGTTGGAATTCAACCTCAGCGGCGAAGCGACCAAGACCGGCTTTGCTCCCGAAGCCTGGGACGAGGTGATCGCCCGCCTCGGTTCGCTGCGGAAAGTGCGGGTTCACGGGCTGATGACGATGGCGGGATTGAACGCTGGGCCGGACGAGGTGCGGAATACCTTCGCCCAGTTGCGACAGATGCGCGACCGCTATCGGGAGATGGTAGGCGATTCAACCGCCTGGCCGGAACTGTCGATGGGCATGAGCGGGGACTTCGAGATCGCCATCGAGGAAGGGGCGACGCTGGTACGGATCGGCTCGGCCTTGTTCGAGGGATTGCAAACCTAGTGGGCCAAGGGTCGCTCGGTGCAAAAAAGATCACCCGACCGATTGGCCGGGTGAAGTGGGTTAGTTCGAAGTGCCGGAGTCCGTCAGCAGGTCAGCAGCGCACGCCGGTCAGATAGGCCGGATCGGCTTCCATGGCTTCGAGGTCCTTGCGCCGCATCTCATCGAGGATGACCGGATGCCAAGTCTTTTCGCGCTTGACCAGAGGAACATAGTTCTCCCGTGCCCAGCGCCGCAGCTTCAGTTCCTCGATGAAATCGAGTTCACCACTGCCGCTTACCATACTTCCCACCTCACCTCCGAAAAATCAGGCTGGAGTTGCGATTGCTATGATATTATCGGTCCGCTTGCACCCTTCAAGCGCGAAATCGTGATCGGATCGGCAGCGGAATGTTTCCGGGTTCCACTCGCCGTGACCTTGCCCAACATAGCGTGTTTTTGCGTTCAACGCGGCTGACTTCGTTGTCGGCGGAGAATATTTGCCCTTGTAAAATCAGGTGGCGACGACAAAGCCAGGAAGTCCAGGGACTCTGGACCACGGGGCGATGCTGGGCTTGTCAGTTTTTCCTCTTCGGCGGATAATCCCCGAAGCGCTGAGGGAAGCGAGAGGGGACAGGAACGATTCCAGGTTCCGCTCGCCGACCTCATCCAGGGCAAGGAGGTCCGCATGGCCGATTCCGTCGTCATTTCCCCCCGTCGAACTGACAAGCTCGCCCCGGCCATGACCGAGGGTCTGCTTCGCGCTGCGGTCCAGACCGAAGGCCTGCCCCTCCACGGGCCGAAGAACAGCGGTCTGTTTCCCAACTCCGCCCTCGGCAAACAGGCCGCCCAGGCTTGCCTGGAACGCGGCTATGTGGAAGTCCGCGGCATCGAGACCCAGGGAAAAAAGCCGGTCGAACTGTACGGCATCACGCCGAGCGGCCTGGAGTTTCTGGTCGGCCAGATCAGTCCCCGCGAGGTCCTGACCCAGATCGCTCAAGCGGTTGCGACGCGGAGCGGTTCCTTGCAGGACATCGAACGGGCCGTGGCAAGCTGCCGCCAGCAAGTCGAGGCCTTCCGCCACCGCATTGACACCCTGCTGACACATCTGCCAACGCAGCCGGACGCCATTCTCGCCGCCCTGACCGGCTCCTGGCAGCGGACCGCTCTGGAGTTCCTGGAGCGCTGGCAACGCGAAAAGCCGAACGAGGACTGCCCCCTGCCGGACTTGTTCGCGGAAGCGCGGTCGGTCTGCCCGGCCCTGACGCTGGGCCAGTTCCACGACGGGCTGCGTTGGCTGCACGACGAGGGCCGAATCTATCTGCATCCCTGGACCGGTCCGTTGTACGAGATTCCCGAACCGGCCTGTGCCCTGCTCATCGGCCATGCCGTCGCCTACTACGCCAGCCCACGACCGATGGAGGAACAGGCCGCCGCTTGAAGCTGGGCGGGCCGTTTGAGGCGGAACACGATCCCGTTGGACGAGGAAATTGACCGACGCCCACAGAGGGGCCGAACATGACCACGCTGTTGACCGAACAATCCATCAAGGAACGCGCCCTGGAACACCTGAGGCGCACGGGCAATCCCTTCCGCAACTACTTCGCCCGCAACCCTGACGACGAAATCTGCTCCCGCTACCACGTCCCCGAACTGTACGCCCGGGAACGGGAGCAACTGCTGGCCGTCGTCGATCTGTTCCGCAACGATCCGACCACGCATTCCGAAGTCGTGCCAATCCTCGGCAACAAAGGCTCGGGCAAGACGCACCTGCTGCATTCCATCAAGCACGGGCCGTCGCAGGGCCGACAATTGCTCGTCACTCCGGGCACCTTCCAGAAAGGGGCCGACTTCCTCGAGTACGTCCTGTTCCAGATCATCGACACGCTGCTGAGCGGCGGCAAGCAGGGCGGCGTGCGGCCCATCGAGTTCATCGGCGAGGAAGTGAGTCGTCGCTTGCTGCGGCAGGCCCTCTCCGCTCTTGATGCGCAGAAGCGCCTGGACCTGTTCCCCGCTCCGGTCTTTGCCCGCTGGGTCCGCAAGCTTGGTCTGGGTTCCACGCAGGCCGAAGAACGCACCCAATGGCTCGTCGAAATGCTGGCTCGCTCCGGCGGGATGCCGGTCCGGCGGGCCTGCGTCGAGGCCGGTCTGGATCTTGAGCGAGCCGTCGAACTCATCGCCGAGCACGTCGAGAAAACCGAGGTCCGCAACACTGCCGGGCAGCTGCGCCGCCGCATCTACCACGGCTTCGCCCGCAGCAGTCTGCTGGGCGACGAATCCGAACTGGCCCAGTTTTTGACCTACGGCTTCGCGGAACTGGAGTATCAGGTCCGGCCCAGCCGACAGGACCTGGTGCTGGCATTGACCAAGGTGTTGATGGAGGTGTTCCTCAGCCTCAAGCTGCCGGTCGTGGTCGCCTTCGACCAGTTGGAGGACTTGCTGCTGGTGCGCCGCAATGACGACGGCCGCCGCACCAGCGAGGCCTTTTTCGCCGGCATCGTTCAGGTCATGCACCAGGTAGACGGCATCTGCTTTTTGATCTTCGCCGAGCGGGGCTTGTGGAACCGCTTCGTGCCGTCGCTCGACGGCTACATCCAGGATCGGCTCAACAATCCGGTGCATGTGCCGGGATTCGGGACGATCAAAGCCTTGAAGCTGGAACCGCCTCCGCCGCACCTGGTCTGGCAGGTCGTGGCCGCCCGCATGAAGCCGACCTTGAGCCAACTCCCCGAAGCCGCCCAACTCAGCGCCATCTTTCCGTTCACTGACGACCAGGTGACACGCATTGCCCGCACCGAACCGACTCTCCGCGACATGCTCCAGCAGTTCCGGCATCTGTTCGATTACCTGGTGTACGGCACGACGGTCGCCGAGAATGCCTACGAGGCTGGCGGGGAGACGGCGGCCGACGCTCCGCAAGTGGTCACGAACATCCCGCCGGAGGTAAAGTCCGTCACCGTCGTGGACACGACGCCGGGCAAACGGCTCCTGGGAGAATTGCCCGACCCGAAGCAGTGGGAAATCCCATCCCAGACCGAACCGCAAGCGGTCCAAGCCCCTCCACAGCCTGTCAGCCCCGAGTCTTCGTCCGCCGCTTCCGCCGAGGGCCATGAAGCCCTCTGGCAGCAGGCGCTGGCCGAGGCGCGGGCCAATCTCGAACCTGCCGGCGCGCTGACCGGGGCGACGCGGGAATTGCAGGCAGGACTCGGAGCACTCTTGCAACTGTGCCACGAACACGGCGTCCGCGTCGGCCCGCACCGGCTCCAGCATGTCGTGGCCGATTTCAGCTTCGGCAACCATCCGACCTACGGCGTGTTGACGCTGGCCCACTGGACCAACGCCCAGGGCGGCACGAACCGCGTCGGCATCGGCCTGTTCCTCGGCCGTGGTCCCGGCAAGCCGAAGGATTTACAGATTAAGCTCTCCGCCTTCGACGGCGAGCCGCCGGTACTGGAGGAGCTGATCCTGCTGCGGCCGGCGGACGACTTGCAACTGACGGGCAAAAGCAAGACGCTGCTCGATCAGGCCCTCGACGCCGGCCGGGCCGTCCGCATCGAACCGCTGAGTCTGGACGAGTTCGCCATCCTGTACGGCTTCCCACGTTGGCTGGCTTCCGTGACCGAATCGCTGCCCGAGGGCGTGCCGCTGCCCAACTTCGCCGACTTCCTCCAGGAGCGCTGCGCCGCTATCCTGGAGTTAGTGTGCGGAGACCGAAAAACATGAGCGAACCGTATCTCGCCCTCAAGGTGGCAATGCTGCCGCGGGACACCAATCCGCAGGGCACCATCTTCGGCGGCGTGATTCTGAGCCACATCGACACCGCCGGGGCCATCGGAGCCATCCACGAGATCCGCAAGCGCGGCGGGCAGGTGCCCGGCATCGTCACCGTGGCCATGCACCAGGTCGAGTTCCATCATCCGGTTTTTGTCGGCGACGTGGTCAGCTATCTGACCGAGCCGGTCCGCTTCGGCCGCACCTCGGTCACGATGCACGTCAGCGTCGTCGTCGAGCGGGACGGGGCCGAGGTCAAAGTCACGGAAGCGACCGTGGTTTACGTCGTGGTCGAGATGGGCGACCGGGAGTATCGCCCGGTGCCGTTCCTGCCCACGGTCTGAATCGTCCCGCCAAAGGCTTTGTGCCGTCTGTCCGACTTGATAGGATGCCGACATCGCCAGACGAATGCATCAGCCGGGCACGCGGGGACTGCTGACCATGCGATGCCGCGTCCAGCTTTCGAGTGTCTTCGCCGCGATGTCCCTGTTCGCATTTTTGGGCAGCGAGGGTGCCGAACGTCCCACGCCGCAACCGGGCCGAGCCGGCCGCTCGGTCGTGATGGCTTCTCACGGCATGGTCGCCACCAGCCATCCCCTCGCCGCCCAGATCGGCCTCGACATCCTCAAGCAAGGCGGCAATGCAGTCGATGCGGCCATCGCCGTCAACGCCGCCCTGGGCCTCATGGAGCCGATGTCGTGCGGTATCGGCGGCGACCTGTTCGCCATCGTCTGGGACGCCAAGACGCAGAAGCTCTACGGCCTCAACGCCTCCGGCCGGGCGCCCCGCAAAGCTACCCGCGAGTTCTTCGCCAACAAGGGCTTCCTGGAAATCCCAGAGACTGGACCGCTGAGCTGGTCGGTTCCTGGCTGCGTGGACGGCTGGGAAGAACTTCGCCGCCGCTTTGGCAGTCGTCCGCTGGCAGAGCTTTTGAAACCGAGCATCGACTACGCCGAGCAGGGCTTCCCCGTTCCCGAAGTGATCGCGGGCTATTGGCGGAGTGCCGAGGCGAAGCTGCGGAATCATCCCGGATCAGCCAAGGTCTTCCTTCCCGAGGGCCGAGCGCCGCGGGTCGGCAAGGTCTTTCGCAACCCCGCACTGGGCCGCACCTACCGCTTGTTGGCGGAGCAAGGTCGGGATGTCTTCTACAAAGGCGAAATCGCTCATCAATTGGTCCGCTTCTCCGAAGCCCACGGCGGCCTGTTCACGCTGGAAGATTTCACGAACCACTCGTCGCAATGGGTCGAGCCGGTCGGCACGACCTACCGGGGCTTCGAAGTCTGGCAGTTGCCGCCGCCCGGCCAGGGCATCGCCGTGCTTCAGATGCTCAACCTTCTGGAAGGCTACGACCTGGCGAAGCTGGGGCCGACCTCGCCGGATTATTGGCATCTCATGGTCGAAATCAAGAAGCTCGTTTTCGCCGACCGCGCCCGCTTCTATGCCGATCCGGAATTCAGCCAGGTTCCCGTAGCAGAACTGGTCGGCAAGCGGTATGCGGAAGAGCGCCGCAAGCTGATCGACATGCAGAAGGCCCGGGTCGGCGTGCCGCCGGGCGATCCCAAGCTCGGAGCCGCCGAGACTGCCTACCTGTGCGTTGTGGACAAGGACCGCAACTGCGTTTCGCTGATTCAGAGCAACTACTTCGGCTTCGGTTCGGGGCTGACGCCGGAGGAACTGGGGTTCGCCGTGCAGAATCGCGGCACGCTTTTTTCGCTGGATGCGAAGCACGCGAACCGCCTGGAACCGGGCAAGAGGCCGTTCCATACCATCATCCCCGGCTTCGTCACGAAGGATGGCAAGCCGTGGTTCGTCTTTGGCGTCATGGGCGGCGACATGCAGCCGCAGGGCCAGGTGCAAGTGCTCGTCAATCTGATCGACTTCGGCATGAACGTGCAGGCGGCGGGGGAAGCTCCGCGGATCGAGCACGTCGGCAGCGCTGCGCCGACCGGCCGGCCCGAAGCGGCCAACGGCGGCACGGTGCGGGCGGAACGGGGCATCCCGATGCCGGTGATCGAGGAACTGCGGCGGCGAGGCCACGTCGTCAGCCGGGTGTCGGTCAACGGCGGCGGCTATCAGGGCATTCTGATCGACCCGCAGACCCACGTGCTGCACGGAGCTTCGGAGGCCCGCAAGGACGGCTGCGCCGTGGGCTACTGAGTAAGTGAAGACGACCGGGACCGTCCTCACTCCTTCTCCCTTCTCCCCGCGGGAGAGGGATGGGGGGAGGTGAGGGGTGAAACTGCCATGAGCTACGCCAGCCATCACCTGTATTTCGACGATGTCGAAGTCGGCCAGGAATGGGAATCGCTGGGTCGGACCGTCACCGAGGCGGACATCGTCAACTTCGCTGGGTTGAGCGGCGACTTCAACCCGATCCACATGGACCACGAATTCGCCAAGAAGACGCCCTTCCGCCGACCCATCGCCCACGGTCTGCTTGGCGTCGCCCTCGGCAGCGGCCTGGGCCTGCACAGTCCGCCGATGCGGACGCTGGCGTTCCTGGAAATCCGCGAATGGCACTTTCGGGAGCCGATTTTCGTGGGCGACACGATCCACGTCCGCACCCGGGTCGTGGCCAAGGAGCCGAGGGCCCGGGGACGGCGCGGCGTCATCACCTGGCAACGCCAGCTGGTCAATCAGGAGGGCCGGGTCGTACAGGAAGGTTTGACTGTGACCATCGTCGAGGGCCGGGCCGCAACTTCGTCTGCCGAAGAACCAAGCGACCGGGGCTGACCCCCACCCCTTCTCTGCTCTCCCTTTGGGAGAGGGGATCAGGGTGAGGGGCCATACGAAGGCCTCGCCCAGAGAAAGGAAAGCATGAGCATCCGCACCCGATTCGCACCCAGTCCTACGGGTTTTCTGCACATCGGCGGCGTCCGCACCGCCCTGTTCAACTGGCTGCTGACGCGGCGGCACGGCGGACAGTTTGTGCTTCGTATCGACGATACCGACATCGAACGCAATCGGCCCGAAGCCCTTCAGCCGATCATCGAAGGCTTCCGCTGGCTCGGCCTGAACTGGGACGAGGGGCCGGAGGTCGGCGGGCCGTATGGTCCCTACTTTCAGTCGCAACGACTCGATCTGTACAAGGAAGCCGCCTACGCTCTGGTTGCCAAGGGCCATGCCTATCCTTGTCTGGCCACCAAGGAAGAACTGGAAGCCGAGCGGAAGGCGTCCGAAGCGGCCAAGAAGCCCTACGTGCATCGCGGCAAGTTGCGGGACGTTTCGGTGGAAGAGGCCCAGGAGATTCTGGCCAGGGAGTCGGCGGCGATTCGGCTCCGGGTTCCGCTCGGCCGGACCGTCCGCATCCGCGACCACATCCGCGGCGAGGTCGAATGGCAGACTGATCTCATCGGCGACCCGGTGCTTCTGCGTCCTGACGGCCGAGCGTTGTACAACTTCGCCACCGTCGTCGATGACGTCGCCATGCGCATCACCCACGTCATCCGCGCCGCCGAGCACCTGTCCAATACGCCGGTCCAGGTGCTGATCTACGAGGCCCTTGGCGAGAAACTGCCCGAGTTCGCCCATGTGCCGGTCGTCAACGAACCCGGCTCCAAAAAGAAGCTGAGCAAGCGGGACATGAAGAAGTTCGTGACGCCGGAAGTGCGGGCCAAGCTGCGGGCCATCGGCTGGACGGACGAGGAGATCGACGCCAAGGACGACCTCAACCCTGCTACCGTGGCCTACTACCGCGAACTCGGCTACCTCCCGCAAGCCCTCGTCAACTACCTCGGCCGCCTCGGCTGGTCGATGGACGACAGAAGCGAAATCATTCCCCTGGAACAGATGATTGCCAGCTTCAGCCTCGACCGCGTCAACGACGCTCCCGCCAGTTTCGATCCCGACAAGCTCTACTGGCTGGCCGGGGAGTACATGCGGCAATTGCCGCTCGAAGAGCGGACCCGCGGCGTGATCCCGTATCTGGTCCGCGCCCGGCTCATCCGCGAAAGTCCCGATCAGGCCACCGTGGACCGCATTCGCCAGATCGTCGAGGCGTGCGGCGACCGGCTCAAGCTCTTCTCCGACATTCTGCCCTACGGAGCGTTTTTCTTCCGCGATCCCGAGTATGATCCGGCGGCCTTGCAGAAGCGCGTCCACAAGCCGGGCATGCCGGAGTTGCTTAGCGCGTTCGCTGAAGTGCTTCGCCACACCGAGCCATTCACCGTGCCGGTCCTGGAGGAGAAACTGCGGGAATTCTGCGAACGCAAAGGCGTCAAGAGCGGCGACATGATCCACGCCTTGCGGGTGAGCACCACCGGCGTCACGGTCGGGCCGGGCATCTTCGACTGCCTGGCGATTCTGGGCAAGGAGGCGGTCCTGGAACGCATCGCCAAGGCCCTGGCCATGAAACCGGAGAATTGATCCCGCTGCGGCGGACGGAATCCTCCTTGGCAACAGGAAAGGAATAGCAAGGGTATGTCGGTTCTCGTGGTCGGAACGGTAGCGATTGACTCCATCGAGACGCCGCACGGCAGCGCGGAGCGGGTGCTGGGCGGATCGGCGGTCTATTTCGCGTGGGCGGCCAGCTTCTTTACCCGGGTCAGCCTCGTCGGGGTCATCGGCGAGGATTTTCCCACGGAATACCGCAAACTCCTGGAGGATCGCGGCATCGACCTGGGCGGACTGACCACCCGGCCCGGCGGCAAGACCTTCTACTGGAAGGGCCGCTACCACGAGGACATGAACCACCGCGACACATTGGAAGTGCAGCTCAACGTCATCGCCGACTACGATCCGGTCCTGCCGTCGCACTATCGCAAGATTCCGTATCTGTTCCTGGGCAATTCCAGTCCCGTGCTGCACCTGCGGGTCCTGGAGCAGATGGAGCGGCCGCAACTGGTCCTGGCCGACACCATGAACTTCTGGATTGAAAGCCAGCGGCCCGATCTGCTCCGCCTGCTACCCCGGCTCGACGGCCTGGTGCTCAACGACGAGGAAGCCCGGCTTTTGTCCCAGGACGACAACCTGATCCGCGCCGGTAAGAAGGTTCGGGCGATGGGACCGAAATTCGTGATCGTGAAAAAGGGGGAACACGGTTCCTTTCTGTTCAGTCAGGACGGCGTGTTCGTGCTGCCCGGCTACCCGACCGAGGACGTGATCGACCCCACCGGCGCGGGCGACAGCTACGCCGGGGGCATCCTGGGCTACTTGGCTTCCGATGCCAGTCCGCCGCCGGGCCGACTCCGCCGGGCCATCGCCTACGGCAGCATCCTCGGCAGCCTGACCGTCGAGGGCTTCGGCCTGGACCGCCTCCGCCGCACCAGCCGGACCGAGATCGATCAGCGCCTCGAAGCCTACCGGCGTATGATTGACTTCTGAGGAGCCTACACTGCACTTGAGGAATTGGATTGCATGGCACGCATGAGAACCTTTCTGGCCGTCGAATTGTCCGAGGAAGTCCGCGAAGCGATCACCGATCTTCAAGGCGAGTTGATGACGGTCGGCACCGAGGTCAAGTGGACCGAGCCGGAGAACCTGCACGTCACGTTGCTGTTTTTGGGCGAAGTCGAGGATCGGGAAGTGCATCGCGTCTGCCGGATCACGGAGGAGACCGCTCGGGGCCATGCTCCGTTTCGCATGGCAGTCGAGCAGATCGGCTGTTTTCCGCACGTCCGTCGGCCCAGGGTGCTGTGGGTCGGCATCGGGGCGGGGACGCAGGAACTCGTCGCCATTCACGATGCGTTGGAAGAGCCGCTGATGGACCTCGGCTACCGGCGGGAAGAGCGCCGCTACACGCCGCACATCACGCTGGGACGGGTCAAGAGCGACCGGCCGCTCGAAGGCTTGCAGCGGGCCTTGGCCCGGCACGCCGGCTGGCAGGGAGGCGAAATGACCGTCCGTGAGGTCGCCGTGCTCAGCAGCGAACTGACGCCGGAAGGTCCGCTCTACACCGTGCTGAGCCGGGCACGCCTGACTTCCTCGTGAGGGGAACGGATCAACGCGGATCGAAAGGGCAAGGGCGATGCGGATTCTGGTCACGGCCGGCAACACGCAGACGCCCATTGATGCCGTTCGCTGCATCACCAACATCTTCACCGGCCGAACCGGCACCCGCATTGCCCTGGAAGCTGCTCGACGCGCACATCAGGTCGTGTTGGTGACCTCGCATCCCGAAGTCGTCGGGCAATTCGCGGCAGAGTTTGGTTTTGGGGAAAAGGGTACGGCGAATTTGGGGGTTCGGACGTACCGCACGTTCGATGACCTGCATCGGCTCCTGGCGGAGGCCCTGTCGCAGCCGGAGCGAGAGCGGTTCGATGTCGTGATTCACGCCGCGGCCGTCAGCGACTACGCGGTGGCGGGGGTCTATGCGGCGGAGGGGAACCCGGCGGCTTACGCCGTCGGCTCGCCGGAAGAAGCGACGGCGGAGGGAGGCAGACCGCCGCGACTGATGCCGGTCGCGGGGGGCAAGATTTCGAGCGGTCATGCGGAGCTGTGGTTGCGGCTGGTCCCAACGCCGAAGCTCGTGGATCTGTTTCGTTCTCCCTGGGGCTTTGCCGGCATCCTGGTCAAGTTTAAGCTCGAAGTTGGCATCAGCGAGGCAGAATTGCAACAGCGGGCCGAGGCGTCGCGGCTCCAGTCCGGGGCCGATCTCATGGTCGCCAACACCCTCGAAGGCATGTACTCGTGGGCCTTGGTCGGTCCGGTCCACGGCAGCTATGAGCGCGTGGAACGGGCTGCCTTGGCAAAACGGCTAATCGATCTGATCGACGAGCAGGGGACGTCAGAATCCCAGGTTGAGCCATGAGCAGAATCCTGTTAGGCACCACCGGCTCCGTGGCGGCGATCAAGACGCCGGAGTTGTTCACGGCCCTGCGTAAAGCCGGCCATGAAGTACGCATCGTCGCCACCGAACCTTCCCTGTATTTCTTCGATCTGAAGGCCCTGCCTCCCGGAGCAGTGTACCGGGACGCCGACGAGTGGCCGAGACGGGGCAGCGGGCTGTGGCAACGGGACGATCCGGTTTTGCACATCGAACTGCGACGCTGGGCTGACCTGCTGGTCATCGCGCCGCTGGATGCCAACACGCTTGCCAAGCTGGCGGTCGGCCTGTGCGACAATTGCCTCACCAGCGTCTGGCGGGCCTGGGACCTGACGAAACCGGCGGTCCTGGCCCCGGCCATGAATACGCTCATGTGGGAGCACCCGGCGACGCGACGGCACTTGCGGCAACTGGCCCTCGATGGGGGCGCGCCTCCGCCCCCGGAGCACGCGGGACTCGATGATCTGGTCAGCGGGATCAACAAGCATTGCCCGAAGCTGCGGATCGTCGCTCCGCAGAGCAAGCGGCTGGCCTGCGGCGACGTCGGCATCGGCGGACTGGCCGAAATCGCCGACATCCTCGCCGTCGTTCAGCAGTTGCTCCAACCCTGAACCCTCAAGGTCTGCCGGGAATTGCCCCGGCGAATTGCTTTTGGTCCGCCTGCCTGATAAATCCTCCCCATGCAGCGTGAACTGTACCTGCTCAATCCCTACCGCCTGCCGACGCACCATACGTTGATGCTGGCTCCGGAAGACGCCGCGGTGCTGCTCAACGGCTACCTGAGCCTCTGGCACCCCGAAGCCCTGCGGGGAGCGGTCAAGCCGCCGGAGATCGCTTCCGCTTACGATCACGAACAGCCGCAGCCCGGACGCATTTATGCCGTCTCCGAATCGCCGCCGCTGTTTCTGCCGGAAAACTGGGAAGAAATCGTGCGTCAGGCCGGGGCGTTCTGCTTTCCCGCCACGGCCGACCGGGCGGCCACGGAACAGGCCCTTCGGGAAGCGCTGAAGATTGAAGCGGAAGACACCGACCGCAAGGCGATGTTCTCGGCCCTCGGCCTGGGCTACCTGGTGTTCAATGCACTGTGCGAGGCGATGGACCACGAGAACCCGCTGGTGGTCGAAGACTTTTGGCGGGACGTTCAACAAGCCGTCGAAGCCGAGAACTACGACGCCGGCCGGGCCGCCCTGCAATCCGCTGCCGAGAAACTCCGCGAAGCCCGACGGATTGTGTACGACAGCACAACGCACTTGCTCGATTTCGTCGTCCTCGAGGAGCGGCCCAGTGAGGACCTGTTGCCGGAAGGCGGAGACCTCGGCTCGGCCTTGACGGTGATCCCGTCGGGCCGATTTCTGGAAAAGCTGGCCCGGGAACGGCCCGACGTGATGGACCGCATCCGGCAGGCGATCCAGGCGGGGAGCATCGAGGTTGCCGGGGGCGTATGGGACGAACGGCCTGATGCTCTGTTGCCGGTCGAGTCGCAGTTGTGGAACCTGAAGCGAGGCGTGCAGACGCTGCGGAGCCTGATCGGGCAGGAGATCGCCACCTTCGCCCGGCGGCGCTTCGGCATCACGCCGCACCTGCCCCAGTTCCTCAACGCCCTGGGCATCCGTCAGGCGGTGTTGCTGACGTTCGACGAGAGCATCCTCCCGCAGTTTCATTCGGCGGTCGTCGAGTGGTACACCTCCAGCGGCGAGCAGATTCGCTGTTTTGCCCGCAAACCGCTTCCGGCGGAGAGTCCGCTGACGTTTTTCCACCTGGCGTATCATCTGGCCAAAACGCTCCGCAGCGACATGGTGTCGTCGTTGGCCTTCGTGCATCGGGGCCAGCGAGCGGCATCGTATTATCGAGACTGGCTCGCACTGCACCGGCTGTCGCTGGTGTTCGGGCGGATGGCCACGGTGGACTGCTTCCTGAGTCAGGCAGGTCACGGCGAGTACAGTCCGCCCCGTTCCGCCGACGAGTTCCATTCGGACTATTTGCAGGAAGCGGTCGAGCGGAAGGAAGCTGATCCGGTCAGCCGATTCTGCGATCACGTCCGTCTGCGGAGGCGTCTGGACGATTTGTGGACCCTGGCCGCTCTGCTGCGGTCGCTGCCCCGCGCCTCGTTGCCGCCGGAGTTGTTCAACGACTTGTCGGCCCTGGAAGAACGGTTCGAGTCGGGTGATGGGCAGGCAGGCCCGGCCATCGAAGCCGCCGTGGAAAAGGCCGGGTCACTGCTGGCGGATCGTCTCCTGGCACGGGCATCCGAGGACAAGCCGGGCTGGCTGATCGTCAATCCGTGCAGTTTTCCGCGGACGATGTGCGTGGAACTGGACGGCGTACAAACGCCGCTTCCCGCCCCGGCCAAGGCGACGCAGTTGGTTGGCGGCAAGGGTCGGGTCGTGGTCGAAACTCCGGCCCTGGGCTTCGCCTGGATCCCCAATGCCGTCGCGCCGGGGACCCGAGTTTCCATGCCCAAAGGCAAGTTGGCCGAGGAACGCATCGTCCGCAACGACTTCCTCGAAGCCGAGGTGGATCCGACCACGGGCGGTCTGCGGTCCATTCGTCCGGTTCGCCGACCCCAGGGCCGACTCGGCCAGCAGATCATCTTCGGACCCGGCAGTGTCATGCGGGTGCGGGAAATCCGAGTCGTTTCGGAAGGACCGGCCGTGGGGGAGATCGTCAGCGAAGGCGATTTGCTCGACGCATCCGAGACTGTTCTGGCCGTCTTCGTCCAGCGGTTTCGGGTCTGGTGGGCCAGGCCGGTGCTGGAACTGCACGTCGTCATCGAGCCGCGGCAACCGCTGACCGGCTATCCGTGGCACGCTTTCTACGGCGTCCGCTTCGCCTGGCGGGAGCCGAGAACGCCGATGTTTCGGGCCGTCGATTTTGAAACCTACGGGACTACGCACCCCCGGCCGGAGACCATCGAGTTTCTGGAAGTGCGGAATGGCCCGGATCGCACAGCAATCCTGACGGGGGGCCTCCCGTTCCTTC
>CALFAY010000040.1 GCA_937944855.1 uncultured Planctomycetota bacterium
CCGCCACCATGACCCATTCTCGACCCCCGTTCGCTATCACGAAAATCGGCTGGCGCGAAGCGTTTCCCCCCGAGTTTCGAGGCTGCGTGGCCGCGATCGGCAATTTTGACGGCGTCCATCGCGGCCATCTCGCCCTGGTCCGTCAGCTGCGTCGGCTTGCGGATGAACTCGGCGTGCCCGCTGTCGTCGTCACCTTCGATCCGCATCCACTGGCCGTGCTCGCTCCCGATCGGTTCGAGCCGCTGCTGACCACACCGCAGCAACGAGCCGACCTTCTGCGCGTCGCGGGAGCGGATCGTGTGCTGATCCTGCGTACCGAACCGGCACTTCTGGCTTTGAGTCCCGAGGCGTTCTTTGCCGAAGTCCTGAGCGACCGTTTGCAGATACGCGGTCTGGTGGAAGGCCCGAATTTTCGTTTCGGACGGGACCGGGCCGGCGACGTGGATTTGTTGCGTCGCCTGTGCGCGGAACGCGGTCTGCCTTGTGTGATCGTCGAGCCGGAGCGGCTTGACGGACAGATGATTTCCAGCAGCAAAGTCCGCCAGGCCCTGCAAAGCGGCGACGTGTCCGCCGCCCGAAACTGGCTGGGAAGGCCGTACCGGCTCGAAGGCGTGGTCATCGAAGGAGCGGGACGCGGCAAACGGCTCGGCTTCCCGACAGCCAACCTGGCCGACTTAGCGACGCTGGTTCCCCGGCCAGGAGTTTATGCCGCCCGGGCCGTCGTCGAAAACTCAGAACGCGAACAGAGCACGCCGCACATCGCCGCCGTCCACATCGGCCCGAATCCGACGTTTGCGGAATCCATCAACAAGGTCGAGGTCCATCTTCTGGATCATTCGCAAAACCTTCTCGGCAAGCGCCTGGCCGTGGACTTCCTCCGGCGGATTCGCGATGTACAGCGCTTCGATTCGGCGGAACTTCTGACGCGGCAAATCGCCGAGGACCTCGCCGCCGTGCGTGCCGTGGTGCCTGTCGAAGAAAGGCTTGGCGGCACGTTCCAGGCCGGCTCTTCGTCTGCTGCCGCGGGTCACGACGGAGTCGCCGAGCGTATCGGCCAGGTGCTCGATCAAGAAGTTCGACCCGGCTTGAAGGAATCTGGAAGCGACGTGGAATTCGTGGCCTTCGACCGAGGCGTGGTCAGCCTCCGCTTCAGCGGTGCCTGTGGATCGTGCCCCTCGACGGCATTCGCCCTGCTGCAAGAGATCGAGCGACTGCTCCGGGAACGAGTTCCCGAGGTGGAGTACATCGAAACCGTCGCTTGAGGCTCGGTCTGGCCCTCCGAACACGCCCGCCAGATCAGATCGGATCCAAGGGGAAAATCGGCCGCCGGATGTTTCGGTATGCGAAGCGGGCCGGGTTGACGGCAGTCAGACCGGGCGTGTCCACCTCGATGATCGTCCGTGCCACGTTCCGATACGCGGCCTTGTAGGCAATGGCCGCCTTGACGACCAGGATCCTCATGCGGGCGGGATTGATTCCCAGGCAGGTCAGCTGCCCAAGACTGAACGGCGGGTGCCGATAGCTGTTGAGTACCAGGAGACTTTCGCCGGGCAATTCGATCACGGCCGTCAGGCCCATGTGGTTGATGCGTCGTCCGCCGTGCCGGACTTCGGGTTCTTCGTAGGTCCCGTCGTGCAAGACCCGAACGCGGCCCGTCACCTCGACCGGCTCTCCGTGCAGCCGATCCACCTTGCCGCCGACCTCCAGTCGGACTCGGCCATTGATCCCGGCCAGAGCACAAGCCTGAACGGCGGCTTGATCAGCGAGGCAGACGACGAAGCGCGTCGCACCTTGCCGCAGCAATTCCGCCAAGAGCACGGTGCCGTCCCCGGCAGACCCGCCGCCCACGTTATCGCCGAAGTCCACCAGCACCACCGGCGTTTCCTTGGCCGTCAACGCCAGGGCCACCGCTTCCGGGGCTTCCAACAGCCGGGCCGTCATCCGCTCCCGCAGTTGCCAGAGGTGATCGGCGAACGCCTCCGCCTCGAGTCGAGCTTTTTCCTCGTCCTCATCGGCCACGACGATGACCGCCGGTCCCATCTGCGGCACGTCGGCGTAGGGGAACCCCAGGGCGAAGCTGCTGTCGAGGATGGCCGGGTCTTGTCCCCAGTGCGGAAAACCGGCCATGAGACCGCGCAACGGCTCCTGCGACGTATCCTGAACCGCCAGGCTGATGATCAGCGGCGGCTTGGCCAACGCCTGATAGATTTGCCGCTTCTCGACCACGATCTGTCTCAGCACAGCAAGAGCCCGTTCGCCGGTTTCGTGCTGGTCCATGTGGGGATTGGTGCGATAGGTCACCGCCGCATCGCAGTTTTCGATCATCTGGTCGGAAATGTTGCCGTGGAGATCAAAGCTGACCACGACGGGAAAATCCGGTCCCATTGTCTGGCGAATGCGGCGGAGCAGTTCGCCGTCTGCATCGGGACAGGAGGTAGCGACCATCGCCCCGTGCAAGGCCAGCAACAGGCCGTCGGTCGGATGCCGCTTCAACTCGGAGCACAGGATGTCCGCAGCTTCTTCGAGCACCGCATCTTCGACCGGGCCGGACGGCGTCGCCGTCGCCATCAGGATCGGCAACATCTCCACGCCGTCGGTTTCACAGGCGTCGATGAATCCGCTGATCTCGTGTGCTCCGCCACGCCAATCGGCAAGGATTTCCGGGCCGGTCTTCCAATACTGGGCGGCGAATGCGGCACGGTCGGTGATCTGCGGATTGAATGTGTTGGATTCGTGGAGGAAGCCGGCGATGGCGTAGCGCATGGCATGTTCTCGGGGTTGAAGGGTCTCCTGAAGAAGGGTTCGGCAAACAGACTCATCCTAGCGGACCTGGCAGGCGTGCGGCGATGGGATTCAGCGGTCGGATCGCCCAGCGACCTTGGCGGGAATGGGCTTGCTCAGGGCAGGGGGAAGAACGGGAGCGGACTCGACCACCTGGCCCGGGACTTGAGCCGAGAGCATCGGCTCGATCCGCAAGTCGTCGAAGTACGCCGTGCCGATGCCGGTCAAGGCGACGGTCAGGTTGATGAATCCCGTTTCGGGCACGCGGCGGTAGAGGGTGAAGCGTCGCCAGGGGGTCGGATCGGTGAGCCGCACGGCCAGCGGTTCGCCGCCGGCGCTGTCGTAGAAGAGCACGCCGTCCGCCGAGGCTTGAATCGGCTCGGGAATGCGGACCCAGCCGCTGATCCGCACTAGCGAACCAGGCTGGACTGGATAGGCGGGGGTGTGAACGGCCAAAAACGTCCGTTCCAAGGCTCCGGGAAGGTGACGCTGATCCTGCGATTTGATTTCCAGTTTGAGGCAGTGCTTACCCCGCTGAGCGCGCTCGGCCACAATGGCGGCATGGGTCCGGACCGGATCCAGGGTCGTCTCCTGCATGGCCCAGTTTTGGCGCACGGCGTCGTCCAGCTTCTCGAAGTCGCCGCCTTCGAGCAGATTGACGGTCGGTTGCAGGTTGCGGACATCCTCGGCGAGCTGCCAGTGCATCGGCAAGGTGAAAAAGCTCACCGCGTAAGGGCTGGAAACGGGGCTGTCGAGCGGTCCGACGGCCCGTTCCCAGTGGGCGCGCATGAGAATGCGGAGCGGTCTCAAAGCCCGTTGCGCTTCGGCGTAGGCCACTCGGTAATCGGCATCGGTACCCCGCGACCAGGCCGCCCGAGCCAGATCGAGCCGCCGACGCGCTTCAGCCAGCAAGCCTTGAGCATCCGGCTGACCCTGTCGGGCCAGCTCCAGTAGTGCATTGATGCGTTCGACCTTGGCCAACTCCTCCACCGCCAGATCGTATGACCACTGGGCCGCCAGGCGGCGGGTCTTGCGAGCGGCCTGCTGGAGTCGGCCGATCTGCCCGCCGTCCCGGGCGTTGACATCGTTGGTCAGCACCAGGGCCGTCGTCAGGCCGAATTCGGGAAGCACTACCTTGAGCCCCCCGGCAACGCGCTCCGAAGGAATGGCTCGGACATCGCCGGGAGAAACTTCCCAGACCTGCGCATCCGCCGGAGCACCCGGAATGACCAGTTCCAGATTGTTTGTTGCCAGCTGTCCGGGCACATACTGGGCACCCTTGCCCAGCCAGATAGGCAGCACCAGAACCCCTCCGTCGTAGCGGAGCACGGCGGCCTTGATTTCCGGCTGCCTGGAGGAGATCCAGCGAACTTCCGTGTCCCGAAGCGTGGCCAGCATCGGCTCGAGCATTTCCAGTTCCTGATTGAGTAAGGCCAGTTGCAGGAGCCGGTCCCGGCCGTGATGGCTGTTTGCCAAAAAGCGATCCGACCAGAAGCCGATGCCGCGACATCCCGCCGACAATGCCACATAGGTCAACAAGCGGATCTGTTCCGGCTGGGGCCCGATCGGCTCGTCAAATTCTTCCTCGGAGGATTTGCGATAGACCAGCTGCGTATACCACTCCGGTAAGTGCGTCTGGATCCAGGTCCAGGTATAGACGCCCCCTTCGAGAAGGCGGGCACGTCCCACCAGCCAATCCCGATAGCGATCCAGTTCCAGAGCGGTCATGAGCGGCCACCGGTGCACGCCGACCATTTCCAGGTGCCGTGAGTAAGGGCGGAAACCGTCCCACACGTCCGCTGACACCGGCCGTCCTTGATACAGGTCGGCAGAACGGATCGTCGAAGCGGCCTGACCCACTGTGTCCGCCTGCTCGGCCGTCAGGCCGCTGCCCAGCAGCCAGAACAAGACACCATCCGCACACGGGAACCGTTGCACGCTCGTGCCCAGCGCTGTCGGCGTGAGCAGACCACGGCCCTCGTCCAGGACCGACAGGTCCGGGACGAGCCAGAAGCCTAGTTCTACCGCGTCCTCCAGCACCTCGGGCTTCGTCGTCGCTTCGACGAAAAGGGTGTTGAATCCGGCGTCACGCAGCACTTTCAACGGCGTATCGCTGTAGCGGATGCCGCGGACGAAAAAGGGTTTCTTGTTGACCATCAGGCGATCGTGGTTCAGCTCCACGACCGCATGACGGGGAGTCGGCAACGAGGTCGGTTGACCGGTGGGAGGGGTCGTGGTGATCGGGCTGCCTGGTCCGGCAGGGGGTGGCCAGTCCCCGCTGATGGGACCGATTTCCAGTTCGTCGATCCAGACTTCCACTAATCCGGGACCAGCGTAGAGATTCAAGACCACCTGATCGACATAAGCGCCGTCCGAATTGATGTCACGCCCCAGTTCCGCGCGGAGCAATTGAAGCTGCTGCTGAGCGACTTTGACCGGGGTGAGCAGTTCCAAGCGCTGCCAGCGGCCCTGCTTCTGATACACATCACCGCGCAGCAGCAACGTCAGGGGAGCATCCAGGTTCTTGGGGTCGCGCTCCTTGGGAAACACGAGCCGGGCAAAAAGTTGAATCCCCGGGCGATTCGCCTTCAGCCACAAACTCAGGGTCAATTCTTCGATCAAGTCGGCCTTGCCGACGGGGTAAACGTAGTAGATGTGATTCCCTCTTTCGGCGCTCAGGCGAATGTGTTCGCACTGCTGTCCGCCCTTGGCCGTTTGAGTGGTCAGTTTGTGCTCCAGTTGCGTGAAGGGGACATCGGCGGGACCGCGTTGCCAGGCGATCCGACGGCCCTCGAAAGGATTGCGATGGATCTGTTGGCCTTGGAGCGAGAGTGTCGCCAAGGCCGCACAGACGACAACCAGTGCCGCTCTCCACCATCGCATCCTTCGGCCTCCCTGCCCGTGGCTGTGAGTTGACAGCGTGTAGCAAATCGCTCGGGACAAGGAAAGAGCGCTTCACCGGCCGGATCGCACAGGGCTTGACCGAATCAGGTAACCCGCTTAGATTACCCTCTCAAAGGGCGCTTAGCTCAGTTGGCTAGAGCACCAGCTCGACACGCTGGGGGTCATAGGTTCAAGTCCTATAGCGCCCACTGAGCGCATGTTCACGTTACAGCACGTTGTGGAATCATCCGGAAAACAAGGCATTTCTGAAAGCCCGCCTGTTCCAGCGTTCACTACGTTTCCGCTTGTTTCCTGCAGTTGCCCCGTCGGATTTTGCGGCGCGCCCGTCACAACGGAAAGATCGTCGGGAGTGACGGTTAGGTAGTGCCGACCAGCAACGGCGACGGTATGGCCCGCCCAAGAAGCCACCAGGTGGACCGGATAATGCCGCGCCCAGTCGGTGACACAACTGGACCGCAGTACACGGAAGGGGCGCTGCAACGGTTAGGGTTAGGCGGGGCTTCGGATCGCCTCAGCCCTGACCACGGGTCCGGTCCTACGCCGCCTTGATCGCTCGTAAGGCGAAGTAACCGAGAATCATCCCGACCAAAGCCCCGAGACGAAAGCGCCGCAAGGGCCGCCACCCGCACCACCAACGGCAGCACCCAAGAAGAAAAACGTCCACACGAGCGCCTGACCACATCCCCTTACTAGTGGTGCTGTGAGTGCCATGCCGCAGTGCGGACAGTGCAGTGGCGGTTTGCCCCCGTAGAACGGAGTTAGACGTTTACAGTAAGGACAATACACTTGGCCAAACAGACGGGCTCCCTTCTTGGGTTTGTCGCCAAACTTGTTATTAGCTTGCGCCGACGTGCAGGCAAAGCCCGCGCCGCGGTGCAGAGCTACCACCGGATGGACCGCCCATCCAGATCGCTTCCAATGCCCTATCTTATCCGCCCTTGGGCCGACCACATCCTATTTGTCAATTCTGTGATGGCTCGCCGGCAGGGAAAGCTAACGCACTAATACAGCCTTGCGCACGCTCTTCTTCCGATCCAAGGGGCCGTTCACAACCCGCTACGTTAAACAACCCCGGCACGGCGTATCGCAGCCGTGGCCGCTTGCCTCACCGATCCGTGATAGGCGCAGTGCCCTAGGTGCGGCACCCGGCAAAACTATCGAGCAGGTACGAACAACCGCTGCTCGCGGTGTCGTAAGAGACCGTGGACTGGATGACGATGGCATGGGCGATACTTTCGTTGCCTCCGCTATTGCAGGGTTAAACCCCCTGGCCGAAGCCGTGTCAAGCGGCTGCTGGCGAGAACTTCCTCCGGACGCTTGCAAAATCTCGGCATCGACTGGAACGACGTCTTGCGTATCCAGCACCTGCGATCCTCTTGGCCATGTCCCGTGCTGGGTCGCCGACTCCCGCCTCTGGACAAGAACTGCAGGGAACGTCTCACCAGAACCGCCGACCTGTCGCCCGCAGTTCCGGTGTCACCTTGTTGAATCGTGAATCTTCCCCTACAAAAGCGCCAGTGGCATCGGAGGGCAGACAGCATTCGCGCCTCAAGGTCGCGTGGACGGAGCTGGCCAGATGAGGGAAACGGATCTTGTTTCCAAGCCGCTTTTGCGTTTCGTCGTGCTCTCGGGCATGATCGGCCTGGCGGTGATGGCACGGTTGCTCCCGCATCCGCCGAACTTCGCCCCGATCGGGGCTGTCGCCTTGTTCGCGGGTGCTGTCTTCGCCGACCGCCGGGTCGCGTTCCTGGTTCCGTTCGTCTCCTTGATCCTGAGCGACCTCTTTCTCGGCATCCATGAACTGTTGCCCGTGGTGTATGGCTGTTTCGCGGTCAACGTCCTGCTGGGCCGCTTCCTCCGGGGCCGACGAACCGTCCTGCCGACGGCAGCGATGACTTTGCTGGGTTCGGTGCAGTTCTTCCTCATCACCAACTTCGGCTGCTGGTTGCTCGACTATCCGCACACCTGGGAAGGGCTGACCACTTGCTACCTGGCCGCCTTGCCCTTCTTCCGCAACAGCGTGCTGGGGGATCTGTTTTTCGTCGGATTGTTGTTCGGCGGCCTGGCCCTGCTGGAATGGGGCTTTCCCGCGTTGCGCGAGCGGGTTCGCCCCAGTACCGCCGTCTGAACCGCCCGGGGACGAATAATGCGGATCGTCTCGCTGCTGCCCAGTGCCACGGAAATCTTGTGCGAATTAGGGCTTGGCAGTTGCCTGGTGGGCGTGACCCACGAATGCGATTACCCGCCTCTCGTTCTCCGCCTGCCGAAAGTCACGCGGACCTTGATCCCCGCGGATGCCTCCAGCCAACAGATCGACGCTCTGGTTCGGGAACGACTGCGGACGCAACGGGCGCTCTACACGCTCGACCTGCCGACCTTGGAGCGGCTCCGGCCCGATCTGATCGTCACCCAAGCCCTGTGCGACGTTTGCGCCGTGGCGGAAGAAGAAGTGCAACAGGCCGCCTGCCGTCTGCCGGGCCGGCCGCGTGTTGTCAATCTGGAACCGATGCGGCTCGAGGAGGTGTTGGCCAGCCTGCACCAAGTGGCAGATGCCGCCGGAGTTCCCGAACGGGCCGTCCCCGTCATCTCGGCACTGCGACGCCGAGTTGAAACCGTCGCTCAGCGCTCCGCTAAACTGGTCCGCCGACCCCGGGTTATTCTTCTGGAGTGGATAGATCCTCCGTTCTGCTGCGGCCACTGGTCGCCCGAACTGGTACGCCTGGCGGGCGGCATCGAACTACTGGGCCGGGAGGGCGAACCGTCCCGAACCATTGCCTGGGACGCGATTGGGCAAGCCGATCCGGACGTGCTGGTGCTGGCCTGCTGCGGCTTCAGCGTGCAACGGACGTTGGCCGATGTGCCCATTCTTGCCGCCAATCCGGGATTTGCGGACCTGGCCTGTGTCAAAGCGGGGCGGGTTTTCGTGGTGGACGGCAGCGCGTATTTCAGCCGACCCGGACCTCGCTTGGTGGACAGTCTGGAAATCCTCGCCCACCTGCTGCATCCGGAACTGCATCCGTTGCCTCCTGTCCTTGCTCCACCGCATCGTTTAACGCAGACAGAATTGGCTCCAGCCATGCCCGCAGGTTAACGACTCGGCAATGAACTCGCCACCTCTTGTTGCTTCTTACAACGGACAAATCCGGCCCCTGGAAGAAATCACTCTGGTCCTGAACGATGCCGGGTTCGTCTTCGGGGCGACCGTCACCGACCTTTGCCGGACGTTCCACGGGCGACCATTCCGCCTTCCTGACCATCTGGCCCGGTTCCGGCAAAGTGCGCGACTGGCTCGCGTTCCGCTTCTCGTTCCGGATGGGGAATTACACCATATCGTTGAACAGGTTCTCCAACACAACAAGAATAATGTCCCCTCTCAGGTAGAATGGCTTATCGTCCTTTTGGCCACCCCCGGTCCGTTAGCCCACGTGTTCGGGCAAAAGGATTTATCGGCCCAACCTCAACCGACGCTGATTGTTTATGCTTATCCTTTGCCCTGTTGGCGCTATGCGCCGCTGGTCCGTCAGGGAGCAATACTAAAGACTGCATCGGTTCGTCAGATTCCTGCCGCTTCGATTCCGCCGCAGATCAAGCAGCGCAGCCGTTTGCACTGGTGGATCGCCGACCGCTCGGCACCCCCAGGGATTCTGGCGTTATTACTCGACCAAGAAGGTTTCGTGACGGAGACAAGCACCGCCAATTTTGCTGTCGTTCGTCATGGCTGTGTGTTAACGCCTCGGCGGGAGAAGGTCCTGCCCGGGGTCAGTTTGGCCGTCGTCGAGGAATTATGCCAGCGGCTCGGCGTGCCTTGGATTGAAACCGATCTGCGACCGGAGGATTGTTATGGCGCTACGGAAGCCTGGTTGTGCAGCACGCCTTACTGTTTAGCACCCGTTGCCCAAATTGATGACAGGGCGCTTCGATGTCCAGGGCCGCTTTATGAGCGGATTATCGACCGGTGGAGTGCCGATGTCGGTCTCGATATCCGAGCGCAGGTTCTCTCCAATTCCGATATATGACCGTGCCGCACGGCAACCGCCGTCCGCCCCGCAATTAACAAAACACAGCCGCGACCGCCATTCCGCTCCGCGATTGCCATTCCGAGCCGCGACCGCCAGGGAGCGGTGTTTCTTCCCCGCTCCGTTGCCGTCGCGGCTCGGAAGCCAACGAAAGACAGCCACGCCAACCCCGGGTGGGTCGCCTTGTTTGCAACGTAGAAAAAATTTC
>CALFAY010000041.1 GCA_937944855.1 uncultured Planctomycetota bacterium
ACGGCGAAGATGGGCTCACAGCAGTTCAACGACCGGTTCTCGGTTCTCCAGAACGTAGCGGGGCCGACCGGAACCGTCGGTGAACTGGATCGCCGGGTCGATGCCAATGGCCTGATACAGCGTCGCCAACACTTGGCTGCATGTATAGGGCCGATCCTTCGGTCGCTCGCCGCGGGCCGTGCTCGAACCGACCGCCTGGCCCATCCTCAATCCGCCCCCGGCTACCAGGGCCGACATGACCGGTGCCCAGTGATCGCGGCCGGCCGTATTATTGACCTTCGGCGTCCGTCCGAACTCGCCCCACATGATGACGACCACATCCTTGTCCAAGCCACGGTCGTGCAGGTCTTGCACTAAATTGGCGACGCCGCGATCCACCTGGGGCAGTTGTTTGCGAAGCGTCTTGAAGTTGTCGCTGTGCGTGTCCCAACCGCCAATGGCCAAGGTCACGCAGCCGACCCCCGCCTCGATCAACCGCCGGGCAGTGAGGAACTGTTCGACACCCTTGTAGCGTTCCCGAACCTTGGCATCTTCCTTTTGAAGGTCGAGGGCGTTGTGAACGCGGCCAGACAGGATGATGTCGAAGGCTCGCTCGGTGAAGGCATCGAGACCTTGCATGGTGCCGGTGGCATCGATGTCCTTGCGGAGCGTGTCGAAGCTGGCCAGCAGCGACCGACGGTCATCAACGCGGTCGGTCGTGAAGCCCTGGCTCAGGCGCAGGTTTTTCAATCCTGGTCCACTGGGCGTGAAGGGCCGGTGGGCGACGCCGACGAAGCCCGGTTCCGTGCCTGGCGACATTCCCCGGAGGCTGACGAACTGCGGAACGGTGGCGTCGGAGGAGCGGACGCGACTGACCACCGAGCCGAAGGACGGATGATTGGCCGTGCGATTCTCCCGTTCGCTGTAGCCGGTCATTACCAGGGAGTCGGAGTGTTCGTCCACCGAAACGATGGAACGGATAACGGCCAGCTTGTCAAACATTCTGGCCTGAAGCGGCATCAGCTCGCAAATCTGGATGCCGGAGACGTTGGTCGGGATCGGATTGAACTCGCCGCGAAACTCCTTGGGCGCGTCCGGCTTCATGTCGTACATGTCCATGTGCGACGGACCGCCGGGCAGGTAGATCATGATCGCGGCTTTGTTGGTAGTGGGCGTCTTGTTCCCGGCCAAGGCCCGCAGCCGAAGCATCTCGGCCAGGGTAAGGCCGGTGCCAAAGGCCCCGATTTTCAGGAAACTCCGCCGCGTCAAGCCGTCGCAGAAGCGCTGCCGTTGACCCCAGATCGTCAACATGGCCATACCCCCCTATGCAAGGCATGGTCCTGACCCCCTTCCAGCCATCCCGGAGGGGCAGACCCACCTAGTGTGATGCTAGCAACTTTCGCAACCGACCGCAATGAGAAAATCTCAGCGTTCTTTTGGCGAGCCAAGCACAAGAGGGATGCCTGAATTTGGGCGGTTTTCAGGAAGGTTGAGATGGCGGGGCGATTTCGAGGACTTGGCCTTTTTGCCAATCCGGATGGTGTGAAGCAACTACGACGGACCCGAGTCGCGGATCGAACACCGCGATGGCTCCCGCCGGTGAAGCATGTAGTCGGTGAAATGCTGCAACATATCTCCAAATGGGAGCTCTACCTTCTAGGATTACTAACGCCCCTCTTGGTATGTCAGGCAATTCGGGCAACGGCTCGGAAGGCGTTATCGGTGAATCAACACCGATGGAATAAAAAACATATTTCGGTTGATCGCTTTTGCGAGCAGGCTTCCGGGTTTTGGCCATAGGACTTCGGACCTCTCGTGCGAGCCTTTTAGCCATTTCTCATTGCCTTTCACAGCACCACCGTTTCCGTCACCAGGAGGCCGATCGCGTAGTAGCCGTGGCTGTCGTAGTGGTGGATGATTGCTTCGGGGCCGTTGTGCAGGACCGCTCCCAGCAGGATGCCCATCGCAATCGGCACGTTCGTAAACACATACGTTCGTGTCGCACCCATCTCACGGGTCTTACGCACCTCGTTCTTGAACCTTTCCAAATACGCGATCCAGACTTCTTCCTTACGAGGAAAGAGTTCGTCCTGATGCACCTTGAGGATAGGCATTCCTTGGCGGCCCTCGGCCTTGAGGTAGTTCCTGACCGCTTCTTCGATGTCTGTAGACACCGAGGCGATCAGGCATACTTCCACGCGATTACCGTGTTTCCGGGCATACTCCTCCGCCTGCTTTAGCAACCGATAACGCACAACCCGCAAATAATACAGTCGACACGCATTATAGGTCGCGAAGGAGACAATCGCTGTAATGATCGTGATAACAACCTTGATGGGCAGGTCGATCAGAAATTGATCCATCGGCACGGCTTCCTGCGTTCACTCTGTCACACATTTTGCATCTACCTTGAATTCGCTTGAGACGGCCTGGATCTTACAGGGCAGACGAAAGAGTAGCCAAGAGAAAACCTGTGCCCGTTAAGCCCGGAGAATGGCGAGGAAATCCAGCTGAAGAATCTGACGGGTACTACGGCAAGAATTCAAGTCGGCGTTTAGCGGAGAGGGAGGGATTCGAACCCTCGGTCTGGTTGCCCAGACACCGGTTTTCGAGACCGGCCCAATCGGCCGCTCTGGCACCTCTCCGATCGTTCTCTTTACGCCGGGACCTCCGTCCGCGTTCCAGCGAAATTCTAGGGTCTTGCCCCGTTCGGAACAAGCACACTCGGCTTCTGCTTTGCGACATCCACGCCCCAGTCGGAACCTGTGCCGTGACGGGGAGACCAAGTGCCCGCCTCTCTGGCAGCTTCCGTCACGGTGCAACGCACTGCGCGGCCGCGCGGAGCAGGGATGGTGCGTGTGCTCCCGAGCAAAAAATAACCTATGCTTTTGCCAAAGGTGAAGGACCTTGTGGCGGACCCAGGGCTGATCCACGTCAGGAGTCAGGCATGGCAATGATCTGTCCGACGTGCCGCAGAGAATACGAGCGGAGCATGGCTTGTCCCCGGTGCCGGATAGCCCTGGTCTCGCCGCTCACGGTGCATGGCGACCGGGCCAGCGAAGACCCGTTTCCTTCGCATTGGACCCGCGATCCGTGGGGCCGGACCATCCTGGGGGTGCTGCTCGCCCAGGGCCTTTTCTTCGCCCTGCGGAGGCTGTTTTCAGCAGGAGTGCTGGCGTTCGGCGACGAGTCCGAAGCGGTCCTGGCCGGGCCGGCAGGGTTGATTGCCGCTCAGATCCTGCAATTGATCGCCCTGTTTCTGGGCAGCGTGCTGGCCGGGGCCGGGCAGCGCGGCGGCGGGCTGTACGGCTCGATGGTCGGCGTCTGGAATGGCATTTTGTGCATGGTGATTCAGGGGCTTCAGGGCGAGGCCGTCACCCCCGTCCTGCTTTACAGCCAACCGCTCATCCATGCCGCCGTCGGGGCGTTCGGCGGAGTGATCGGGTCGTGGATCTGGAAGCCGATGTTCGTCGGCGGCCTTGGAGCGTGGCGTCGAGTTTCCCTGACAGCCGTGTCCGCTCCGCTTTTCGAACTGACCCATGCTCGCATCCACTGGGTCCGCATCTTGGTCGGCTGCACCATTGCCATCCTGGGGCACGTCTGGGCCGACACGCTGCTGCACATGGTCCTGAAAACGGCCGAGGGGCACATGACCCTGCGGGCCTCGGTGCAGCACACCATTCTGACCTTGGAAATTTCAGCTCTGGCCGTGTTCATTGGCGGGGCCTTCGCTGGGGCGACGACCTGGCACGGCTCGGCCCAGGGAGCGTGGGTCGGCTTGATCACGGCGGCGGCGTTTGTCGGTTATCAGATCGGCTACCGGCAGGCCACGGAAGTGGAGAGCCTGGTGTTGTATGTGGGCGGCATTCTGGGACTGGCCCTGCTGGGCGGGTCGTTCGGCGGTCGGCTGCTGCCTCCGCTGGCCGCTCCCCCGCAAACCTCGTCCCGAGTCCCCATGCTCACCGTGTGAAGTCTGCTGGGAACGAAGCAGGAGGCAACGGGTCTCATCGCCCCGCAGCAGCACGCAGCAGCTTCACGAATTCCCGCATCCAGATCCAGTTGTCGTGCCAAGTCCGGGCCGTGACCAGATTCCCGGAGATGACCACCGCAGCATCTACGTAACGTGCCCCGACCAGTTCAGCATCGAGACGGCACTTGGCCACCGTGGTCACGTCTCGCCCCTGAATCACCCCAGCAGCAGCGACGATTTCGATCCCGTGACACACAGAGGCTACCGGCAGATTCCGCTCGAAAAACCAGCGCGTCAGTCGGAGCAGATCCGGGTCGTAACGCAGGTATTCCGGGGCTCGGCCACCCGTGAGCACCAGGCCGAGGTACTCTTCAGGAACCACTTCGCCGAAGGCGATGTCAGCCGCCAAACGATACCCGGGCGACTCCACGGTGATGTCCCACTCCGGATGGCGGTCGTGCTGGACCAGATGGTACACCCGTTTCTGCGGACCCGCGACGACGACCTGGAAACCCTCCTCCTCCCGAATGCGATGCAATGGATAGAGCGTGTCGAAGACCTCGGCAGCGTCGCCGATGATGAGCAGCACCTTGGGCATCAACTCGCTCCCGTGCAAATCAACGGCCAGGTCATGGTTCGACCTGGGCCTGTACGGTGAAGTCCACGTTTTCGACCTTGCCCAGGTCGGTGAAGACCCGGAGACGGCGGACGAGTTCCCCGCTGGCGGACGGGGTCAGCGTCAGTTGCAGGACGTGAACCGGCTTGGCTTCGTCCGCAGGGGGGACGGCCTTGAGCACCTCGTCGGTGCCCTCGATGCGGACGATCTTGAACGGTTCCTTGCCCCGAATGACCACGCGCTTCTCGGTCGTCGAGCCGACTTTGCAGGTTCCGAACAGGACCGTACCCGGCGTGGCCGTCAGATGACCTTCGACCTCGACCAGCAGCGGCACGCGGATGCGGGGAAGGTTCGGGTCATTAGTCTTCAGATAGATGTCCGAATGCCAGCAGCCCACGGGGATATCGTCACGCAACCGCACTTCCACCTGATACGCCGTCGGGCCGGTGGTCCGCTCCAGCTTCCGCACCTCGGGCAGCAGATAACCATTGTCGTTTTCCACGCCTACGATCTGCCACGTGGAGGAACCGTAATACTCGACAACCACGCTGGCCGTCGCCGACGTGCCGTGACGGATTCGGCCGAAGTTGAGCTGGCCCGGCGTCAAAGTCACGTCGTCGCGGCTGGAGGCGGAAACGACGACCTGCAACTCGCGGAGGAACGGCCTGTCCACCGTGACATAGACGGTAAAAGTCTTCGAGCCGAGGAATTTGCCGGTATCGACACTGACGACCAGGGCGGTGCTTTCGCCCGGGGCCAGGTCGTGTTTCGCGAGATGGGCGGAGATGCAGGTGCAGGAAGTCCGCACGGAGGCGACGTGCAGAGGCTGGTTCGAAGCGTTGGCCAGCTTGAACTGATGCGTCAGGAGCGTACCCCGCGGGACGCTGCCGAAGTCCTTGGAAACGCTGTCCAGCAACTGTTGTCCCGACAGGGAAAGCGGCGACAGACTCAGGCTCAAGGCGATTGCGCTGCCGATCACCAGGTGTCGGAGCATGGCACTCCTCTCTTCAGGGTTGTGATTCCGGCCGAGCACGGGAGGGAGCTAACAGGAGGGAATCCCAGCCGACTCGGAGACGGCGAGGCTTTGGGCCTGCCGGTCGGAAGCCCATGAATATATCGCCCAACAACCTGCTGAATTCCAAGGTTGCGGCAGCGGAAGCTGCTCCGGCTGGGCAAGTCCGGGGATTCTTATGCCGAAGCCGCAGGCGGAAGAGGTCCTGCTTCGTCTGCCCGGCGAATCGACCGCACGGTCTGCACCGTACACTCCGAACACGCCGAAGTGGCCGCTTGGTCAGTGCCTGCCGCCGTGATCCGCCGCTCCGCCATTGCCCCGCTGCGCCGGATCGCTACCGTTATCAGCGTCCCGACGACGGCCCGGCTGCGGGAAGGCGTCTCTGGGATGACAGGCCCTTGACGCTCGACCGTCGTTTCCCATCCGGGATGTCCAGTCCATCAGGAGATGATGCTTGTGACCACGCTGACCTCTCCTCCAGCGACGTTGACCTACAACGCCCGTGCCCGCCGTTACACGCCCCATCCGCTCTACGACAACTCGGAAGTCTTCCGCATGGCCCGCCGCCAGCTCGAACTGGTCGCGGAGCAGACCGACGTGGACGCCGGCGTGCTGGAGCGGCTCAGTCTGCCCAAGCGGGCTATGGTCGTCAGCATTCCCGTGCGGATGGACGATGGCCGCACTCAGGCCTTCATGGGCTATCGCGTGCAGCACTCGTTGACCAGCGGTCCGTCCAAGGGCGGTTTACGCTACCATCCGGCCGTGGACCTGGGCGAAGTGGCCGCCCTGGCCATGTGGATGTCGTGGAAATGCGGATTGATGAATCTGCCGTTTGGCGGCGGCAAGGGCGGCGTCGCCTGCGATCCGGCTTCCCTGAGCCAGGGCGAACTCGAGCGTCTGACCCGACGCCTGACCGAGGAACTGCTGCCGGTCATCGGTCCCCGCATGGACGTGATGGCTCCCGATCTGGGCACCGACGAGCAGACCATGGCCTGGATCATGGACACCTATTCGATGAAGGTCGGCTACGCCTGTCCGGAGATCGTGACGGGCAAGCCGGTCGAGATCGGCGGCTGCGTCGGCCGCAAGGAAGCCACCGGACGCGGCGTCGTGTACACGATCATGGAAGCCCTGAAGGAACTGAGCATCGAGCCACAACAGGCCACCGCGGTCGTGCAGGGTTTTGGCAACGTCGGCTCTGTCACCTGCCAGCAGTTGGCGGCCCGCGGAGTGCGAGTCATCGCTGTCGGCGACCGCTACGGTGCGATCATCAATCCCAAAGGGATTGACATTGCCGCCCTGAGCCAGCACGTCGCTTCCGGCAAGCTGCTCCGCGATTTTCCCGGCGCGCAACGTCTGCCTTCCAACGACCTGCTCACCACCGAGTGCACCATCCTGGTGCCCGCCGCGTTGGAGCGAGTCATCACCGAAGAGAATGCCGGACGCCTCAAATGCCGCATCCTGGCCGAAGGAGCCAACGGCCCGACCACCCCCGAAGCCGACGTCATCCTCGCTGAAAAAGGAATCTTCGTCATCCCCGACATTCTCTGCAATGCCGGCGGCGTCACAGTTTCGTACTTCGAATGGGTCCAGGACCTGCAACAATTCCTGTGGAGTGAGGAACAGGTCAATCAGAAACTTGCGGAACTCATCATCGGAGCCTATCACCGGGTCCGCAAGCTGGCCCGGGAACGCAAGATCAGCAATCGAACAGCGGCCCTGACCTTGGGCATCCAGAAGATCGCTCGGGAAAAGGAACGGCGCGGGCTGTTCCCCTGACGGTCGGAACCCTGACGGGTCTCAGACTCCGGCTCGTGTGGCCGTCGGCGCGGCGGCGGCTTTGCCGTCGGCGGACTCGCCGACCGCTTCCGGGGAAGGCGTTTCGTCGAGACGGCCGGTCCGCAACAGCCTGTCGATGTCTTCGCGCGACAACTCTTCCCGTTGCAGCAGGGCTTCCACCAGCAGATCGAGTTCGGCCCGGTGCTCCTGAAGAATGCGAGTAGCCCGCTCGTCCGCTTCTCGCAACAGCCGGCGCACTTCCTCGTCGATGAGTTGAGCAGTGCCTTCGCTGAAGTCGCGCGGCTCTTGGATCTCCTTGCCGAGAAAGACGTGCTCCTCGCCGACACGGTAGGCCACAGGACCGAGCCGTTCGCTCATGCCCCAGTGCGTGACCATGTGCCGGGCGATGCGGGTCGCCTGCTTCAGGTCCGATTCCGCTCCCGCATACGATTGGCCATACACCAGTCGATCCGCTGCCCGCCCTCCCATCATGACGGTCAACCGGGCCTGGAAGTAATCCTGCCCGTGATGAAAGCGTTCCTCCTCGGGAATGTTCACGTTGACGCCCAGCGCCTGGCCCCGCGGGATGATGGACACTTTCAGAGGCCGGTCGGCAGCCGGTTCATACCACGCAGCCAAAGCGTGACCGGCTTCGTGGTAGGCGGTCTTGCGTTTGTCTTCGGGCGTCAGCACTTCTTCCCGCTTGGCCCCGATGAGGACGCGGTCGGCGGCCCGCTCGAAATCGCGGCGGTCGATCTTGCTCTTGCCTTCGCGGACGGCCAGCAGGGCGGCTTCGTTGACCAGATTGCGGAGGTCCGCCCCGGTCATGCCGATCATGGCCCGGGCGATGGCTTCGAGGTTGACATCGGGGGCCAGGGGCTTGTCGCGGGTGTGGACCTTGAGGATGGCCAGGCGGCCCTGCCAGGTCGGTCGGTCGATGGTCACATGGCGGTCGAAGCGGCCTGGACGCAGCAACGCGGGGTCCAGAACATCCGGTCGGTTCGTCGCCGCCAGCACGATCACCGACTCTGTCGGCAGAAAGCCGTCCATCTCGCTCAGGATCTGGTTGAGCGTCTGTTCCCGTTCATCGTGTCCGCCGCCCAGACCCGCCCCGCGGACCCGGCCGACGGCGTCGATTTCGTCGATGAACAAGATGCACGGCGAGTTTTCCCGCGCGGTCTTGAACAGGTCGCGGACGCGGCTGGCGCCGACTCCCACGAACATCTGAATGAACTCGGAACCGCTGATGCTGAAAAACGGTACTCCCGCTTCCCCGGCCACGGCCCGGGCCAGCAGCGTCTTGCCCGTGCCCGGCGGACCCACCAGCAGCACCCCCTTGGGAATCTGTCCGCCCAGCTTCTGGAACTTCTCCGGGTTGCGGAGGAAATCCACGACTTCTTGCAGTTCCCGCTTGGCGTTTTCCATGTCGGCCACGTCGTCGAACGTGATCGGCAGTTTCGACTTCTCATACCGCTTGGCTGGACTTTTCACGTAGTTGCTCAAAAACCCTCCGCCCATCGGATCGCGCAGCCGCGGCAAAAGCACGAACAGGAACACGCCCAGCAGCAAGAGCGTGGGCAGAACGTAGATCAGGACCGGCATCAGCCAGCCCATCGTGTCTCGCTCAAAGTCATACTCGATCTTCTTCTCGTCGAGCTGGCGAATGAGGTCGGGATCCTCCAGGAGCGGACGGGGTGTCGTGAACGACAACGAGTCCCGCACCTGATACTGCGGCGGCAGCTTGCTGGAGTCCTTGAAGTCGCCGGTGATCGAGGATGAGCCGATCTTCACGTTCGTCACGTTGCCATGCTCGATCAGTTGCTCCTTGAACACGCTGTAAGGAACTGTCAGCGGCTTGCTCCAGCGCTCGCCGAACAACAGCAGGATCAGGACGCCGCCCAGCAGCACGATCCAGATCCATCCCGAGGGAATGGTCGGCGTCCACGGCGGCGACTTCCGCGGCTTGTTGTCGGAGGCACGGTTTGAGGAATCGCGTTCAGACATCACCTTTCCTCGGGATGATGCATTACCCCCACCTCCCCCCTCCCCCGGGGAGTAGGAAGAGACAAGCGACAGGGCGACAACTTCCCCACAAGGATTTCAAGCTACCTTCTCTTCGGGAAGCATATCAAGGCCGACCCCTCGGACCAGTCCGAAGTTCGGCGACTTGCTCCCCGCAGCGGCTTCAGAAAGACCGCTTACAATGATCGTATGCACCCCGAGCAAGCCGCTGCCGCGATCGCGGATTCTCTGCGTCCCGAACGATTCGTGGTCACCGGGACACGTACGACTTCCCCCCGTCTTCGCCATCGCCCCACCGACTGCGTGCCCTGGGAATTGTTTCGCGGACATCTGCTTGACGCTTCTCAAACCCGGCAGCGCCGCTGCTTCGACTCCTGGGCGGTGTTTGTCGGCGACGAAGACGAGGAACCCCTGCTGGCGGTCCGCCTGGAGGCCGAGGAGGGCCGGGTTTTCGTCGTCCGCAGTTTTCTGGTCCACGGCCATGAAGCAATCGAGGAAAACGGGGTCTTGACGACACGACCCGCCTTGAAGTGGCTGCGGGAACTGGTCGGCTCGCTGAGCTGTCAGGAATACGACGACCTCGCCGCATTCCAGGCCGATCTGGAGCACTTGGTTCATCTGGCTTTCGTCGGCACCAGCCGCCTGCCGGTCACCTCGCTGGAGTCGCCGCTGCCTGCCTTCAACCTGGGACACTTGGCCTACTTTCCCGCGACCGAGTCCGAATGGTACGCCATGAGGCGGCTGGAATTCGCTCTTCGCAGCGGGGACGAAGCCACGGCGGAGGCGTACCTGAAGCGGTCGGACTTCGGCGACTTGATGCGGATGCTGTTCAACCACCTCGCTTTGTCGCCGTGGACCGAGTTTATTCCGCGACTGACCCGCCTGCTCCTGCGGCGTCCGGATCACGAAGCGGCCTCCTTGCTCAGTTACTTTCTTCGCCATCTGGTCCGGCACTTGACAGCTTACGACCTTAAAACCTTTCACAATCGCGGAGCCAACTATCCCGACGCTCTTGCCATCGATCTGTGGCTGCGGGAATTGGTCGGCCTTCTGGATCGCCATGAAGAACTGCGGCAGGATCGGCTGCTGCGACGAGCACTGCGTCAAGCCTGGCTGATCCGCAAGCAACTCGAAGGTTTGCCGGTGCCCGACCATCCAACTTCTCCCGGCGAGAACCTGCGGGTCCTGCCGCCACCCTTTGACCGGCTTCCCGAGGAGCAACTGCTTCGGCCTGAACACCGGCGACTTCGCCTTTTTGCCGACCAGCCGGCGGAAGCCCTGCTCACTCCGGCCATGCGTCAGATGCTCCGGGACACGCTTCACGATCTGGACGACGAGGCCGAACTGCGGGAACTGGGGTTGGCCGTGTTTTTGGACCGGCCTTTTGGCGTCTTCAAAGTTCCGGGGGAGGTGGACCGCACGCCGCTGTTCGCCTACGAAGCTTTCAGCCGTAGCATTGCCCGCCATCGGCTCAGGCAGTGGCACGACCTCGGTTTTCTCGATCTCCAACACTGGCAAAACCTGATTAACAAACTCGACGAGATGCTGCTTGTCGGGGTCCCCGTAACTGAGTTGCCCGGTCGAGAGCGGGCTGGCGTCGTCGCTCTCGAAGACGCCTTGCGGGCCAGTCTCGACTTCGTCTTCCTGCGCGCGACGCGGTCCTCCCGCGAGATGAGCCGCCGACTGCTCGCACCGTGGATCGCCCACTTGCCGGATTCGATCCAGCGACGGATCGTGTTGCCGATCCGCTCGCCGCGTTCGAGACTCTTCGCCGATGGCAATGCGTTCCTCACCGTGTACGATGAATGCCATCGGCCGGTGTTGGAATTCGGCCTGGCCCAGACCACAGCGGGACCGATCCGCTACCGTGAACATGCCGGCGTCGAACAGTTGGCCGAGGGTCTGAAGCTGCTTCGGTGGTGGAACGACGCCGGACAGGAAGTAAGCCTTTGACGCTCGGATTGCCATGCCGTTCCCGCTTTTCGACCGCTCCCGCCTTCACCTGAAACCTCTCAGCCAGCGGCAACACGACCTCGACCTGTCCCACGTTCTGCCGCTGGATGCTCCGTTGCCTGATTTTGAGCATCCGGCCCTGCCGGTCCTGGGCCGACGGCTCGCCGACGCCCGCCGCTTGCGATCTGCCACGGACCCCCGTTCCGTCATCCTCCTTATGGGCGCCCATGTGTTGCGGGCCGGGGTTTCCCGCTATGTCATCGACCTGATGCAGCGGGGACTCGTGACCCACGTCGCCATGAACGGAGCCGGACCGATCCATGACTGGGAACTGGCCCTGATCGGGGCGACGACGGAAAGCGTGGCCCGCTACATCCAGACTGGCGAGTTCGGTCTGTGGCTCGAGACTGGCCGCATCAACGACGCCTTGCGAGAAGGAGCCAGGCGCGAACTCGGGGCCGGGGAAGCCATCGGCCAGGCCATCCTCGACGGCGATTTTCCACACAAGGAACTCAGCATTCTCGCCGCCGGGGTCCGCCTCGGCGTGCCGGTAACGGTCCACATCGGCATCGGTCAGGACATCATCCATGAACACCCCAACTGCGACGGAGCGGCCTTGGGACAGACGAGTTATCAGGATTTCCTGATCTTCGCTCACGCCGTCAGCGGGCTGGAAGGGGGCGTCTTCCTCAACTTCGGCAGCGCCGTCATGGGACCGGAAGTGTATCTGAAGGCCCTGGCAATGGCCCGTAACGTCGCCCATCAGGAAGGACGCTGCATTCGCCACTTCACCACCGCCGTCTTCGACCTCATCCCGCTCGACGACGACTACCGGCGTCAGGCACCCAAGAGCGATCCCCGCTACTACTATCGGCCGTGGAAGACGATCCTCGTCCGCACCGTGGCCGACGGCGGCGAGAGCTTCTACATCGCCGGGGATCATCGCCACACCGTGCCGCTCCTGTGGCATTATGCCCTGCATGCCGGGGGAGCCTTGCCATGACTGCCGAGCGCCTCGACAGCACGAGCGTGAACCAGATCCTCGACGGTTTGCCGAAGTTGCATCTCGGAGTGGTTGGCGACCTGTTTCTCGATCGCTATTTCGACCTCGATGCTTCGCTCACGGAACCGTCCCTGGAAACTGGCCTGGACGCTTATCAGGTGGTGCATGTGCGTTCCTATCCCGGAGCGGCGGGCACGGTGGTCAACAATCTCGTGGCCCTGGGCGTCGGTCGGGTGTCGGTCCTGTCGGTCATCGGCGACGATGGCGAAGGTTACGAGTTGCGGCGCGAGTTAGAACGGCAGGGCGTGGACCTGTGCCGCCTGATCGTCGCTTCCGACCGCCGCACTCCGACGTACATGAAACCGATGCCCTTGAACCCGCGTTCTGCGACGGGCATGCCTCCCTGTGCCCGGGAGTTGAACCGCCTGGACATCAAGAACCGTACCCCGCTGCGGCACGGACTCCAGCAACAGGTTTTAGAACGTTTGGCGGATCTGATAGATGAGGTGGACGGGCTGGCTGTCCTGGATCAAGTCAGCGAAGCCGAGTGCGGCGTCCTCACGACGTCGGTACGGGAACGGCTCGTGGATCTGGCCCGGACCCGACCCGACAAGCCGATCCTGGCCGACAGTCGGGAACGCATCGGCCTGTTCCGCCACGTCGCCTTGAAACCGAACCGGGACGAGTGCCGCCGGGCCGCCGGTATCGAAGATCTCACCGTAGCCGTGCAGAAGCTGGCCAGGTCTGCGAGCAAGCCCGTGTTTTGCACCTGCGGGCCGGAGGGCATCCTCCTGGCGGAGCCGGGGCCGACGCAAGAGCCGCGCCGCATTCCCGGCTATCCAGTGACGGGACCTGTCGATCCTGTCGGGGCAGGCGACAGCACCAGCGCGGGAATCCTGTCCGCCTTGGCCCAGGGTTTGCCGTGTCCCGTGGCAGCCGCCTTCGGCAACCTGATCGCCTCCATCACGGTTCAACAGATCGGCGTGACCGGCACCGCCACGCCAGAGATGGTCCGCCGCCGCTGGCGGGAGTTGGCGGCAGAATGAGTCTGGCCTCCGCCAATCTTACGCTTTAACCGTGGAAGTCCGCTTCGGATCGGTTAGACTGATTGCGCTTTCGGCAACGGACTCGCAAGCCTGTTCCGCAGGTGGGGGATAATGCACGTGGACCTGGTCTTAGATTTTTACAAGGAACTGTCGGAATTCAACAAACTCGTTGTCTTTTTGATCCTTCTGGGCTGTGTTGTCGGTCTGCTCGTCTCCAACATCGTCACGTTCTGGGGCCGACAGAAGCGAATAAGTGAAATCAACGAGTTGAAGAAGGCTCGGGACGCTGCTCTGCGGGAAAAGAAAGAGCTGGAGGATCGCTTCATCGCCCTGGACAAGGTGGATGACCATGTCTGGAAGCGGGCAGTCCAGGGTAGTCCGCCGGCCTTCGTCAGCCGCAGCAAACGCAAGACGCGGTTCATCTCCATTTGCAATCTGAAAGGCGGAGTCGGCAAATCGACGCTCGCCGGCAACCTCGGTCTGGCCCTGGCACTGCGGCAGCATGCGGTGCTTATGATCGACTTGGATTTCCAACGGACCTTAAGCGGCTATGTCTGCGACATCGAGTTGCTCGTTAATGCCCGTTCTAAAGATCAGACTTCTAAACACTTGTTGAACCCCACTGCGGACGTAAAAATCGTCCATCAATATGCCTTAACGATCCCGGCCGTTCCCCGGGCCCGAATCATCCCCGCGGACGAAGGGCTGGAGCTGGTGGAATACACCCAACAGGCTCGGTTTTATGTAAATCCCGCCTACGAAGTCCGCTTCCTGCTTCGCCGCCTGCTTCATGATGAGGCCATCACCGAACAATTCGAGTACGTGTTGTTCGACTGTCCGCCGCGCATGACCACGGCTTGCATCAACGCCTTGACCTGCTCCGACGCCGTGTTTCTCCCCACGTCGCTGGATCAGGTGGATATTGATGCGGTGTACCGGACTTTGAAATGGCTGGAGGAATTAAAAGACTTTCACGACATCGAAATGGTCGGCGTCATTTTAAGCAAATGCCAGATGCGCAAAGGAAGGCTGACGAGGCAGGAGCTTCAACAACTGAAAAATTTGGAGGAAAGGCTGAAGCAGCAGTCACCCGACAACACCGTGGTTTTTGATTCCCAGATTCCCGATTCCCCCGTCATCGGTCGCTCCGCGGCCCTGCGCCGTCCGAGCGTGCTCGACGACGAAACGAGGCACTGGTTCCTCGATCTGGCCGAGGAGGTCGAAAGGAGAATCCGCCATGAAACTGGCTGAGATGGCCGATCTGCTCGACGGCCTGGCTGCCTTTCTGGACAAACATCTCCAGAAAACGCCGCTAAACGACCTCCGCGAGTTAAGCAACTGTCTTCGTCAATTCGGCGAGGAGTCTGTGCAGACCTTCAGCAGATTTGTCACAGAAGCGAAAACCGGCCAGAAGGCTGCTCCGCGAGCCAGTCGAACCGCGGCAAGCCGGTCGAAGAAGGCCGGTCCCGAGCACATCGCCGCCCTGGCCGAACGGATCCAGCAGTGCAAGGACAATATCAGGGCAGTCAGTTACTCCGAAATTCATGCCATCAAGGAAGAGCTTGACAAGCTCACTGTGCCGCAGATCCGCGAAGTGGCCGGCCGCGTCAATGGTCCAGTCACACGCAAGAGGAAGGGTGAAATCGTCAGCGAACTGAAGGCTTGGCTGGAGAATCTCAAACAAAGCGCCGACCAGTCGTCCTTCACGCTGAGCGCATCCCGTGCGACCGGACTGGGTCAGCAGTGATTTCACACCTGTGGGCCGCTCGGCGGTGCTCCGTTCGTCGTGGCGGGTTTTCCGGCATAGAGCAACCAGTACGTCACCGGGATGACGAACAGGGTGAAGACCGTTGAGGCGATCAGGCCGAAGATGATCGACCAGCCCAACCCGGAGAAGATGGGATCGAGCGTGATCGGGATGCTGGCCAGAGTGGCCGCCCCTGCCGTCAGCAGGATCGGACGCAGGCGGACGACCCGGCTTTCGAGGATCGCATCGAACAGCGGCCGGCCCCGCCGCACCGCCAAGTCAATGAAATCCACCAGAATGATCGAGTCGCGGGTGACGATGCCGGCCAGGGCGATCATGCCGATCATGGCCGTGGCGGTGAAATAGACCGGATCGGCGTACCCGCCCACGTTCTGCCCGGCCGCCAGGTTGAGCAGCCAGAAGCCGGGCAGGACGCCCAGCACCGTCAGCGGAATTGCCAGCATGACCACGATGGGGATGAGGAACGACTTCGTTTGGGCGACGAGGATGACGTAGATCATCAGAACCGCCGCCCCAAAGGCCAGGCCGAGATCGCGAAAGACGTCAAGCGTAATGTCCCATTCGCCCTCGCCAGCGAAGTCCACGCGGATTCCCTCGGGGACGCTCCAAGCGACGCCGCTGCCATTGCTCAGATACGTCCGACCCGCCAGCGGTCGCGCCGACTCCGTGCCGACGAAACCGCTGCCGATCCGGCGAACGCGCCCTTGCTCCCCTCCATCCTCCGGAACGGACACGGTGGCAAGGGCCGCCAGTTTCTGCTGGTCTTGCCGGTCGGCGAGAAGATCGGCGATGCACTCGGCCGGAGGCCGGCCCGCCGTCTCGGCCAGCACATAGACGACCCGTTCCAGGTTCTTGTGGTAGATGGTCTGATCCACGCGGGTTTTTTCCCACCGCCCCAACTCCGCCAGCGGCACGAACTGTCCCCCCTGTCCCTTGACCAGGAGACGGGCCAGATCGGAGGCATGAGAGCGAACAGGCCGCGGCAGCCGGATCACGATCCGCAGCGGATTGCGTTCGCCTTCGACTCGGACGGTCTGTTCGTTCGCTCCTTCAAGAGCGATGCGCAGAGTTTCGGCGATGTCGGCGACGCTGACCCCGTTGAGGGCCGCCTTTTCCTGGTCGGGGACGAACACGAGCTTGGTCTGGGGAGCTTCCCGCACGTCATCGACATCGGCCAGGCCCGGCTCGGCTCGCATCCGGGCGGCGACCGTCTCGGCGGCGGCAAGCAAATCTTCGTAGCGATGATCGGCTCGTCCGTAGATCTCGGCTACCACGCTGGCCAGCACCGGAGGGCCGGGAGGGATTTCCACGATCTTCAGTTTCGCGCCATGCCTCTCCGCCAGGGCCGTCAGATCATTGCGGAGCCGTAGCCCGATGCCGTGGCTCTGCTGGCGGCGATTCTTCTTGGCCACGAGATTGACGCGAATCTCAGCCAGATGCGGTGCCTGACGGAGGTAGTAATGTCGCACCAGACCGTTGAAGTCGATCGGACCGGGGACACCGACGTAGCTCGTGTAATCGGTCACTTCCGGCACACCGGCCAGATAGTGCTCGAACTCGCGGACCACGGCGTCGGTCCGTTCCAGGGTCGCGCCTTCGTCCAGGTCCAGCACCAGATGCAATTCGTTCTTGTTGTCGTAGGGGAGCATTTTCAACGGAACAAGACGCATGGCGGCCAGGCCGATCGCGGCGACTGTCAGAAGTCCCATCACCCCAAGGAAGGCGACTGCACGCACTCGTGAGGCCAACAGCGGCGTCATCAGCGGTCGGAAGAAGCGGTACAACAGCGTCTGCTTGACCGCTTCGGGATCATAGACTTCGGCCTGACTGCCTGCCTGGCTTCCGGGCGAGGAAGGGTCCGGGGAAGGACCGGCCGGCGCGGCGGGAAGGTGGCCTTTGAGCAAGTGATAGCTAAGCCAGGGCGTGATGGTGAAGGCGACCAGCATCGACATCAACATCGAAACCGGCACGTTGAGGGCCATCGGAGCCATGTACGGTCCCATCATGCCCGTGATGAAAAACAGCGGCAGGAAGCTGACGATGACGGCCAGGGTGGCGCTGATAAGGGGCGGGCGGATCTCGGCCACGGCTTCGATGACGATGTCCGGCGAGGCGGCGCGGCGCATCTCGAAATGCCGTTCGATGTTTTCCACGTCCACGATGGGATCGTCCACAAGCAGGCCGAGGGCCACGATCAGGGCGAACAGCGTCACGCGGTTGATCGTGTAGCCGAAAAGCAGATTGACCGCCAGGGTCAGGCCGAAGACGACCGGAATGGCAAGGGCCACGACCAGCGCCGCGCGCCATCCCAGACTCACCGTCAACAAGGCCAGCACGATCAACACGGCTAGGCCGAGGGCCTCGATGAGTTCGTTGACTTTCTCGTCTGCGGTCAGACCGTAATTGCGGGTGATGACCACCTGGATGCCGTCGGGAATGACGCGGTCGTGATGGAGTTGTTCGGTCTGCCGCAGGATGGTGTGAGCCAGGGCGACGGCGTTGGTGCCTTTTTTCTTGGCAAGGGCAATGGTGACGGCGGGGACTGCTTCGCGTGCTGAGCTGCGGTGTCCATCCGAGGATGTTTCATGTTCGCCTACGACGGTGCCGGGGCTTCCGTGATGGGCGGCGAAGCCACGGGCCGGTCCCCAACCATGCCGGACGTAGTTTTCGACCTCGGCGGGCCCGTCCCGCACGCGGGCCACGTCCTTGAGGAACACCGGCCGGTCATCAAAGACTCCGACGACCAGTTCCAGCAGCTGATCCGCCCGAGCCAGGGCCAGTCCGGATTCGACACGCACGGCCGCATCCCCGCGGGTGAACTCGCCGCTCAGCAGCACCACGTTCGAGGCGGCAATGGCTCTGCGGACCTCCAGCGGACTGAGACGATAGGCTTCGAGCCGGTCCGGATCGAGATCCACCCGCACCGTCCGCGGTTCTCCACCCACGACGTAAGCCCGAGAGATTTCTGGTATGGCGGCCAGACGCTGGGCCATCTCCTCGCCGACGCGCCGCAGCGTGTGGCTGTCAAGTTCGGTCACGCCCGACTCCTTGCCCTCGAGATGGGAGGACGGAATAAGGGTCAAGGTGACAATGGGAACGTCGTCGATCTCGACCGGCTTGACCACCCAGCCGGCGACCCCAGGCGGAATGATGTCCAGGTTCTCGTTGATCTTCTTGAAGAGCTTGACCAGGCTGCGTTCCCGGTCCTGGCCGACGAAGAAGCGGACCGTGACGATGGCCTGGTTCTCCCGCGACATACTGTAAACGTACTCCACCCCGTCGATCTGATAGAGCAGCTTCTCCAGGGGCGTGCTCACCAGTTGCTCGACCTCCGCGGCGGAATGGCCGGGGAAGCTGACGTACACATCGGCCAGGGGAACGACGATTTGCGGGTCTTCCTCGCGGGGCGTCACCAGCAGGGCCGCGCCCCCCAAGATCAGAGAAAAGATGATGAGAATGAGGGACAATTTGGAGTCCAGAAAAATCCGCACGATGCCGGACAGCCAGTCGTGCTGGTCTTGGTGGCGAGAGTGCCCCTCGTGAGCGGATGGCGTCATGGATGCGTGCTGGCTCCGGTTTCCTGGGTTGCTCTCTCCATAAGGTGCAACACCACCTTCTCGCCGACGCTCAGACCGGCGAGGACTTCGTAGTGTCCGTCCACCTGGCGGCCCAGTCGCACGCTGCGCCGGCGAAGCGTGCCGTCCACGACCACTTCCACCATGTCGAGCTGACCGACCTTGAAGACCGCCTCGGCGGGCACCACAACCACTTCCTCTTCGCCCAACGGGATCAAAATGCGGCCGAACATGCCGCTGTAGATGCCAGGCGGACAGGGGCCAGTGACCTTGACCTCGAACGAGCGACTGGCCGCTTGGGCTTCCGGGACAATTTCGCTGACGACGCCTTCGCACTCGTAGTTCAGGGCGTCCAGGCGTCCCAGGAGCTTCTGGCCGACCTGGAGCCGCTCCGCCAGCGACTCCCGCACCGTGGCAACCATTTGCATCCGCGTGGGATCGTACAGCGTCAGCAACACCTGTCCCGGGCTGACGGTGTCGCCGGCCTCGACCCGTTTGTCCACGACGATGCCGGTCATGGGGGCGCGGAGGGTGGCGTAGTCTAACAGCACCCTGGCTTCGTGGACCGCCTGTTGCGTCCGTTCCAGTTGCGCAGCAGCCGTTCGCAAGGCGGTTTCAAACTGGTCGTATTCAGCCCGGGCGATCGCCCGGCTTTCGAGCAACTGCTGAGCACGGCGGAAGTCAAGGGCGGCCTGCTCGTGGGCCGATTTCGCTGCCGCCAGGGCCGCTTCTGCCTGTTTCAGTCGGGCTTGCAACTCGGCATCGTCCAGCCGCACCAGCACTTCGTCGCGGCTGACGGCCTGACCGGCTCGGACGCGGACCTCGATGACGCGGGCCAACAGTTTCGAGGCCACGCCCGCTTCATAGACTGGTTTGACGGTGCCGACTGCGGTTTCGTAACGTGGCCGACGGAGCAACCGGACCTCGGCCGTAGGCAGGTCGCCCACGGATCGCACTGCCGGCGCGGGCTGGTCGGTGGCGATCTTGGAGCGAAAGACGCCGGCGAGGGCCAACAACAAAACCGCCAACCCTCCCATAAGAACCACCGCCAAGGCCACCCGCCTTAGCAGACGCGCCCCATGCCCTCGGCGTTCGTCGCTCGATGCTTTTGCCGGAGCCACGGCCATGAACTTTCCTCCTCCCGAACCGTCGCCGGTCCAGCCGGCTGGAGCAAGCTGTTGTGGCTGCGGTTGGATACGGTCCTATTGTAA
>CALFAY010000042.1 GCA_937944855.1 uncultured Planctomycetota bacterium
GAGGGGATGAAGGCCCGCGAGAAGACGATCCCGCCACAAGGCGCGACCCGCCTCGCGGAAGCCCTCGACCGGCTCATCGAGTTGTACACGGTCCTCAATAAGCCGGACGAAGCGAAGAAGTACCGCGACCTGCGGGGGAAGTAGCCGTCTGCGTACGGATAGGAGAAGTAAGTTACCGAGCGGCGAACGTTAGTTCGCCGTGGAAGAGCGAGGGCACGGCGGGCTGACGCCACGGCACGGCGGGCTGACGCCACGGCACGGCGGGCTGACGCCCGCCGCTCGGGTGATGAGATCGGAGCTGCATATGAACCAGGAGACCCTGACCTGGTTGCTCACTTCGACCACCTATGGCACTTGGTTGCCCGGTGATCCCCGTGGCTTCGTCGGCCGAGTTTGGGATGCAAGGCCAGACGATCCAACAACGGAAGCGCGACGGATCAAGCATGACAAGGTCAACACACCGTATGATCGCGATATTGCTGGACTCCATGCCGCATCGAAAGAACGGATGAATGGTCCGCCTGTCTTGTTGACTTCAGATCAAGCCCAAGTCGTAATCGTGCAATTGCAAGCAACGGCAAATTACCGAGGCTGGGAACTTCATGCTGCCTCGGTCATGGCCAACCATTTCCATCTCGTCGTCACGGCGCCAGTTCAGCGACTCACAGACGATTTGCTACGGGATTTCAAGAGTTATGCCTCACGCATGCTCAATCGCAGATGGGGCAAGCCCGCAGGCGGAACGTGGTGGACCGCTTCTGGCTCGCGGCGACGCTTGGCGACGGAAGCGGCAGTCGCCAACGCGGTTCGCTATGTTCTAGATCAACGTCGGTTCCTTGCTCGTTGGCTCAACCCCCGACTGGGAACGATCGAACAGTGGCTTCCGAGCGGCGAACGTTAGTTCGCCGTGGAAGAGCGAGGGCACGGCGGGCTGACGCCGCGACGCTCGGACGTCCGACCTGCTGCCGCTGGTGTACTATGAGCTGCGTAAGCTCGCAGCGACTAAGCCTGATCATGCGAAACTTCTCGAATTGCGTTACTTCGTCCGCTTAACCGACGACAAAGCCGCACACGATTTCGTCTCCCCCAAGAAAAGCTGCACGGCAAGCCAGGCGGCTAAGCCGCTCGAACGCGAAGCTGGCGTGTAGTGCGAATACTTCCCTCCCGTTATAATCCTCCGCGAATCACGGTTCACCGGAGGTCGCCCCGTTGCTCACCACCTCTGACAGCCTGATTGAACAGGCGTGCCGATTGAAGCCGGACGCATGGGACCGACTGTGCGCGATATATGGCCCGATCATCTACGGCTGGTGCCAATCTTGTGGCCTACAGGATAGCGATGCCGCCGATGCCGTTCAGGAGGTCTTCCGTTCCGTATTCACTCACTTGGACCAGTTTCGCCGTCAGGGTGGCGTGTTCCATGCCTGGCTGTGGCGCATCACGATCAATCAGGTACGGCTTCATTTCCGCAAGAAGCAGCGCAATCCCATTCCGACAGACGATGGCCAAGTGCAGCAATGGCTCGACTCTGCTGATGAGGAGCCGCCACTCGAATCCACCAGGTAGCGGGTCGTCCGGCGAGCCCTGGACCTCATCCGCAACGATTTCGGCGAGCAAACCTGGACCGCTTTTGCCCGGACCCGTTTGCAAGACGAACCATGTCAAGGGGTTGCGGCGGAGCTTGGCATGACTGCCAACGCCGTCCGCCAAGCCCGTTTTCGTGTCCTGCGTCGGCTGCGGAAAGAGTTGGATGGCCTTGTTTAATCCTGCCCTCTTCACCCCACGCAGGAGCGAGGGGGAGCCCCAGCAACATTCGCGCAACGCCCGCGCATCTTTCCTCATAGCAGGTTTCATGAGCCTCTTGCCTGGGAGCATGTCATGTCCGAATCGCCTGTGCATGATGAAGAAGATCTGGACCGCCAACTTGCCGAGCTGGAGGAAAACCCCAATGCCTTGGCGGACAGCACCCTTCGCCGGCTTCACGCGGAGCTGGAAACCCTGGCCGCGAGCCTGAAGGAATCGATCCCGCCGGACCCACACGAAAACGAATCGGCCTGCCAGCGCGCCGTGGAGCGGGCCAAGGCTCTTGTGCGGGAATTGGCGGCAGCAAACTTGTCACCCGAGATGGAAATTGTCGGGCCCATGCCGGAATGCTTCGACCACTTCCGCGTTCTGAAGGTTCTGGGCCGAGGGAGGGATGGGAGCGGTGTATTTGGCTGAGGACACGCGTCTGGGGCGGCAGGTGGCCCTCAAGACCATGCGAGCCGAAGTGGCCGCCAAACCCGCCGCCGGCGAGCGGTTTCTCCGCGAGGCCCGCTTGGCTGCCGCCGTCGAACACGACCACATCGTGCCGATCTACCACGTCGGCGAGTCGGCCGGCATCCCCTATCTGGCCATGCCGGTCCTAAAGGGGCAAAGCCTCGCTCTAATGCTTAAACACGCGCCGAAGCTGAGCACGGCACAGGTGGTGCGTGTGGGGCGGCAGATTGCCGAGGGGCTGGCCGCCGCCCATGACAAGGGCCTTATCCATCGCGACATCAAGCTGGTCAACATCTGGATCGAGCCGACCGGCGGCGGCCGCGTTAAGATCCTCGACTTCGGTCTGGCCCGCCCAGAACAGGATGACGCCCACCTTACGCAGTCCGGGGCGGTTGTCGGGACCCCCGCCTACATGGCCCCGGAGCAGGCCAGGGGCGAAAAGGTCGGTCCCCGCGCCGACTTGTGGAGCCTCGGCGTCGTCCTCTACGAGCTGCTCTCCGGCCGGCGGCCGTTTGACGCTCCGAACACATTCGCCATTCTCAGCCGCATCGCCGCAGACCAGCCTGTTGCACCACAACTAGTCAACAGGGACATCCCCGCTGGGCTGTCCGACCTGGTGATGCGCTTGCTGGAAAAGGACCCGGAAAAACGCCCGGCCTCGGCCCGTGAAGTCATTAACACATTGGCGGAGATTGAGGAATCGGTCCTTGCTCCTGCCATGACCACGGAGGTCGCTCGCCGGTACTTCCGAAGACTGAGCCGGGTTCCCAAACGACGGTCACTTTGCCACCGACGGCTTCGGCCGGTCGCTTCCGGTTCGGATGGCCGGTGGCCGCCGCCGTGCTGCTGGCTGTTCTCCCGACGGGCTACTTCTTCGGCGGCACGATCATCCGCTTCGCCACCAATCAGGGCGAGCTGGTCGTCGAGGTCGCTGATCCCAACGTCGAGATCAAGATCGTGCAGAACGGCGTGGTGGTGCAGGACAAGACCAACAGGCGGGAGTTCACCCTGACGGCTGGCAAGGGCCAGATCGAGGTTTTCGAGAAGGACGGCGTCGGGCCGCTGGCAACCAAGCAGTTCACCCTCAACCGCGGCGGCCAGATCACCGTCCGCGTCACCTTTCAGGAACTGGCCGACGCCCGCGAGAAAGACCAGCCGCAACCGCCTGCGACCGGTACCTTCTCTCTCGACCATCTCCGCGCCGAGGACATCGCCGAAGTCAACCGGCTGCCCTGGCTGCCCAAGGAGACCGTGGCAGTGCTGGGGGAATACCGCGGAAGGCATAGGGGTGTCGTCTGTGACGTCGCCTACAGCCGAAATGGAAAGCTAATCGCCAGCGCAGGAAACGATAACTTCGTTCGCTTATGGGAGAGCACGACCCTAAAGGAACTGGCGGTGCTCGGCCCGCACCCTTCAGGCGTCGGAGGCCTTGACTTTTCGCCGGATGACAGACTCCTTTCTTGCGGTACATTTGACCCGGACGGAACCGCATTTCTCTGGGATTTAACAGCCCAGATGCCAAAGCAGTGAGCGGTACTCCATGAAAGTGACCACATTCACGTCACTTTCTCGCCGGACGGTAAGACCCTGGCGTCCACGGGAGCAGACAAAACGATTCGCTTGTGGGACCTCACCAACAGAGGGCCGAAGGAGCGGTTAGTTCTGGAAACCAAGCAACTCGGTCCGGCCAATTTGCTATTCGCGCCGGACGGGAATACACTCGCACGCGTCAACTACAATCAGGCAAATGCACCGAATACCTTCGTGCTTTGGGATTTGAGCGGCGAACGACCGCGAGAGTACGCCGAGATGAAGGGAACTGACGGAAACTTTTACGGGGTGGCCTTTTCGTCGGACGGGAAAACGCTCGCTTGGACTGAGGGTCAGGTGGTTCGGCTCTGGGACCTCAAGGAAGAGAGACCCACGGAGCTGCCACCTTACAACGCGGGCACGACAAATTGTCTGGCCTTTTCTCCAGATGCGAAACAACTGGCATTGGGGAGCTTGAAAGATGTTCTGATGATTGATGCAGTCGCGATGCGACGCCGGGCCGTCTTGTCCGGCCACGTCCAGTACGTTCGGAGGGTTGCCTTCTCGCCAGACGGCCAGACTCTAGCCTCTGGCGGCGAGGACGGCACGGTCCGCCTTTGGGACCTGAGCAACTTCAAGGACAAGTTTCGGCAGCAGGGTCATAGCAAAACCGTTTATTGTGCCGTAGTTTCGCCCGACGGCAGGACCGTCGCAACAAGCGCAGGTGGGGAGAAGGACATCCATTTGTGGGATGTAAGCAAGTCGCCCCCGGCGCACTGGGCGGTCCTAAGGGGGGGGCATGAAAGTGAAGCTGGGGCATTGTCGTTCTCGCCGGATGGCAGACTTCTCGCTTCCACGAGCTTTGACAAGACTGTCCGCCTGTGGGAATTTAGGGATGGCGGGGCGCGCCCCTGGGTTGTGCTGTCCGGCCATACGGAAAGGACGCTTGGGTCGGCCTTCGCCCCGAACGGCAAGCTATTGGCTACCGGGAGCGAGGATAACACAATCCGCTTGTGGGACTTGACAGCCCCGCGGCCGAGACTGAAAAGCGTGATTCAGACCGAGCAATTCAGCTCCGTCCTGGGGTTCACCCTGGACAGCCGCATTCTCGTGGCATGGGTTGGAGGGTCCGGCATTCACAGGTGGGATGTTAGCGCCGACCAGCCCGAAGAAAAGCCCCGGCTCGAGGCTGGATCAACCCATTGGGGAGCGCGTTTGTCAAGCGATGGTAGCCGAGTGACGGTGCTTAGAGACCAAGAGATATACCTGTTTGATTTGAGCCTTCCCACGCCGGAACTGATCGAGCGGTTCCAAGGACACACGAGCCCCGTGCGAGATAGTTGCTTGAGCCCCGACGGCAAGTGGCTGGCCTCGTCCGCCGAGGACGGCCGTGTCCTCGTTTACGACGTTTCTTCGGCAAAGATCGTCAAGGAATGGCAGGTCCCGGAAGCACTCAACCTTAGCTTCGCCCCAGACGGCCGGCACCTATTCTTGACGCACAACAATGGTTGCATCTACGTGCTGCGCTTGGACTTCTTGGGCGGAGTGGCAGCCCGCACTCCATCGGAACCGCGACCGGCAGGCAACGGCGACCCCGACCGCCGCGCTGCCGAATTTGTCCTGTCCATCGGCAGCTGGGTAGGGGTCAACGATGAAGAGAGGGACATCAAGACAATGGCTGACCTGCCAAAGGAGCCGTTTCGCCTCACTCACGTCGGCCTCCAAAGTAATCAAAAAGTCACCGATGCCGACTTGGTCCTCTTCCGGGACTGCAAGAACTTAACGCGCCTGTTTTTGTATTCGACGCCGGTGACGGATGCCGGCCTGGCCAATTTCAAAAATTGCAAAAACCTAATACACCTCGAACTGGCCAACACGCACGTGACCGACGCCGGCTTGGCCCACTTCAAGGACTGCAAGAATCGGTCGTCCCTCAGCCTGAATAACACGCGCGTGACCGACGCGGGCCTGGCTTATTTCAAAGACTGCAAGAACCTGACGAATCTGGCCCTGCATGGCACGCAGGTGAGGGACGTGGGTGTGGCTAATTTCAAGGACTGCAAGAAATTAACAGGCCTGTCTCTATTTGGCACCCGGGTAACCGACGCTGGCCTCGCCTACCTCCAGGATTGCAAGAATCTGACGCACCTGTGGCTGGCTGGCACGGCAGTGACCGACGCGGGCCTGAAGCACCTGGAAGGCCTGACGAACCTGACCGAGCTGGACCTGCGCGGCACGCAAGTCACCGCCGAGGGAGTCGCGGCTCTGCAAAAGGCGTTGCCAAAATGCAAGATCGTGTGGCATGGGCCGGAAAAGGACTAACCCCGCCTGCGACGTTGAACAGCATTTCCAGGCAGCATGCGAGCTTATTGAGTGTTTCGTGCTTGACTTGGTATAGTTCATAGCGGCCTGCTTGGGCAGTTTATATACAATCCCTGGTTTATCCAACCCGAGGACGTGCCCATGACAATAAGCCGACGCGAGTTCCTTGCTCTAAGTGCCGCCGCTCCTTTGGTACATCTGGGAAGCGCTGCCCAGCCGCGACTACGTTTGGCTACCTTTGAAGCCGAGGTCACGCCGCCTCTGGGGCACCCGCTCGTTGCCGGGGCTGTGGCACCTGCCAAGGAAATCGTCGATCCCCTCTTCGCCCACGGCTTTGTCTTGCTGGGGGCCGGCGATCCCCTCGCCTTCGTCACGGTCGATTGGTGTGAAATCCGCAACGATGCCTACGATCAATGGCGGGAGCGGATTGCCGAGGCGATCGGCACAAAGCGGGAACGGGTTCTCGTCGCGTCGATCCACCAGCACGATGCCCCTGTCGCGGACTTGACGGGGCAACGGCTGTTGGAAGCGGCCCAGGCGAAAGGGGCGATCTGCGACATCGCGTTTCATACTAGAGTCGTCGAACGGGTTGCCCAGGCGGCCCTGCAAGCACTCGACAAATCTCAACCGATCACCCATTTAGGTACTGGCGAGGCAATTGTGGAAAAGATTGCCTCGAATCGGCGTTACCGTGACCACGATGGTCGGATTCACTTCGGCCGCACCAGCGCCACCCGCGATCCGCAAGCCCGCGCGGCCGAGGAAGGAACCATTGACCCGAAGCTCAAGACGCTGTCCTTCTGGAATGGCGACAAACCGCTGGTAGCCCTGCATGTTTATGCCGTGCATCCGATGAGTTATTACGGGCGCGGCGGTGTCTCAGCCGATTTTGTCGGCATGGCCCGCAAACTTCGGCAAGCGGACGAACCGACGGTCCTGCAGATGTACGCCTCCGGATGCAGCGGCAATGTGACGGCGGGCAAGTACAATGACGGCTCGCCCGAAAATCGTCCGGAACTCGCCCGTCGCTTGCTGACCGCCATGCGGGAAGCCTGGAAAAAGGCCCAGCGTCGGCCCATCGAGACGTGCGAATTTCGTCTCACGTCGTTGCAGCTCCCCGTTCGTACCAGCAAGGGGTTCAGTGAACAGGAACTTCAGGAGCGTCTGAAGCACGACAGCCGCCCGTTTCATCAGAGCCTGGCCGCGATGGGCCTCAGTTGGCGGAAGCGCGTCGCGGCCGGCCAGGCCATCGACGTACCGGCCATCGACTTCGGCGGGACAATCCTGCTGTTGCTGCCAGCCGAATCATATGTCGAATATCAGCTTTACGCCCAGTCGCTGCGACCCAATGGATTCGTCGTCACAGTCGCATATGGCGAATGCGCGCCGGGGTATATCCCGATCGAACGAGCCTGGGAAGAAAAGGACGGCAACTTGACCGATTGGTGTTGGGTGGACCCCGGCTGTGAATCAAGAATGAAAAAAGCCATCGAAACCGTACTGCGGCGTGGATAACTGGCGTTATGAGCGGCGGAAAAGGGTAAAACCCTTTTGAACGGCGAATGGGCCAGAGGAATCGCCTAAGCGATAGGTACGAAGGGCGTGCCTCGTCCAAACTAGGATAGCCCATGACGCGGGACTGGCATCTGTCGTGAGTTCGACAGGACGTTATTTAAGGAATCCGCTATGACGATACGATGCTGTCAGTGCTATGTAAGCCTGACCTGTGCCATAGTCATGATGAGCGGTCCCGGCACACGGGATGTACGCGCCACTGAGCCGACCCTCGTCCCGTTCACGGTCCAAGCCGAGGTCGCAGTGCAAGAGCTTAGCCCCAATTTCTGCTGGTTTCACCCCCGCCCGGCAGCGATTCCCGGCGCAGGCAAGGATGGCAAGCCGGCTGTCATCGTAACGCTCATGAAGCATCTCGAAGCCAACGACCATTACTCGGGACTACATTTCATTCGCAGCGACGACCTCGGCCAAACCTGGACCAAACCCGTGCCCATTCCTGAACTGGCCTGGCGAAAGCAAGGCGACGACATCACAGTGGCCGTGGTCGATACCACCCCCGGCTGGCACGGCAACAGTGGCAAGTTAATCGTGATCGGTGCCAAGATTCTTTACACTTCAAAAGGTGACTTTGCATCCCTGGAAAAGTTACCCCGCTCCTACGAAATGTCATATGCTACCTACAATCCACAAACTAATCGGTGGTCGGGTTGGAAGGAATTGGAGTTGCCTTACACCGAGGACAAATTCTATCGCTGCGGCTGCGCTTGCTCTCAGTGGCTGGTGGAGCCGGATGGCACCCTGCTTGTTCCGGTTCAATTTCAACCAAAATCGGGAGGGGATTACCAGGCGACCGTGCTGAAGTGCAGCTTCGACGGCAAAACCATGAAGTACCTTCGGCATGGCACGGAATTAACCATTTCAGGGGGTCGAGGTTTCGCAGAACCATCCATAGCAAAATTCCGGGGGAAGTACTACCTGACGCTCCGTAACGATCACGCCGCTTATGTCACCTTGAGCGAGGATGGTCTGACATATTCAAAGCCCAAGGTCTGGATGTTCGACGACGGCAAGGAACTGGGCAGCTACAACACCCAGGCTCATTGGCTCGTGCATAGCGACGGCCTGTTTCTGGTTTACACCCGCAAGGGGGCGAACAACGACCACATTCCCCGCCATCGCGCCCCGATGTTTATCGCCCAAGTAAATCCTGAGACGCTCCAGGTGATTCGTCGAACGGAACAGGTGCTTTTGCCGGAACGCGGGGCGATGCTGGGCAATCATGGAGCTGCCGCGATCACAGAGCATGAATCGTGGGTGACCGATTCCGAGTTCATATCGCGACTGGTCGATCCCCAGGCCGGCACACGTCCGCATCCCCGTGGAGCCGACGGTACGACCTGGGTCGGCCGGGTCATATGGTCAAAACCCAATAGGTTGATGCCACCAGCCGTAAATGATCCTGCAAAAGATTGATCTATCCCGTAAACTATGACCAACAGACAGTATTTCCATAACCATGGAGCGACAAGCAATTACAATTAATGCTGCACGTGATACTGGACCGCACCTTGCCGGCCGACCAATCCCAACGCCAACGCAGCCACCGATAGTACGACTATGAACTTAACGTCTACCGCAATTGAAACCAAGCCCAATTGTCTTTAATGCTGCCACTGTCCCGTCGCCCTGCATTCCAACAATGGCCGCAAGCAAGTTTTTTTACCAGCAGAAAGATTTCCCGCGGTAAGTCGGCCCAGGCGAGGCCGGTCCTCAGCACCAACAGGATGGCAGCCAGGATGATGCGGTTGTCGATAGCCGGTCGGCCGCCACGCGGCGAGCCTAGCCACTGGGGAAAGAAACGCTTGATGGCATTCCACAGGCCGTTCATAAGCAGTTCCAGGGCCATAAGTGCTCCTCCATGAGTGGGACGTAGTAGTAAGGCAAACAGGAGCTTACCCGGCTAGAGAACTTCCGTCCCGTGGGTCTAATTGTCAATCTGGGCTAGGTATCATAAAGAAACCTGCGCCTTGGTGGCGATATTGGTTGCTTGCAATTCCTATGCACCGGAAAAAATGATACTATCCTCCACATGAACTTACAGAGCCGAGTCCAGGTAACAAAATTTCATACAAAGGGATGTCAAACCTAGGTTCCCTAACGCGTTCTGGGATACCTGATAGTCAAGGACCATGATCACATTGCGGTTTGCACGCCCTTTTGCGCTCCAAAATTTAGTGCTTTTGCCGACCCCCCAGGGTTTTTTTACGCCCAAACAGGGGCTCGGCTAGATAAACTGGGCAATTTGGGAAAGATCCTGCAAGCGATCCCTGCCGGAGTAACCCAATCCGTCTTACTTCCGCTGGTAGTGTAAACAGGAGTGTTGGGCGGTTGCAGGCACATTCTGCAAAAAAATCTCGCGGAAGGGAGTCAGAAGTGGTGGCGTCGGAACTGCCGGGCGAGTTCGCGGTGGATGCGCTGCTGGAGTGCATGGTCGAGCAGGTTGCCGTGGTCTTTGCCGGGAAAGATCTCGACGACGGCATCGCTGCCGAGGCGCTGGAGGGCTTCCTGAAGCAGTCGGGTGGCTCCTTCGAGATAGAAGGTGTCGTCGGCTCCCATATAAACACGGAGCTTGCCGGCGAGTCGGGGTCCGAGTTGAGGCCAGCGCTGTTCGAGGATGAGGCGGATATCGTAGCGTTTCCAGGCTTGGGCGACGTCGGGGTGGATGCGACCGGAGCGGCGGTCCCAGAGCTGGCGGGGTCGTCCGTCGGGGCCGCGGGGGCTGAAAACGGCCTCGAAGCTGCCGAGTTGTCCGCCGTGTCCCATGACTTCCTCCATCTCGGAGAAGCTTTTGTAGAAGAGGATGGGCATGCCCTGGCGGCGTGCCAGAGGCCGGGGCTGGCCGTGCGGATCGGTGAATATGTTGGTATCGGCGTAGATGTTGACGCGTTGGAAGTCGCGGAAATCGACGGGGTCGGGGGCGAGGGACCAGACGCCGCCGAAGAAGTCAGGATAGTTCACTTGCAGCCAGAGACTGCTCCAGCCGCCGGAGGAATAGCCGGTGAGGAAGCGTGCGGTGGGCTGGGCGAGGGCCCGGAAGCGTTGTTCGACGGCGGGAACGAGTTCCTGGACGAAGGCCTGGCCCCAGGGGCCGTTGTTGTCGGAATCGGCGAACACGGAATGTCCCCAGCGGCAGGCGGGATCGGGAATGACGTAGAGCATTTCGACGTCGGCAATGGCGGTGGGGTTGCGGGAGACGGCCCGCAAGGCGCCGTAATGTCGGCCGCCGAAGCCGGGGATGTCGAAGAGGACTGGATAGCGTCGGTCGGGCTGGGCGGCGAACGACTCGGGCAGGACGACGCCCGCCCGGAGCTTCATGGGTTGGCCATGAAAAGCCGACAGGAGTTTGGACTCGATTTCAACCAGTTTGACGCGGTCGGTTTCGACGAAGGGTCGGGGCGGGACGACCTGATCGAGGTGGAGAGACAGCGGCCCGGACGAGGCGGGGTCAAGATCGGCCCGGACGGCTTTGGAAAAGAGGTTGCCCTCGGCGTTGCCGATGTGCGGGGAGCCGCGGTCGAAGTCCATGACGGCCTGGACATACCAGTTGCCCTTGGGTAGTTGGGGCAGCTTCATGGGAAAGCCAAGGGCGTCGGAGCCGAGGACGACGCGCTGGCCGGGATTCCAGTCCTTGACGTCCACGGCGAAAAACGGCTCGGTATTGAACCATTCGGGACCGGGCTTGGGCTGGTTCATCGGTCGCCGGGAGAGGAAGACGAAGACGCGGCCGGTGAACGGCTTGGGACAGACGGCGGGATCGTAGGTGAGGTGAAACTCCAAGGGCTGGGGTTGCCCGGCCTGGCCCAGGGCGGTCAGGGCAGTCAGGAGGCCCAGCAGGGGAAGAAGTCGGCGGAGCATGGCGGACATGGGAACTTTCTCCTGGGAATCAGTGAAAGCAGTGTAACTCTCGGAGCTGCGACCGCAAGGGAGCGGTGTTTCTTGTCCGCTCCGTTGCCGTCGCGGCTCGGTTTGGGGTGCGGGAAGAACCGCTCCGTTGCCGTCGCGGCTCGGTTTGGGGTGCGGCAAATCAGGTTCGCCGTTTGTGCCAGTCTTCTTTCCACAAATTGAAATGGCCGCTGGAGGGCGGATGTTCGCGGATGACGTCGAGGTTGAGGGTCATGCCCAGCCCGGGACCGTTGGGCAGAGCGAAATAGCCATCCACTACCGGCGGACAGCCGGAAGCACAGGCGCGGGTATGCGGCTCAGTGAAGTCGTTGAAGTGCTCCTGGATTTTGAAGTTCGTAGTGCAGGCGGCGAAGTGGAGAGCGATGGCGGTGGAAACCGGGCCTCCGACGTTGTGGGGAGCAACTGTCATGTAATAGGCGTCGGCCCAGGCGGCGATCTTCTTGGCTTCCAGCAGGCCGCAGCATTCGGTGATGTCGGGCTGGATGATGTCGCAGGCCTGGCGTTCAAACAGTTCGCGGTATTCGAATTTGTGGTGGAGGCGTTCGCCAGTGGCGACGGGAAGACGGATGCCGCGGGCGGCTTTTTCGAGGGCGTGGAGATTGTCCGGCGGAACCGGCTCCTCGACCCAGGTGGGATCGAAGCGTTCCAGGTCGGCGGCGATGCGGATGGCCTGGGCGGGGCTGAAGCGGCCGTGCATTTCGATCAGCAATTCAACATCAGGCCCGACGGCGTCACGGACGGCCTCGACCAGGGAGATCGACAGCAGGCGTTCGTGCCGTTCCATCTCATACCAGCCAGCACCGAAGGGATCGAATTTCAAGGCGCGATAGCCCTTGGCGACGGCGGCCTTGGCGGCCTGGGCGAAGTCGTCGGGAGTGCGGGGCACCTGATACCATCCGTTGGCGTAGGCCTTGATGCGGTCGCGGACCGCGCCGCCGAGCAGGTTGTACACCGGCTGGTGCAGGGCCTTGCCGATGATGTCCCAGCAGGCGATCTCCACCAAGGCGATGGCGCAGGCACAGATCTCGCCAATGCGGCCGTAGTCGTCCCGGAACATCCGCAGGACTGTCTGCTCGATGCGGAACGGATCGGCTCCGAGGATGTAGCGGTGTTTGCATTCCTCCAGATAGCCGAGAAGGGCGTTGGTACGGTTGCACAGCCGGACTTCGCTGATGCCGGTAAGGCCCTCGTCGGTCTTCAGTTCCAGGAAAGTGAGGTTGCGCCAGGCGCTGCCCATGACGTGGACGGCAAGGTTGCTGATCTTCATGGCGTCGCTTCGCCTAAAGGCCCAGGGTTTGAGGGACGACGGCGTTATGATCGGTGAAAAGGGGGTCGGCGACAACGGCTCATGTGGGAAATCCTGGGCGACCGGCGAGTGTCGGTCCATGCTGCCTGCGACGAAGGCAACAATTGATGCGAATAAAGGCAGACGGTAACGGTGAAGTTTCCACGAAGGCCGCTCGGACGGGAAGAATTTTTTTGACGGGACCGTAACGACTGCGTAAACTTGTCAGCGTCCGGAAGGTTGGCCCGAGGTGCCGATTCTTCCACTCGGGCAGACAGATCAAGCATCGTCAGGAACAGCGCAACGCGGTCCCGAGCCAGAGGCGGCACTTCGCCTTCGGATCGGTCTGGCATTGCAATTGCTTAGCATATGATCGCTCATGAAGACATGCTCGCGGCCAGGGACGAACCGCAGTCGGGTCCAGGGGCCATAACGGAGAACGAGTCGGTGTCCACGACGGTAGCCTTGCCTTGTGTCGAACAGATCGAAGCCCGTATCCTCAGCCGGGTAGCCGGTCGGGTTCAGAACCTGCATGTCATTGTGCGTCAGGACGGCGTCATCCTTCAGGGTCGGGCACGGACCTACCATGTAAAGCAACTGGCGCAACATGCCGTGCTAGAGCTTCCCGGCGTCCGCCTGCTGGCCAACGACATCGAAGTCGCCTGAAGGCTCTTTCGGATTTCCCACTTTCCGCCTGATCGGCGGCGTGCAGCCTCTTGCGAATCGCTTTCGGCTTGTTACCATGCTGACGCATCGGGCCGAAGCCTCTGTCTGCTTCGGTGCTGCCGATCATTTCGCCTTCAGGGAGGTCCGCCATGAGCCGCTTCGTGATCTTCTCCTCGCTGGCCGCCATGCTGGGCACGGCCGCCGCTTCGGCTACCGACATCCCCGAAACCGTCTGGGTGTACATCGGCACCTACACGTCGGGGAGCGCCAGCAAGGGCATCTATCTGATGGAGTTCAACACCCGCACCGGGGCGTTGACCAACAAGGGCCTGGTGGCGGAGACCAAAGACCCGTCCTTCCTGGCTCTCCATCCCAATCGCAAATTCCTGTACGCTGTCGGCGAAGTGTCGGAGTATCAGGGCAAGCCGAGCGGAGCAGTGACGGCCTTCGCCATCGATCCGCAGACCGGCCGACTGACCCCGCTCAACACGCAGCCTTCCGGCGGCACCGGACCCTGTCATATCGTCGTGGATCGGGAGGGCCGCTGCGCTTTGGTGGCCAACTACGGCGGCGGCAGCGTCGCATCCCTGCCGATCCGACCCGACGGCCGACTTGCCGAACCGGCTAGCGTCATCCAGCATCGCGGCTCCAGCGTCAACAAGAGCCGTCAGGAAGCGCCGCACGCCCATTCGATCAACGTCGATCCGGCCAATCAGTTCGCCTGCGCCGCCGATCTGGGAACCGATCAGATCTTGATCTATCGCCTCGATCCGACGACAAGCAAATTGACGCCGCACGATCCGCCGTTCGTCTCCGTCGCTCCGGGCAGCGGGCCGCGGCACTTCGCATTCCATCCCAGCGGCAAATACGCCTACGTCATCAACGAACTGCTCTGCACCATCACGGCGTTCCGCTACGACCCGGCCAAAGGAACACTGACCGAGATCCAGACGGTGACAACGCTGCCGCACGAGGTCCGTCCCGGCTACACGACGGCCGAAGTGGTCGTGCATTCATCGGGGAAGTTCGTGTACGGCTCCAACCGCGGGCACAACAGCATCGCCATCTTCACAGTGGACGAAGCAACCGGCAAGTTGACACCGGCCGGACACCAAGGCCAGGGCATCAAGACGCCGCGGAACTTCAGCATCGCTCCGACCGGGCAATTCCTGCTGGTCGGCAACCAGGACGGCGACAGCGTCAGCGTGTTCCGCATCGACCCGTCCACGGGCGCCCTGACGCCGGTGGGCGAGCCGGTGGCCGTGCCGCGCCCGGTCTGCATCCGTTTCTACATCCCGGAGAAGTGAAACGACCATGAGCGACACCCCCATGACCATCGGCCGTCGTACCTTCCTGGCCGCTGCCGCCGCCGCCCTGGGCGGACCGCTCCTGGCCCGGGACGGTCGGGACTACGGTCCCAACGCTCCGCCGATCCGCTATCCCGACCCGGACATCATGGTGCTGGACAAGCGCTTCGCCAAGTACAAGATCGGCAACACGCCGATCCAGCGGCTCTACACCGGCTGCCTGTGGGCCGAAGGCACGGCCTGGTGCGGGCAGGGCCGCTATCTGGTCTGGAGCGACATTCCCAATGACCGGCAACTCCGCTGGCTCGACGACGACGGGCACGTCAGCGTCTTCCGCAAGCCGGCTGGCAACAGCAACGGCAATACGTTCGACTGGGAAGGTCGCCAGATCAGCTTCGAGCACGGCAATCGCCGCGTCGTCCGTTACGAGCACAATGGCAAGATCACCGTCTTGGCCGATCGCTATCAGGGCAAACCACTCAACGCTCCCAACGACGGGGCCGTGCATCCCGACGGCGGCATCTGGTTCACCGATCCCGGCTACGGCATTCTCATGGATTACGAGGGCAACAAGGCCCCCCTCGAGCTGAAGGAGGCCGTTTATCGCATCGACCCCAAGACGCTTAAAATCGAGAAGATGACCGACGAGATTTATAAACCCAACGGTTTATGCTTCTCGCCGGATTATAAAAGGCTTTATGTCGCCGATACCGGAGCGTCGCATTATCCCGAAGCGCCGCGCAATATCAAAGTTTGGGACGTCCTCGACGACGGCAAACGGCTGGGCAAAGGCCGCGAGTTCGCCTCGATGGCGATGGAGTTGAACGGCAAGGAAGTGGCCGGGCTGGCCGACGGCATCCGCTGCGACATCGACGGCAACCTGTGGGCGGCGGCGGGCTGGGTCGGCGATGGGTACGACGGCGTGCATATCTTCGCCCCGGACGGCACCCGCATCGGGCTGATCCGCCTGCCGGAGATCTGCGGCAACCTCTGCTTCGGCGGCGTCAAACGCAACCGCCTGTTCATGGCCGCCAGCCAATCGCTGTACGCGGTTTATGTCGAGACCCGGGGTGCCGGCGTGACCTGAGCCGCCGCTGTACAACCGACCTTACGCCTCGGCACCACGGAACGGTACGCTGGTTGAGCATCATCCTCCACCGCCCGGGCAGAATCTGACGCGATCTGTCAGGCGAAAGTCAATGATCGGCGACGGTGGATTCCAGATCAACCAGCGGCTGCGTGGACGTTTTATGTTCGTCAGTCGCATCTTGGGATTGCGGCGGGAAAGGGATCGTGACGGCATTGCGGCAGGATGGACATGTCACCTTCGTGCCGGCGAAGGCGTCCGAGGCTCGCAGAACCTGTCCGCAGACGCAAGTCACGCTAATCATGCCGCTGGTTCCTCGGAAGGGGCGAGGAAGTCTCAACTTACCTTCAGTTTACGCACACAAGGCAAAAGCTGGTAGAGGCCATCAGACCGAAAGCATTCACCGGAGGCGGGTTGCGCTCCCGGAACCGGCCGGAGGGTTGCCCTTCGTCAATCCAAGGCGCGACCCAGAAACAGGCCGACGTAGCTTTCGTATCGCTGGGCAGCCATGCGGTGCAGCCGGACGGCTTCGCGGACAGCACATCCTTCGGCAGTTTCCAGATGGTTGCAGTCGGGATAGCGGCAGAAGCGGACATAGGGGCGGATCTCGGCGAAAAGGCCCTCGACCTCTTCGGGCAGAATGTTCCAGAGCGAAAACTGGCGAATGCCGGGGGTGTCCACGACCCAGCCGCCGATGTCGAGCCGGATCAACTGCGTGGTCGTGGTGGTGTGTCGGCCTTTTTCCGTGGCTTCGCTGACCTCGGCGACCCGGAGGCCCAATTCGGGTTGAATGGCATTGAGCAGCGATGATTTACCGACGCCGCTCTGTCCCGCGAACACCGTCTGCTTGCCGATCAGTAGCTCCTTGAGCCAGGCGATTCCCTGCCCGGTGACGGCACTGGTCAGAAGCACGGGAACGCCGAGCTGGCTGTACATGCCGATGAGCCATTGGAACTCGACCGGGTCGGCAAGGTCGATCTTGTTCAAACAGACAATCGGCCGAATGCCGCCTTGCTCGGCACTGGCGAGGTAGCGGTCAATGAGGTGGGGCTTCACTTCCGGCTGGCGCAGCGAGGCGACGATGACCAGTTGGTCCACGTTGGCGACGATGACGTGTTCCTTGCCACGGGATTCGCGGGTAAGCAGGCCGTGCCGCGGTTCGATCCGCTCGATCATGCCTTCGTCGCGGGTTGCGGGACGGAACCAGACGCGGTCGCCGGGAGCGATGATGTTGCGTTCGTCAATGGTCAGGCTGCGTAATAGTCCGCGAACGACGCAGCGGTACTCCCGGCCGTCGTCGGCGGCCACGATGCTTTGCAGCCCAAGGACACGAAGCACCCTCCCAGGCAGACACTGTTCGGGATCGACGGCAGGCATGAGGGCGGGGATTTCGCCCCCGGTCTCCTCGGCGGAAACCTCCTGATCGGTTACAATAGTTCGTTTCCGGGACAGATCGCCCCGGGGCCGGACCCGCTCCTCGCCCCGAACCGCGTCGCCCTCGGCGAAGCCGTGCTGGTGATATTCTCGCGTCCAGCCGTGCTCCCGGGGCGGTTTGTAGTGTTTTTTGCGAAGGTTGACCCGGGCTTTCTTCTTCTTGGCCATGCTCGATTTCCTGGCGATTGCCGCTCATCCTGACGATGCCGAGATCGGCGTCGGCGGCACGTTGGCCCTGCTGAAATCGCAGGGATTCCGCGTCGGCGTCCTCGACCTGACCGACGGCGAACCGACGCCGTTCGGCTCTCCCGAAGTGCGGCATCGGGAGGCGGCGGAGGCGACGGCAGTGCTGCGGCTCGACTGGCGGGACAACCTCGGGCTGACCAATCGGCGTGTGGAACACGATCTGGAGACCCGGGCGAAACTGGCCGGGGTGATCCGCCAGACTCGGCCCCAGGTGCTCTTCGCTCCATACTGGGAAGACAGCCATCCGGACCATGTCGCCGCCAGCTCGCTCGTCGATGCCGCCCGTTTCTGGGCCAAGCTGACCAAGACTGATCTGCCCGGCGAACCGCACTTGCCTTCCCGGATTTTGTATTACTTCAGCGTGCATCTGCGCATCCATCCGCAGCCGACTCTCGTCATTGACATCAGCGAACACCTGGAAACCAAGTTGCAGGCCCTACGCTGCTACCATTCGCAATTCGTCCTGGGCCGTCCCAATGACCGGCCGACGGTGATCGACAAAGTCCGCGACCAGGCCCGTTACTGGGGCTGGGCCATCGGCACGACGGCGGGCGAGCCGCTGGTGAGTCGGGAACCGCTTGGCTGGCGCAGTCTCCGCGATCTGACTTGAGTCCATTTCGGTGCGCGGGTCGGCTTATTCTCCGGATCGTCCGGCATTTTCCCCCGAACCCGCCTGTTCTTCGCGGTCGTTGGCAAGCTGTAACGGCCCTGCGTGGCGGGTCGGAAAGAATCGTCGGGAACTGCGGGGGCAGGGCGAAGGGCCAGTCGGCCTACGGACGATATTACATCGCGGAACAATGCAACCTTCGGGAAACGGCCGGAGGAGGGCTGCCGCGTGCGCCGCGAACTGAACGTCCTGGCCTTGCTCAAGGCCGACCATCGGTATGTCTTTGTGTACGACGACGCCAGTCGGGCTGAACTGATCGAGGCCTTTCGCTGTTGGGCGACCGATCCGGCGTTGAATTTCAACTGGTTCGATGCCGCGGTCCTGACCGAAAAGGCCCGCCAGCAAACGGCCGACCAGGGGAGCGGCGGAGCAGGGGCGGACCCAGATCTGCCGGAAGCTCAGCGGTTCTCTCCGGCGTCGCGGTTGCGGGATTTGTGAGTGCCAATGCACCAGGCCCTGGCGGACTTTCTGCGATACCTCAGCGTCGAGCGCAACGCCTCGGCGTTGACGGTGAAATCCTATCGGGAGGATCTCAGGCAGGCTGCCGACTTTTTCCGCAGCCAGGGTGTCGCTGAACCGGAGCGGATCACGACCCGCCTGGTTCGGGCCTACTTGGCCTGGTTGCACGAACAAGGATACGCCAAGACGACCACGGCCCGGAGGCTGGCGGCCATCCGTTCGTTCTTTCGGTACCTGCATCGCAACGGACAAGTGCGGGAAAACCCGGCGGAGACGCTGCGGGGTCCACGCCAGGAACGCAAGTTGCCCAACTTCCTGACCGAAGCGGACCTCATCGCCCTGCTCGAAACGCCGTCGTCGAGTACGCCGCTGGGACTTCGGGACCGCGCCATCCTCGAAGCCCTCTACTCGGCCGGGCTGCGAGTCAGCGAGTTGGTCGGCCTGAACCTCGCCGACGTGGACCTGGATGCGGGCGTGGCCACGATCCGGGGCAAGGGCAAGCGGGAGCGGTTAGCTCTTCTGGGCCGACAGGCGCTCAAGGCCCTCAAGGCCTGGTTGGAAGAGCGGGAGCGTCTGCTGGCCACGCTTCAACGCCAGTCCGAGGCCGTCTTCCTGAATCTGCGGGGAACACGTTTGACGGTGCGGAGCGTCGGCCGCCTGGTCCGGAAATATCTCTTGCAAGCCGGGCTGAATGTCCGGGCCACCCCGCATACGCTCCGCCACAGTTTCGCCACGCATCTTCTGGATCGCGGAGCCGACATCCGCAGCGTTCAGGAGCTTCTCGGCCACCGCAACCTGAGCACGACGCAGGTGTACACGCACCTGACCACTTCCCGGCTGCACGACAGCTACCGTCGTGCTCATCCTCGGGCTTGATTGGGAAAGGGAATAGGTGGACCATGTTTGCCTCTGCCCTTCGCTTGACCTTGCTAACCCTGGTGGGGATCGCCTGGGCCGCTCCGGCATCCGGGCAGGAGATCCGCTGGCGCTACGAATATGGCTCGGCTCGGACCGAAGCCCAGCGGAGCGGTCGGCCGCTGTTTCTCGATTTCTCCACGGAATGGTGTACCTACTGCAAGAAACTGGACGTGACCACCTTCCGTGATGCCGAGATCGTCCGGTTGCTCAACGAACAATTCGTGCCGGTCAAACTCGACGGCAACCGCGAGAAACGCCTCGTCGAGGTTTTGCAACTTCAAGGCTACCCGACGCTCATCGTGGCCGGGCCAGACGGGCGTATCCTTAAAACGATCGAAGGCTTCGTGGATGCGGCCCGTTTGCGTGCTCATTTGACCGACGCGCTCGCCTCGCTGGACAACCCGGAATGGATGATCCATGCCCAACAGGAAGCGGTCCGGCTCGTGAAGTCCGGCGAGTACCCGAAGGCGGTGGTGCTGCTCAAGTCGGTCCTGGAGGACGACCGTCAGCGGCCGGTCCAGGTGCTGGCCCGACGCCATTTGCAGGAGATCGAGAGCCACGCCGGCCACGAACTGGCCCAAATCCGGCAGTTGATCGAACGCCAGGACCTCATGGCGACCGTGGACCAGCTCGAAGCGTTTGCGCAACGCTTCGCGGGGACGAAGGCGGCTCAGGAGGCGTTGGCCCTCCACGGCGAGTTATGTCACAGGCCAGAAGTGAAGACCGCTCGACGGCAGCGCCAGGCAGCCGAACTGCTGACCCAGGCTCGCCGCGATTTCGAGGCCCAACAGCACTTGTGTTGTCTGGACCGCTGCATCGTGTTGACCACGCAATTCGGCGACCTGCCCGAGGGAAGCGAAGCCCAGCGCTTGCTCGAAACGCTCAAAGCCAATCCGCAGTGGCTCAAGGCTGCTTCCGAACGTTTGGCCGACCGCCTCTGCGAAACCTACCTCGCTCTGGCCGACCTCTGGATTCAACGAGGGGAGTTGGATTTGGCAGCCGAGGCGCTCCGGCGGGCCGCTGCCGTTGATGGTTCTCGGTACGCCGAAGCGGCCCGGCAGCGCCTTGTACAGATGCGGAACCGCGCTCAGGCCGCTCCCTAGCGGTCGCGGCTCGGATGAATCCGCTCCCTAGCGGTCGCGGCTCGGAAAGACACTTGACCGTTTGGCGATCAGCCGTATCCCATTGCCTAGCGTTCTTCCCTCCTCAGGCCGCTTCCGTTGAGGCAGGGCCATGACCCACCGCACTACAGTCTTCGGCATCGGTTTGGTCAGCATCGCTTTGGGATTTTCGATGCTTCTGGCTGCCGATGATCCGCCGCTCGAAACCAACCACGAGTTTGAGGCTGCCCTCAAAGCTCTCCTGACGGTAAGCAAAGAAGGCAAGGGAGCGGCCGAAGCGGCCCGGGCCGTCCGGCAACTGTCCGGTCGTCCTGCCGACGTGTTGCCCGCTTTGCTCCGGCCGATGGATCAGGCGTCGCCAGAGGCCCGCAACTACCTGCGAGCTGCCATCGAAGCCATCGCTGACAACACCATCGCTGGCGGTAAACCGCTCCCCGTCAAGCAACTGGAAGCTTTCCTTCAGGACCAGGCCCACGATCCCAAGGCCCGACGTTTGGCCTACGATTTGCTCCTGCGAGTCGATCCGACCGTGCCCCAGCGCTGGCTTCCGGGCATGCTACAGGATCCCAGCCTGGAACTGCGTCGCGACGCCGTCGCGTTGGCCATGCGCGAAGCGGAAGCCGCTCTGGCTTCCGGAGACAAGGGCACGGCTCGGCGGAAGTTCGAACAGGCCTTTCAGGGTGCCCGGGACCGCGATCAGGTGGACGCTTTGGCGAAGCACCTGAAGAACCTCGGCGTCGCCGTGGACATCGCTGGGCACTTCGGCTTCATCCGCGATTGGATGCTCGCCGGGCCGTTCGACAACTCCGGCGGCGTCGGCTTCGCAGCCGTTTATGCCCCGGAAAAAGGCGTCGATCCGAAGCAAACCTACGTCGGCAAACAGAACCTGCAAGTGGCTTGGAAGCCGCACTCGACCACCGATCCGTATGGCGTTGTCGATCTCAACAAAGCCATCGGCAAGCACATGGGAGCGGTCGGCTACGCTTATGCCGTGGTCGAGTCGCCGGAGGCTCGGCCGGTCGAGGTCCGCGTCGGCAGCAACAATGCGGTCAAGGTTTGGCTCAATGGACAGGAAATGATCGCCCACGAGGAATACCATCACGGCAACCGCATGGACCAGTACGTCGGGTCGGGAACGCTGAAGGCCGGCCGTAACGAGGTCCTCATCAAGGTCTGTCAGAACGAACAGAAAGAGGAATGGGCCCAATCGTGGTCGTTCCAGCTTCGCTTGTGCGACCGGGTCGGCTCGGCGGTGCCGGTGACGGTGGTGAAGCTGCGGGCGGATCAAGCCTCTGCGGGCACGGCGGAGGGAAGGGAGCAACCATGAAAACGGAGCTTCGCACAGCGGCGTATCTGGGCGGAATCAGCTTCATCCTCCTGGCCTCGGCTGTTCAGGCCGGCGATTGGCCGCAGTTCCGCGGGCCGAATGGCAGCGGCGTCTCGGACGAGAAGGGTCTGCCGATCCGCTGGTCTTCCGAACAGAACATCCGCTGGAAGGCGGAACTGCCGGGCCGCGGCCTGTCGTGTCCGGTCATCGTCGGCGACCGCGTGTACCTGACAGCCTGTAGCGGCTACCAGCAGGACCGGCTGCATGTCCTGTGCTTCCGCGCCGCGGACGGAAAGAAGCTGTGGGAACGGCAGTTGTGGGCCACTGGCAGCACGATGTGCCACCCGACGACGTGCATGGCCGCTCCCACTCCGGTGGCTGATGCCCAAGGCGTTTACGCCTTCTTCGCCACCGCCGATGTCGCCGCTTACGACCCCGACGGCCATCTGCTGTGGTATCGCAGCCTGTCGCGGGATTATCCCGGGATCGCCAACAACGTCGGCATGGCTGCTTCGCCGGTGGTGTTCGGCGATCTGCTGTTTCTCCCCCTGGAAAACGCCGGGAACTCCTTCGCCCTGGCCGTGGATCGCCGCACCGGAGCGACCCGTTGGAAAGTCGAACGCCATCGAGACATCAACTGGATCACGCCGCTGGTCGTGTCGGGGGAAGGGCGGACTGAGGTCCTCTTCCAGACCTCCCGCGACATTACCGCCTACGATCCCGAGACGGGCAAACGCCTCTGGTCGCATGAAGGGGGCTTGTCCTCGGTGTCTTCGCCGATCCTGGGCCGAGACCGGATTCTGGTACCCGGCGGCGACTTCACGGCGTTGAAGGCGGCAAGCGGATCCGCGGCCCCTGAAGTGCTCTGGAAAACCAACCGCATCAAGACCTCGTATCCCTCGCCCGTCTTCCTTGACGGCCGCATTTATACGCTCAATCAGGCGGGCATCCTTGTGTGCAGCGACGCCGAGGACGGCAAGACGCTGTGGCAGGTCCGGCTCAAAGGGCCGTTCTGGGCCACGCCGGTGATCGCCGACGGCAAACTCTACGCGCTCAACGAGGAAGGCACGACCTTCGTCGTGGATCTCCGCACCGACGACGATGAGGCCCGCATTCTGGCCCAGAATCGTCTGGAGGACAAGTTCCTTGCTACCCCAGCCATCGCCCACCGCAGCCTGTTTCTGCGCTCGGACCAGTTCCTCTACTGCATCGGAGAGCAATGACGCGAACGGCTGTCACGCGGCGCCGTTTTCCGGCCACTCGTCGAGCCGGACGGACACCCGTTTGGAGACGCCGGCTTCCTGCATGGTGACGCCGTAGAGCACGTCGGCCATCGCCATCGTCCGCTTGGAGTGCGTCACCATGATGAACTGCGAGCGGTCAGTGAACTCCCGCAGCACGGCGGCAAACCGGCCGGTGTTGGCTTCGTCGAGGGCGGCATCAACTTCGTCGAGAATGCAGAACGGGCTTGGCTTGCTGCGGAAAATCGCCAGCAACAACGCCACTGCCGTCAGGGTCTTTTCACCGCCGCTGAGCAGCGAAATGCTCCGCAACTCCTTGCCTGGCGGCCGAGCGATGATCTCGATGCCGCTTTCCAGCACGTCCTCAGGGTTTTCCAAGACGATGTCGGCCATGCCGCCGCCGAACAGTTTGCGGAACAATTCCTGAAAGTGACCGCGGATGGTTTCGAACATCTCGGTGAAGAGGCGTCGGCTGTCAGTGTTGATGCGGCCGATGATTTCTTCCAGAGCAGCCTTGGCCCGCGTCAGGTCGTCCACCTGGCTTTGAAGAGAAGCAGCCCGGCCTTCCAGTTCTTGAAGCTCCTGGAGCGAATCGAGACTGACGTTGCCCAGCCGGGCGATCTTCTGCCGCAGGTCCTGAATCGCCTCTTCCAGGGCGGCGCGGTCCAGAGGCGTTTCGGCAGGCTGATAGTGCTGGTACAACTGCTCCAGGTCGGCTTCCTGCTCTTCCCGCAGGCGTTCGCTGAGCGTGGCCCGTCGGTGGTTGAGATCGTTGACCTCCAGGGATCGGGTATGCACCTGCTCCTGCCATTCGGCTTCGCGGCGGCGTTCGTTCTGCAAAGCGGCGACGACCTCCTGGCGGCGGCGGCGAAGGTCAGCAGCGGCGGCTTCGGCTTCCTCGAGCCACATCTGAGCCTGCTCCTTGGCTCGGTATGCTTCGGCCTGTTCGCTGGTGGTTTGCAGCAGCAGCAGTTGGCTTTGCCGGAGGCGCACCCGCAGTTGGGCATAAAGCTCCTGACCGTGCCGATGCTCCCGCAGACGTTGCTCGTACTCCCGCCGTACCTGTGCCGACCGAGCGGTAACGGCCTGACGCCGCTCTTCAGCCTTGGCGGCAGCGACTTGAGCAGCCACGGTTTCCTGCTGCAAGTTCTGTCGGGCTTCTTCTAGGCGGGCTATTTCCGCCTCAGTCTGTTCAAGGTCCCGGCGAAGTTCGGCTTCGTGCTGGTGCAGAGCGGCCAGGCGGGTCTGCACTTCCGTTTCAGTCCGCTCCAACCGCTGCAATTCATCCTGCACCTGTGCCAACTCGACGCGGCTCAGGCGGAGGTCCTCGGAGAACCCATGCAGCCGGTCGCTGATCTGTTGGATGTGCGACTGCACTACGGCAAGGCGTCCCGAAAATTCCTGCTCGGTTTGAGTCAGACGGATCTCCTCGGCCTCGAATTGAGCCAGCCGGTCGCGCAGCGCAGCCAGTTCCCGCTGCCCGGCGAGCATCTCCTGTTCCAGAGCGGCGGTGCGCTTGCGAAGCTCGTGCAACTCGCTGCGGCGGGAGATGATGCCGAATCCCTGGTCCGGCTTGCCGACTGCGCAGATGCCGTCTGCCCGCAACAGTTCCCCTCGAGCTGTGATGCAAGTCCAACCCGGATATTGGGCCACGATCTGCCGGGCAGCTTCGAAGTCTTCGACGATGGCAATTCGCTCCAGGAGCTTCCGTACCAACTCCCTTACCCGCTCGTCGTTGACGGTTACCAGATCCACGGCACGAGCGAGTATGCCGGGTGGACTCGGGGCTGTGCTCGTCGGCGTGCCCTCTACCGTGGAGAGGGAGGCGGGATTCCCTCCCGTTCCTGCTCCGTGGGGTGCCGACGCAACGCCGTCAGGACCGACAGGCACAAACGTGACCCGACCTCGCAACGGCTCCGCCAGACTGGCGAAGGCTTGATGCAGGTCTGAAGCGTCCAGATAGACGAAGGCGTAAGCGAGGTCTCCAAGAACAAGATCGATCAGCGGTGCATGGGGACCTTCGACGCGGATTAGGTCGGCGAGCAGTCCGAGGACCGTGGCCCACGGCCCCTCGGGCTCGGCGGCAAGGATGCCGAGTACCTGTTGCACTCCGGCCCCCACCCCTTCCTGCTTCCGTTCCAGCTCTTCAAGCGTTTCAACCCGGCCTTGAAGGACGCTGCGTTCTTCCCGCAAGGCCACCAGGCGTCCGGCTGCACGTTCGGCCTGATGCCGAACGGCGTCCCTTTCCCGCAGCAACGCTGTCACTTCTTCTCTCACTGCCAAGAGCCGAGCCGTCACCTCCCCCGCTTCGGCCTCGAACTTACGCAGCTCCTCCGCAAGTCTTTCCGCCTCGGAAGCTGCCTGGGCACTCTGCTGTTCGAGCCGACGGCTGTGCTGCCGCAGACTGCCGATCTGCGACTGGAGGCTGATTTGTTCGTTGTGGAGTCGGGTCGCGGCCTGGAAGTGTTCCAGCAGGTCTGCCCGTCCCTGGTCGGAGCGTTTGCGAAGCTGAGCTAATTCCGCTGTCGCCTGACGAAGAGCCTCTTCCCGCTGGGCCGCAGTTTCGGCCAGGGCTTGCCAAGCGGCCTCGGCCTCGGCCAGTTGCCGTTCGACTTCGGCGAAAGCGATCCGCAGGTCTGCCACCTGCTGACCGAGGCGCAGATCCTCTCCGAGCAGACGGCTCAGCTCCTGTTCGGACGCTCCCAGGCGGTCACGCTCATGTTCCAGGACGGTTTCAGCGGCGGTGATGCGTCGGCGAGCGTCGCCGACGGCACTTTCAGCGTCGCGCAGACGACGCTCCTCGACCTCCAACTCTTCTTCCAGCTTTCGCAACGCCTGTTCGCTTCGCTGCACCTGATCAGTCTGTTCTCGGAGGGCAGAGCGGGCCTGATCGAGCATTTGCTGACCAGCGGCCAGTTGCCGGGTCAACGAATCGTATTCGTGCAAAGCCAGCGTCAGACGGAGCTGGCGCAGTCGGTCGGCATACTCTTGATAACGCTGGGCCTTGGCCGCCTGTTGCTTGACCGAGCGCAATTGCCGGTCCACTTCCTCCAGAACGTCGCGGACGCGGAGGAGATTCTGATCGGCCTGTTCGAGCTTGCGCAGGGTTTCGATTTTCTTGGCCTTGAAGCGGCTGATTCCGGCGGCCTCCTCGAAGATCACCCGGCGTTCCTTGTTGGTGGCCTGGAGAATGGCTTCGATGCGGCCCTGAGCGATGACGCAGTAGGCCTCGGCACCGGCACCACTGCCGAGGAACAACTCCTTGATGTCGCGCAGACGGGAAGGCTGTTTGTTGATGAGATACTCGCCTTCGCCGCTGCGATAAACGCGGCGAGTGATCTGGACTTCGTCGGAATCGATGGCCAGCAGACGTTGGGAGTTGTCCAGGGTCAGGGTGACTTCGGCGAAACCGAGACTGCGGCGGGTCGAGGAACCGTTGAAGATCACGTCGGCCATCTCGCCGCCGCGCAGGCTCTTGGCGCTCTGCTCGCCCAGGATCCAGCGGACGGCATCCACGATGTTGCTCTTGCCGGAACCGTTCGGTCCGACAATGGCCGTGATTCCCGGACCGAACTCGAAGACTGTCCTTTCGGCGAAGCTCTTGAAGCCGATCAGTTCCAGCCGCTTCAGCATGGATCACTCCGCAGGGCAAGCCCCATCCGACGCCTATCCCTGCATAGTCACGGTTGGTTGCGTTCCTCTGCTTGGGCACCCTCCCTGGCGGCCGAAGAACCGCGGCGGTTGTGCTGGTGGAACAGGTTGGGGGTCATGCCGAGATCGATGGCATTATCGGCATCTTCCTCCACGTCCACCTCGAAGCCGTCCAGTGCGGCCTGATTCACTAAAGCATATACGGACGGAGCCTGCGGCACAGCGTCCACGACCACTCGGCACGACAGGCAGCCGTTCTGATGGGCCTTCAACAGCATCGGAAAGACATCAGCATATCCGGCCCCTAAGGCCCCCAGGCGGCGAAGCACCTCGTCCAGCTCCAGCGAGCATTCCTCCTTGACTGGCACGGCATGGGTGGAAATCCGGGCGATGCGACAGACTCCGTCGCCTTCTTGAGCAGTTACGAGGAAATCGGGACCGGCTTCCAGGGCGAAGGGCGGCTGAAGGCGGATGCCGCGACCAAACAAGACGATTTCGGCCCGGCGCGTCGTGGACAGGTGGACCATCGGCTTGGAGTCCGGGGCTGCCTGGTGCAGGAAGAAGTCATTGATGGCCAGGCCCGGAATGGCCGGGTCGCGGTCGTCCAGGATCCGCAAGGCCCGAAAGGCCCCGTAGCGGGTTTCCGCACTGTCCGCATGCAACAGTCGCCGCAGCTGGACATGACAGACCGCTTCGTCGAGCGAGGCCAGGGCGGCCAGACCGAAGGCCCGCAGACGGGGATCGGCTTCGATGAGTTCAGCCAGCGGTTCGGCGCAAGCCGGTTCGCCGAGGTAGGCCAGGGCCTCGGCCGAAGCGAAACGGACCAGCGGGGAAGGATGATCCAGACCCCGCTTGAGCAACGGCACGCCTTCGATGCCCAGGGCTTCCAGTTTCAGGGCCGCAGGCACCGTCTTGACGGGATCGAGCAATTCCTCGCCGAGTTGCAACGCGTAGCTGGTCCGTCGGCCCTGCGGCTCCCGCAGGGGAATCTGCCGGACGACGCGGAGGTAGCGCGGCCAGTTGTTCTTGTACTGGTGGGGGATGCGGAGCGTGATGAGGGTGTCGTTCTTGGCCTCGGCCATGCCCCGCATGGCACCGCGGTACGGTCCGTAAAAGCGCTCATTGATGCGGTCGGCGACCACCTTGGCAAGGCGGGCATCTTTGTGATCCCGGTTGAGAATGAGGCCAAAGTTGCGGTCGATCAGGCATTTTCCGCCTTCCCAGATGCGCCCTCGGCGTTCCCGATTGCGGTCGCCGATGTCCGCGATGCCGACCAGCACCGGCCCCTCGGCCCGCACCAGGGTCCGGCCCTTGAGGTCGCCCGGCGGCCGGGCACCTCCAGTGAGCTGAGCCCGGTCGGCGTATTCGCTCAGTTCGCAGGGCAGCAGAATGGCTCCGCGGAGGCTGGGAAGCGGCTGGGCGGGATCGACCTCGACCTCGACTTCCAGCCGGTCGCCCTTCTGGACCGCTGGGGGCACGACCGCCGAGACGCGGACCACGGCCACGTCGGGCTGGGCGAGAAAGGCTACCGGATCCGTGCAGCCCATCTCTTTGAGCATGCGGAGGGCCTGTTGCCGGAGCGGTCCGGGCTTCGAGTTGCCTCCGCCGGAACGCAGCCCATGCACAACGCCCACTCCGTACACCCGTACCGACTGCACGCCCCAAACTGATGTGACGCTGCCCACGGTGCGCACCTGACCGGTCTTTTCCGGCTTGTCTTCATCATTCGATTGCAGACGGAACTCGTCGGTGCTGCAACCCAGCAGGCCGAGGCTCAGACATCCAGCTAGCGCCCCTGCCGTCCATAGCCCCGCGCGTTGCATACGCCGGCCCTCCCCCGTCGAGCAGCCTTCGTTGACGATCCCGGCTCCAGGCGGGATGACGAACCGCCTCGACCGGGAACTGCGATCTGCTGTCGTGTTAGTCTTTAAGGCGGCGGTTCATAAGACAGATGCCTCGCCCCGTCAAGGGCAAAGAACCACGCTTTCTTCCTATCAAGCCGTTCCCCTTTTTTCGTCACCAGCCCGATTGCGCCAGGTTTCTAAAGCTGGCTAGGAAGTCCCAGTTCGGACGCTCTTCCTCGGAGCACGCTGACTCACTCTTTCTCTGCGCCCCTTCGTCGCGGCCAAGTTCCGCTTGTTGCGACGGTGTTGCATTCGGACTAGAATCCCTGTGCCGGTACCGCATGGGGCGGCCGGTTGGGAGTTTGTGCAAGGTGAAAGGAGTTCCACCATGTTTCGACGTTCCCAAGTGATCGTGCTGGCGTTGGCGGTGGTCGTCGGCTCGCTGGGCGTGCTCTCCGCGGCGGATGAGCCGGTAAAGCTCTTCAACGGGAGGGACCTGAGCGGCTGGCGGATCTTCCCGGAGAACGCTGCCGGGGCATTCCGGGTCGAGGAGGGGATGATCGTCGTCAGCGGCAAGCCAGCAGGCTACATCTACACCGATCGCAGCTACCGCAACTATGTCCTGACCTTCGACTGGCGGTTCGCCCGCCCGGCCAATCTGACGGACGACAACCAGTTCACTGGCAACAGTGGCGTCCTGCTGCACATCACCGGAGAACACAAGGTCTGGCCTAAGTCGGTCGAGATCCAGGGCATGAACCGCAATCACGGCCAAGTCCTTTCGGTGGCTGGTGCTCCCGTCAGCGATGCCAAATTTGACGCTGAGGCGCGGACTCGGGCCGTTCGCCGCGTCGGCGAGTGGAACACCACCGAGATCACCGTCCGAAACGGCGAGATCACCACAAAAGTCAACGGGGTGCCGGTCTCGTCGTGCAAGACGACGCTGACCGAAGGCCCGATCGGCTTCCAGTCCGAAGGCGCGGAAATCCACTTCCGCAACATCATGCTGCGGCCCTTGAATTGACCGACACGATTCTTTAGGACCTTCGTTTTCGGGATACTTCATGGCTTCCGTCCCCTCGCTGCTGGACAAACGGGAAGAGCGCATCCGCCGCATGTTTGGGGCGATCGCTCCGACCTACGACTTGCTCAACCATCTGCTCAGCCTGAACATTGACAAGGCGTGGCGGAAACGGGTGACGCAGCTGGTGCCGCCGCGAGGGGACGGCCCCATTCTGGATTTGTGCACCGGGACTGGGGACTTGGCCTTCGCCTACGACCGGGCGGCCAAGGGTCAGGCTCCGATTCTCGGGGCCGATTTCTGCGGCGAGATGCTCGACATCGCCGTTCGCAAACGCACGTCCAAGCAAAAAGACCGCATCCGGTTCATCCAGGCCGACGCACAACGGCTCCCGTTGCCGGACAACTACTTCGACCTCGTGTGCGTGGCGTTCGGATTGCGGAACGTGACCGATCCCGATAAGGGCCTTGCGGAGATGGTCCGCGTCGCCCGGCCCGGAGGTCGAATCGCCATCCTGGAGTTCTCTAAACCGAGCCATCCGATCTTCGGACGGCTGTACCGGGCCTATTTTCGCTGGCTGCTGCCTGTGGTCGGGCAATGGATTTCCCGAAGCAAGGACGCAGCCTATCGCTATCTGCCCGCCAGTGTGCAGGAATTTCCTGAAGGCGAGGCCTTGGCCGAACGGCTTCGCCAACACGGTTTGAAAGACGTGACCTACACGCCGTTCACGTTGGGCATCGCCACCTTGTACGTCGGCATCAAACCATGAACGAGCCGCGGCATCTGCTGATCCGGGCGATTCGCGGCTTGCCGACACCGCGGCCCCCGGTCTGGGCGATGCGGCAGGCCGGACGCTGGGACCCAGAGTTCAACCGCCTTCGCGGCAAACTGAGCTTTTACGAGTTCTCGGAAAACGCGGAATTGTCGGCCCAGGCGTCGTTATTGCCCCGTCGCTTCGGCGTCGATACCATCATTTTGTTCTACGACATCACCACGCTGACCGTGGCGATGGGTCAGAAGTACGCGCTCATCCCCCAGCGCGGTCCGGTTCCCGACCGTCCCATCCGCAGCCGTGCCGATGTCGAAGCGCTCGATCCGAGGCCCGACGCCGACCGCTTCCGCCACGTTCTGCGGATTCTGGAACTCGTCAAACAGGAACTAGCCGGAGATTTGCCGATCCTGGTCTTCGCCGGCGCGCCGTTTACGCTGGCCAGTTATGCACTCGGCGTAGGCAAAGACCTTCCCGCCCTTCGCCGGTTCGCTGGCGAACAGCCAGAAGTGTGGGACGCACTCCTGCAACGCCTGGCCGAGGCTGCAGGCCACTTCTTGGCGACGCTGGCCCGTCACGGTGCGGATGCCTATCAACTGTTCGACTCCTGGGCCGGTGGACTGACGGAAGCGGAGTATCTGCGGTGGGCCTCGCCGTGGCACCGCATGATCTTTCATAACCCGGAGATCAACATTCCTTCGATTCTGTTTGTCAAGGAGTGTCCGTACGTCGAGCATATGCTCAGCTCGGGAGCGGACGTAATCAGCCTCGGCACTCGCCACGACCTGGCCGACTTGCGCAGGAAGTTTCCGGAGCAGACCTTTCAGGGAAACGTCTCTGACGAGTTGCTGCGGACCGGCACTCCGGAACAGGTTGCTGAGGCTACCCGACAATGCGTCCGGGCCGGAGGCCGATACCGGCACATCGTCAACCTCAGCCACGGCCTTGACCGGGATACGCCGGTCGCCAACTTCGCCGCCTTCGTCGCCGCCGTTCGGGAAGGCTGAGTGCTCCCGTCAATCAAGGCACGGAGTTACTGGCCTGCACATCCTGGGTACCCATTACGTTGTCTTGCCTGAACTTTTTCCAGACTCGGGCAGACTCGCCTAAATCCTTCGCCTTCGAGAGCGAATGAACCTGTAGGGGCACCGTTCCGCGGGTCAGCAGTCCGGTGCCGAGAGCACGAAATGTTAGGGAATGAGGCAGCGGAATCCTTCGCAAACAAAAACAGCACGAGGTTTAGGAAAGGAGTTGCGCATGATTCGCAAGGTGATCTTCGCAGCGGTGATTCTGGCGGTGCTCGGCTTCGTGGCCTGGACCACCGAGATCGGCAGCTACCTCTCGACCGCCTGGAAGGAAAGCACGGCCT
>CALFAY010000043.1 GCA_937944855.1 uncultured Planctomycetota bacterium
GAAGTACAAGCCCCATTCCCTGGTCCGGCTTCGCGCCGAGGGTGTGGACGTCAAGGCCGCGATCCTCTGGCGTGTCGACCCGTCGTTGGGCGTGCAGCAGGCCATCAGCCCGCGCGGCGTGCTCAAGTTCACCGCCCATCCGGGCACCTGCGAGATCAAGCTGCTGGTCATTCGGACCGCGGGCAATGGTTTGCAGATGGACGAGGCGCGTGTCAGAGTGGAAATTCAGCAGAGCAAGCCGGTACACCGCTTCAGCTGGCAAATTCCGAGAACCTTCTGGTCGCCTGCGGGAAAGCTGAATAGCGTGGCCACCGTACCGTCAAATGCGGAGTCGTTCCAATGCTGGAGCGCCGTCGCTTCTTGGCCGAACTTATCGCCCTGGGGCTGAGCCGCAGCGAGACTGTGCAGGCCGATGTCCCGTTCGACCCGGCCGAGTGGCTGCGGCGCCGCCGACTTGGTCGCTTGACCACGGTGACGCCGCAAGCGGGTAAGCCCTTACAACCACTGGCAGCCCGGAGCCTGGACGAGTGGGAGAAAGAACGAACCCTGTACGCGACCGCGCTGCGCGAGCTGATCGGTGCCTGGCCTGGGCGGCGGCCACCCCTCCAGGCTCGCGAGTCGGAGTCGCGGGAGTTTCCCAGTTATACCCGTCTCAAGGTCAGTTTCAGTTCGCTGCCCTCGCAGGCAAACTACGCCTCCGAGATTCGTGCCTGGATGCTGATTCCTAAGGGCAAGCGAAAGCCGTTGCCGGCTCTCATCACACTCCACCAGACCGTCCCGCAAGGCAAGGACGAGCCAGCCGGTATCCAAGCCAGCCTTCCCTGGATGGCGATGGCCAAAGACTACGTCGAGCAAGGCTATGTCACGCTCGCACCCGACATGATCGGCTATGGCGAACGCACAAATGGCGGCTATGCCCGCACTGGCTTTGAGCTGGCCGATGCGGCACCGATCCTGAATGCCCACCCAGATATGACCTTGCTCGGCCTGATGCTATTCGACGTGTCGCGGGCCGTCGATTTCCTCGCAGAGCGTCCGGAAGTTGATCCCCGGCGCATTGGCGTGATGGGGCACTCACTGGGGGGCATCCTGGTTAATTTCATCCTCGGGTTGGAGCCCCGGTTGCGCGTGGGGATCGCCTCGTGCGGCTACGGCCTTTTCCGCAAGGACCAGGCATTCGATGGCCGCTGGGCCTCGACCAATTCCGCCTACTTGCCCCGCATGCACCTTTACAAGAAAGATCGCGACGCTCTGCCCCTGGACTTCCTTCAAATCATGGCCCTGGCGGCGCCGCGCGGCCATCTCGTCCAAACTGCCATGGGAGATTCCATTTGGACTTTGCCGGCTGTCGCCGACGACGCCTTCGTTGCAGCAGAACTTCGCCGCATTCGCAGCTTCTACGGTCAGCAAGCCGAAGAAGCATTTCGCTCGATCCAGGTAGCAGAGGGGGCCAGGGATCGCGATCACGGCTGGTATCCCGAGGGTCAACGGGCAGCCCGCGAGTTGCTTGCGAAGGTGCTGCAATAATAGCGGCTTATTAACTCGGTCTCCTGTACCGACAGCTTTTTGTCGGTGTCATTACTGGTGGAACTTACAGTGAATGGATTAAGACCCACGGGACAATACCTCCATACCCACAAAGCGCCAAGAAATCAGGATAAACGCCATATACAAAAGCGCCTCGTAAATTGCCACCGAGCGGTCCCAGCGTATGCGCAACCGCCGATACTGCTTCAACCGACTCAATGTCCGCTCAATCGACCATCGCCCCGCTCCAAATCCCCCCTCCCCACACCGGGCTATCCGCGCCTCCATCCCCAACCACCTCAGCGGGTGCCATGCAGCCGCACTGTCATATCCTTGTCCGCCGTCACCCGCCACGGCCGCGCTCCGTTCCTTGAGCCGTCGCGGGCGTGTCTTTTATGAGCATCCCATTTCCCGCGGCAGGTCGGCCCAAGCGATGCCGATATCGAGCGCGAAGGGGAGGACGGTCAAGTGTAAGCAGTTGTCGATCGGGGAACGGCCGTTACGCGGCGTGAGTGGCTGCTGGGGCAAGAAACCCTTGATGGCGTTCCACAGGTCGTCCGTAAGCAGTTGCCGGGCCATAAGTTCTCCTCCATGAGTGGGCCGAAGTAGTATGGCAGACAGGACCTTATCCGGCCCGAGGACTTTTGTCCCGTGGGTCCTAGCAAAGGCGTCCGGGCGTGCTCGTGCCGGTCCCCACTGGTGCAGGATGACTCGCGGCGACGAACGGAAATCGTCTGCGGTCGGATGCCCAGCGGAGTCGAACGCCGCCCGTGCCAACGCGCTGATGCAACAAGCGACAAAGCTTGAAGGGATGTGCATCCGCTCGCCTTTCACTGTCAAACGACTTAACTCAGCTGCCGGGGCTGCTCGCTAGACCACCGAGTGCAAGCCAGCGGGCTTGCGGCCCCGGTCGGTTGCAGCAAGTGGTTAAGGCATCATATTTTCATTTTTGTTGACACTGTCCTCGGCCCTTAATTCATTGATAGCCGGCAATCCGTCCAACCACGATAAATCTTTTCCGATAACTAATTCCCTCATTCTAGCGTGATGAGTGTTTTTCATCGGAATCAAACGCATCTGAAACCCACGCTGGAGTGCCATTTCCTTCCCCTCTTCTGCCTCATTGTACGTCATCAGAAAATCACCCACGAGCGACTCACAAATTGTAAATAGATATTTGTGATCAATCCGATGATGTTTATAAATCCGATTACCGGCCCTCTTGCCACCAGCAGTGTAGGGAGGATCAATACAATGGATGACATCCTCGCGGCGGACAAACTCCCTTATCACTTTTAAGCCATCATCGCACCGGAAATCAATCCGATGTGCACATTATTAAGGCTGATGAGTCTCTGAGCAAGCGTTTTCGGATACCAACGAGAACCGATTCCTTTTCCATTCTCTCCGTACCTTATGAAGCGAAAGCCTTCGGCGAGTATTCCCCCATGTAATGTTCGGTTCTTGAGGATTGTCTGAAACGCCTTTTCTCTCTTGGCCGCTGGAATTTTCTGCAGCTCCTCTTCAACAGCCCCTCTGGTCATCACGAACGTCAAGATTCGATTGGCCAGCCACTCGGCATCACCGTTTATGATGATTTCCCAAACCGCCGCCACTTCACAATCTAATTCGACCATGACCGCCTTTTCAACCAAATCCTCAAAGAGGGCGGTAAGACTTATGATCCCGCCACCGGCGAACGGTTCAACCAGAATATGCGGTTTTCTGTTCAGGCTTGCTATCCAGCGTCGGAATGTCGGCACAAACCATGTGTTTCCACCGGGGTAGGGGAAAGGACTTCGCTGTGGGAACGACGCGACATTCACCGGGCGCGGGCAGGCACAAATTTGGTAAAAGCTTCATCCACCTTAGTCAGATGGTAACGCTCCCCATTTAGCTCCAGATCATAGATAAGCCAGACAATTTCAGCATCACTTTTTGGAACTCGTTCCAGATCAGGCAGAGTATTAAAGAAACTTTTATTCAGCGCCACAGCGATTTTCTTTTTCCATCTGTGCAAGGTCTTACCCTTGTAAAAGAGTTGGGGAATGAGGCTCTTTAGAGAAGATGAAAGGTAATCAGGACGAGGGTAATTTGGCTTGCTAGACCAATGCATAGAAGCCCTGCTTTGTGGATCCGTCATGTAAGACTCAAATGGTTCACGAACGTTGCCGGAAATATAGACAGCCTGAATCTCAAGAGCACCAAAATCAATGACTTTGCCACCATCGTCATAGGCAACAAGAACGACATCAATGTTGCCAGCAGACTTGCCATTCGCATCTTTCAAGCGCACTGCGGTTAGAGAAGTCCATCGTATCCCCTTCTCAAAAAAGAACGATGCAGCATGGTTAGTAATAATCCAGCCCTGACGAAACCGAATAGGGCAGGTGATGACGGGGGCGTCCTTATGATAGATGCTGCACACGCCAAGGGGATCCTTCGCTTTGTCTTTTGTGCAAATCGGCACTTTGTTGTTGAAGGGGCAAAGACGGTCAGAACGGTGCCGTTTCGCGTCGTCAATTTGGTCAGTAACTAGATAACCGAAAACCTCTGCCAATGGCTGTCCACTATGACTCAGATAGATCCCCCCCCCTTAAATGTCCTAAGGACGAAGGTCAACAGCCCCCAAGATACACAGTGCAACCGGACGCCACTGAGCTCTTGCCAACGCCTCAAGCTGGCGGAGTCTGCTGGAGCGACCGGCTCGGCACTACAGCCATCCCGTGGATGACCTCGAAGCCTAAGCTAAGTTGCAGCCGAAGCCACGGTTTCTCGGTCAAGACAAGCTTTACCGCATGAATCCCTGGCTCGTCGATCACCCGCACATCCAACACCCCTACCGCTTTGAACTCGAACAGTCGCTGCTCCCTGCAGCGGACAATATGCCGCAGGTCCCGGTAACCCGGTGCGATCGTAAACGAGACTGACAGCCCATTTACCTCCACCTGATACGAAGCATTGTTGTAGCAACACAGTACGTCGCCATCAAGCAATTGCGGCTCCACCCCGAAGCAGGCGAGAATTTCCAGAGTTCAGTTGCCGTCGCGCCACTGCGCGTCCGTCGCCGAATTTGTTATTACCTTGCGCCGCGGCGCAACTTAGCACCGGATCGACGGCCGATCCGGACCGTCTCTAATTTCATATCTGATCAGACCTTATGCCGACCAAACCGTACTTGTCCATGCCGTGTTGGCTTGCGCCGCCGCGCAACCTAACACCGTAACAGGACCTTGGGCGCATCCTGCTTCCGATCCAAGGGGCCGGTCACAACTCGCCCGCCTAGACGGCCCGACCCCGGCGTACCGCAGCTGTGATCGCTTGCATCTCCGAACCGTGATAGGTGTAGTGCCGCTCGCGGTATCGAAGGAGGCCAATGCCTCCGGACGCCCGTCGCGGCCTCGAATGGGATGCCGAGCCGCAGCCGGTTGAATGTGCTGGATTCATTGCCGATTGAGTCGGAACCAAGCGGTTGTCGGTAGGCAGAAGCGTAGATCATTCAAAGTGCGCCCGCGTGGACGAAAAGATCCCAGATCGCCCTGTCGATCCTCTCCATTTCGACAGAGTGGCGGTTGACCCCGGGCTGATCTCGTTTCCGCTGGTGCCTCTGTCGTGGCCCCGATCCGCATGCCGTTCGCTGTTTCCATCGAAGGCTCCAGGCTGACCAGGGTAGCTTTGGCAAGGCCGCTGCGAAGGGGGGCAGCCTGCGGCATTTCTCTTGGCGTTGGCCACGCCGTTCCGCTACCATAGGGAAGATTTGCAAATGGGGTGTCAATCGGCGTCGAGCCGGGGCGGAGATGGCGAGGAAGCTATGAACCGACCGATCTATGTGCTGCTTGGATGTCTGGCTGTAAGCATCCTCGGAACCGCTCAAACCCGCGGCGATGACGCCGACCAGACCCGCAAGGCCTTGCAGGAAGTCAGCGACACGGTTGGCGATCAACTCATTACGCTCCGCATCGAGGCCCTCCGTCAGAACCCGGACAAGGCCCGGGAACTGATCCGCTACGGAGCCAAACTGGCCCGCGACAACGCGCCGCCGCTCAATTACACCAGCGCCTTCGTCCTTGCTTCCGCGGCTCGGGAACTCAAAGATGTCGCATCGGCTCAAGCCTTGCTGACTTTTTGTGCCGAGAAGGCCGCGGCCCTCAAGAGCGATCGCAAGTCCGCCCTCGCTTTTCTCCTGCATTTGGCGATCCTTGTCGAGAATCAGGAAACGGATGCCGCCACAAAACTTGCCGTCGGCTTCGTGCAGCAGCCGCTCAACGGCGACGACGCCGATGACCTCTCCGTGGACGACGATCAGGCCCTGATCGGACTTCTTAACGACCTCGCCAAGCACAAGGAACCCGCGCAACGCCTCGTCCAGGCGATCATGCAGCAAATGGAAGCCTGGCAGAAGGAGGAGGAAGAGAAACGCAAGCCGATCAACTCGGCTGCGATTTATCTGCTCGCCAACCTGGCCCGACAGATTAAGGCAGTGGACGAGGCTGAACGGCTCCTCCGCTTCAGCGTGGATCGAGCCACAACAGGCCTGGAGCGGCGGCTGGCCCGCCTTCGCCTGGAAGGACGCACGCAGGCCGAAGACGTGGCCACGGCATTGAACAAGCTCACCCGTTTGTACATGGACCTCCTCGACCTGTTGTTCGAGCACGAACGCTTTGATGCCACGGAAAAATTGGCCAAGGAGATCCTCGAACTGCCCTACGGCGGAACCTTTGCGGTCGCCAAGGCCCATGCCATCACACGGAATATCCAGGCACTCGCCCTCCAGGGCCGGACCGACGACGCGCTGAAGCAACTGGAACCGTTCCTCAAGCGCTTCCCCGACGACATCCAGATGCTCCGCCTGAAAGCCTCGGTGTTGCTGGAAGCGGGCCGCTCGGAAGATGCCGCCCAGATCTACGAGAATCTCCTCGTCAAGGCGGGTTCAGAAGAGACCAAGGAGCAGATTCGTTACCTGCTGAGCGGTCTTTACATGGACATCGGCCGACTCGACAAAGCCATCCAACAACTACGCATTCTGATCCAGAAACATCCCGACAACGCCGCCTACAACAACGACCTGGGCTACATGCTGGCGGAACAGGACATGGAGTTGGACGAAGCAGAGCGGCTCATCCGCAAAGCGTTGGAAAAGGACCCCAATCGGGCCAGCTACATCGACAGTCTCGGCTGGGTGCTCTACAAGAAAGGCAAACACAAGGAAGCCAAGGAGCAACTGCTGCGGGCGATCCGGGATCCCGAGGGACAACACGCGGAGATTTACGACCATCTCGGCGATATTCACTGGGCTTTGGGCGAAAAGGAAGATGCCATCGCGGCGTGGAAGAAGGCCCTCAAACTGGTCGGCAAGTCGCAGCGGGACCAGAAACGCAAGGAGGAAATTGAGAAGAAACTGATGGAACGGGAGCAGGCCATACCCTGAGGTTTCGACTTCCTCCCCGTTCCGCGTCCCCGCAGTGTTCGGCCTCGCCCTTCCCCGATCGACACCCTCGACCCAGGCATCACGGAGCGAGCCATGATACGCGGACGCCCTTTATACATCTTTGGTCTGTGCATCTTCGGCACGTTTTTGTTGCCTCTGGCCCTGGAACGTCCGGCAGAGGCCTTTATCGAGCACAAAGTCCACCTCAAGGACCTGATCCGCGATTGCGAGTACATCTTCCGTGCCAGGGTTGAAAGCGTGGATCCGGCCCGGCCAGCGATGGTCGTGGTCATCGAAAGCGATCTCAAAGGCAAGTTTCCGAGGCGGCGGTTGCCGATCAACCTGACCGGCGACAAAGAAAAGCACACCCCGGAATTGCTCAAGCGTGTCGCCGCTGAAGTGCCGCTCATCTGTTTCGACACGTTCGAGAAGAACCAGCATATGCTGCTGGCCTTCACCAACGGCACCTGGTTTCAAGTAATCGGAACGCCGGACGGCGACCGGATCCGCTGGGCCTTCACGCACTGCGAGATCTATCTGCGTCGCACCTTCCGCGGCACCACAGAGGAACTTGACCAGGTCTTGCGGGATGCCCTGGCCGGCAAGAAAGCTCCTCCGCCATATGATCCCAAGGTTAAACCAGGCTTCGGACCCGAGCTGGAAACTAAACCCGGTCCAGGCGCACCTTCGGGTCAGGGAAGCTTGCCCGGCTGTCCGGCCGGAGGCGGAAACCTGATGCTTGGCGTGATCGCTCTGCCGTTCCTGATGCCGATCGCAGCGTTGCTGCAACTGCTCTTTCCGACCTTGCTGAGGGACCAGTGGCGGCGCTACAGCGTGGCTGTATCGGTACTGCTGACGCAATCGACGCTTCTGGTTTTGCATTGGGCCTTGCGGCCATGGTTGAGCGGATCCTGGTGGGCCGGCGAACGGGCGTTGTGGTGGAGCGTCGTCGGTGTGGCGGGGCTGGGCTTGTGGGTTTCTCTGTGGCGATGGAACCGACGACCGCTCCCGGCCACGGTTCCGGCCCGGGTCGAGTTCATCGCCCTGGGAGTTCTGCTGGCAGCGGGCCTGGGCTGGGCCGCCTATCAACTCTGGCAACGGGAAGTCCCTTTCCTGGACGAAATGGGCGTTGTCAGTGGCGCGGCGCTGCTCGGACTGGTGCATCTCGGCTATCGCTGGGCGACGGCGGAACGCGATCCGCTTTCGTCGCCTGGGCGGGAGTCGTCCTCGCCGACCCCCTGGCGGAGCACGGAGCTGGCCTTTCTGCTGGGTCTGAGCGGATTTGGGATCGGTGTCGGGTTTTACCTGTTTCGCGACGTCAGCCAGGTGACATCGGGAGCAGAAGTGCGCACCGAGTGGCCGATGTTTCGCGGCAATCCGTACCGAAGCGGAACACATCGTGCCGACGATGCCGGACCTCGTGAGCCGAAAGTACTCTGGGTCTTCGACCCGTCCGAGCCGCGCGGCCGGGTCATGCTGCACTCGTCGCCGACGGTCGTGGACGACCGGCTCTACATCGGCGCGCTGCGGCAAGTGTCAGCGCTTCAAGACGGGTATTTGTACTGCGTCAGCGCCCGAACTGGGGAAGCGGAGTCGGCGGTGCCTCTGCCCGGTGGCTCGCGGCTATGGCGATTCTCCGCCGGTGACACCTTGCGACCCGTCTTCGCCACGCCGATCGTGGCCGGAGGCCGGATCTTCCTCGGCGAAGGTTATCACCAGGACACTGGCTGCCGTCTCCTCTGCCTCGACGCGCGGGACGGCAATGCAACCCTGTGGGCGATGCCGACCAGCAGCCATGTCGAGTCCACTCCCTGCGTGGTCGGCAACCGGGCTTATTTCGGCGCGGGAGACGATGGCCTCCTGTGCGTTGACGCCGAGGAAACCGTGTCGGCCAACGGCATTCCCCAACCGAAGCTGCACTGGCGCGTGGCCGGTTATCATGTGGATGTGTCGCCCTTGGTCGTTGAAGGACGGGTGTTCGCCGGTTCCACGGTCGGCGACAGGCATCAAGACTTGTACGCCCTGGCAGTGGATGCCGAGAGCGGACAGCTTCTGTGGCAAAGGCGTCACGAGCTTCGCGTGACTGGCTCGCCGGCATGGGCTGACGGACGGGTCGTCTTCGGACTGGGCAACGGGAAGCTCGGACAGGACGCCGACGTGCCACAAGGGGCCGTCTGGTGCCTCGATGCCGCCGACGGCTCGGAGCTTTGGACTTTCGCTACCGGCAACTCAGTCATGGCGACTCCCGCAGTGGCCGAGGGCCGGGTCTTCGCTCCGTGTACGGACGGCTATTGCTATTGCCTCGACTCTGACAACGGCCGGTTGATTTGGAAAACGCAGATGTCTGGTCCGATGGCGGCATCGCCGGTCGTGGCGGCAGGGCGCGTCTATGTCTTGACCGTGGGCGGGATCCTAAGCTGTCTCGATGCCGCCGACGGCCGGGAGTTGTGGACCGTGGGATCCCTGGGAGACGCCGACGTGGATGACGCCTATTCCAGTCCAGTGCTCGTCCAGGGCCGCTTATACGTCGCCGTGGGCGGCAAGGTGTTCTGCATCGGCGACCAGCCATGACCGCCATCCTTCCTTTCGAGGCCATCGAGTCGCATCATCGAGCGCTGGTCGGAGGCAAAGGCTTGAGCCTGGGGCTGATGACGCGCGCCGGGCTGCCTGTGCCTCCCGGTTTCGTCATGACGGCGGATGTGGGTCTTCCAGAGTCTTCCGAGCCGGCGACACTGCCGGAAGACCTTCGGCTTCTGTTAACGGAACAGTACCGTCGTTTGGGAGGCGGTCCGGTCGCGGTGCGCTCCTCTGCCACTGCCGAAGACAGTGAGGACGCCAGTTTCGCCGGCCAGCACGAATCCCTGTTGAACGTCGTCGGCGAATCAGCCTTGGTCGAAGCGGTGATTCAGTGTCGGCATTCGGTCCGCTCCCAGCGGGCTGAAGTGTATCGTCATCGCCAGGATGTGGCCGAGCATGACACGGCTTTGGCCGTGGTCGTGCAGCGGATGGTGCCCGCCGAGGTTTCTGGCGTGCTATTTACCCGCGACCCGCTCGATGCGACCGGAGAGCGGATGCTGATCGAGGCTTCGTGGGGTCTGGGAGAAAGTGTCGTCTCCGGCCGGGTCGTGCCCGACCGCTTCCACTGTCGCCGCGGCGACGGCAGCATCGTCGAACAGCACATCGCCCTCAAGACCGTGCAACGAAGGCCGGAGGGATGGTGCGATGTGCCTGCGGAGCGACAATACCAGCCGTGCCTGACTGCTGCCCAACTTGCGGAACTGTTCAAACTGGGCCGACAAGTCGAGGACTACTTCGGCGAACCTCGGGACGTTGAGTGGGCGTGGGCTGACGGCCGATTCTGGCTCCTCCAGGCCCGGCCGATCACGACGCCGGGGGCCTTCGAGCGGGAAGAACTGATTCGCTCGGAAATCGCTGCCTTGAAAGCCAAGGCCGATCCGCGCGGCACCGTCTGGGGAGGGTACAACCTTGCTGAAATCCTCCCTGCCCCGACGCCGATGACCTGGGCGATCGTGCGGCGCTTCATGTCCGGTCGCGGCGGCTACGGGCTGTTGCTCCGCGACCTGGGCTTCGACCCCGACCCAGAACTGGACGAAGAGGGCTTCATCGACCTGATCTGCGGACGGCCTTATGTGAACTTGAGCCGGGAACCGAAACTGTACTTTCGCGATTTTCCCATCGGCCATCGCTTTGCCGACCTCAAGGCCCATCCCGAACGGGCCATCTATCCGCGCGCCCTTCCGGATGCGGGACGGATCACGGCCCGGTTTCTCCTCCGAGTGCCGATCATTCTCTGGAAGATGGTGCGGAACCACTCGCAGATGACTCGGCAAATGCCGGTGTGGGCCGAGGTCTTGCGTCGGGAAATCTACCCGCAGTTCGTGGCTGAGGTCGAAGCATACCGGCAGGAAGACCTGAGTCGGCTGTCCGCAAAAGAATTGATCGACCGGTTCCATCATTGGACTGAGCGGACGCTTTCAGATTTCGCTCGCCGGTCCGTTCGACCCTCCGTGTTCGCGACCCTGGCAATGGGCAATCTCGAACAAGCCCTCAAAGTCAAGGTCGGGCCTGAGGAGGCAGGGCGAATCGTGCGGAAGGCTCTTGCCGGAGTGCGGCCCGATCCCGAAGCCGACTTGGCTGGCGCCTTGGCTCGTCTCCTGTCCGGGGAACTGACCAGGGAAGAGTTTCTGCGCAACTTCGGACACCGCGGACCGGGAGAGATGGAATTGGCCGAGCCGCGCTGGCGAGAGCGGCCCGACCTGCTCCCGCAAGCCAATCGAGAGACGAACCTGGAACGCGATCAGCCCCTCGCAGCCGCGGAAGCCGACGCCGTCTGGGATGGTGTGCTACGGGAGGCTGGACTGTCGGCTGACCAGGGCCGTGCCCTGCGGGACGACTTCGACTATGCCCGCACCTACACCGCGCTGCGGGAAACCTCCAAACATTACTTGCTCTTGGGGTACGACCTGATGCGTCGATACCTGGTCGAGCTAGATCGGCGTTTTGGACTTCGTAACGGAATCTTTTTCCTGCTCCCCACGGAATTAAGCGAGCTGGCGAGTGGAAAGTCCCTGGGCGACCGCATCCGCCAGCGACGCAGGCAGAGGCGAATCGCCCTCAGCATCGAGCTTCCAACTGTGATTTTCAGTGACGATCTGGGAGCCATTGGCCGAGTGTCAGTGCCCCTGGGAGCCGGCACGCTTGACGGCACGCCGCTGTCCGGAGGCGTCGCGGAAGGACCGGCCCTGGTGCTGAGGCATCCGGAAGCGGTTGGCAACCGCCGCGACTATGTTCTGGTGTGCCCCTCCACCGATCCGGCCTGGGTACCGCTGTTTGTTCACGCGCGGGGACTGGTCCTGGAGTCCGGGGGAGTGCTCTCCCACGGAGCGATCGTGGCTCGGGAGTTCAGTCTGCCGGCGGTGGGCGGAGTCCCCAACGTCGTCAGCCGGATCCGCACCGGGCAGCGGCTGAAAGTGGACGGCAACTCCGGGAAGGTGTACGTCCTCCACGAACCTTCCTGACGCTCGCCCTTGCAGCGCGGGTCGGGTATAATCGCTCACACGGGCCGAAGTGGCGGAATGGCAGACGCGCCGGACTCAAAATCCGGTCCCCGCAAGGGGGTGTGGGTTCAAGTCCCACCTTCGGCATTCTCTCGGATCAGGCTTCCCCACCTGCTTCGCCCGGGAAGGGCGAGTCCCCTCACGACATTTCCTTGTCCGGAATCGGAGTCATGGCGTTGACGACCTAGTTTCCTGTAGAATAAGCGAATCTTCGGTGGAACCGCGGCAGCATGTGAGCAAGCCTGGGGACGAGCGGAGCCTGGAGTTGGGAATGATGAAGCAGTTGGCGGCGTGGGTCGGCTTGGTGGTGCTGATACCCCTGCCCTGTCTCGGTCAGACGCCGACGGCCGAGGAAAAGGCAGCCACTTTGAAGTTTCTGGCCTCCCTGCGCAGACCGGACGGCGGTTACGCGGCGGAGGCCAGGCCGGACAGCCCGGCCACGGTGGCAGCCACGTCGTCCGCTTTGAGAGCCATCCGCTACTTCGGAGGCAAGCCAGAGGACCCGTCGGCCACGGCCCGGTTTCTGCTGAGTTGTCGGCACGTCGGTCGAGGGGGCTTCGGTCCGACCCCAGGCAGCCCGCCCGAAGTCCGCATTACCGCACTGGGACTGATGGCTTGCAAAGAGATCCCTGAAGCGAAACTCTCCCCGGCAGAGATTCGGGAAACCTTCAGCGGCTACCTGGCCACCGAGGCCAAATCGTTCGAAGACATCCGGATCGCCGCAGCGGCCTACGAAACCTGGTACAAGGACCAGCCGGACCCGGCTTTGGAGACAGTGCGGCAGAAATGGCTGGCGGAAGTGCTGAAGGAGCGGAACCCGGACGGCACGTTCGGCAACGGCGACGGAGCGGCCCGGCATACGGCCAGCGCTCTCGTGACCGTGCTGCGTTTAGGCGGCAGCCTGGACGATGCCTCGCGGGAGGCAGCCAAGAAGCTGCTGCTGTCCGCTCAGCGGCCTGACGGGGGTTGGTCCAAGGCCGACGCGGCCGGGTCCGATCTGGAAACCACCTACCGTGTGATGCGCTGTCTGCACATGCTCGGCGTCAAGCCGGACGTCGAACGCTGTCGCGGGTTCATCGCCAAGTGTCGTCAACCGGACGGCAGTTATGCCGTGCAGCCGGGCCAGCCGGGGAACGTCAGTGCCACATACTACGCCGCAATCGTTCTGCATTGGCTCGAATGACATGACCTACTACCGATCCCTCGTCGGCCTGATCTTGGCGCAAAGCGTCTTCCTCGGCCTGCTGGCTGCCGAGACCTCGGACGACATCGCGGAGCAGATCCGAGCGTATGAGCAGGAGCGCGCTGCTCTGCAACAAGCCAAGGTCGATGCTCATTTCGCCCCCGAGTTGCTGGCTCAGGCCGATGCCGCGGCTCAGACCGCTCGGGATGCCTTGAAAGCTGGACAAACCGCGGCGGCCTCCGAAGCGATTCGCCGCGCCCGTTGGCTCTTGCCAAGCCCGACGCCGAGTTTGCCTGACGGCGTCGGTCGCGTGTTGGGGTCGCCCAAGTTCTGCCACGCCGCCGATGTTCACGCCGTCGCCTACGCCCCGGACGGGAAGCGCTTGGTGACGGGCAGTCGGGATGGCACCATCCGCATGTGGGATTTGTCCACAGGGCGAGAACTTCTGACCTACCGTGGCCATCCTGACGGGGCTCGGTGTTTGGCGTTCAGTAAGGACGGCAGGCACATCCTCTCCGGCGGGATGAACGGAACGGTGCGTTGGTGGAAAGCAGACACGGGAGAGGATGTTCATGTCTTGACCGGCCATAAGGCTCCCGTCCTTTCCGTCGCCGTTCATCCCGAAGGCAAGCAGGCGGCGACCGGTGGGGCCGACAATAGCCTGCGCATTTGGGACCTCGACGCAGGTAAGGAGTCGGCGAGTCCCCCCGGGCACAACGACGTGGTCAATGCCGTGGCTTACACTCCGGACGGTTCGCTCCTGGCTTCGGCAGACGCCCAGGGCAACATCCGCATCTGGAACGCCGCGACCACAGCCATCGTGCGCCAGTTCCAGATGAACCCGAAGAGCCGCGTCGGTGTCAACGCCCTCGCCTTCAGTCCAGACGGTCTTCGCCTGGCCGTGGCTGGGGAAGAGAACGTCGTTCACGTCTTCGATCCCAAATCCAGCGTGGAACTGCGGCAGCTCACAGGCCACGCGGCCTCGGTGTCGGCGCTGGCATGGAGTCCCGACGGCAAGTGGCTGGCGTCGGGAGGCAAGGATTCCGACCGGGTTTCGCCCTCGGAGCGGGCCATTAAGGTCTGGGACGCCGAAACGGGTCAACCCCGTCACACGTTCCTCGGTCATGCTCAGTCGGTCACCGGCCTGGCCTGGAGTCCGGACAGCCGACAAATCGCCTCGGTCAGCTACGACCAGACGATTCGGCTCTGGGAACTTCAGGGGCCGGTTTCATCCCGCGAATTCCTGGGACACGAAGGGTACGTCTGGTCGGTGCAACCAAGTCCCGACGGCCGCCTGCTCCTGTCCTGCGGCGCGGATCACACCCTTCGCCTGTGGGACGCGGTAAGTGGAAAGCTGGTCCGGACCATTACGGCCCATGCGGCTCCCGTGACCGCCGCTGTTTTCAGCCCGGATGGGAAACTCATCGCTTCATGCGGAGGAGATCGGCTGGTGAAGCTGTGGAACGCCCGGACGCTCGAGGAGGTCCGCAGCCTGAGCGGTCACACGGCCCCCGTGACAAGCCTGGCGTTCAGCAACGACGGCAAACTGTTGGCCTCGGGAGGCGCGGATCGAAGCGTCCGTTTGTGGGAGACTGCAACGGGCAAACCGCTGGCGACACTGCTCGGGCACGGCTCCGTGGTCATGGCAGTCGCTTTCTCCCCCGACGACAAAGTGTTGGCTTCCTGCGGCGGCGATCAAACGATCCGCCTGTGGAACGTGGAGAAAGGCACGACGCAGCGAACCCTCACCGGCCACACCTCGGCCGTGGCCTGTATCGCTTTTAGCCCTAACGGTCTGTTTTTGGCCTCGGCGGGAGGCGACAACGTGGCGGCCCAGGTGAAGCTGTGGGACGTCAGCACGGGCAATCAGATTCGCGACTATAAGGGCCATGCTCTTCCCGTGTCCGCAATTGCTTTCAGCAGCGACGGGAAATTGCTGGCCACCGGCGGGGCTGACAGCACCGTCCGGGTCTGGGACCGCAACAGTGGAGCAGAACTGCATGTTTTCCGGGGCCACTCCGACTGGGTCACTTCGGTTGCCTTCGGGCCTGACGGTAGGTACGTCGTCTCGGCCAGCGTGGACAGGTCCTTGCGTCTGTGGGAACTCAGTGGTCAGGAGAGCGTCCCCCGCTATGGTCACGAACGAGCCGTGCTCTCGGTGGCCGTAGCTCCCGGCGGACGCCTCGCAGCCTCCGGATCCGCTGACGGCACGATCCGGCTTTGGGACTTGTCCACCGGAAACCTGCTCCGCACGCTGGGCAGTCACGAAAGCGATGTCACCGCCCTGGTGTTCAGCCAGGATGGCAAAAAACTGGTTTCCGGCTCCCGACGCCCCGACACGTCGCTGAAGCTGTGGGACCTGGAAAGCTATCGGGAGGTTCGCGTCATTGACGCCCAGTTGGAGTACGTTTTGGCCCTGGCATTTGCCGACAGCGACAAATTGATCGTTGCCTGGGACGGCAACCGCGAAGGCAGCGTGACCTTGTGGGAAGCTGCAACCGGTCGAGCGGTGCGACGGGTCGAAGGGCATGACGGCCGGGTCCGCTCTCTGGCTTTCAGCGGCGACGGCCGTTTGGCCGCCTTCGGCTGTACCACCGGCGAGGTCAAAGTCTGGAGTCTGACCGATGCTGCCCCGCAACCGCCTTTGCAGTGCCATGGCGGTGACGTGGCCGACGTCGCCTTATCCGCTGACGGCCGCTGGATGACGACCGCCGGTGCCGACGGGCAGATCAAGCTCTGGGACCGTGAGAAACGTCAGGCTGCGGTTTCCTGGAAGGGTCACGGGCGGCGCTTGAGCGGCCTGCTGCTCTCCGCCGATGGAAAGCAGATCGTCTCCTGGACCAGTGACGGGGAGATCAAACTCTGGCAGGTCCAGGAACAATCGGCCCAGGAGGTCAAAAGCTGGAAGCTCGACGGTCCCGTTGCTGCCGTGGCATGGAACGAAGCGTCCCCGAACAGTGCAGCGCTTCTGCTGACAGCGAACCGTTCGGGCACTTTGTACCTGCTTCGCTTCGATTGACTGCGATTCGATGCGTATCTTTCTCCTAGGCAATGGTTCGAAACCGCGTGTGCGGGAAGTGGCGGAAGAACTTCTGCCCTTCCTGCGGGATCATTGTCACGTGGTTGTCTATGACCTCGCCCAACAGACGGACCTCAGTCTCCATGACGCGGACATTGCCCTGGTCCTCGGCGGCGACGGAGCCATTCTCCGGGCGGCGCGACAAATGGGCTATCGGCAGGTGCCGGTGCTCGGCGTCAACCTCGGCAAGCTCGGCTTCCTGGCCGATCTCAGCCCCGAGGAAGTTCGCACCCATTTGGCCGCCGTCATCGCCGGCAACTTCTCGGTGACGCGGCATCTCATGTTTGAATGCCAACTCGACGGACCCGGAGAACCTCACACCATGCTCGGCCTCAACGAGGTGGTGGTGCGTTCCGGTACGCCACATCTGGTGGATATTGACCTGAGCATCGACGACACGCTTGTGGCCCGGTTCAGCGGTGACGGGTTGATTCTGAGCACGCCGGTCGGCTCGACAGCCCACAGTCTTTCCGCCGGGGGACCGATTCTTCGGCAGGACCTGGAAGCGTTTGTCATCACCCCCATCTGTCCCCACGCCCTGACCTTTCGTCCGCTAGTGGACGGAGCCAACCGCATCTATACTATCCAAGTGTCGAGCGAACCGGGCGGAGTGCTGGTCGTGGATGGCCAGCATTTCGTTCCAGTGACGACCGACAATCGGGTCATCTTCCGACGTGCTCCGGTGCAGTTTCAACTGATCAAAGTGCCCGGTCACGGCTATTATCAGACTCTCCGGACCAAGCTGCACTGGGGAACGTCGCCCGGGATCCACCAAGAGCCGCCGCTGTGAACTCCGGCGGCTTCGCCAGCGTAATACGCCTGCGATGACGGGACCATGATCGCCAAGCGGGTTCTCTATTTCGGGAACGTGCAGGGAGTGGGCTTTCGGTACACGGCCCAGAATCTGGCCCGCGGCCTGCCCGTCAGTGGTTTCGTTCGCAATCTGCCGGATGGCTCGGTGGAGTTGGTCGCTGAAGGACCGCCCGAAGCGGTGGCAGACCTGCTCGAGCGCGTTGACCAGGCCATGAGCGGCTACATCCGGCGAAAAGAGGTTTCCGATCTTTCCCCGGCGGGCTATCGCGGATTCGTCATCCGTCGGGAGTGGACCTGACGAGGAGCGTATATGATCTGGGTCACGATGCTGGTCCTGTTCGGGCTGATCGGCTTGCTCAGCTGGTTCACCGTGGCCCCGGTGCCGACCAAAACGCTCGCCGTGGCTCAGGCTGCCTTTCGCGAAACCATCCGTCAACCGCTCTACTGGCTGCTCATCGTCTTCTTTGCCGTCCTGATGCTCTTTGGCATCGTCCTGCCCTTCTTCACCCTGGGCGAGGACATGAAGATGATGAAAGACCTGCAACTGGATGCCATCCTCATCCCCGCCCTGCTCATCACCGTGCTGACCGCCAGCATCTCCATTTCCGAGGAAATCGAGGGGCGAACGGCCGTCACGCTGCTGAGCAAGCCGGTATCCCGACGGCAATTTCTGCTTGGAAAGTACTTCGGCATTCTCGCCGCTGGTGCCTTGCTCATGTTGATCCTGACCCTGGTCATGGGCATCTGTGTGACCATCAAATGGGACTACGATCGGCTCGACCGTCCGCCGGATCCTGCCGAGGTTTCCGCAGCGCAGGACTTCCTCGCAAGCGTTCCGGTCCTCGCTCCGCCCGTCCGCTATGTCCTGTTGACTTTCGGCGAAATCCAAGCGTTGGCTCCGGGCGTGTTCATGAACTTCTGTCAAGTCATGATCCTGACCTCGATTGCCGTGGCGTTGGCGACCCGCCTGCCGATGGTGGTCAATGTGGTCGTCTGCCTGTCATCGTTCCTCCTGGGGCGGCTGACGCACGTCCTGGAAGAGCAGTCGCGGGGCAATACCCTGGTCAATTTCGTGGCCCAGGTCTTCGGCACGATCCTTCCGGGACTGCACTACTACGACGTCGGACCGGCCATCGTGGGCGAAGTGGAGGTGCCTTGGCTCGGCTACGTTCTGCCCGCTTTCCTCCACGGAGCCATCTACGCAACCGTGGCTTTAGTCTTCGGGTTAGTCCTCTTCGAAGATCGCGACCTGGCCTGAGCCGAGAGAAGAGAGATGCCGATGCGCTTCACGAAGATGCACGGCCTGGGCAACGACTATGTTTACGTCGATTGCTTCCGCCAAGCAATGCCCTCCGATCCCGCGGGACTGGCCCGCCGCATCAGCGACCGGCACTTTGGCGTCGGCTCCGATGGGCTGATTCTGATTTGCCCCTCGGAACGAGCCGATGCCCGGATGCGGATGTTCAACGCCGACGGCAGCGAAGCCGAGATGTGCGGCAACGGCATCCGCTGCGTCGCCAAGTATGTTTACGATCACGGTCTGGTCCGCCAGCCGCGGCTGAGCATTGAGACGGGCCGCGGCATCCTCGGACTCGATCTCGAAATCCGCGACGGCCGAGTGCAGCGCGTCACCGTGGACATGGGCGAACCGATCCTCGATGCGGCCGCCATCCCCACGACGCTTCCCGCCTCCCGCGTTATTGATTTTCCCCTGGCAGCCGACGGCGACAACGCCGAGGAACTGTTTGTGCAATCCCACGTCGAGCCGAAGCTGACCTGCGTCTCGATGGGCAACCCGCACGCCGTCTTCTACTCCCGCCGTGTTGCCGCAGTACCGTTAGAAAAATTCGGGTCGTTGTGGGAAAACGCCCCGATCTTTCCGAAACGTTGCAACATCCACGTCGTCCAGGTGCATTCGCCGGATGAAGTGACGATGCGGACCTGGGAGCGCGGCAGCGGCATCACCCTGGCCTGCGGGACCGGAGCCTGTGCCGTCTGCGTGGCCGGAGTCCTGACGGGGCGAACCCGGCGGCGTCTGCGTGCTCATCTGCCCGGCGGCGATCTGGAGTTGCACTGGAGCGAGGCAGACAATCACGTCTACATGACCGGCCCGGCCGTGGAAGTTTTCTCAGGGGAATGGCCCGACGCATGAACGGAAACTAACGTCGGAAGCGGAGGCGGATCTCCGGGGGCCGACCGGCCGATTCCCCGCGAGCAGAGGTGTCCCGCCGAGCCGAGAGCGTAAGTTGTCCTGCCTCCGAGCGTGATTCGGATCCCTTTTTTCTGCGGTTACGTCCCCGCACCGCCAGAAACCAGACGCCGACCAGAAGCACCGGCAGCATCACCAGGCCAAACATGACCAGCGAAATCAGCACCGCCCGCCTCGGCGTTTCGCTCTCTTCGCCGGACTGCTCTGCGGGATCCACCGGGTAACGGGTCTCCTTGGTGCCATTGGCGAAGAAAGTCGTGGCTGAAGGCTTGTCCGTACTGGACGAAATCAAGAGGAAGTGCAGGCCTAATGCGGGAACCCGATCATTGCCTTCCGTCGGTGCCAGAATACCGACCACGGCCGCTCCGTGGCCCTCCAGCACGACCTCGTCGCCGAACTTAGTGTTCCCCGCCCAACCGCTTTCGTAAGCGTCTTCCAGATCCAGGTCGGTCCCCTTCACTTTGCGATACACGAGATTGACAGCCCGGACGGCATCGCTCTGCCGCAGGCGAACCGCGCCCACGGCGTAGCCCGGTCTGGCCCGTACCTGGACGACGTAGTCGTTGCGTTCCGTTCCGACGGCGAACACGCCGAGGCCGCGGGTCGAGTAATAGCCGCTCGGCAGCCGGTAAATCGGCCTCAGACCGCTGACTCCTTCCTGACCGAGGGCGATGTCGAAGCCGACCAAGATCGCGCCGCGCGGCGTTTCCGAGTAGGCGGGCTTAATCTCCTGCCGACAGCTGAGCGGGCCGGCGACGATCTGTCCCGACTCCAGGGCAGCAGCAGCGGCCTGATGCAGAGCGGTGAAATCCGCATGCACTTGCGGCGGCACCATCAACGCAGCAATCACTACTACCAGGCAAGCAGAAGGCGAAGTGAAACCAACCGGCTGTCCGAAGGACTTCGGACGGCCGCTCCTCCTTCCCGAACTGCTGCGGGATCGGCTCACCGAGGGGAACATGAAAACCATCCTTACACGGCTCGACTGTCCAGAAAAACAGACGAGGATCCATCTGTAACTTAGCTCACAAATTGCGGGAGGGCTTGGCCGATCCTGGCGTTTTCGGGTCGGAGCGAAACCAAGTGGTCCTGTTTGGGAACAGGTCTGGGTTTCCTGGCAGAGCGAAATCGGCAGGTGGCTCGTCTATTGAAAGGGGAGGCTGTACGGCATTGTGATCCACGAATTGGAATCCCTGAGCGGGAAAGGAGAAGTCATGCGCATTTGGGACCGTGCCAAATCCTGCTTGCTTCTGCAAGCCTCTATCCTGGTGCTGCTGGGGATGAACTGGGCAACTCTAGAGTCGGCGACCAGGGATGAACCTGTTGCCAAATCGAAACGGATCGAGCTGGCGATCTGCCTGGACGTGTCGAACAGCATGGACGGTTTGATCGCCTCTGCCAAGGCGAAGCTGTGGGACATCGTCAACACCCTGGCCAAGGGCCAGCCCACGCCGGAAGTGCGGGTGGCGTTGTACAGCTATGGCTGTCCTCAGTATCCCCGCGAAACGGGCTGGGTCCGCAAGGAACTCGACTTCACCACGGACCTCGACAAAGTCAACGAAAAGCTCTTCGGCCTGACGACCAACGGCGGGGACGAATACGTGGCTCGCGTGGTTGCAGCCGCCGTGGAGGAACTGGACTGGAGCAAGGAAGACCATGTTCTGAAAGTGGTGTTTGTGTGCGGGAACGAACCGGCGACGCAGGATCCGCAGGTCACGTTGGAGCAGGCGGCGGAAAAAGCGGTGCGGCGCGGCATCGTCGTCAACACCATCCTGTGCGATCGTCAGGCCAGCCCGGATGCCGCTGGATGGAAGCGCCTGGCCCATCTAGCCGAGGGCCGCTTCGCCTGCATCGATCAGGAGCGCGGCGCCGTCGCCGTCACGACTCCGTTCGACAAAGAACTGGCCGACTTGGGCGGGCGCTTGAACGAAACTTATGTGTTTATCGGCAGAGAAGCGAAGAAACTGGCCGAACGGCAAATCGCTCAGGACGCCAACGCTGCCCAGGCCGGACTGGGCGTCGCGGCGGCACGAGCTCAGACCAAAGCAGGCCAGCTCTATCGGTTCTCCGAGAACGACCTGGTGCAGAAGCTTCTCGAAGATCCCAAGTTCGACGCCTCCAAAGTGGCCGAGGCCGATCTGCCCGAAGAGCTGCAACGCATGAAGCCTGCCGACCGGCAGAAACACCTTGAAACCCTGGCAGACCAGCGCAAGGAGCTACAGAAGAGAATCGCCGATCTTTCCGCCAAGCGGGAGGCCTATATCGCGGAACAAAGCCGCAACCAGACTCAGACCGCCGAGCAGACCTTCGACACCGCGATCCGTCAGGTACTTCGCGAACAGGCGGCGAAGAAAGGGATTGTGATTCCCAATTGATCGCTGGCCTTGCCGTCAAAAAGCAAGCCCCGACTTGATCCTGGGATGGAACAAGCCGGGGCTTGGTCGTTTCTGTGGTGCATGTTACGGAGCCGCGGAGCCGACCGTCGGCCGGGTGCCGGGGAAGTGATTCGGATCGGCCACCAGCGGATCAAGCGGAGCACCTTGCAGGGCCTTGAGGAAGTGGACCAGGTCCTGCTTCTCCTGCGGAGTCAACTCGAGCTTCAAGGGGATGATCGGCTTGCCGTTGAAGACCTTCACTTCGGGATACTTGGTCCCGTACTTTTGCTTGAACTTCTCAGGACCGTTGGCAGCGTAGAACTGCTCGGCAGCGACGTCCCGCATGTTGACGTCGAGGAACTCGTTGGCGTTGCCGCCGCGGTCGTAGAAGTCGATGACCGCCTCAAGTGTCTTCTCCGAACCGTTGTGCATGTACGGGGCGGTGCTGAGCAGACCTCGCAGCGTCGGCGTCTTGAAGGCCCCGATGTGTTCAGGGTTCTTGTGGCCGAGCGGCTGAGCGGCATAGCGGCCGAACTCGCTGGGTGGAATGTCGCCGCCCGGCGTCACGCCGACGCCGAGGTTGTGGAACAGGCCATCGCTGAAGTTGTCGCCGATGTGGCAAGTGTTGCACCGAGCCTTGCCGAAGAACAAGGCCCGACCGTTGGCGATGCTCTTGGCCACCTGCGGAATCTTGTCGGCGTCCTTCACAGGATCGAGTCCCAGGTCACGAAGCGATTGGTAGTTCTTGTTCGCCAAATCTTCCTTGAGCACCTTCTCCACATCGACGCCTTCCAACGGCGAGGCAGCAGGCAGCCCTTCTTCCTCGAGCCGGGCTAGCTTGGCCTGCTCAGCCCGATCCACGGTCGAGTAGCCGGTGAGCACCGTCCGCTCGTAGGAAGCGATGGCCTTTGCGATCGAGTCCCGCGTCGGCTCGGTACCGAAGACCCGCTTGAAGGCGGCGACGTATTCCGGATTCTTCCGCACCCGGTCAACCACCCGGTTCCAGGCATGGCCTTCGCCGTCGAACATCTCGACCGGGTTTTGCGGCGGACCCTGAGACTGGTCTTCCAGCGAGAAGGCTCCACCGTCCCAGAACTGAAGTGGGTTGTAAGCCGCGTTCATGACCGTCGGAGCACTGACCCCACCCTTCTGTCCGTTGATGCCGGTCGAGACTGGAGCCTGATCCGTGAAGCCCTTGGCCGGATCGTGGCAGGTCGCGCAGCTGATAGTGTTGTTCGACGAGAGAACCTTGTCAAAGTACAGCTTCTTGCCCAGGACCCACTTTTCCAGGGTGATCGGGTTCTCAACCGGAATCGGCGGCGGCTGGTTCAGCCCGAGCGGCACTTTGATCTTGACCACTTTGCGTTCCACGGCTTGGCCAGTTCGTGGATCGATAGCCTTTTCCGTGGTTTCGTTCCAGAATTGAGTCAGCTTTTCCCACTCGGCGCGGTTGGTGCCGCGGCTGACGAAGACGATCGGTACCGTCTCCACGAACGGCGTCATCCAGGCAGGGTTGGGAACCTGAGCTTCCTTGGTCGGATCGGGCAGCTCCGGACCTGTCGAGTCGCGAGGACCTTGGGTCGGATCCGCCGCAGCCAGGGTTTGAGGGGCGGCTGCCCTTGCCGAGCCTTTGGCTTCCTTTTCGACCGGCTTGTATTGCACGCAACTGACCACGAGCAGGGCGAAAGACAGGCTCAGGATCGCAAATGACGTTGCCAGACGCATCGAAGTCGTCCCTCCCCTTTTCGGATGTCTCCGCGAAGGTTCACTTTTTGGCGGAAGCAGTCTGCTCTCGATAGATCTCAGCCAGTTGTTGGGCAACCCGGTTGAGATGCTCCTGGTTCTTCTCGACATATTCTGGCGGTCCCCCTTTGACGGCGACAGCTTCGGCGATTCGGTCCGTGGGAATCATCTCGATGGCGTCCCAGGGACACCACCGTTCGCACAAGGCACAGCCGATGCACCGTTCCAGGTCGATGTCTACGAACCACTGCACCGTGGGCTGATCGGCCCCGGGAACCTTGTAGATGCAGTCCACGGGGCAGACCTCGATGCAGGCCTCGCAGCCCGTGCAGTTGTCCGCATACACGACCGCCAGTTCCTTTGGCAGCTTCTTCCGTTTCTGTCCCGCGCCCTTGGCCATGTCTGAAACCTCGCCGCCTGTTTAGGATCTCGTACCTTGCCAATGGTTCCGCAGGCAGCATCTTATGGATGGCCAGCGGTGCGCCAACAGATGCCCTCTGTAATCAATAATCATTCTCAATAAACTTGGCAAGAGTGACGGGATCAGGCGAAAAGGGCTTCGACTGGTCAAGAGGCTTCGATGTTTCCTCTCGATCCAGCCAAAGTGCTCGCGAATGCTCGTCGCGCCGAGACCGAAGATCTGCTCGACCGCGTCACCGTCTTCCGGGAGGTCCTGGAGCCGATGGCCGTCGAGATCATCGAGGCCGAACTGGCCCGGCGCGGCGTCACACCGGACGAGATCGCCCAGCATCACCGCCGCCTCAAGCCGCGGATCGTCCGGGATCCCCAGGGCATTCCCTATCGTTGCTGCCGGTGCGGTCGGGCTGCTGTAGTCGTCGCTACCGACTGGCATCGCTTGCTCGGACTCGTCCCCCTGTTCCGCGGACGCTTTGCGTATTGCGACCGGCACCGACCCGATCAGCTCGCCTTGTCCGACTGACAACGCCTGCTATAAGCCCTGCTTCCGAGTTCATTCCGACTCGACCAGGTGAGGGGTTCATGGCGGCCTACCTGGCCTCGGTCTGGGGCTGTCGCTACTTCTGGCTGTCGCTGGTCCGCATGGACCTGCGCAACCGCTATCGCGGCTCGATGCTGGGCATCGGCTGGTCGCTGGCCCATCCGCTGGCCGCCACGCTCGTGATCTGCGCCGTCTATTACCGGCTCCTTCAGGCCGACGTCACCGAGTTTGTACCCTTTCTGTTGGCCGGCCTGGCCTGTTGGAATTACCTCGTCGGTGTTACTCTCTCAGGTTGTCAATGCTTTCTCCAAGCCGAGCCATACATCCGCCAACATGCCTTGCCTCTGGCCATTTACCCGTTGCGGACCATGCTGGGTTCCACCGTCCATTTGTGTCTGGCTCTCCTGGTGGTCCTTGCCCTCACGGCTGTTTTGCGGGGCTTACCGAATCCGGCAGTTCTCCTGATTCTTGTGCCCACGATTGCGTTGCTGATGCTGTTCGGCTGGTCGGTCGGCGTTCTGGCGGGCTTCGTCAATACCGTCTTCCGCGACACCCATCATTTGCTCGAGGTGAGCTTCCAGATTCTGTTTTACTTGTCGGCGGTGATCTACCCGAAGGAACTGCTTTACCAAAATGACCTGGGCTGGCTGGCGGCTGGCAATCCGCTGGTCGCCTTTCAAAGCCTCATCCGTGATCCGGTCCTGCACGGCTCCCTGCCGAACGGCAGTGACATCGTCTTGGCATTTGCCGTCGTCGGGGTGATGACCGCAGCAGCCATTGCGGTCGTCCGATATGGCAGCAAGCACCTGATCCATTACTTGTAAAGAGCCGAAAATGGCCGCCGTCTTTCTGGAAAATGTCCACCTGACCTTCCGCGTGCGGCAGCAGTATCAGATCACGCTCAAGGAGTATCTGTTGCGGGGTATGTTCCGTGCTTCTCGAAACCCGATTCGTGAAATCCACGCCCTGCGGGATGTCGGTCTGCGTCTTCGGGCGGGGGATCGGTTCGGCATCATCGGCGGCAACGGGGCGGGTAAAAGCACCCTGCTGAAACTCCTGGCCGGGATCTACGCACCGACCCGGGGCACTCGCCGAGTCGTCGGACGCATCAGTTCACTCTTCGAACTTTCGCTCGGCTTCGAGATGGAAGCCAGCGGCCGACAGAACATCCTTTATCGCGGCTACCTTCAGGGCGAAACCCCGCGTTCGATGCGGAAAAAGCTCGACGAAATCGCCGAGTTCAGCGAACTGGGCGAGTTTCTTGATACGCCCGTCCGCTACTACTCGGCCGGGATGCTCGTCCGGCTGGCGTTCTCCATCGCCACGGCCATCGAGCCGGAGATTCTCCTGGTGGACGAAGTGCTCAGCGCCGGCGATCTGTCTTTCCAGGAGAAGGCCCGGAAGCGGATGAGAGAGATGATGTCCAAAGCCCAGATCCTCGTCGTGGTCAGTCATGATCTTGACAGTCTGCGGCGGATCTGCGACCGCGGCATCTGGCTGGATCATGGTCAGGTCCGGGCCGAAGGACCGATCGACCAGGTCATCACCGCCTACACCTCCCATGTGGAACACCGCCGCGCCGCGTGATGTCCTGCCAGTCGCAGCGGACTTACTTGGAACGTGCTTGGCGACGCAGGCGGTCGAGGAACGTCTGCAAATCGGGGGGCAAGGGCATTTCGAAGTGCAGGTAGGCCCCGGTGGTCGGATGCTCGAAGCCCAACTCGGCGGCATGGAGAGCCAGTCGCGGTGCTCCGCTGTGATCCGGAATGGGCGGCTGGAACAGCGGTTGGTTGTAAACCTTCTCACCGCACAGCGGGTGTCCCTTCTCGGCGAGATGGATGCGGATCTGGTGCGTGCGGCCGGTTTCGAGCCGACATTCGACCAAAGTGTACGGCCCCAGACGTTCCAGAGGCTTGACGTGGGTGATGGCCCGCTTGCCCACGCCTTGGAGTGTCGTGCTGCCGCGACGCTTGTCGCCTCGATCGCGGACCAGGTAGGTGTCGATGGTCTGCTCTTTCGGCGCGCCGTGGACGATGGCCAGATAACGGCGATGGATGGTGTGCTTGCGGAATTGCAGGCCGAGATGCCGCTCAGCCTCAGCCGTGCGGGCAAAAACCATCAAGCCGCTGGTCTCCCGATCCAGCCGATGAACCGGGCGGATGCGGGGTAACTTGCCTCTGGCCGGGCGGCGGTTTTCATACCGGGCGATGATGCGGGGCAGCAGTTCGTCCAGCGTCGGCTGCAACTGTTTGCGGCGAGCCGGCCAGTCCGCCTCCTCGGGATGGCGCACCGTGGTCAGTCCGGCCGGCTTCTCGATGACCACAATCTGCCCATCCAGATAGCGGATCGTGATGTCCTCATGGGTCGGCGGCTTGGGCGCGGAGTGGGGCAGAATCTTGACCACATCGCCCTCTTTCAGGCGTCGTGCCGGATCCAGACACAGGTTGCCGTTGATCATCACCCGGCGACCAGCGATGAGCTTGCGGACCTGGGCCCAGGACTGGCCGGGGAGGAGGGCCCGCAGCAGCGCTGCCAACGTCTGAGTGGCTTGCTCCGCTGTGACGTGATGAACGACTGCCTCACCAGAAGTCATGCTAGACACAACCTTGTCACCATCCTCGGCCCTGGACCGGGGAGCGGGTTCATGCCTGCTTCGGCGCCCGGCCGGGCTTCACCTGCCGTCGAGCGGTCTTGCGTCCCGGACGGTAGCCGCGGCTGGGCTGTGGCGGGACGACGGCATGGGTGTACTCGCCGGAGAACTGATCGTTGGCACGTCGTCTCCGCGCTTCGATCGCTTCCCGGGGCGGATGGGCCGGGATCAGTCCGTCGCAGCCGCCGATGAGGTCCGCACGCCCTGCTTCAAGCAACGCCTTGCGGACTTCAAACCAGTTCTCCGGTTTGAAAAACTGCATCAAGGCCCGCTGCATCCGGCGGTTCTTCAGGTCCCGGGCCACGTACACCGGCTCCTTGGTGAACGGGTCCATCCCCGTGTAATACATACAGGTGGCGATGTCGAGCGGGGCCGGGATGAAGTCCTGCACCTGATCCGGGCGATAGCCGTTCCGCTTCAAAAACAAAGCCAGATCGATCATCGCTTTAAGGTCGGAGCCGGGATGGCTGGCGATGAAATACGGTACGAGGTACTGCTTCGGCTTGCCCGCTTTGTCCGAAGCCTTGCGGAAGGCCTGTGCGAATGTTTGGAAGTTGTCGGTGGGCGGCTTTTTCATCCGCTCCAGAACGCCGGGATCGGTGTGTTCCGGAGCGACCTTGAGATGTCCGCCGACGTGATGGGCCGCCAACTCCCGCAGATACTCCGGGGAAAGCTGGGCCAAGTCCATGCGGATACCGCTGGCGACCAGCACCTTGCGGATGCCCGGCGTCTGACGGGCCTTCCGCATCAGCTCAATGAGCGGTCCATGATCGGTACCCAAGAATTTGCAGATGGTCGGATGCACGCACGACAGCCGCTTGCATTTCGCTTCGACTTCGGGCCGAGTGCAGCGCATCTGGTACATGTTCGCGGTCGGGCCGCCGATGTCGCTGACGACTCCCTTGAACTCCGGGTCCTCGGTCAGCCGCTGAATCTCCCGCAGCACGCTCTCCTGCGACCGCGATTGAATGATCCGCCCCTGATGAGCGGTGATCGAGCAGAACGTGCAGCCGCCGAAGCAGCCCCGCATGATCGTCACCGAGTCTTTGATCATCTCGTGGGCCGGGATCGGTTCGGTGTACGACGGATGCGGCCGACGGGTGTAGGGCAGGTCGTAGATCCGGTCCATCTCCTCCTGGGACAAAGGAAAGGCCGGCGGATTTACCACGACCGCTTGCCGGTCGTGGAACTGGACCAGGGTCTTGGCGTTGTATGGGTTCGTGTTGACGTGGATGAGCCGAGTCGCCTTGGCGAAGGCGTATTTATCCGCCTTCACTTCCTCGTAGGAAGGCAGCAAAACGTAATCTTGGAGGAAGATGTTGTCGGCAAAGGGTTGAGGCTGCTCGATGGGCAGACCGGAGAGCTTACGTTCTTCGCTCGTGAAACCAGGGGACTCATGTCCGCCGATTGCCAACGCTTCGGACTCCTTAGCCCCGAGAGCGTAGGCGACGCCGCGCAGCCGTCGCAGGTCCTTCACCGTCCCGCCCCGAGCCAAAATGCGGGCGATCTCAACGATGACCTTCTCGCCCATGCCGTAGGCGACGAGATCGCATTTGGCATCGAGCATGATCGCTCGACGGACGGTGTCACTCCAGTAGTCGTAATGGGCCAACCGACGCAACGACGCTTCCACGCCGCCTGCGATGATCGGCACGCCGTGGAAGGCTTCCCGGGAGCGCTGGCAGTAAACCAGCGTTGCACGGTCGGGCCGCAGGCCGATCCGAGCGCCGGGCGAATAGGCGTCGTCATTGCGCACCTTCTTGTTGGCCGTGTAATGGTTGATCATCGAGTCCATGTTGCCGGCGCTGATGGCGAAGAACAGCCGAGGCCGACCGAACCGCCGCCACGGTTCGCAGGACCGCCAGTCGGGCTGACTCAGAATGGCGACGCGGAATCCGGCCGCTTCCAGGACCCGGCCCAGAATCGCCATGGCGAAGGATGGATGATCGACATAGGCATCGCCGGTGACGAAAACGACGTCCACCTCGTCCCAGCCGCGCGCGGCCATCTCCTCCCGCGTCATTGGTAAATGCTGGGACGTCAGACGCTCCCCGGTCGCCATCGGCAAACTGATTCGCTTCATGATGTTCGATTATACGCCGATTCCGAGGCCGCATTGCCCCACAGACGGACAAACGGGCGCGGTGCCCATATTGCCGCCGCGCCCGTCCCTGCCGTTTTGCTCGTCTGTACCCGTCAGTTCGCTCACACTTCCAGTTTCCACGGAGCGCGGTAAGGTCGGCTCAGCCAGGCGTTGCCCGTCTCGGCGTTGGGCCCGACGAACTTCTCTTCCGCCGGGTCCCACTGGAGCTTCAGGCCCGTCCGCAGGGCGATGTTGCCCAGATGGCAAACGCTCACGGAACGATGGCCGACCACGACGTTGCAAATCGGCTGCTTGCGGCTCTTGATGCAATCGATGAAGTTGCCGCCGTGGCTGGTCGAGACTTCGAGACGGACGGCATCGGCAGGCAACGGCTCCTTGAGGAGTTTCTCGTCACTGGCGACGATCTCAGCCCGGCTGACGAAGATCCAACTGCCGTTCTCCCCGTCGAAACGCACGCCCTCGGCCGCCTTGAACCGCTCGTGGCCCGGAGCGCTGGCCCGGTCGCTGGTGCAGGTCATGGGTACGCCGTTGGCATACTGGTAGTAGAGCTTGAAGGTAGGATGGCAGTCGAAGCAGTACGGTTCCTTGGTCGGGGCTTCGCCCTCGGCCCAGACGGCGACCGGTCCACTGTCGTCCATGCCCAAGGCCCACTGGGCAATGTCGTTCATGTGCGCGCCCCAGTCGGTCTGCTTGCCGCCGGAGAACTGGTACCACCAGCGGAAGTCATAATGGCAGTTCTTTTCGCAGTATTCGACCTTGGGCGTGGGACCGAGCCAGAAGTCCCAGTTGAGTTCCGGCGGGACCGGCTTGATCGGGAAGGGTCCGCCCTTGGGATTGCTGCCGATGAAGGTGGTGATCTGCTTGAGCTTGCCCAGGCGGCCGTTGCGGACCAGTTCGCAGGCCAACCGCCACTGCTGCCCTTCGGAGCGCTGTTGGCTGCCGGTCTGGAGAATTCGGCCGGTGGCCTTGGACACTTTGACCATCGCCTTGCCTTCGTCGATGAACAGCGTCAGAGGCTTCTCGCAGTAAACGTCTTTGCCAGCCTTCATGGCCGCGATCGAGGGCAGCGTGTGCCAGTGGTCGGGCGTGCCGACGATGACGAAATCGAGGTCCTTGCGGTCCACCAGTTCCCGGTAGTCGCGGTAGGTGGCCAGCTTGTCCACGCCGCTTTTGGCTGCTTGTTCCTTGAACTGGTTGGCCGCTTGTTCGAGATGGCGAGCATCCACGTCGCACAGAGCGACTAGTTGGCATTCAGGCCGACCGATGAATCGGCCGACATTGGCTCGGCCCATGCCGCCGCAGCCGATCAGCCCGAAGCGGATCTTGTCGTTCGGTCCGGCGCGGCGAACCTTGGCGGCCTGTTCCTCGTCGAAGGCGACAATTTCCCTCGCATACCACAGCGGCAGTCCGGCTGCCACCAAGGCACCCACGGAGCGGGCCAGGAACCCACGGCGGGACATCCCCAAACGGTAATTCATGTTCGCCTCCTTCCCTCGGGATTCAAGCGGGTGGGATGGCTTGACCCTCACTCGTCGCCAGTGTACGCCTCCACCGACCGGGCTTCAACTTGGAACTGGAACTACTTGATGCACTTTTGTCGAAAGGCTAGAATCTTTGACAGTCGGGATGAGGAGGCGTGGCCACGGGGGTCGCGCCTCGCATCTCGGGCGATGTCAGAGAGGTTTACCATGCGTCTGATCGCCGCAGCCTTGTCCCTTGTGTTTGCCGTCGCTTTGGTGGCCGGCGTCTCGGCGGCCGATGACAAGCAGGTCACTCTGGAAGGGACCATCACCTGCGCCAAGTGCGACCTGAAGAAAGAGAACGCCTGCGCCACCGTGATCGTCGTCAAGAAGGACGGCAAGGACGTCATCTACTACTTCGACGAGAAGGGACACAAGGAACATCACAGCAAGGTCTGCACCGAGGCCAAGAAGGGCAAGGTGACCGGCACGCTCAGCAAGAAGAACGGCAAGGAGATCATCACGGTCGCCAAGGTGGAGATCAAGTAGCTCCGCGTTTCCCCCCTTCCGACAACCTCGACACCGCCGGGTGACTAGTCGGGCGGTGTCTTTTTTTGGTCCGTAGTGCGGGTTTGCTCCCAGCCGACGAGGGGCCTAACATAGTTGGGGAACGAGGGAGGACCGTCCGTGCGAGTTATCCTTGCCAACCCGCGGGGCTTTTGTGCTGGCGTCAACATGGCCATAGAGTCCCTGGAGCGGGCCTTGGAGTTGTTCGGTACGCCGCTGTATGTCTATCACGAAATCGTCCATAATCGTCCCGTAGTAGAGCGGTTCGTGAAGCGTGGCGTCGTTTTTGTGGATGATTTAAGCCAAGTTCCCCACGGGTCTTATCTGCTGTTCAGCGCTCACGGCGTTTCCCCGGCCATCCGAGAGGAGGCCCGGCGCAGGAGCCTGTACGCCATCGACGCGACCTGTCCGCTGGTGACCAAGGTGCACCTGGAAGCGGCCCGCTTCGCCGCCGAGGGTTACACGATCATTCTCATCGGCCACGAGGGGCATGACGAAGTCGTCGGCACGATGGGCGAAGCTCCGGAGGCCATTCGCCTGGTGGAGTCAGTCGAAGATGTCGAACGACTTGATCTGCCCGCGGATGCCAAGGTGGCCTATCTGACCCAGACGACGCTCAGCGTCGATGATGCCAACATCATCATCGAAGCGCTGCGGAAGCGGTTCCCGCAGATCGTCGGGCCGAGCAAAGACGACATCTGCTACGCCACGCAGAACCGTCAGGAAGCAGTCAAGGAGTTGGTTCCGCAAGCCGATCTCGTTCTCGTCTTCGGCAGTAAGAACAGCTCCAACAGCCAGCGGCTTCAGGAAATCGCCCGGGACCACGGCAAACCGGCCTACCTCATCGACGGCGTTCAAGAATTGCAGGACGTCTGGTTCGACGGGGTAAAGAGCGTGCTGGTGACGGCCGGAGCCAGCGCCCCGGAAGACGTCGTCGAAGAAGCCATCCGCTACCTGCAAGACCGCTACGGAGCCACAGTCCAGGAGCGCGTCATCCGCGAGGAACACGTCCGCTTTCCGCTGCCGCGAGAATTGCGTCTGCTCAGTCACGCCTGAGATCGAAGTGGCTGCCCGGCAGAGGTGCCTTCCCCCGGCAAGCGTTCGCCGAGGAGTCGGCGGTATTCGCTCTCGTCAATGCGTCGGAAGCGGACCCGATCGCCGATCTGGATCGGGAAAAAGCCGTCGGCCACGTCCACCAGCACCAGCGGCGTTCTGCCGATAATGTTCCATCCGCCCGGACGTGGAAGCGGATAGGTGCCGGTCTGTCGTCCAGCGAGCGCCACACTGCCCGGTTCCACCCGCAGCCGCGGCTGCTCCAGCCGAGGCACCCCGGCCAGGCGGTCGTCAAGGTAACCCAGATACGGAAAACCGGGACAGAAGCCGATGGCGTACACTGTGTATTCCACGGATAAATGCCGGGCGATGATCTCGTCGCCACTCAGCCCCGTGAAGCGGCTGACTCGATCCATGTCGCGTTGCATCTCGTAGCAGCACGGGATTTCGTGGAGCCGTCCCGCCAACTGTGCGTCGCGGAGCGAGATCCGTTGCAGCAGCTCCATCGCCGCGGCACTGGAGATACGCTCTGTGTCGTGAAAAACGGCGACGCTGAAGTAGGCACAGACGACATCGAGAATCCAATCGTAATCCGCCAGGCGACAGGCGGCGGCGAAGCGGAGGGCATCGTGTTCGCTGGTGAACATGGCCAGGACGCCTTGATCGCCGAACGGCTCGATATTCCGTAGTTCAACAGGGTGTTCCGACGCGGTGGTCATGTTGCTGCGAAGTCCGCGGCACCGCCGGGACCAGAAACCTCCTGCGACTATCATCTATGCCGCGCGTTCTCGATTGGCTGAAGGAACCGGACCCGAGGGCAGTCGTTCATGAGGCCGTCGAAGCCCTGCGCTCCGGTCAGGTAGTAGCGTTTCCCACGGAGACAGTGTACGGGCTGGCGGCAGATGCGGGTTCGCCGGAGGGTGTGGAACGGCTCGTGCATTGCAAGGGGCGGCCCGAAGACAAGCCCATGGCCCTGGCCTTGGCCGATCCGCTCGATCTGCCCCTGTGGGTTCCGCAGCTTGGAACCCTGGCCCGTCGGCTCAGCCGGCGCTGCTGGCCCGGACCGCTGACCTTGGTGTTTTCCGGCGGTTTTGACGTGAGCCGGCTGCCAACGGCGGTGCACCGTTACATCTGCGGCAAGGGAACGCTCGGCATCCGGGTGCCTGCTCATGAAGCCATACTCGCGGTGATCGACACGCTCGGCAGGCCGCTGGTACTGACCAGCGCCAACCGCAGCGGCGAACCGGATGCCGTGACCGGCCAACAGGTGGCTGACGCTCTGGGAGAGGCAGTTCCCTTGGTTATCGACTCTGGTCCAACCCGGTACGGCAAGCCGTCGAGCGTGGTTTTGATCAAGGACGACCAGTGGCAGATGCTTCGAGAGGGCGTTGTTTCCTCCGACACGCTTACGCAACTGAGCGGGATCATGATCCTGTTCGTCTGCACGGGCAACACCTGCCGCAGTCCGCTGGCCGAAACGCTGTGCAAAAAGCTGCTGGCGGAGCGGCTCGGCTGCTCGCCGGACGATCTTCCCCGGCGCGGTTTTCTGATCCGCTCGGCGGGTCTGGGGGCCTTGCCCGGCGCGCCGGCGGCGGCCGAAGCGGTAGCCGTCGCTCAGACCCGGGGCGGCGACCTCTCGCAGCACGTCACCCGGCCTCTGACGGATCGGCTGGTCCTGCAAGCCGACTACGTTTTCGCCATGACCCGGAGCCACCTGGCGGCCTTGGAGGAATTGAACTTTTCCGAAGGCCCGCACCTGGATTTGCTGTGCCCGGACGGCAGGGACATCGAAGATCCGCTCGGCGGCGACCGCGCCCAGTATGAGTCTTGTGCCGAGCAGATCGAAAGCTGTTTGCGGTCGCGCTTGCCCCAATTGCTTGGTTAGGATAGGCTGGGCAGTAGCCGTACAGCACGCGGCCAACGTGAACGACTCTGTGGACTCGCCATGAGAATCGGGATCGGATGCGATCATCGCGGCTACGACGTGAAGCGCCGCGTCGTACCGATGCTGCAACGCGCCGGGCATGAGGTGGTGGACCTGGGCGCCAATTCGGAGGCGTCTTCGGATTATCCGGATTTCGCTTTCGAGGTGGCTCAGGCAGTCAGCAGCGGTCGCCTGGACCGAGGCATCTTGATCTGCGGCACGGGCATCGGCATGTGCATCGCGGCCAACAAGGTGCCGGGTGTGCGGGCGGCCCTTTGCCACGACAGCATCACCGCCGAGATGAGCCGACGCCACAATGACGCCAACGTCCTGTGCCTTTCCGCTGATCTGCTCGGCGACGAAGTCATCGACCGGATGATCCGCATCTGGCTGGAAACCGAATTCGAAGGCGGGCGTCATGCCCGGCGAGTCGAGAAGATCATGCAGTTCGAGCAGCGTTACGCGCGCTGCCGTTCGAGCACGGAGCCGCGCCCTGCTCGACCTGATTCGTGAAGGACGCCAGTCATGGCCGAAACCAGCTTCCCCGAACAACCTGTGAATCCTCCGCTCTCGACGGAGCTGGCTGCTTCCGGCGCTGAACCTGCTCAAGCCGCTCCGGTCTCCGAGGGTGTTCCTCGTCCCGATCCTCAGGCTGCCGCCGTGCCGCCCCGCCCCGCAACCACGCCGGCCAAGCCGACTCGCCGCGACTTCGACGCCGAGATCGAGAAGCAGCTTCAGGAGGCCATGGCCGGGATGGATGTCAAGACCCTTCACGGCGAAGGGGGCGGAAAGAAGAAACGCAAGCACGGTCCGCCGGACAGCGGGCCCAGGAAAGCCCGCGTTGTCGCTTGGCATGCCGATGATGTGTTCGTGGACGTGGGCGGACGCACCCAAGGCGTCGTTCCTCGTTCGCAGTTCCCCGATTTTCCCGAGGGAAGGCCGCCGATCAACACCGAAATCGAGGTCCTCATCACCGGCTTCGACCGCAGCAACGAGTTGCTCCTGTGTTGTCGGCCGGGATATGCCGAAGTCGTAGACTGGTCCAGCGTCGCCAAGGGGCAGGTGGTGGAGGCCCGTGTCACGGCTATCAACAAGGGCGGGCTGGAGGTGATCGTCAACGGCATCCGGGGTTTCCTCCCGGCCAGTCAGGTGGACTTGAATCGCGTCGAGGACCTGAATGCCTTCGTCAACCAGCGGCTCCAGTGCCTCGTCACGGACGTCAACCCCGCCGAGCGCAATCTGGTCGTCAGCCGCCGCGCCTACCTGGAGAAGGAACGCGAGGCAGCCAAGCAACGCCTGTGGGCGGAGTTGGCCCAAGGACAGGTCCGCTCCGGAGTCGTCCGCTCCATCCGCGACTTCGGCGTGTTCGTCGATCTCGGCGGCGTGGTCGGGTTGATCCACGTCTCCGACCTGTCCTGGTCTCGCGTCGAGAAGCCGGAGGACGTCGTCCAGGTCGGTCAAACGGTGCAGGTCAAAGTGCTCAAGATCGACCCGAATAGCCACAAGATCAGCCTGGGCCTGAAGCAGCTTCAAGCGGACCCGTGGGCCAGCCTGGAAACCCGTTATCCGCCGGGTTCTCTGGTGACCGGCAAGGTGATACGCCTGGCCGACTTCGGGGCCTTCGTCGAACTGGAACCGGGCATTGACGGGCTGATCCACATCTCGGAACTGTCCCATCAACACGTCCGTCGGCCGGGAGACGTGGTTCGGGTCGGGCAGGAGGTCCAAGTTCGGATCCTGAAGGTGGACCCGGCCCAGAAGCGGATTTCGCTCTCGCTGAAAGCGATGACCGAAGCTCCTCCCACCGAGGCACCGGCCAAACCGGCCAAGCAGCGCAAAGGTCCGCCGGAGCACCTGCGCAAGCCGCTCAAGGGCGGACTCGGCGATTCCAGGCCGCCCGTTCTGCCCAAGCCCTGAACGATCACGAAGCCGAGGACCTTTCCGCCGTGGCTCGTGCCGGCGGAGTCTTGACGGCCTTGCTTTCAGCCTCTTCCTTGGCGTAGAGGACCAGACCTGCGCCGATTCCGGCCAGGAGAATGCCGACAAGGAGCTTCCACCCGGGCCATTCGGCGGGCAGGGAGAAATGGAAGGCTGATTCGCTGGTCGGATGCCAGACGAGACTGACTAGGACGTTGATGACGGGGGCCAGGGCGAAGATCAGCGGAGCGATGTAGATGCGGTCCTTGACCTCAGCGAAAGACGTGGCAAAGACGACGCAAATGGCGCCTAACGCCCCGGCGGCACCGGCCAGGCTCGAAAACAGCACGCCGTTGAAGCTGAAGCGCGTGTTGCCCGTTCCCCCGTTGAAGAAAAACCAGGCTAACGGAAATAGCACTCCAAGGACGAAATAGGCTCCGCCGACGCAGAGGATGGCGGCAAAGCGATTGGCGATGCCCGGCGAACCGTCGCTAAGGCTCTTGCCTCCAAAGGCGATCAGCGGGACATAGGTTCCCCAGCACAACCCCGCTCCGATCACGAACGCCAGCCACAATCGCATGATTAACCCTCGCTCGGTCTGCCGAACCCAGAAGTTGAATATATCGCCTGGGTCGGTGCCGGCCCAACCTCCGGCCTGGCCTGTTGATTCTTCATGAGTGATCAGTTAAGAGTACGAGTATCCTTCCAAGGTGACGATGCTTGCCACCCCTTTGTATTGAACTGCCAGGTGTTGGATGAAATGGCTAGTTGGATGGGATAATCAAGCCGAAGCAGAACTTCTGGGCCTCTATCTCAACCTCGAAGACACGCACACGGTGGTCACCACGGATTGCCGGGAGCTTCTTCAGCTGGCCCGCGAGCAGTCCTGGGATCTTCTGCTGTTTGCCATCAGCCCGTCGGACCCGGACGCCTCCTTCGATTTGTTCATGCAACTTCGTCAGGCTCAACCAGACTGTCCCATCGTAGGTGCCTGCCATCCCTCCGAGATGTTCCGGTTGGCTCGCTTCATGACGCACGGGATGCGGTCCTATCTGCTCCGCGATGACGGGGGCGATTTCCTGTTCCTCATCCGTACTGCCCTACAAGGTGTAGTCGAGGCGGTAAGGGCCGAGCGAGAAAAAGTCGTCGCCGAGCGGCTTCGGGAAGAGATCGAGTCGGTCCGCAAACTCCAAGAGTCGATCATTCCTCGCGATCTGCAGTGCCCCGAAGGCTATGGTGTGTCTGCCCGGTACGAGCCGTCGCAGATCGAGGTGGTGGGGGGACGGCCTGTGGTGCTGGCCGGCGGCGATTATTACGACGTCTTCCGTCTGGACGAAGATCATCTGGTCCTGCTGGTCGGCGACGCCTCGGGCCACGGCATGAAGGCGTGCATGGCCATCTTCACGATGCACACTCTGGTCCGCATGATTCGCGGGCAGAAGTATCGGGACACCGCCGAGTTCGTCTCCGAGATCAACCGTCGTCTGTGCGAGCAGAATATCTTGCGGGACGAGGGCGGGTTCATCACCCTGTTGTATGGTATTCTCGACTCTTGCCGCCACAGCTTCGAGTGGACCTCTGCGGGCCATCCCTCGCCGTTGCTGTTCCACAAAAAAAACGGCTGCGTCCAGGCCATTGGCAAGGCGCGGGATCAGGCGGACTTGCCGCTTGGTTTGTTCGCCGAGGCCGACTACCAGACTCACTGCATCGAAGTGCCGGAAGAGAGCCGTTTGGTCATCTACACCGATGGGCTGGTCGAAGCCTTTGCAGAGGCCCCGAGGCACAAGGAATACGGGATCGAAGGCATCGTCCGCACCTTGCGACGGACCGCTGAGCAACCCTTGCCAATCTGCCTCGAGGCTTTGTTCCAAGACTCCTACGCCCATACCGAAGGGGCCGGACGCCACGACGACACCTCAGTCGTCTTGCTGGAGCGGACCTGAACCCTCAGGACGCCGCGAACCTCTGGAGCAGATCGTCTCAGGTCATCGGCACCAGCGTCGGCTGCTCGATGCGCAGCCAATCAGCGTAGCTGATCTGCACCGAGATGGCGTGATCTCCGGCATTGAAATTGATCGTGTCATTGTCGGCCAGGGACGGATCGCAGTGCGTCGGCAGGCCGAAGAGACTGCCGAAAGGCGGAATCGCCCCCGGCGTCAAGCCGGTGAGTTGGCGGACTTCTTCGGGAGAGGCGAAACGCAGCGACTTGACGCCGAGCGCGCCGCGGGCCTTCTTGCCGTCCAGTTTGCGGTCCGCAGGGATGACCAGCAGAAGGAAACGACCGCCGGCCTTGACCACGAGGGCCTTGGCCCCGCTGCACAGCGGGGTGCCCCGCACCGCCGCGGCTTCCTCGCTGGTGAAGACGGGCTGATGCCGAAGCACCGTAAAGACGGCCTGATGACGGGACAGCAGTTCTTCGATCTGCTCGAAAACGGTCATGGCCGACGGGAAGGCCTCGTGCTCACAGGGACGTTGGCTGTCGAGGACTGATCTAGCGAAGAGGTGTTCATCGGCCACCGGAACGGCGGCGCTGGAGTTCCTCCTGCAAGCGGAACAGCGGTCCGAGACGTTCTCGAAGCTGGGCATCCCGTGAAGCCAGTTCCAACTGGTGCTTCAGCTCGTTCTGGAGCCGCATCAACTCGTTCTTCTGGCGGGCCAGGTCGGCCCGTTCGCGGGACATCTGGATTTCCATTTCCCGGACCTGGGCCATGAGGGCTTCTTCGTCCTGTTTGAGCTGTTCGCGTTCGCGCTCCAGTTCTTGATGCAGGGCGATCAGTTCCTCCTCATTGGGGACGGTGCTGCCTTCCGGCCGCCGTCCACCAGCTTCCTGCAATTCCTGATGAAGCTGACGAATGAGATCGGTCTTTTCGTCGAGAAGGCGTTCGTAGTCGGCTTCCCGGGCCTGCATCTGCTCGATCAGACGTTCGGCCTTTTCGAGCCGGACCCGGGCCTGGTCGAGCAACTGCTTGAGCCGTTCGTTTTCCAGGCGAAGTTCCTGGACCAAAGCAGATTCCCCGGCCTCCGTGGAAGCAGCCTGACGCGGCTGGGGATCGGCTGCGTGACCAACATCGTGCAGCAGTCGCAAGGCTCGCAGCTGGGCCGAATCGTCGAGCGAGCCGTTGGCATCGGAACCGACGTCGTCATGGCGCGGACGGTGGTCGGCGTCGGTCATGCGCGAACTGCCGTAGGACGGGGGTAAGGGATTCGCCATGATCTCCTCGCTTCCAGTCCAAGCCGATGCGCGTCCTCGAACCGCTGCGTCTCCCGTGGGCCGACGGGGCGCAGTTCGGCAGGGCGACGGCACGAATCCTCTCACCGCAACTATAGCTTGCGATTTCGAGTCCGGCGCGAACCGATCCCTTTGCGGACGTCCAGGCCCTTATTTGCATTCCGACTCAACCCTGTTTACAATTCCTTCGAGGGTAGAAAGGAGGCCAAATCCTCGGTGCCCACGGAAATCCCGCGTGAAGAACTGACCGTGCGACGGGAACGGGCGATTCTGGTCAGCGTCGAATTGCCCGAGCGTCCCTGGGTTGGTTCTGATCCTCTCGAAGAATTGCGCGGCTTGGCGGAAACCGCCGGAGCCGTCGTCGTCGGCACGTTGACACAGCGCCGCGACCGCATCGTTCCAAGCACCTACGTCGGCAAGGGCAAAGTTCAGGAGCTGGTCCGGTTGGCCCAGGCCACCGACGCCGACGTTGTCATCTTCGATAACGACCTGACCCCAGCCCAGACCCGCAACCTCGAAGAGGCGACCGGCATCAAAGTGCTGGACCGCAGCGAACTGATTCTGGACATCTTCGCCACCCGCGCCCGCTCTACGGAAGCCCGACTGCAGGTCGAGTTGGCCCAGCTGGAATACAGCCTGCCGCGGCTGCGGCACATGTGGAAACACCTGTCGCGGTTCAAGGGTGGCATCGGCATGCGGGGTCCGGGCGAAACCCAGTTGGAAGAGGACCGCCGCCTGGTGGACCTGCGCATCCGCGACCTGCGGCTGCGCCTGCACGAGGTGGAAGCCCGCAAGGCCCGGGAAGTCGCCAGCCGATCCGAGGAATACACCGTGTCGCTGGTCGGCTACACCAACGCCGGCAAAAGCACGCTGATGAACGCCCTCACTGGAGCGGGCGTGTACGTCGAGGACCAGCTATTCTCGACCCTCGACACCCGCACCCGACAATGGCACATCAAGGATTGGGGCCGAGTCCTCCTCAGCGACACCGTCGGCTTCATCCGGGAATTGCCGCATCGTCTTGTGGCCTCGTTCAAGGCCACCCTCGAGGAAGCGCGTCAGGCCCGCCTGCTGTTGCACGTCGTTGATGCCAGCAATCCCGCGGCTGAGCAGCAGATCGAGGCGGTGCAACAGGTCCTCCGGGAAATCGGCTGCGAATCCAAGCCGCTGCTACTGGTGCTTAACAAGGTCGACCGCGTGACGGACCATTCCCAGGTAGCTTACCTGTCCAAGCTGCATCCATATGCCGTCCCCGTCAGTGCCGCCACGGGGCAAGGCCTGGAGCGGCTGGCGGAAGCGGTGGCGGCGACGCTCAGTGCCGATTTCGTCGAAGCCGAGATCGAAACCTCGGCGGCCAACGGCAAGGTTGTCGCCTATCTGCATACCCATGCCGATGTGCTCAGCAAGCAGTATCACGATTCCCGGATCGTCATCCGCTGCCTGATGCCGCGGCAGGCCGTGCATCACGTGCAAGGTCCGGATGTCACCGTCCGGATTCGGGAACCCGCGGGCTTGACGGCGTAGAGTCCGACTGCATCGGACGGTAGCTCAGCAATTCCACCACGTCCAGCTTGCGCAAGGGCAAGGCCGACGACGGGCACGACCCCAGGGCGACGTGGAGCTTCATGTCGGCCGGCTCGAAGATCATGGTCTGAAGCGTCATGTCGCCGCCGTTGACCTCATGCAGCATCTTCTTGATCGCATCCAGACCCAGCTTTTTGTGATGGTTGCCGTTCTTGACCAGGCAATCGAGGCGGTCGCAGGTGTAAACGCGATTGCTGACCTTCTCGGGGGCCAGCTCCCGTGTGCAGAAATGATTGGTGCAAGGACACAGACCGTCGGCGGGCTTGCGAACCACGACCCTCTGCGGCGTCAATTCAAAGACTGCACCTCCGCTGCGGTCGCAGACGGCCAGGTTGTTCCGGGTCGTCCGCTTCAAGGACCGCAACAGCTTCTCCGCCTCCTCGACGGTGGCGCATTCCTCAAGGATTCGTCGGTAGTTCATGGCGTAGGGCGTGCCCTCGGGATCGTATTTCTTCGAGCCGTCGCCTGCCTCCAGCACCTCATGAACTGCCAGGCACAGCCCCTTTTCGTTGATGCCTGACAGACAGCCGACCAGACCGGGGAAGCCCACCGAGACAAAGGCATATTTCCCCTTGGGCCGGCAAGCGAGAACTATGCTGTACTCCTGGAGATAACCGGCCGTGGGAAAGTCCAGGTTGCGGCCAAAGATCGGCTTGCCGGTGGCACTGCGATCCGGCTGCACGATCATCGAGGAGCAGGCGATCAGCTTCACGACATCAAACATGGTGTTGGCGGTGACCAGGCGTTCCCGATCCACGCCGGCCTGCACTATCGCATCTAATTCCCTCTTGTAGTCGTCGGGAAAGTTTCGCTCCAGCCGCTTGCCTGCCAGAACGAACAGCTTCCATGAAAACCCGGCGGAGAAGTGGTGCAGCACATCTTTCGGATAGTTCAGCAATTGGCGGCTCGGTTTCAGGCCCAACTCGGCCACCTGGGTGCCGATCTCCTCCGGCGTTCCCTCGACAAACAAGACGGGGACCTGGTTGATGTAGCGCAACTCCCCCTGACCATAGCGAGCCTCGGGGTAACGGAAAGGCTCCTTGGCCTCAACCCGGACGGCAACGGCCACGACACAGACCGTGGCGAGAAGCCAGCGCAACATTTTCCATTCACGCTTCATGGGCCTTTTCCAGATCGAGTTCCGCCCAATACGTCCGCTTCTGACATCACGCCCATTATATCCGCAGTGCCAGTCCTTGCTTCGCCGAAAGGGAGCGCAACATTTCGCAGGGCCAAGCCCGCCATGCGATCCGAACCAGCAATCTAGCCGGAAGTCATTGTCTGCCAGTCGCTTGCTGCACGCTGCTGAAACATTTCGTCATGGCATGGCGTAACAACTTCGCGCAACAACTCTCGAAAGTCGATTTCCTGGCTGGAAACTCCCATCGGCTTTCGGCCCTACGCTTGTCCAGCGCGCACCCCGAACGCCAGGGACAGTCATCCCTATTGCAGCTTAACCCCAAGCCTTGGGCGTTGTCAGCGTCAGTTGTTTGTTTCGGGCCGCTGCGAAGTGCATCGGACTGTCCGCCGGGGAATGGACAGGCAGAATTCCCGAAAAACTGTGACACTACTTGACACTGACGAATTTGCTGCGATAATGGCCAATGGATCGTTTAGGTAGGACGAAGACACAGATGACGACGCCGGAAGGTTTCGGAATCCAGGAGTTGGCGCAGAAGTCAGGCGTGTCGCCGCGGACGATCCGGTATTATGTCAGCCGGGGACTGTTGCCGGGTCCGCGCAGAGGGGGGCGCAACGCCTGCTATGGTCCCGAGCATCTGGAGCGCTTGCAAGCCATCCTGCGTTGGCAACGCGAAGGGCTGAGCCTGGCAGAGATCCAGGCCCGCTTGCAGCCCGCAAGCCCTGGGCGTGCAGCGGACATCCAGCCTCATCTCTGGTGGTCATATGCTTTAGCAGAGGATGTCGTGGTCGCTTTGCGTGCCGATGTTCCCCCGTGGCGTCTGCATCAACTAAGAACGTGGTTAGCCACTTGTGCACATCTGTTGCCTTGGTCCTCTTCTCACTCGGAAGCTGTTTCCCATGACGACGATTTCGAAGCCCACTGTGGAGCGCCATGAGTTATGCTCGATTCGCAAGCCGGATGGCAGCGACTTGAAGCTGAACTTGCAGCAGGTCGTAGTCTCTGGGACGCTCCTGCCCGTGGGGGCGCGCCTCAGGATCCAGCACCTGTTCCGCTCGGCAGAACCCCGGCCCGCCGAGGTGATTTACGCTTTTATGTTGCCGCGCGACGGAGCCATGAAGGGCTTCCACGTCCGTGGCGAAACCTTTGAGATCCACTCCGAGTTGCGAGAGACTAAGCAAGCGGAAGCAATCTACGAAGACGCTTTGCAATAGGGCCATATGGCGACTTTAGCGCGGGAATACCAAGACGGCGTGGTCAACATCTGTCTCGGCAATCTGCGGCCCGAGGAGACGGTCATCGTCACCCTCGACCTGCTGGCCGGCACGGAACCGCACGACCACGGCTTTCGCTTCCGGTTTCCGTTCACCTTGCCCCTGGTTATCACGCGCAAGCAGTGGTCAGCAGCGACGACTTCGGGGACCTTCGTCTGGATTTGCCCCCCGAGTTCGGCGATATGATTCTGCCCTCGTGGACCAACAACCCCGACCGTTTGCACCGGATCGGCCTGAACCTCAAGCTGCTGACGCCGGGCAACAGCGTCTCCCTCTCCTCGCCGTCCCATACGATCCGCATGGAGCCGAACGCCGACGGCTACACGGGGAAACTGGCCGATGTCGAGCAGGTTCCCGACCATGACCTGGTGCTGGACGTCCGCTTCGACCAGCCGCGGCGTATGGGCGTATGGGCTTCTCAGGAAAAGGGCCGGACGGCCGTCGGCACTTTATCTTCACCGTGCCCTCCAGCGAACTGGGTCTGCCAGTCAAGCAAGGTCGCCGCGTGACATTCGTTGTCGATCACTCCGGCTCTATGGAAGGCAAGCCTCTGCAAACCGCCAAGGAATTGATTCACAAACTACTGGCCCGTCTGTCCCCCGAGGACGAGTTTAACATTGTGGCTTTTGAGAGTGTCGCTACAGCCCTGTGGAAGAAACAGAGCCGGGCAACTCCGGAGTCCGTTCAAAAGGCCAACCGCTTCCTGAAGAAACTGCAAGCTACCGGAGGCACGGAACTTCTGGGCGGACTGGAACAGGCCGTAACTTGCTCCAATCCCGGCAGTGACATGGTCTTGATTACGGATGGCAGCGTTTTTGGCACGGAGGCCATCATTAGCAAAGCCTGCAAGTTGGGAATGCGATCCATGTGCTTGGCGTTTGCGAGGAGGGTCAGGAGCGGTTTCTCGACATCTTGAGCCGGGGAACCGGCGGTGTCTGCCGGACCATCCTACCGGGCGAATCGACCGAGGAGTCCTGTCACGATTTAGCCGGCATTCTGGGCGGATGCGTCGCTTCAGAACTGCGCGTGACATCCACGTCCCGGTCGCTGCGGATCCAACCGGAACTTTCCCAGGCGGTCTTCGCGGGGTGTCCGCTGGTGATCATGGGGGACACTGATATCGATGAGGTTCCGCAATTCACCCTGACTTGGTCTTCGGAGGGGATGACTAAGAGCCTGGCACTCGCGGAAGAATGCCCAACGAAGGATCTGGGCGAGACCGTTGCCTTGCTGCGTGGGGCGCGGCTGATCGTGGATTGTCAGGGTCACGGTTTCACGACCGATGACGAAACCAGGAAGCGCTTAAAAGCGCTCAGTCAACGCTTCGGTCTGGCCAGCAGGGAGATGTCCCTGGTGGCGGTCGTCAAGCGACAGGGAGATGAGCTTCTGGAAGCTCCGAAGACAGAGGTCGTCGCCGCTGGCGTTAGCCGGGAGTATCTGAGTCACCTCTTCGTGAGATTTAGCAAGTCTCCTGGCCCGTTCGCTTCAGTGCAGTATTTCATAAACCCTCAATCGGGAAGCTATTTCAGAAGAGAAGCGGTGGCCAGGCCGGAGTTTCATTTCCTTACTGCTCCGCGGGACTTTTGTGATTCTATTGATACAGGATTGTGGACTGCCCCGCCCGTTCCTGGCGAAGGGGCCGACGAGGCGCAGTGGATTGCGGAGGCCGCTCACCTTCTGACGATGCTGCACGATTGCCAAGGGCGGTTCTCTCGCCGCTTCCGCCGTAACTTCAACGATATCCTCAATCGGCTGGAGCAATCTCCCCATGCCTCCGGTGATCCGCGTTGTCAATCCCTGTTGAGCTGGTTCCGCGAGCAGAATCGCCATACCAAGCCCCTTTCCTTTACGACCGAGCAAGTTGCGATGTTGGACACCGTTATTGACAGCGCGAACAATGACGGCCAGCTCACTGACTGGCAAAAGGACGAGTTCTGGAAGATTGTCAGCACCTTGCCGGGCATTACGATGCCGTCTGCATAAGCAGGCCAGGGTGATGGCCCGGAAGGCCGGGGAGTCAGTTTAGCAAAAATTCTCTTTGCCCAGGAGGCGGAGCGAGCCGGTGAGGGGCCTTGACGACTTGTCGGAAGTCTTCCACGGGTCGTCAGCCCCTCCCCTCCCCGCCTCTTGATCCTCTTCACCTGGCAGGCTATAGTCGGCAAGCCGCGGCGGGAAAGACGACCCAGCTTGCTTCGGAGCGTCCGCTTGACGGCACGGCGATGCGACGAGATTGCAAACGCCAGGGGGAAGGGACATGAAAGCGATTCTGCTGATCGCGGCTGCCTGTCTTCCTGTCCTCGCCTGCATGCCCGCATGGGCCGTCCAGCCTATGCAAGGTAATTCCTTCGATGTGGTCGTGTATGGCGGCACGTCGGCAGGAGTGATCGCCGCCGTCCAGTGTCGCCAGATGGGCAAGACCGTCGTGCTCATCGAACCGGGCCGACATCTCGGCGGGTTGACTTCAGGCGGGCTTGGGGCTACCGACATCGGCAACAAGGCTGCCATTGGAGGACTGGCCCGCGAGTTTTATCGCCGGGTCGGCTCGTATTACCGGCAACCTTCGGCCTGGAAGTGGCAAAAGCGCGAGGACTATCGCTCCCCCCGTCAACGACCCGGCGAAGTGGAAATGTGGACATTCGAACCCCATGTCGCCGAGGAGATTTATCGGCAATGGATTCGTGAGGCCCAAGTCCCCGTAGTCTTCGGGGAACGGCTCGACCTGCGGGGCGGCGTGCATATGCACAATCAACGCATCGTTGCCATCACGATGGAAAGCGGCCAGGAGTTTCGCGGCAAGGTCTTCATTGACGCCACCTACGAAGGCGACCTGATGGCCAGGGCCAGCGTGCCTTATCACGTGGGACGCGAAGCCAATCGGGTGTATAACGAAACTTTAAACGGCGTGCAAAAGGTGAATGCCATTCATCACCAGTTTATAAAGTTGGTCAGTCCTTTCGTGGTGCCGGGAGATCGCAGTTCCGGCCTGCTGCCTCTGGTGCAGTCCGAGCCGCCGGGAGAAGACGGCGAAGGAGACCGCCGCGTTCAGGCTTACTGCTTCCGGATGTGTACGACGGACGTGCCGGAAAACCGGCGGCCCTGGCCCAGACCGGATGGCTATGACGAGCGGACCTACGAGCTGCTGCTGCGCAACTTCGAGGCCGGCGATCACCGTGTGCCCTGGAACCCCGTCTGGATGCCGAACCGCAAGACCGACACGAACAATAACTACGCCATCTCCACGGACTACCTGGGAGCAAATTATGACTATCCCGACGGCGATTATGCCACGCGCGAAAGGATTATCGCAGACCATAAGCGCTATCAGATGGGTTTGATGTACACCTTGGCCAATCACCCCCGCGTGCCTGAAGAGGTTCGCAAAGAGTTCCAACGTCTCGGGCTGGCCCGTGATGAGTTTACGGATAACGACAACTGGCCCCATCAGCTTTACATCCGCGAGGCCCGGCGGATGATCTCGGAATATGTCATGAATCAAAACCACTGCCAGCAGCGGATCGTGGCCGAAGATCCGGTCGGTCTGGGGGCTTATAACATGGATTCGCATAACGTGCAGCGGTATGTGACCCCGGAAGGCCATGTCCGCAATGAGGGCGATATTCAGGTGGGTGTTAAACCCTATCGCATCAGCTATCGCTCCATCCGGCCGCGGAAGCAGCATTGCGAAAACCTGCTGGTGCCGGTGTGTCTGTCGGCGTCGCACATCGCCTACGGTTCCATCCGCATGGAGCCGGTCTTCATGGTGCTGGGGCAGTCGGCGGCCACGGCCGCCTGCTTGGCCGTGGACCTGGGTGTGGCCGTCCAGGACGTCCCCTACGACCGGTTGCGGGAACGCTTGCGGGCAGACGGTCAGGTCCTCGATTGGCCAGTCCCAGAGTCGAAATAACCTGACCGGGCAATCCCGGGGGCGGATCAGTGCGCTTGCGGTTTCGGTGAACCCGGACCTACATCCGGTGGGCGAAATCCTGCCAGGCGCCCTCGACGTCCGCTTCCTGGGCCGTGCCTGGGTGGATCAGGATCCGGTACCGCAACCGCAGTTCCTTGTCGGGCGGCAGCTCGAAGAACTCCTGGTAGGTGAAACTGGCCATGAAGGTCATGTTGTTGAGCGTGTTCCACGGCGTCGGGTGCCGCGGGTTGAGCGGATGGTCCAGGATGGCGATACCGCCGGTGTTGACGTTGTCGAGAGGCCCGCTGAAGTCGCACCACTTGGCCCGGCTGCCCCGGACATCATCGTTCTCCTGGCCCTCGGAGGTAGTGAGCTTGCCGAAGCGGGTCAACGGTCGGAAATCGGCCAGGTTTCCGTACTGCTTCGTGTAGCTCTCCTTCTGCGGCTTGGGACACAGGGCGTTGATGACCCGGCAGGCCAGCAGGTTGTAAGGCGACTGCTCGAAGCGCACCAGTCCATTAGGCGCGCGGAACTGGAGCAGCAGGTCGATGATGCGGAAGCCCGGCTTGTTTGGATCGGGAGCGGGCACCACCACGGTCCGCGTCTCCTGCAAGACATCCCGTCCGTCCACGCTCCGCCAGATGATCTGTTCCTGGAAGCCGCCCACTGGCCCGCTCTCGGTCATGATGAAGCCGATGTGGGCCAGCCCGCCGCATTCTCCGATCTTTTCCTCCCAGAAATTGGAAGTTCTTGCTCCGGCGTCGGTCTTGTGGCTGACGGCCCGATGCCCGAGGAAGATGCCGTGGTGCCAATAGTGGCCGCGATAGGTGCCGGGAAATTCGCCGTTCTGCGTGATCGGCCAGTTGTTCGGCCCGAAGACGGGATGGAAATAGGGCTTGTACAAGCCCGCCTGATCGTTGTCGAAGTTGTACACGAAAAATGGCTGACCGTTCTGGTACACGTCGAGCACCGAGTTGCCGACCTTGACTTCGACAGCCGGCTTGCCTTCCTGTGCCATCGCCTGCCCCCCGAGTGAAAGGCCCCTGCTGTTTTGATTCCGCGGTCCCCCTCCGATGCTCAAGCTACCCGCTGGGGCGACGCTGTGCCAGTGGAATCGCCGCGACGTGGGCAATGTTCATGACAGCAGATGGAGAAGGAAGTCCTCGAGCAGATCGCCGAGCCGTTGGTGCTGTCGCTCCGATTCGGCCAGCACTTCGGCATGGCTAAGCCGCTCGCCGCTCAGGCCCGCCGCCCGATTCGTGATGCACGACACTGCCACGCAGGCCAGCCCGCGCGCGATTGCCTCGGCAGCCTCGTGGACCGTGGACATGCCCACGGCATCGGCTCCGACTGCGCGCAATGCTCGAATCTCCGCCGGCGTCTCGTAGCACGGTCCCAGCACCCCGGCATAGCTTCCCGATGTCCCGGTCCATCCCAGGCGCGAGGCGGAAGCGGAGAGACATCGCCTCAGCGATTCGGAATGCGCAAGTGGAATCGGATCGCTGATGCGTGGACCGGGCCGTGTCCAGTCCAGAATCCGCTCTGCGATCAGAAGTTTACCCGGCGTCAGGTCTTCCCGGATGCCTCCCGCAGCGCTGGTCAGAACCACCGAGCCAATGCCGAGGTGATCAGCCAAACGAATCGGAGCGACAATCGTTTCGCGGGAATGGCCTTCGTAGAGGTGGTTGCGACCGGAAAAGAGCAGCACGCTAACCCGGTTCCAAAGTCCGAGGAGGACCTTGCCCTCGTGCCCAGGCACGGTCGGGGGAGCCAGGGGAGGGCAGGCGGAAAAAGGAACGGCGCAAAGCGGCTTGACCCGCCCGACAAGGCTGCCGAATCCGGAGCCGAGGACCACGGCGGCCACGGGGCGATCTAGCCGAGCCGCTTCCAAAAGCTCCGGCGGACAGGAGGCGGAATTGGACATCAGACCAGTTCCGGAATCGCGGACCGGCTGGCACCGCCTTCCCGATCCCGGCTTTCGAGCTTGGTCCGGGCCGCCCGGGCGATCAGGTCCGCGCACAATTCCTCGCCCAGCAGGCTGGAGTTAAGCACGAGGTCGTACTGATGCGGGTCGTGGATCTGACGGCCGAAGTGCTCGGTCACGAATGCCGCACGTTCTTTGTCCCGGAGTTCGACCTGTTCCGCCGCTTTTTCCCGAGTCAGCCGTTCCAATTGACTCAGGTACGTCACGCGGTCGGCCAGAGGAGCGACGATGCGGACGTGCAAGGTCGAGGACGCAGGCAGGAGGCAGCCGGCGCCGCGGCCGATGATGACCGCGTCTCCCCGGGCGCCGATGGCCAGAATGGTCCGCATCAGCGAGCGGACCTCCGGGCGCAAGCTGTCCGCCGACGGGGCCAGCCGGGAGACGCGCTCTTCGACCCAAGCGGCCGCGGCCGGGTCGAGGACCTCGAACAGTTCGCGGCTGAGATACGGCTCCTGGGCCAGATATTCGAGCAGTTCCTGGTGATAGACCTGCCAGCCGAGTTTCTTGCCGACCCGTCGTCCGATGGTGCCGCCGCGAGAGCCGGCCTCTCGGCTGATGGCCACGGTGAGCGAGAGCGGGACGAAATCTTCATCCTTCACCCGAGTCGGCTGGCGGGCGAAGGCTTGCCTGAGCATTTCCAAAAACTCGGTGCCGCCCAGGACGGCCTCGGCAGCGGGTTGCGGCTCGGGGGTCGGTTTCATGGCCTTGCCTCGTCTCAGGTCAAATCACGGTACTCCCGCTGGGAAAAAACGATCATGCCGATGGCGAACAGGACCGCAGCCGCCGTCACCAGCACCGCGACCGCCGTCCAGCCATCCACGGGCAGAAAGAAAAAGGCACGTTCCGGGACGACACCGCTGCGATGCGTTCCGCTGGGCCGATCCAGGCCGACGCGGGCCGCCAGGTCGTACAGCACGCATTTGGAATAGAAGGTGACGCTGATCCGCTTGACCATTCCGGGCATGCTTCCGACCAGGGTTTCCACCACGAAAGCATAAGCGACGCCGATGATCGTCGAACGGCGGAAAGCGGCACCGAGCAGCTGAAACAGGCAAACGTAGGTCAGCGTGCCCAAGGCAGCGGCAGGCCACAACTGCGCCGCCGCCCACAGCGCGTTGCCCCCTCCCAGCGCCCCCAGCAGAAACCAGCCGCCCAGCGTCAGGCCGAACGTCCACGGCAACGCCGCCAGGAACTTGGCCAGATAAACCCACGGCCGCGGCAATGGCCGGGTCAGAATCCAGATCAGCGTCCGGTCTTCCCACTCGCCGCCGAGGCTCTGCGAGGCGAAGGCTAGGCTCAGCAGCGGCAGCAGGAAGCCGAGATACAACCCCAGCAGGACCGTGCGGGAAAAGCCGATGGCCGTCCAGCCCCATTCGCCGTGTTCGTGCAGTCGCCAGATCGAGCCGCCCAGCACCACCAAAGCCATCAAGGCCAGTAACAGCACCGCCGCGAACGTATGCCACGTCCACCACAACCGGCGGAAGGACAAGGCCGTCAGATAGGCCCACGCTGTCCAGGCACTGCCGCGCTGGGCAACCGTGCTCATAGACTCTCCTGCAACACATACTCCAGAATGGCCTGGGTCGAGCAGTCGGTAGTTTCCAGGTGCGTCACGTCCAGATTCTCCTCCAGGACCAGTTGCCCGAAGGCCCGGTAAAAGCGTTGCGGCTGTCGGGCCCGCACCGTGACCATGCCCCCTGCTCCCAGCTCGACGCCCAGCACCTCCGGCAGCCGAAGCAAGGCCCCCGCCAACTCCCGAGGCCGGTCGCAACCGATGCGGACCGTCAACGGCTGATTCTCGAACATGTCGCGGATTTCCGTCACGGTCCCCTGAGCCAGCAACCGTCCGCGTGCCACCACCATGACCCGATCCGTCAGCCGCTCCAGTTCCTCCAGTTGATGACTGGAGATGAGCAACGACTTGCCCTGTTCCGCGAGGTCGAAAAACAGCCGATGCAGATCGCGCCGCACCACCGGATCGATCCCGTTCATCGGCTCGTCGAGGATCAGCAGTTCGGGATCATGCACGAGGGCCTGGGCCAGCTTGATCCGCTGCCGCATCCCTTTGGAATAGCCGCGAACGCAGCGATGGGCCTGGTCGCTCATGCCCACCAATTCCAGGGCGCGCTCGGCCCGTTGGGCCGCCTCCTGGGCCCCGAAGCCGGAGAGCCGGGCGATGGCCCGCACGAAGTCCCGGCCGGACATCTCCTCGTAGAACACGTCCGATTCGGGACAGTAGCCGACGTGCCACTTGGCCTCCGCCGACCAGGCTGATTTGCCCAGCACGGTCACGACGCCGAGGCTGGGCCGCAGTTGTCCGGTGGCCAGTTTCATCAGCGTGCTTTTACCTGCACCGTTGGGACCGACCAGACCCGTGATGCCCGGTTCCAGGTGGAAGGAAACTTCGTTGAGGCCGATGACCGGGCCATACCACTTGCTGACCCGGTCGAACTGGAGGATCGGCGCGGGACTGCCATCAGGCGAGGCGGAGCGCGTCAAGGCCTCCGGCAAGCGCTCCGCCAGTGCCGCTCGCTCCGAAGCCACTGCGTCCATCACCGGACGATTTCGACCGCCCGGATCCGTCTGTCCAGATATAGCAGGCATAGGCCACACACCGCCGCGACTACCACGGCCGCTTCCCAGGCTTCCGGCTGCGGTCGGGTGATGAACCGTCGCCCCGCTTCCAGCTGCGGAGCGACATCGAGGCACCACGACCCCAGCAGGTACATGTTGTTCCACATATCCACCAGCCGCCAACGGGCGTCCAGACCCAGGCCGTCCACCAGCGAATCGGCCACGGCCCGGCCGAAGAACAGAATGCCGACCCAGACCATGATCAGCGGCACCGTCTTGCGGACCCACGACGCCACCGCCAGCACCAGCAAACCCAGACACACCGACAGCACCGCCCCATAGCCCAGAATGCCCACCAGCAACTCGGCCCGGTTTTCAATGTAGTTCCAACCCTCCATCAAAGAGCATTCGGCAAACAAGATCAGGGCCGGCAAAGTCGTCAGCATGTTGACGAACAACGCGACGGCCAGAAACTTTCCGGCCAGGTAGTGCCAGCGGTTCAGCGGCTTGGAAAGATAAAAAGGCAGGCTGCCGTACTGGTAGTCGTTGCCGATCAGGATCGCTCCGGCCAGAGCGAGGACCGCCATGACGACGTAGCCCTGAAGCCAGATGAAGTTGCGGTAGGTCTCCTTGGTTCCGGCCATGTAGAGTTGCTCCTGGATGGCCCGGACGGTGTCGGTCCAGAAGCGGATGACCTGCGGGTTGCTGCCGGCCAGCGAGGGGATGTCGATCTGGTAGAACAGGTAGATGCCGCCGAAATAGACGAGGAAGTGGAACAGCCCCAGAGCGTACAGCAGCCAGAAAAGCTTGCGGCGGAAGACCATGCCCAGGGCGACGCGACTGACAGGCCAGGGAGTCATCCAGGCCCCGTGCAGAGTGCCTTGCCACGGCCGATAGCCAAGCAGGTTAATGCGTCCCATGCCCGGCTGCCTCCCTGGTTCCCGTTTCCTGGATTTTGCGGTGGAAGATCTGCTCCAGGTCCTCGTCGTCGCGCTGCAAGCCGCGGATGACGACCCCGCGATTGTCGGCGAGGGTGAAAAACAAGCGGGTGCGCCAGTCCTGCGGCACGAGCACCACGAGTTCGGCCAGAGACGCCCGGCCGTTGTCGCCCAGTTCGACGTCAACCTCCGCCCCCAGCGGCACGGCCCGTCGTCCCCGTGTTGCAGTGAGCACCTGAACGCCCTCGGCCCGCAAATCGTCGATCAAACCGCCGAGCCGCCCTTCGATCTGGAGCCGGTAGCGGTCGTAACGGCTGGTCCGCAGTTCCTCGGTGCGTCCCTGCTCGATGACCCGCCCCCGGTAGAGGATCACCACGGTTTCGCAGACGCGTTCCACGTCGTTAAGCAGGTGCGTGGAGAGGATGAACGACTTGCCATGATCCCGACCCAGAGTCAAAAGCAGCCGCAGCATGGCGTCCCGCCCGGCGGGGTCGAGACCGCTGGTCGGCTCGTCAAGGAACAGCAACGGGGGATCGTGGACCAGGGCCTGAGCCAGCTTCAACCGCTGCTTCATGCCCGTGGAGTATTCTTCCAAACGGCGGTAGCGGGCCTCTTCCAGACCCAGATAGGTCAGCACTTCGTGAGCGCGGCGATGGGCCTCGCCGCGCGGCATGCCGTAGAGTTGTCCGGCCAGGGCGACGTATTCGGCACCGCGCAATCCGGGAACCAGAGCGTCCGCTTCGGACATGTAGCCGATCAGACGACGGAGGCGGATGCCGCCGGTGCGGATGTCCACGTCCATGAGCCGTCCCTGTCCTTCGGACGGCTTGAGCAGACCCATGAGAATCTTCAACAGGGTGCTTTTGCCCGCGCCATTGGGACCCAATAGCCCGATCCGCCCCGGCTCCAAACGCAGCGTGACATCGCGAAGCGCGACGTGATTTCCGAAGCGGCGGCCGATCTGCTCCAGTTCAATCAGTGCCATACGCAAGCCATTATAAGACACCGGAAAATGGACTCGGCCAGAGCAGTCACAGCCGGGTCAAAGTTCCCGGAGGCATTTTCGAGGTCACGACCGGAGCTTTCCGCACGGTCCCAGGGCCGTCCTCGGCTCACGTCGTGTACTCGGCGTTGAGCCGAATGTATTCGTAGCCCAGATCGCAGGTCCAGAACCGACAGCGGGCGTTTCCCAGCGTGAACACCAATTTCATTTGGATTTCCCGGTTGTTTCGCAGGTACGCCGACGCGGCCCCGGCATCGAACGGCTGCGGCATGCCCCGGTCGTACAGCAGCATGTCGCCCAGCCACAGCGACAGGTCTTCTTCGCGGAAGTCCACGCCGGAATAGCCGGCGGCGGAAACGATCCGGCCCCAGTTCGGATCGGCCCCGAAGACCGCCGTTTTGACCAGGGCGCTTTCGGCAATCGTCTTGGCCACGCGTCGCGCTTCCTCCTCGGTGCGCGTTCCCTCCACGTCGATGACGATGAGATGGGAAATGCCCTCGGCGTCGTCAGCGATTTCCCGGGCCAGATGGACACACACCTCCTCGACGGCGGCGGCGAAGGCGTCGAGATCGGGACCAACGAGCGGTTCCGCTCCCACGGCTCGACCGTTGGCCAGCAGCAGCACCGTGTCGTTGGTGCTCATGTGGCCTTCGACGCTGATGCAGTTGAAGGAGCGATCCGCGGCACGACGCAGGATGTTCTGCAAGTGGTCGGGGGCGACCACGGCGTCCGTCAGCACGAAGCCGAGCATGGTCGCCAGGTTCGGTCCGATCATGGCCGCTCCCTTGGCGATGCCGGTCAGGCGGATCTGGCTCGCACCGAGCTGGAGCGTCCGATGACAGGTCTTCGGTCGGGTGTCGGTGGTCAGAATGGCGTGGGCCACGTCGATCAAGGCGGCCTCGGTGTCGTCGAGCTGCTTCGCCGCGGTGCGAATGCCCGCTTCGATGGTGGGCATCGGCAGCGGCCTGCCGATGATGCCCGTGGAACAGACCAGGATCTGCTCCGGGTCGCAGCCCAGCTCCTCGGCGACGAGAACCGCCATGCGGAGGGCGTCTTCCACTCCCTGTTTGCCGGTGCAAGCGTTGGCGTTGCCGGAGCAGACGACGATGCCGCGAGCGTCGGCCCGGGGAACCCGTTGCCGAGTCACCTGGACAGGAGCGGCACAGACCCGGTTGAGGGTGAAGACGCCGGCGGCGGCAGCGGGAACGCGGCTGACGATCAGGGCCAGGTCTCTTCGACCCGGTTCGCTCCGCAGCCCGGAAGGAACGCCAGCGAACACGAATCCCCGTGGCAGAGGCGTCATGGGCCTTTTCCCCCTCGCCTTGGTTCAGCGAACCAAGATTACTCTTTCAACGCATAAAGCACGACCTGGGCAGCCAGTTCGAGAGCGCTTTCGTGACTGTAGCCGAGGCAGTCGGTGGTCGAATGCCGGTCCAGAGCGCATCCCAAATCATATTTGCTGTACACGACGATCCACGGACTGCGCAGATCGCCGGGGTCCAGGCGGATGCCTTCCAGTTGCGGGGCCATCGGGGCGTAGGGAGCGCCGCGCTGGGTGCGGCACTGCACCGTCGTGATCCGCCTGCCGACCCGTTCGCTGAAGAGCGGATCGTCGAGCTTGATCGGCTCCAGTTTCCGATCCGGGAACATCTGCTGCATCAGGGTGCGGAAGGACTTATCGAACTTCTCATCGCCGCAGCAGGCGTCGGCCAGGAGCAAGCCCCCCGTTTCCAAATGTTCCCGCAGACGTTTGCGGCCCTCCTCCGGAATCGTGAACTCCCGTCGGCCGTGCATGTACACGAACTTGTAATCGGGCAGATTGGGGTCGGTGGGAAGCATGGCGCGGGTCTGAAGAATGACGTCGATGCCGTACTCCTTGCGGACATGGTCCATGAGGTTGCGCATGGCCTTGGGAGCGGGCTGCCAGTCGCGTCCGCCGTAGTTGATTTGAGCAGCTTGGAGATGGCTGCGGTGGATGACGTCTTCGCGGTCAGGCACGACGTTGATCTTGGTGAGCTTGTCTTCCGGCGGCTCCAGGCCGGTGGCGTAGGCGACGATGTTGGCCCCGAGGCGGAAGGCGAGTTGGGTGCGGGCGTCGGGTCCGTTGAAACGGTTCGATTCCCAGTGGCAGGACAGGTCCTCAGGCGAGTAGATGACGCTGGTCTTGCACCCGAAGCTGATGCCCTCCAGGCGAAACGAGCCGGGAGCGACGGGGAAGGCTGCCGTCCACACCGGATGGCCCTCTTCGAGCGGTTCCAGGGTGCGTTCGGGCTGGTCCCTCCAGATTTCTCGAACCAGCTTGCGGAAGCCCTGATCGAACTCCTTGCGGCCGCAGCAGGCCTCGGCAAGGATGAAGCCGCCCTGCTCGACGAAGTCGCGGAGCAGTTTCTTTTCGCCGTCGGTGAATTGCGGCGGCAGATGGCCGGTGATGTACAGGATGGGAGCCTGGAGCATCTCGGCGACCGACTGGGGATCGGCGGGATCGAGCTTGCTGGCGTCGAAGATCTGCCAGGTGAGTGGCACCGGTCGTCCGTCCTTGCGGAAGATTTCCTTGCTGCAAAACTCGGTGAGGTTGCGGACGTCGTTGCGGTCGTTGTTCCAGTCGCCCACCAGACCGCGCTGCTGGAGCGGCAGGCCGTGGACCATCTTGTGGATAAGCACGGGCGTCTTGCCCTTGGCCAGGAACAACAGGGCGAAGCTGGTGGCGATGATCGGGTGGCCATCGAGCGCGTTGTCGCCCCGCCAGCAGCCTTCGGGAAGAATCTGGGTGCGAACGAGGAACTCGGCCCCGGCCCGGTACCAGTCGTAGGCTTGCCCGGCCTGACCGACGAAGAAGCGTTGCCCGGACAGCCGACCGGCCCGCTCCAGGCCGTAGAGGTTGTAGTAGCGGAACATCGGATAATCGACGGTGAAGCGGTCGGCGAGGCGACGGAAGCCGCGGGTCAGGGGGTCGTTCGGCTCGAATCGGCCGCAGTTGCTGATGGCTCCGGTTTGCGGGTCGATGGTCTCCTGGTTGCAGTACAGCTGCATCCCGGCGATGAGCAATCCGCACACGCCGGCCGCGGTCATGGTCAGCCGGTCGGTTTCGCCTCGGAGTCCGTCGCTGCGGTAGGGCCAGCCGCCGTTGGGCAACTGGGTGCGGACGTAGAAATCCTGAATCTCTTTCCAGAGCGTGTCATCAATGCCGATGCCGGCCTGGCTGGCTTCGCGGAGAGCGAGGACGGCATACTGGGAGTTGGAGTTGTCGGCTCCTTCGATGCCACGGGGATAGCCCCACCCGCGCAACCGGCCGTTGACGTCCCGCTTGGCCGTTTGTTTCAGCCAATCCACGTTGGCCTTGATCTGATTCTGATCCTGTTCCGGCTTGGCGTGGGCCAGCACCATTGTTTGCAAGGCCACGACGTAGGTTTCCTCGGATTGCACAGCCCGCAGATACCGCAGGCCGTCCACGATGGTCTGATCGTCGGGATCGACGCCCGCTTCCAGGAGAGCAAGCATGGCCAGGGCCGTCAGTCCGCCCTTGTTGCGGCCGGCCGAGATGGAGAGATGTTCCCAGCTGCCGTCGCGTCCCTGGTGGGCCTTAAGATATTCGATGCCGTTACGGATCGCGGCCCGGACCCGTTCCGGAGTCAACTCATTGGCGTTGCGCGCCTGTGCCCACAGCAGGCCAGGCATGAGGAACAGGATGGCCGTGACGATGACTGTCCGAAAAAGTGTGCGCATCAAGGCTCCTTGAGGCACTATCCCGTAGCAGGAGCGCCGGTTCAGCCGGCCTCGCCGCCCTGGGACGGGCCGACAACCGGCTTCCTGAGGCTATTGTTTCCAAGCGGGGTGGGATTCGTCAAATCCGAGGCGCCGGCTCGTTCAGGACTCGCGGCCGGGATCAGACGGCGAATCCGACAGGCGGGTCGGTACGGTTGGGCAATTCAGCACAATCGTTACCTGCGCCTGTCTTTAGCCGCACTGAGGAAAAAGTCGCCTTGAGCCGGGGAAGTGTCCGCGGATAACGTAGAAATTGGTTGCATTATCGGCCCGGACAACAAGGTACCGTGCGTCCGCTTCCGCTGGCACCGGGCATCAGCGCTTGTCGGGCTGATATTTCGCGGCACGACCAACGTGACGAATTTTCTCCTGGTGACATCCAAAGCACAATCGCCCGACTGCACCCGTGGGAGGAGCTTTCCGTGAAATCGAGGCCACGCCGCCGACAGATTCCCAGCATCACTCGCTTTCGTCCCCTTGTGGAACCGTTGGAAGATCGGAATGCTCCCGGCAGCATACTGAGTCTGGGAGCAACATCGGCGTTCGCCGCCGGCCTGGCGTTGAAAACCGCCGCCAGCGGACAAGGGTCAGAGAATGCCAAGGGCGCTGTCGCCCGCCTTGCCTCGGACCTTTTTAGCGGCAGTAAGCCCCAGACCCTTCCCGCAGTTCTGCCCCCCAAGGCCGCGACCGGCGACAAGCCGGCGGAACCGACGGTCATCAAGCAAGTCTTCGGTTCGGACTCGAGTTCGACCGTTCTCAATTCTTTCGGTTCCCTGAACGTTTCCAGCAGTTCGAGCGGCGGCGGCGCTGTGCTGGGTGCCTCGGCATGGCTCGGCGGCAGCGCCGGCGAGCTTCCCAAGGTCGGGTCCGTGAATCACAACTCCGGCAGCACCTCCGAAATGGCGGAGATGGGCGGGGTCTTCGTCGTTAGCGTGGGCCCGATGGCCGGCGAGTCGGGTCAGGTCGTGCCCCGCTCCGCCAGCGCGTCCCAGCAAGGCTTGTTGACCAACGTTTACGAACTGGGCGGCCCTGTGACGCCGGGTCGACCCTCCACCGGCATCTTCATCAGCAACGGCAGCTTCGACGTGCGGACTCCGTATCTGACCGGACAGCGCGTCGGCTTGTCGCAGCAACAGATCGTGGCCTTGCAGAATCTCCAGCGGAGCCTGCCCGGCTTGCGGGTGAACGTCAATACAGTGTTCGGCCGTCCGTCCAGCATGATCAATGCCGGCGGCTTCCTGACGGAGAAGTCCTCCTTGCCGCCGCGCGATGTCGTGCTCCAGTTCATCTATGCCAACAAACAGGCGCTGGGCCTGACCGACAGCGACGTGGAGAACCTGACCACGACCGACATGTACACCAACACGGTGGGCAAGGCGATCACCCACGTGTACTTGCAGCAAGTCTATCAGGGGATCCCTGTGTTCCACGGGAAGGCCAACGGCAGCGTGATGCCCAACGGTCGGCTGATCATGCTGGGCAACAACCTGGTGCCCGACTTGGCCGGTTCGGTCAACACCCTGACGCCGACGCTCACGCAAACGCAGGCCATCACCTTGGCCGCTCAGAACATGGGCATCCAGGTGACGCAGCCGCTGCAACTGGTGGAGAACCGAGGCGGCCCGACGCAGGCTCAGGTTTACCGCAGCGCGGAGGTTTCCCGGCAAGACATCCCCGTGGCTCTGCGGTTGCTGCCGATCCAGAAGGGCGAAACCCGTCTGGTGTGGCACACGGTCATCGAATCCCCGCTCAATCGCAGCGAATGGTACGAAATCAACGTGGATGCGCAGACCGGGCAGATCTGGAACCGCTACAACTACTACCAGAACGACAGCTACCGCGTCCTGCACTATCGCTTCGCCGGGCCGCATGAAGGCAATTTCAGCGTGCAGATCAATCCTGCCGATCCTTTGGCCAATGGCTTCCCGTTTCTGTCCACGGTGACATGGCACAACACCGACCGCGATCCAGAGCCGGAAACCTTCACGACCACCGGCAATAACGTGATCGCTCAGGAAGACCGGGATGGCGACGACAGCCCGATCGGCCGTCGGCCTCCGCCCAACGGCAACGCCACCGGCTCGAACGACTACTTCTACGTCTGGGATCCGACCCGCGAACCGTATGAACCTGCCGTGCCCTTCGATCCCGGACCGCCCCCGGTTCCCGGTCAGCCGGCCTTCACGACCAACATGTTCGCCGCCATCGTCCAGGGCTACTACATCACCAACATTTGGCATGACGTGATGTATCATTACGGCTTCACGGAAGCGGCGGGCAACTTCCAGATCGAGAACTTCGGCCGGGGCGGTCGTGGCGGCGATCCCGTCCTGCTCGACATTCAGGACGATGCCGACAATGGAACCGCCAATAACTCCAACTTCGCCACGCCGCCGGACGGCTCTCCAGGTCGCTGCCAGATGTTCATCTTCGACTTTACCACGCCCAACCGCGATGCCGCCATGTACTCCGAAATCCTCATCCACGAATTGGCACACGGTTGGAGCACACGCCTCAACGGCGGTCCTCAGGAAGTGACCGGTCTGGCGGGCATCCAAAGCGGCGGTCTAGGCGAGGGTTGGAGCGATTATGTGCCGCTGTGGTTCAACACGAAGCCGAACCAGAATGGTCATGATCCTGTGCGCTACGGCCGGCACATTCTCGGACAACCTCCCACCGGCCTGGGCGTCCGCCGCTTGCCGTACGACATCACCATCCGCCAGTTCGGCAACCCGAGTACCTACGATCATCCGATCACCTACAACGACATCGACCCGGTGCAGACCGACGTGGTCTGGCCCTTCAACCCGCCCATCGACCCGCGTATGGGCGGAGCGGATGAGATTCACAACGTCGGCGAGTTGTGGGCCGAGACGCTCTGGGACCTGAATTGGGCCTTGATCCGCAAGTACGGTTACAGCAGCGACCTGTATCGCGGGCAGGGCGGGAACAACATCACCATGCGGATCGTCAGCGAAGGGTTGCGGTTCACGCCGATCAATCCCACGTTCCTCAATGCCCGCGATGCTCTGCTGGCGGCGGATATGGCCCTGTACGGAGGAGCGAATCAACGGGAGATCTGGACCGCCTTCGCCGCCCGGGGCATGGGTCAATTCGCCAATGACGGAGGCGACCACAACAGCACGGTCGTGCGGGAGAACTTCACCATTCCGCCGATCTTCGGGGGGAATGGCGGCGGTGGCGGTGGGGGGGGCGGCAATGGGGCCTATCCGGGCAACGGCAGCCGCGACAACCGCTACGAACCCAACAACTTCTCCAACCAGGCATACAATCTCGGTCGCATCTCCGGCGTGCAGCAGGTTCCGGGCTTGCGAATCGCCAACACTGCCCAGCAGGACCGCGACTGGTTCCGCTTCAAGACCCGCAACAGCGGTCCGACCACTGTGCAGACCGACATGGCCGACAACGCCGGTGATATCGATCTGATCGTCTATCGCCGTACCTCCAACGGCACCTTGCAGGAGATCGGCCGCAGCACCACTCGGGCCAATGGCGGTTCGGAGAGCGTTTCCTTCAACGCCACGGCCGGCGAGCAGTACCTGTTCCAGATCTTCGGCTACAATCGAAGCACGGGCAACTACGGCATCACGATCTCGGCTCCGTGACGAAAACCCCAACTCCCCCACCCATCGGCTCGGTCCGACGACTCGGATCGAGCCGGTGTTTTTGGGTATCGCTCGAAAAGACTCTGGGGGAATGAAAGTTCACGGGCCGACGGCGGAATAGAACCTGTTGAAGTAAACCAGCACGGTGACGGCACAGACGAACACGAGGACCGCTCCCATCCGCAACCAATAGGTGTAATACCCTCTGGTCCTCTCCTCCAATCGGAAATAGCCTGCGGACAACAGCAGCGCCAATACGGTCAGGACATAGCCTTGGACGAGCCATGCCTGTCTGCTCTGCGCTTCTTCCTGACGCATCAGTTTGTAGAGGTCTTCTTGGTCCTGCCTGCGCAATTCCAACTCGAGTGTGGTCGCATACATCACTTTGTCGATGGGTGGCTTGAGGTATTCTGTTTGGGTCGAGTTCTTGACGACGTAGCGTTCTACCAGGGGGAGGGTTAATCGCTGTTGGAAAGACAAGTGCGGTTTTTTCTCGCGGAGACCGCGAATCATTCGGTCCCGAGCGAGTTCCAAGGCCGATTGATACGCCTTGACTTCGTCGCTCTGGAACGGACCGGTCACCTGGAAACGAATGGCCTCGGCGGGCAAGGCGGGAATGCGCACCGGATCCGCTCCCGCTTCGCGATTCGAGTCGGCTTCAGCAGCCGGGAGGATGGCACAGGGCAGCGTGGCGGCCAGGATTGCCACGGGTATGCTGAGCCACAACCTAGTTTTGGACATAGGATGCCCCTCCCTTTTTCCCCAGGACGTACCGGACCGGACGAGTGGTTTTGACGGGAGGCGGTCTCCACGGGCTGGCCAATTGCACGATCACGGCCGTGGCGACGAGGATCACGAACCCCACCACCCAGGATTGAGGCCCGGTGAAAGCGGATTCCGGCCAGAATAAGGCGGCCAGGGTGGCGCCGAAGCCGGCGACGAGCACCGGCCAGAACGAAAACCGCTTGCAGCGTCCAGGATCGGTGATTCGCCACCACTGGGGAATCGCCAACCCGACGGCGAAAAAGGTCATGTAGCAAAACACGGCTCCGGGCAGGGGACAGGCTTGCCCCAGGTCGGCCAGGAAACTGGAGAAAACTCCCGCCGACTCGCTCATCGGGGTGCCGATTTCGAACGACCAGCCGTGCAGCCAAGCGGCTGCGATGCCTATCCCCAGACCAGCGACCAAATAGCTTAACCGCATCAGCCAGGATTCGGCCTTAACCGTGTGCCAGACCCTGGACACCGCCAGCACGGCCCAGGAAGTCAGGGAGATCAGAAACAGAGCGGCCCCATACTCCGTGAGATCGCGGTTCTCCTGCATGACATGCTCGACCGCGATCCAGGGAATCATCCACAAAAAGGCCAGGACAGCGGCGAGGCCGAACGACCCGCAAATCTCCGACACGATCAAACGCCAATCGGTTGGTTGTTTGACGGGAAGGACGACTGGCGGCAATCCCGGAGCAGGAGAATCAGGGACAGGGATAACCTTCGGAGGTCGGCCTGCCTTTTCGACGTCCTTCGCCATCTCTGCGATGCTGGCGTACCGCATTTCCGGCTTTTTTTGCAACGCCTTCCCCACAATCGGCCGATACGGTACAGGAATCTTGTTTAAATCCGGTTCGGCGGTTAAATGCTTGCTTATGATCTCCATCGCGCTTTGGCCGTCGAAGGGCACTTTTCCGCTCAGCATTTCATACAGGATGATTCCACCCGCGTAGATGTCCACGGATTTGCCATAGACCCCCTGGGTTACCTCCGGAGCCATGTAGTACAAGGTTCCGATTTCCTGGGTTTGTAGCAGTTGTTGGCTGTCGCTAATCAGCTTGCAAAGCCCGTAATCCCCGACCTTGGCATTGTCGTCTTCAATGAATACATTAGCCGGCTTCAGATCCCGGTGAACGATGTTGTGATCGTGCAAATGTGCCACGCCCCGGGCTAATTGCGGAAACCATTTCCGAACCTGCTCCTCCGGCATCCCGTTGGAATGCTCTTTAATCAGGGCATCAAGTCCCTTGCCTGCGACGTATTCCATGACGATCCAGGGATTGCCATCGGCATCTTTTATAAGATCATAAATCTGCACAAGATTCGTATGCTTAATGTTTAGGCAGCTTTGGAGGCCGCGCAGTTCGGTTTCCACATTATTGAGAAGCAGCTTCAGAGCGACTTCCTTGCCCCCGTCGCTGATAGCGAAGTAAACTTCGCCGAAACCGCCCTTGCCGATACCGCGCTTGATTGTGTAGCCGGGCAAAGGCCGGTCGCCGGTTTTGTAGGTGAACTTAGCGAGCATGGTCCTGTCCCTCCCGATCCACCTGCTTGGTCATCGGGCGCGCTTTACACTCGAAAGCGTTGTGTTCAAGCGGCCAGATGAGCACGGCCCCTCAGAGCCGAAAACCTCCCCCCTCAACAGGCTCCAGCGTGAACTGAAACGTTGCTCCGCTCACCGTTCCGGGCAAGGGAACCGTCGCCAGATTGCTTTGTCCTACGTCATTGACGCTGAACTCTCCCGGCACACGCACTTGCCATCCGCTCGGACTACAGAACAAGGCAACGCTGGCATCAAGGTCAGGCACCTTGACATGTGCCTCACCCTCAGGTCCCAGCAGACACGACTCCGCCATCAAAATGACGCCATCCAGACTCAACGGCAAGCGAGGGCTGCTGACAAATTCTAAGCGTGCCGTCAAACTTCCCTTCACTGGCAATCGGAAGCGCAATTGGCATCCGCTTCCCAGCGTGATTAAATCGCCGTCGCTAAGCAATTCCTCCTTGCTGACCTCCTTGCCATTGAGCCGTGTCGGCCGCAGGGCCTGAAGAACGTAGCTTTCCTCGTCGCGGGCCAGGTAAGCGTGCAAACGGGAGACGTCGGCCGCCAGGGGGATGTCCACACCCATCTGCCCGAGACTGACGCGGTCCGCCAGACAGACCAGGTAACCGCCTACAGCGTCAACCCATAAAAGCAGTCGGCGATCCGGCTCGCTGGGCCTGCTCGGCTCCGCGACTGGCTGGGACGGTCGGGGAGGAACCAGCGTCGGAGGTTCGTAAGCATGCCAGGCTTTGGCTCGCAGCCTGGCGGCTTCCGAGTGCTCGGGGGCCAGGGACAACAACTCGTCCGAAAGCCGGATTACCTCGTGCCAATGGCGCGCTTCCAGGGCCTTGTATAGCTTTTTGAGGGTTTCTTTGTATTCGCCTTGCCGTCGCTTCCAGTCCCGATAAACATCCCGCAAGGCACCTACGCGCTCCACGCCGTAGCGCTGCAATTTGTCCAGGGCCGGTCCGAAATCTCCTCTGGCCGCCAGACGCTCCGCGATCAACCAGTCGTTGGCAAGCTGTTCAAACAGGCTTAGTTCATCTCTCGTCAGGCCATTGCTTTTTAATTGAGCCAGGACGTTTAGCGCTTGTTCGGGATCGCGACCCTCCAACAGGCGGCGTGCTTCTTCGAGTCCTCGCCGCTGGACCTCCGCCCGCAAACGCAGGGCCTGCTCGCTGTGGCAGCCGCAGCTTTCCGCTGCCGTCAAGTCTTCCCAGGCGGCCCGCCAGTCGCCATGACGGCAATGCTGCCAGGCCCGTTCCAGGTAAGACTTGCTTAGCAGGCTCCGCAACGCCTCCGCTTTCTTATGGCCGCGGACTTCATCGCCGCTGAGTAGCTGCACAGCTTCCTGCAACCGTCCGCCCCGCAGAGCCTCTTCTGCCTGACGAAGCCTCAGCCACGCGCTAACCATAACCTCTACCCTTGAAGGACAACCAAGGCACCGTCGTCCTCGGCGTTTGCGACCATGCCGATCGAAAGGTCAGAGGAGGACGGTCGCGGACGGAATGCGTCCTCCTCTTGGGTTATTATCGCACGATTCATCCCTTGCGAAAGGGCCAGGCAATGGTCTGCTACTTTCCTGCGAGGGGGGTGGTGGTGCCGAGGTAGTCGTCGATTTCCCGCGACAATTGGCCGGTCTCCACCGTCCAATTCGGCTCATTGGCGGGGGCCGTCGGCTTGATCTCCTCGCGCAGTTGCAGCTCCGTCATGC
>CALFAY010000044.1 GCA_937944855.1 uncultured Planctomycetota bacterium
CCAAGCGGTGGGGCGCGGCAATTACGTCAGCCTGCGTCGGCTGTATGTAGCGTTAAAGGCCGGTCAGAAACTTTTTAACAATGATGACGAATCCCAGGCCCTGCAAGCCGTTGCCAAGTGGGCAGCAACAACAGACACGGGACTGTTGGAAGAACTACCCTCCAGTAAGCAGATCTTGCCGCTCATTGGCGACCGCATCCAGAGCGATTCATCTCACTGCATGTACGAGCGGTGTCCCAATTACCAGCAATGCCATTATCAGAGAATGAAAAGAGAAATGGAGTCCGCCAATGTCATCGTGATTAATCATGCCTATCTGCTGACGTTGCTTGCCATCGAGGCTGAATTCAACAGAAAAGCCATGCCTCCTTTTGACGTGTTGATTATTGACGAGGCCCATCGCCTGGAGGATGTAGCGACGGAGACGCTCGGTCTGCGGGTGTCCAATTACGGTTTGGAGCGGTTTCTGGAACGTCTCTATTCCTTCAGGAAGCGCCGCGGCCTGCTGGCGGGCTATGCGGACACGGAGACGCTGGAGCTTATAGCCAACACCAGAGAAGTGGCAAGAGAGTTTTATGAAGATCTTAAAAACTGGTCTCTGCAAAAAGCGGCCGAAAAGATCAATGGTAACAACAACGAAGCGCCAGCACGGTCAGTGCGCGTCACCAGGCAGTTGCCCATCGACGCTTCCAGCCTCATCGCTCACCTGCGAGAACTGAAGAAAGCCATTCGCCGTGCGGGAGACAATCCCCAGACAAGGGAGCACCGGTTTGAAATAACGTCCGCCGGAAAACGGTGCAATATGATCGCCGACGCCATTGAACAGTTTATGCATCCCTCCAGCGAGAATGTGCATTGGATTTCCCTCGAAGCACACCAGAAAAAGGGAGACCGCATCGAGCTTCGGGTGGCTCCCGTCGATACCGGGGAGCAACTGCAACGTTTGCTCTACTTTCAACCCAAAAGTGTCATCCTGACCAGTGCAACCCTGACTACAGGCAACTCAAAAGATTTCTCGTTCTTCCAAGAATGCCTTGGACTGGAAGGCTGCGAGACTTTGCATCTCGGCAGCCCCTTTCATTTCGACCAGCAGGCTGAGCTTCATCTTTACAGGAACCTTCCCGACCCCAGAAGCCGCAATGATGCCTACATCCGCCAGGTGAGCGAGGAGATCATAAAGCTGATCCAGAAAACCGGCGGACACGCATTCGTCCTGTTCACCAGTGTCGCCGACATGAAGCGGTTTGCCGAGGCTTTGAGACCGTGGCTGCAAGAGCATAAGCATGAATTGTTTGAACAGCATAGCCAGTTGGACCGCAATGAGATGCTGGAGCGATTCAAGAAGACGCCGCGTTCGGTGCTCTTTGGCGTAGCCAGCTTCTGGGATGGCGTGGACGTTCCGGGCAAGGCCCTGAGCAACGTCATCATCGTCAAATTGCCTTTCGACGTGCCAGGTGAGCCGCTGTTTGAAGCGCGTCTGGAGGCTTACGAGCGGAAGCATGGCAGGAATCGGGGTTTCTATGGTTATTCTCTACCCCGGGCCATTCTCCGGTTACGACAGGGCTTCGGCCGCCTGATCCGCACGAAGACGGACAGAGGGATCGTGGCGATCCTGGACCCGCGCATCCTGACCACCAACTACGGACACCTGATTCTGGAATCCCTGCCCCCTTGTCGGACATACATCGACGGCGAGCTTCAACACCGGACCAGCCATGTCGCCCGGGATGAACCAGCAACCGGTCGCAAGGGCAGGAAAGGTCGGGGCAAGTGCTTGACAGGAGGCACTGATGCTCAGTAGCATATTGCCAATTCGGGTCGTGCGGACGTGGCACGACGGGCGGAAGCCCGCGGCGGTCTGTCTGGTTCCAGGCCGCCAAGGGGAGGCCCCCGACGCCGCGAGTCGCCGAAGCATCGGCCCCAGGGCGTCGTACAAGAAAGGAGGTGATCCAGTGACCTGTGGTAACCAGAGGTGGCTGCTTTAGGGCAGCTGGCGGGCTGTCTTCGAGCAGCCACGAACTTGTAGAGGCCCACGGCTCGTATCTGGCCGTGGGTCTCCTTTTTTGCTTCTCGCGTTCGTCCTCCCATGCAGGCTGATCTGCTTGATTATGTCAGTCGAGATTCGCTGCTGCATCGGCTCGATGCCCGCTGGCGGCTGGTCGGCATCGTGACGGCCTGCGCTGCTCTGGTTTTCCTGAAGTCCGTTCTCGCCGCCGCACTTGGCTTGCTGGGTGCGGTAGCTGCCTTGGCCGCGGCCCGTCTGCCGCTTGCCTGGATCGTGCAGCGCCTGGGCGGCCTGGCGTTGTTCCTGCTGTTGTTCGTCGTCGTCCTCCCGTTGACGATGCCCGGGGACCCCATGGATCTGGGGCTGTTTCGCCTGTCCCTTCCCGGACTGCACCTGGCGGGTCTGATCTGTCTGAAGGCCCTGAGCATCTCCGCCCTGGTCCTGCTGCTGTTCGCCACGGCTCCGGTAGGCGTGACCCTGCGGGCCGCCCACCGGCTGTGGGTGCCCGACCTGCTGGTGCAACTGCTCCTGCTCACCTATCTTCATGCCTATCTGCTGGCCGACGAACTGGGCAAAGTCCGCACCGCTCTGCGGTTGCGCCGCTTCCGCAATCGCATGAACCGTCACGCTTACCGGACTCTGGGCAACGTCGCCGGCACGCTCCTGGTCCGCAGCTATGAGCGAGCCGAACGGGTCGGGCAGGCCATGAAGGCCCGCGGCTTTTCCGGCCGTTTCCGCACCCTCCATCGCTTCCATAGCAATCGGGCTGACATCGTCGGAGCGGTCCTCGTCTCCGCCGTGGGCGTGGTTCCGCTTTTGGGCGAACTCGCCGCTGCCATCGTCACCGTCCGCTGATTCCTCCAAATGCCCGTCCTTGCCCAGCGAATAAGTAGTCAAAGGCGTTGATCCGTTTGGCAATGCGGGCCGGACTGGCCCCAGGAGGGAATGAAGATGGCCAGGACCTACGACCTGCCTCCCGTGGTTGAACCCGTGCTTCGGCCTAGTCCCCGACCCCGCGAAAGCTGCTCCTACCACTTTTTCCGGTGGATGCGCTGGACGGGGGTGCTGACGGTCCTGCTGGTCCTCGGCATCGTCGGCCTGAACCAATGGCGGGCCGTTGAAGTCGCCAAGCAGGAAGCCGATCTGAAACGGGACATGATCCAACGCGGCCTGAGCGCCCAGGAGATCGAAACGGTGCTGCGGGCCCGACCGAATGGCGAACGGTCCCGCCAACGAAGTTCGCCTTCGTCCGCCGAACTGGCCCGGCATCAGGCCGTCGAGGAAAAGCTGATCCAAGATCTCACCGTCCTGAACCGCAAGGCAGCGGACATCGAGCGGATCGTAACCGCCTTCTCGACCCACCTCGGCAGTGGCAGCGGCCGCAATGCCAAGCAGGCCGCTGAAGACGCGGAGTTTGTCTTCCGGCTCGCTTCCGGCGGAAAGTCGGTTTCCGAAGTGGAGCAAATCATTCGGCTCAAGGCCCGTGGCCGCGCCGGCACGGCCCAGACCGCAGCCGTCGATCCCGTCCATCGGGATCGCCAGCAAGATGTGGAAGACGCCCTCAAGACTTTGCTCAAGAGCGGTTGGACTGCCGAGGAACTTCATGATCTCATGGCGCAGATGGGGCCGCCATGAAGCGGTGAGCATAGTCGGTCGGTCCCGAAAGCGATCCGCTTCGTAATCTACCTGCATGGGAGAATTGGCCGTCTGCCTGCGGGGCGTCTGTTACAGCTATCCGTCGGGGGTCGTCGCCCTGCACGACGTGGACTTGGAAATCGAAGCCGGCGAAAGCGTCGGGATTGTCGGTCCTAATGGAGCCGGCAAAACCACGCTATTTTTGTGCTTGAGTGGGATTCTGGAACCAAACCGAGGCCAGATCTGCGTCGGTGACTTGAACCTCGGGGAACCCCGGCAGCGGCGGCAGGTGCCGGGTCGTCTCGGGATTGTCTTCCAAAATAGCGACGACCAGCTGTTCCACGCCTCGGTGCGGGACGAAGTGGCTTTCGGGCCGCTGAATCTGGAGCTGCCGGAAGACGAAGTGCGGAACCGCGTCGCCGAGGCGTTGAAACAAGTCGGTCTGGTCGGCTTCGAGGAACGGGTTCCGTTTCACCTGTCCGGGGGCGAGAAGCGGCGCGTGGCCCTGGCTGGCGTGCTGGCCATGCGACCGGACATCTTGTTGCTCGATGAGCCGTCCAGTCATCTCGATCCCCGAGGCCGTCGAGAACTGATCCACTTGATCAACAACCTGGCCAATACCAAGCTGATCGCCTCGCACGATCTGGAGTTCATCGTGGCGACCTGCGAGCGGGCGGTGGTCCTCGACCAGGGCCGCATCGTCGGCGACGGACATGTTCGCCGCATCCTCGGGGATCGGGACCTGATGGAGAACCACGGCTTGGAGGTGCCGCACAGCCTGACTCATCCGCACGTTCATTTCTGAACGGCAGCGTCTGCCGCGGAAGCGGCCTCTTCGGAGGCCGTCAAAGCTGGCGGAGGAGCCTTGGCGACGACCACCTTGGCGGGTCGCAACACCCGGTCGTGATAGACGAATCCCGGCTCCAGCACACGCAGGACCGTGCCCGGAGGCTGATCCGCCGTCGGTTCTTCCATCATCGCTTCGTGCTGGTTCGGGTCGAAGGGTTGACCCTGGCACTCGATGGGTACGATGTGGTGGCGTCGCAGGATGTCCAGGAGCTGATTGCGCACCATTCGGATGCCCTGAGTCAGGGAATTCTCCTCCGAGACCGCCGCCAAGGCCCGTTCGAAGTTGTCCAGGACCGGAAGCAAATCCCGGGCCAGCGGCGTCAAGGCATATTTGCGTTCCAGTTCCAGCTCACGGCGATTGCGCTTCTGGTAGTTGTCGAAGTCGGCCTGGGTACGCTGGAGGAGGTCGAGATACTTGTCCCGCTCCTCGGCCCGCTGACGCAGGGATTGCAACTCTTCAGGGGATAATGTTTGGGATGTCGGCTGGTTATCCGAAGCGGTCTGTTCCGTTCGAGTTTCGTCCATAAGGCGATCTCCGACCCAGGAACCGAAGGGTTTTGAGCCTCCCGGCTTGTTAGCCGATTTCAGGAGAGAGTTCCAAGATCCTTTTTAATTGTAAGGAACAGTTGTGTGCCGGATACGCCTTTTGCCCGGGACCTGGCTTGGCTGGGCGTGGTACAATCGGCACCCGTTGCCGCTTGTAGGGGACGAGCATGGGCCGGCTTCGACGGGCACTGGCTGCGGGCAAGGTGCTGCTGCTTGACGGCGGCATCGGCACGGAGCTGCTACGTCGAGGCCTGCCTGCGAATCGCCCCTTGGAATCCTCGAACCTGGACGATCCCGAGACCGTTCTCTTCGTCCACCGGGCTTACCGGGAAGCCGGTGCGATGGCCCTGACGACCAACACTTTCCTCGCTCGCCGGACCGCAAATCCCAACCGGCAGACTGACCGGATGGACTGGCTGGCGTGTAACCGCGAAGGCGTCCGCCTCGCTCGTCAGGCGGCGGGACCGGACCGCCTGGTGTTCGCTTCCATCGGCCCCCCCCTGCCCGAGGTTCCGCTGTCCGAGGCTGTGGATGACGCGGTGGAGCAAGTGGGCTTCCTGCTGGCCGGGGACACGACTGACCGGCCGGATGCGCTGCTGCTCGAAACGCAGTCGGATCCGGAGTTCGTGGTCCGACTCATGGAACGCATTGCCCGGGTTTTTGCCGGGGACTGCTGTCCGGTCATCGTTTCATTTGCCTACCGAGGCGATCTCGGGGTGCCCCGGCTGCATCCGTCAGGCATGTTGCCGGACGAAGCGGCCCGGATCGTTGACCGTCATGCCAACGGCTTGCTGGCCCTGGGCGTCAATTGTGGTCGGGAGATGAACCTGGATGCGGTTCTTGATGTGCAGGGCCGTTATCGTGGGGTGAGCGCTCTTCCGCTCCTGGCCCGGCCTAACGCGGGAACGCCGCTGATGACGCCTCAAGGTCCGTTCTGGCCGATCGCCCCGGCGGTCTTTGCGGATTGGACAGAGCATCTGGTCCGCGGGGGAGCGTCGCTGGTGGGCGGCTGTTGCGGTACGACGCCGGAGCACATCACCGCCGTTTGCCGCCATCTGGCCTCCCTTGGCACCCTGTTTCAGCCCTGATGAATCACCACCGTCACCTTCCACATCGCTGCCAACGGGAACCCTTCAGAATGGGATCAGATCGTGCCAGCAACTGAAATCCGCTTGGCCATGATGATGTAGGTCTTCCCTCCTTCGTCTGGATCGGGAATTGGTTGAGAAGTGATCTCACTAAAACCGTTCTTCCGGTACAGGGCGATAGCCGCTTGGCTGGTCGTGTACACGTCCAGAAAGAGGACAGCGTAACATTGCCCTGCCGTCGCAAGAAGGGCTGCTTCGTTGATCAGGTGACGCAAGATGCCTGTACCATATCCCCTTCCCACCAGATTCGGATTGACAGCTAGCAAAGGGATGTAGGGATGAGGTTTGCCCTGGGTGAAGGTGCTGCATTCTTGACAAATGTCCAAACTCCCGAACCCGACCAGACTGCCATGTGTATCCCGCTAAACCCAGATCCGGCAATTTCCAAACTTCACACGTTGTGGGATATCATTGAGGAGGAGACGTAAGACGAATGCATCAGCATAGGGCCAAGTAGCAATCGCCTGGAACTCTTGGCTGTCAAGCTCAATCAAGACAGGTGTGAGCGGCGTGGGCGAGGTTGCTGCCATGCTTCACTGCAAGCACTTGCTCCGAAATGAGAATGAGTTTCGTTCACCCAACCTTCCGCTGACGTCGGAACTCGCGGTATAGAAGTTTTTGGCGGGGATCGGTGGGTTCCCAACCTTGCGGAAGCTCGGGAAGACTATCGATGCGTGCTTGAACCTCCGCCTTCGCCACCTCAGGCAGTGTCATGCCGCGTCGCGCCAGCGGGGCGACCGCCGGTTTTGGGCTGACCCAGGGGAAGAGCAGTTGATTCAGGCGGAGCAACGCCGAACCCAGCGCAGCACGGTTTTCCAGGACAAAACAAACACCTTCCATATCCTGAGCACAGAACCAGAGTTCGCTCGCCCGGCGGTGCAACTGCAAGCCGTGTTCGAGCCAAAGTTTTTCGACTTCCGGGTCGTAGGCGGCTTGCCGGTAGAAGATCGCGCGACCCCATTCCCTTACGCGTTGGCAGAATTCGCAGCAAAGCTCCGCCTAATAGCGCAAGGCAGCATCCAGATTGGCACAGCCCATCCCCTCGCCGTTGTCGCATCGGTCAAGCCGAGCCTCGAGGTCGGTGATGTACCGGCGAACCTCAGCGAGATCGAACGAAGTCATCGCCTCTCCTTTGGTTGGGTGCGCTGGCTGAGTCCTTACCAGCGCACCCTGAAGTAATCGGTGCTGAAATCAACAAAGAAGTGCTCGTGCCCTTAGAAAGTATACCGCCCTGCGCTTGCGACGCAACGGCTAGGGAAGAATGCCCCGTTGCTCCGCGGGGCGGAAGCGGCGACAATACCCTGTCAAGCCGCGGAGGCCTGACCATGACCGAATTCCCCCGGGATTTCCAGATAAGGAGCCTGGACATGCCCGAGTTGCGCAAGGACCCGATCGTCGGACGCTGGGTCATCATCGCCACCGAGCGGGCCAAGCGGCCCATCATGCCCAAGCCCGAACCGCAGGCCCAGGGCGGCGGCTTTTGCCCGTTCTGCGAGGGCAATGAGCAGAATACCCCTCCCGAAATCCTCGCCTACCGGGAACGCACCAGCCGCAGCAACGAACGCGGCTGGCGGGTCCGCGTCGTGCCCAACAAGTTCCCCGCCCTTCAGATCGAAGGCGACCTCAACAAACGGGGCGAGGGCATCTACGACAAGATGAACGGCGTCGGTGCCCACGAGGTCATCATCGAGTGCCCTTTCCACGAAATCTCCATCGCCAAGCTCAGCGAGGAGAACATCCGCGAAGTGCTGTGGGTCTATCGCGATCGGCTGGTCGATTTGAAAAAAGACCCCCGGCTGGTGTACGGAATGCTCTTCAAGAACGTCGGCGCCCAGGCCGGGGCTTCGCTGGAGCATAGCCACTCGCAGCTGATCGTCACGCCCATCGTCCCGATCAACGTCTGGGAAGAGATGTCCGGGGCGCTGGAATTCTACAACTACCGCGGCCGTTGCATTTACTGCGACATGATCCACCAGGAGGCTAGCACCGAAAAGCGGATCGTGCTCGACGGGGCCAACTTCGTCGCCCTGTGTCCGTTCGCCAGCCGCTTCCCCTTCGAGGTCTGGATCCTGCCCAAGAACCACAACAGCCATTACGAGAACATCCAGAAGATGGAAGTGGACGAACTGGGCACCATCCTCAAGACCGTGCTGCTGAAGCTGGAAGTCGCCTTGGAAAAGCCGCCGTACAACTACATCATCCATACTGCTCCGTTCGACACCCAATCGTTGCCCCACTATCACTGGCACATCGAGATCATTCCTCGTCTGACCAAGGTGGCGGGGTTCGAGTGGGGTACCGGCTTCTACATCAATCCGGTACCGCCGGAGCAGGCTGCGTCGTACCTGATGGAAACGGACGTGGACCTGGCGGCACACACCCGGCGTGCCTGAGCAGACAAACGGCGAAGGCTGCCCGACGTACTGCTCATCCAGCTTCAATTGGCTTCGGCACGGCGACCATTAGAATAGATTCATGGTGCGACGCAGCCGAGCACGGGAAGTCGTCTTGCAACTGCTCTATCAGCACGATCACAATCCGCTGGTGGACCCGCAGGTCATCCGTGCTTTTCTGGAAGGCCGGCTCAAAGAACCGGGACTCGTCGCATTTGCCGAGTCGCTGTACCGGGGTGTTCTGGAGCACCTGCCCGAACTCGATGCTCGGCTGGCCGCCGTGGCCGAGAACTGGACGGTCGAACGCATGGCTGCCGTGGACCGCAACGTCCTGCGCATTGGAGCCTATGAGCTGCTGTTTTGTCCCGAGACTCCCAAGGCGGTCGCCATCGACGAGGCCATCGAAATCGCCCGTCGGTACGGCTCGGCGGATTCCCCGGCATTCGTGAATGGCGTGCTGGATCGGCTCGCCGACCAGGGCAGCCAGGAAAGCTCCGGGCCTGTGCAAAAGCCCTCCGCGGATTCGGGGAAGGGAGAAATTACATAGCCTGACGGCCGGTGCCGGTCAGCAAGGATTTTCGAAGATGGTCTTTGGCACCCTGTTCAACAAGATCAAGCAAGGTCTGGCCAAGACGCGGCAGGTGTTCAGCGGCGTGGCGTCGCTGTTCCGTCTGCGCGGCCGGGTGGACAAGGAATTCCTGGCCCGCCTCGAAGAACGGCTCTATCTGGCCGACGTCGGCCCGACGGCGACGACGCAGATCGTCGAACGGGTGCGCAAAGCCTATCTGGACCGCGAGATCAGCGGCGATGTCGAGGCCTTCGTCAAGAACGAGTTGAAGTCCCTGTTGCGGGAACAGGACAACTCCCTGCACCTCGCCCTGAACGGCCCGACGGTCATCATCGTCGCCGGCATCAACGGCTCGGGCAAGACGACCTCGATTGCCAAGCTCGCCTACCGGCTGAGCAAAGAGGGCCGAAAGGTCATGCTGGCCGCTTGCGACACGTTCCGAGCAGCGGCCGTCGAGCAGCTGACGATCTGGAGCCAGCGAATCGGCTGCGACATCATCAAGGGCCAGCAGGGCAGCGATCCCGGGGCGGTGGCGTTTGATGCCTGCGAGGCGGCCAAGGTCCGCAGGGCTGACGTGCTTATCATCGACACCGCCGGCCGACTGCACACCCAGGCGCACCTCATGCGGGAACTGGAAAAGATCCGCAAGATCGCCTCCCGACAAATCGAAGGCGCTCCCCACGAAGTGCTTCTGGTGTTGGACGCGACCAGCGGACAGAACGCCATTCAACAAGCGGACAGTTTCAAGAAAGCGATCCAATGCACCGGCATCATCCTGGCCAAGCTCGACGGCACGGCCAAGGGCGGAGCCATCGTCGCCATCCGGCAGAAGGTCGGGCTGCCAGTCAAATTCATCGGCGTGGGCGAGAAACTCGAGGACCTGGAAGTGTTCGATCCCGATGCCTACGTCGAGGCCCTCTTCGCGGAGTGAAGGGGCCTAGCCAACTCCCTGGTGCGTGATTTCACTTCCTTGGCGTCCCGCTCAACCTAGCAAGGCGCGGAGCGGTTGGCCGTCGGAGAGCGGATGCGGACGCTGTTCGGCATCGTGGTAAAAAATGGCCTGCGGGTCGTAGCCTAAGGCCGTGAATACCGTGGCGTGGATGTCGGCCGGGGTCACAGGCAGGTCCTTCGGATAGGCAGCGTGCTTGTCGGAGACGCCGTACACGACGCCGCCGCGGATGCCGCCCCCCGCCAGCACCATCGTGTAGCACTGCGGCCAATGGTCGCGGCCGACGTCCCGGTTGATGGTCGGCGTGCGTCCGAAGTCGCCCATCCAGATCACCAGGGTGCTGTCGAGCAGGCCCCGGTCGTGGAGGTCGTCCAGCAGGGCGGCGAAGGCCTGTTCCATGGGCGGGACGAGCTTCTTTTTCAGAAGGTTGAAGTTGTCCTTGTGCGTGTCCCAGGAGATGCTCGGCCCGTTGACCGTGGTGACGAAACGGACGCCGGCCTCGATCAGCCGTCGGGCCAGCAGGTGCGACTGCCCCCAGCTGTGACGGCCATAGCGGTCCCGCAGCCTGTCCGGTTCCCGGCTCAGATCAAAAGCCTCGCTCACCTCCCGCGCTGATGCCAGTTGAAAGGCCCGTTGACGATTGAGATCGAATTCATTGGGCACCTGCCGCGTCAACATTGACATCGAGTCGTCAATGCGATGGAGAAGGTCGCGGCGGTTGGCGAAACGCTGCATATCCACGCCGTCGATCAGGCCGATGTTCGGGGCTTTGAAATTCGCCGCGTTCGGGTCGCTGTGCAGGACGTAGGGGTCGAATTTCGCCCCAAGACAGCCGCCGAACTGGCCCGGCGTGATGTAGGCCGTGCTGTCGCAATGCGGAGCGGGAGTGATGACGTAGGGCGGAAGCGCTCCGGAGTAGCCGTCGCGACGAGCCAGCCAACCGACCAGGGTACCGAAGCTCGGCAAGTCGTTCTGGCTCGGATTGATGAGCGTGCTGTCGATCGGGTACGGCTTGCCGACGATGGACCAGTACATGCCCGGATTGTGCTGCGTCTGACGATGGTGCACGGTGCGGACGATGGCCAGACGATGCGTCTGGCGAGCCAGATTGGGCAGCAGTTCGGAAATCTGGATGCCGGGTACGCTGGTGCTGATCGGTTTGAACTCCCCGCGGATATTGTCGGGAGCGTCGGGCTTGGGGTCCCACAGGTCGATGTGGCTGGGCGCGCCGGCGTTGAAGATCAGGATGACGGAACGGGCCTTGGCTCGCGGCGAGGCAGTCTGGACGCTGTCGGCTTGAAGCCAGCGGTTCCAGAACAGGCTGAGAGCGCCGAGACCGCTGAGTTTCAGGAAACGACGCCGCGGCAAAAGGGTGGGAAGGTTGTGGGCCATGATCGTCTCCTCTCGGCAGGCGGGCGAGGATCATCTGGAGGACGACTGGGACCGGAATGCGCACCGGCCCGGCAAGCCTTACCACGAATTATCGCCAGTCCACCGAGACGACGCAAGCCAAAACCCAGCGTCCCCAGGGCACCTCAGAGAATCAGAGTGCGTTGAGTTCCTTGAGGGTCGCTCGGGGGTGGAGTTGATTGTGCCGGATCGCCTCGGCTCGCGAAACGACACTCCTTTCTCCGCACTTGTCGTGTCAAAATATGCACCACCAGATTGCGTAGGCTGGCCAGCTTCCGCCGCGACTCCCCCTTGCAAACCCGACAGCGATCCCCCCCCCAGCGTCACGTCCCGCACACAAAACAATTTGTTCTCAATGCTCCAAGGGCCACGACAAGACGCCAACAACCGCTCCGGACTCGCCTCCTCCCGGGGCAGGCTCGTCAAGCCGCAGATCACCTCCCGCGTGCTCTTCCCCTTCACCCGACGAATCCGTTTGATCTCGAGTATCCGTTGCGCCTCGGGCCAGCCCATCGCCAGAATCCGATCGATGCTCCAGGTCGAGGTGCGGATCGTACGGGTCTCGCTGCGACCATGCGTTTTCGGCTCATGGCGGCGTGCCATGCGGCCATCTTGCTCCCGTTCCCGCTGCACCGAGGAGGGAAAATCGGCCATCACTGGCCGACTGGAAGTTGAAGGCGATTTCGCTTGTCCGTTCGCTATAGTTGTTCTTGATGTTGGCACAGGGCATATTGCCGTTGCGGAAGCCGAGGGGCGTGGCCGAGGCTGGCCCCATGTTGTCGGCCGAGGTGAGCGATGTCGACGAGGGTCGTTTTGCCGCTAAGCATGGCGAGGACGGCGAGTTGCAGCAGGCCTCCCAGGGGTACTGCCGCCCACGGGCTGCTCGGGGATCGGGTAATTCAGCCGGGTATTCGACCAGCGAACGGAGCATATTAGGTCTTCCCAGGAATAGAGGAACCTGATTACTTAATTTGCACAAATTTATTAAGCCTAAATCGTGCGTCACTCTGGCTCAGACGTCATTTCATCTTCAAGTTCAGCTCGAAGGATCCATACTTAATCCGCCCGCTTTCTCCTAAACCGGCTGAGAAACAGCTCTGATGCAACTCTGATCTGCAACTGTAGGACAAAGCGATAACATTGGCAAAGTTGGACATTTCGGCGTAGTTAGTAAGGGCTAACTTAAGACGCAAAGCTTATGCAACTGATATATTCCCTGGATTCCCCAATCCTCGGGCAGAGCCCATCATGAATATGCGCCGAATTAGAGTCGCCATTGCCTTGCTATGCTTGGCATACCATGTGACTGTGTTCGCTCAACCTAGCATATGCTTGCCTTGCGCGGGTGCGGTGCATAGTGGCATGTCCGGCGTCTCGACCGCCACGCCTCTGGATGCCCGGGGGCAATTTAATGGAACCCAGCTGCCATCGGTCGGCTCGGCCACAACGAGGGCTTGATCGGGGTGCATTCGTCTTCCCCGACCTATAAGTGTCGTCGAGCCGTCCGCGACTTGACGGCTCGGTGGTGTCGGGACGGACGCGGAGCAAGAGCAGGTTTCCCTCTCGTCCCGAGTGTCGCAGTGGAGTCGAAGCTCGACGAGGAAAGTGCGATGACGTTCGGTTTTAGCCTCCTAACACTAGGTGGCGGTGGGGTGAACTTACCATGGGATGTGAACAATCACGCCCCAGCGGTTCAGGCCCACCACCGGAGCATGTCGGGGAGCGGAACTGCCGTCGCCAGAAACGTTAGGATCAGCGACCCCGGCACTAACTGCTCAGCCGGCGGCTTTGGCGTGTTGGGCGGGAGTTGCTTCTTTAATTCATCCCAATCGACTGGCTTCTCGGCGGTGGTCATGTAACCGGTAGCATCGACAAAAGCTCGGCACTGGGCGTTGGTGACCTCCGTCCCATCCATGAAGAAACCATTGACGTATCCTTCAATCCACCTGTCCATGCTTGCTAACTCCCCCTTCTCGATTACCATGTTTAGCATGGGGAGGGAAGACCAAAGCAAATCCACCGACGACTGCCGGGAATTCTTTCTGCCTCATCGGGGCCTGTATCCTTTCTGATCCTTCGGCATATGCCGATACCATGATCCCGTTGGTGGAATCATGGGGGAAACCACCGATCGGCGGCCTGCATTTTGGCCAAGACATTGGCGGATCTTTTAGCATGAAGCGCACCCGCGCCTGAGGCTGGGATGCAAGCATAGCTCGCCCTCGCCGACACCTTAGCAATTACATGCAAAAAACAATCAGGATATACCCAAGGAGAATAATCAGCAGACCAAGTGCAATAGCAACACACCACTGAACCCCCCCGCTCGCTCTTATTGTTGGCTCTAAGTTGAATAGTTTCTGGCCAGTGCCCACGCTGCGGATGGTCAAGCCATTCTGCTAAGATCAAGGTTGCCTTTTTTCGGACTCTGTCGTCAATTCCCTTCAGGCGCAATGTTACAGTGTCACCTTCTGGAGTAGTTGCAATCGTCACCTCTGCATTGTCCGATCTGTCTCTGAGCCGCACTTCAAGCTAGCCTTCTCGCTCAACTTCTGGATCGATCCCTGCTATCTTGGCCACTGTTTGAGAAAAGTGATCATCCAAACGGAATTCCATCGTTCTGCCTGTGGTGGAGTCTCTTGGCAAGACATGAGCAATGGTACCATCATTTCGTCGACCTGAAACATGCACTATGCCATCTTTAGTTTGTTTGATTTCTAATTCTCTTCCGTCCTGACTCATCGCCGATACGAGCCAAAGTTCAAGAAAATATTCGGCAGTACGGGTAGGCCATTCAGGATCAACTAAGCTGGATGCATCAAGAAGTTTGGGTTCGGTGCTAAGCATGTGGAAATCTCCCGGTTTTCGTGAGTTGAATTGTACAGAAACGTCAGATAGCGACATCGTCTTTCGCAATCCCGTTGATCAATGCGCTTTTTGATAACTCTGCACTCAATCGGTTCGTACTGAATAGTTGTAGCCTAGCAGGGCGATACGCATCTGCAAAACTTGGAACAACTAACGCAGCCCCGGTCGATACGGATTTGTCCACTAATTAAGACCCACGGGACAAAACCTACATAATCACGAAGCGCCAAGCAATCAGGATAATCGCCATATACAAAAACGCCTCGTAAATCGCCACCGAGCGGTCCCAGCGTAAGCGCAATCTCCGACACTGCTTCAACCAACTCAACGTCCGCTCCATCGACCATCGCCCCCCCCTCCAAATCCCTGCTCCCCACGCCGGGCAATC
>CALFAY010000045.1 GCA_937944855.1 uncultured Planctomycetota bacterium
CGTCTACGAAACCCTAAAAAAACCCGAAGAATTTGAGGTTTCGTAGACGTTGACAGTGTTGACGCGCCCGAAATCGTAGGTTGTGTTGACGGCGCGGGGCACGACGGCCCTTTCCCCAACCCGCCCCCGGCCGGCCCGTGCCGCGAAGGATTCTGATTCGCGTGGGACAGTATCGCGTCGTGTACGCGATCCAGGATGAAGCCCTGGTTGTGCTGGTGCTTCGCGTGGCGCATCGGAAAGACGTTTATCGTCCCTGAGGCAATGAAAGGACAACGAGCATGGCATCCATCGTCAACGATCCCAACGGCCGGCGGCGCATTCTGTTCGTGGCCCCCGACGAAAGCCGCAAGACCATTCGGCTAGGCAAGATCGACCGCAAGACGGCCGAGAGCATCTGTCGCCATGTTGAAGCCCTGCTCGGTGCGAAGATGAGCGGGCAGCCCATCCCCAGGGATACGGCGGCCTGGCTGGCGAACATCGGGGCGGCGCTCCGCGACAAGCTGGCGGCGGTTGGGCTGGTGGAAGCAACCAAGCGGGCGGCCCTGGGCGAGTTCCTGGACGCATTCATTGCCAACCGCAAGACCACGGCCGCGCCGAACACCATCAAGAACCTGGAGCAAGCCAAGCGCCGGCTGGTCGAACACTTCGGGGAGGGCCGGGATATGGCCGGCATCACGCCGGCGGACGCCGAGGGCTGGGCGGCAGCCCTGGCTGAGAAGTATGCCCCGGCGACGGCGGGCCGCACGATCAAGCGGGCGCGGCAGTTCTTCAAGGCGGCCCTGCGGAACAAGCTGGTTACCGAGAATGTCTTCCTCGACGTGAAGGCCAGCGGTCAGGCCAACAAGGACCGGCAATGCCACGTTGACCGCGACGTAATCTTCCGCGTCATCAACGCGGCGCCGGACGCCGAATGGCGCTTGCTGATCGCACTGTCGCGATTCGGCGGCCTACGCTGCCCATCGGAACACCTGTCCCTTCGCTGGCAAGACGTGGACTGGGAACGCAATCGCTTCCGCGTGGATTCTCCCAAGACAGGCGAGCGCTGGATTCCGATTTTCCCGGAGCTGCGGCCCTACCTGGAAGAATGCTTCGAGCTGGCTAAGAATGGCGCGGTCCACGTCATCACCCGCTACCGCGACACTAACGCCAACCTGCGGACGCAGTTCATGCGGATCATCCGGCGGGCCGGCGAAAAGCCCTGGCCAAAACTGTTCCACAATCTCAGGGCTTCCAGGGAGACGGAACTGGCGGCCGAATACCCGATCCACGTTGTTTGCGAATGGATCGGCAACACGGCAGCGATTGCGGCCAAGCACTACCTGACCGTGCGGGAAGAGGACTACGAACGAGCGGCGGCCCAAGGCGGCGCAAAATCCGGCGCACAAGCGGCGCAAAATCCGGCGCAGCAGGCAGCGGCAGGGAGCGGCAGCGATTCGCACAAAACGACACAAGCAGAAACCGACAACCGCTTTGTGCCGATTCCTGCTTGTCGTGGCGACTACTTACCATTTGTACAGATGCCCCCTGTAGGACTCGAACCTACAACCCGCTGATTAAGAGTCAGCTGCTCTGCCAGTTGAGCTAAGGGGGCCAAGCCGAACGGCTATCTCTCCTTTCTATGCGGCATCTCCGTTCTGGGCAAGAGAGCCTGCCCCGAGGCCGTCTGGGATCAGACCTCAGACCCCGCCGGCACCCAAAAGCCCGACAACGCATCGTCGGCTCATTCGGTCCCCGGCTTCTCGGCGGGTTCTTGCTGGCACGGCGACCAACCCATACACCGGCACCGGTCAATGACCCGACGCACGGCGACACGAGCTTTAGCCGGATTCCAGACCGATGCGCATCTTCCTTTACGAGTATGCCTCCGCTCAATCTGCCGCGACGGATCTGCCCGCGTCGATCCGCCGCGAGGGCCGAGCCATGCTGGACGCGGTCTGTGCGGACTTCGGCAGGCTGGCCGATGTCGAGGTGGTGACTTTACCACCCGGGGGCAACGACGATCCGCTTGCCTTCCGGAAAGTCGCCGCCTCGGCTGACTGGTCCCTGGTCATCGCCCCGGAGTTCGACAGGCTATTGACCACCCGCTGTCAATGGGTCGAGGAGGCAGGCGGCGGATTGCTGGGGCCTTCCTCGTCGGCGGTCGAGTTCCTGAGCGACAAGTGGAACGTGTACCGGACGCTGACCGCCTGGGGAATCCCGACGCCGCAGACGTTTCTGGTGGGAGCATGCGGGAAGCAAGGCGTTCCCGATGCAGCAGGCGGAGGCGGTCAGGCCCCTGATCGGCATGGCGATGACCCGGCTGCATTTGTCGTCAAGCCACGCTGGGGGGCCGGCTCGGTGGGCGTGCGGCGACTCGGCGATCCGGCTTGGGATGCGGTTTCAGGCGAAATGCTCATGCAGTCATTTGTTCCGGGTACTCCCGCGAGCTGTGCCGTGCTCGTGCTGCCAAAGGGTCAGGTCATCCGCTTTCCCGCCGCCCGGCAATTCCTGGGTGGCGACACCGGCTTTCGCTACCTGGGGGGCGAAGTACCACTCGACGCTTCTCTGGACCAGCGCGTGGCCCGGCTGCTCGGTCCGCTTTTGCCTCGGCTGGCCGGGCTTTCCGGGTTGAAAGGCTATGTCGGCATTGACCTGATTCTAGGGGACGACCCAGACGGCTGCCGGGATGCGGTCATCGAGATCAATCCGCGTTTGACCACGAGTTACCTTGGCTTGCGGAAGCTGGCCGGGGGCAATCTCGCCGAGGCGATGCTGGCCGCCGCTCAGGGGCGAAGTCCGAGCCGATTAGCGTGGAAACCGGTTTGTGTCCGCTTCGCAGCCGAGGGCGTGGCAACGGTTCTGGACACCTCAGATCCGCAGGACCAGGTCACAAAGTCCCGTTGCCCGTAAAACCGACCGGGCCGGTGACGTCGTCGGCGGCGCGGGTGGCGTGCTGGTCGTCGTTGTCCCATAAAGCGGCGAGATGGTGGCGGATGCGGCGATTGGCCGAGCGCAGGTAGAACCGGCCGACGTCCAGCTCGCATCTCCGTTCCGTCTCCGGAGCATCGCTCAGCAGCGTGGAATCCAGTCGGCTGAGGACGCAGGCGGAGGTGTACAGTTCGATGGCGGCATCGGCGAGGCGTTCCTGGGCGTATTGCTTCTCGACCACATCCTCCCGATAAGTTCGCAGCACGGCTTCGACAGCCCGGCCAAACTCCCGGACTCGGCGGCCAAGTTCGTAGGCCTCGGTCTTCAGTTCGGGATGGCGAACCGGAACCTCCGGCGTCCACATATGGCTGAGGCGGTTGTGCCCGAAGCGGAGCAGGATGCCGATCTGGCTCCACGGGCGGTACAGGGCATCGAGGACTTCCTTCAGGCCCAGTCCGGGACCGCGCAGCCCGGCGACGGCGATGAAGGCCCGCAGCACGTCATTGGCCCCCTCGCCGATCTGATTGATCCGAGCATCCCGCATCATCCGCTCGAACGGCAGGTCCGTGAAATAGGCCGCTCCGCCGTGCAGTTGGATCGTGTCGTTGACGATCTGCCACAGAGCATCGGTGGCGAAGACTTTCAACATGGCCGTTTCGAGCATGAAGTCTTCCGCCCCGGAGTCGATCAACGACGCACAGTGATAGGTGGCCGATTCCATGGCGTAGGTGTTGGCGGCCATGTGGGCGATTTTCTTTTTGACCATTTCGAACTCGGCCAGGGCCTGACCGAATTGCCGCCGAGTGCGGACATGCTCCGCCGCCGCTCGGACGCAGAACTTGGCCGCTCCGGTGCAGCTGGCACCGAAGGTGGTGCGGCCGAAGTCGAGCACCGTCAACGCCAGCTTCAGTCCCTTGCCCAGTTGTCCAAGGATGTTTTCCCTCGGTACCCGCATGTCGCGGAAGGCCAGGCGGGCGGTAGCGGTTCCGCGAATGCCGACCTTCGGCATGCGGGCTTCGACGACCTCGAACCCGGGCAGGTCCGGCGTCACCAGAAAGGCCGTGACGTGAGTGCCTTCCTTGCCCGGAACCGGGGTGCGAGCCATGACCGTCAACAGCCCGGCGATGCCGCCGTGGGTGATGTACCGCTTTTCGCCATTGAGGACGTAGGCTTGGCCGTCCGGCGTCGGCTCGGCGCGGGTCTGGACGTTGGCGGCGTCGGAACCGGCCTGGGGTTCGGTCAGCGCAAAGGCGGCCAGTTTGCGACCGGCGACCAGATCGGGCAGCCAGGTGTGTTTCTGTTCCTCCGTGCCGGCCAACACCAAGGCCCGCAGGCCGATGCTGTGATGGGCATTGACGAACACCGCCACGCTGGCATCGTGTCCGCCGATGACTTCCATCACCTTGCAGTAGCCGTACTGCGACCCGCCCCGCCCTCCCCACGCCTTCGGGACCGACCAGCCCAGCACCCCCAAGTCCGCCAGACCGCGAATGACCTCGTCAGGAATGTCCGCTTCCCGGTCGATGCGGACGGGGTCGATCTTTTCCTGGCAAAAGCGACGGACGGCGGCGACGCGCTCTGCGATTTCGCCTCGCTCTTCCGGGGACGGCAGAGGGTACGGAAAGACCCGTTCCGCGTTGAAGTGGCCGAAATAGAGACTCTTGGCAAAGCCGAGCGTCTGCGGGCCGGAGAAGATCAACTCCTCCGCCTGCTTCATCTGCTCCTGCCGCTGCTGCACGGTTAAGGGCATGGCTTCGCCTCCTTCTCCGTTTCGGTCTCTACTTTAAACTTTACGCTTGCCATTGCCTGGGAGATGCAGATTTTTGGGCCAATGTGCAAGCCGGATTCCGCTCCCCTTGCAGGATTCGGGCCGCGTAGTTCGGTCCGCCGGTCAATCTGCCTCGACAACCTGAGCCTCTCGGATCGTGAACAAGAAGCTCTCGGGATCGGCGGCGTTCAAGACCAGCCTGCCTGTCACCTTGACCTGATTTCGCGTGTACGGGACAGAGCTGCCTTCTTTCAGTTCGACGAAAACGATGCCGGTCATTTCGGGCATTTCGCAGTACCAGCAGGCCGTCGGATACTCCACCAGCAGAAGCACCGGCAAGTCCGCCTCGTCCGTCAAAGGCTGCATGAAGCCGTGAAGAGTCACTTGCAGATTGTTCAGCTCTTTGAGCCTCGGCGGAAAGGCGGGAGGAAAGCGTGGCCCCAGGTCGGTCTCAGCCAGCAGTCCCCACGGCAGCGGATTATGGCCCTGGGGATCGACCGGCGGCAGCGTGCTGGGATCGAACGTCCGCACCAGCAGCGCCCGGCGGGACCTGGGCTGAAATCGCGTCTGGTGTTTCTCGTGCTCCGCTCGGGAGTCGGTCGAATCCAGACGCCGCCGCTCGGCAGCCTGACGAGCCGCCAGCCGACGTGTCCGCAGGACCGGATGACTGAGACCGTATTGCGACACGCACAGCTCGAAAACCTCCGCCGCAACCTGCACGTCTCCACAGGCGTTGGCCAATTCGCCGATCAACCACAACAATCGGGGGTCGTTCGGCAAAGCCAAGGCGAGCCGTTGAACCTGGGCCACGGCGTCCTTCGGCAATTTGCTGAAGCGGCCTTCGTCGAAGCCGCCCGGCTGGAAACCGCTGTCGAGCAGGTTGATTCCGAACAGATCGTCCGGCGTCTGGGTGCCGGGCGGCTCTCGCCGCCGGGCTTCGACGAGGCGAAGGTGCAGTTTCTCGACGGCTCGTACATTCTCCGGAGCCAGTTCGACAGCCAGGCGAAGTGCCTCGGCGGCCTGGTTCAAGTCTCCATACAGCTGCCAGGCAGTGCCGAGATTGGCGGCGATGGCGAAGTGGTCCGGGTGTTGTCGGTGTCCTTCGCGCAGCACCTCCAGGGCCGGTTCGATTTCGCCGAGGCGAACCAGGTAAGCCCCCAGATCGGCGTACTGGTCCGCAGATAGTTGTCCCGCACTGCGCAGTTCCCGCAGCCGAGCGGCTTCGGTCTCGTAGATGTCGCGCAGAGGACTGAGCGGAATGCCGTTGACCGGTCGCACAGCGGTATTGCGCAGCAGGCGCAGGTCGTTGAGCAGACCCCGCCACCGGCCGGGCAACTCGGCAATGGTCTCCTTGCTGCAATACAAACCGCCTTCCGCCGCCGGTCCTACGGCGAACAGGACGGCCAACACCGCTATTCCCAACGCCCAACGGTTGTGCATCTGCATCGACAGGCACCAGGGACCAGAGGAACGGCAAACGGCAGGCAACTCTTGCTCGAGTGCCCCTCTGTGAGTGTAATGCAGCAACGGAGGCTTGAACAGAAGCGATACTCCGAAGAGGCATCGTGCATCCCATGCGATTGACAGCACGCAGATGGCTCGCGGTGGTCAGCGCGGTCCTGATGGTCTTCGCGATCCTCGGTGTCCGCCTCGACGGCCAGGCGCCGCAGGAAAGCAAGGTCCGCAGGAAGACGGTGCTCGGCTCGGTCTTCGCCGTCGATCCCCGCTTCGACCCGGTCATCGCTGAGCGTATTGCCCAGGCGCGGGACGATCTCCGCAGGCAACGTCTGGCGGGCAAATTGACGGCGTATCTCAGTTGTCCGATCAGCAGCCGCGGCGGCGGATATGAACCGACCAACCTGGAAATCAGCGCCTTCACCAAGCAACGGCTCGAAGCCCGCAGCGGAGGCAAGATCTGGTATCTCAACCCCGGCAATTACCAGATCGGCAAGGTGGCCAACAAAGAACCCGAAGGCGGCGACTACATGTGGATGTGGACGCAGATCCTCGCCGGGGAGGACGGGCTGGGCAATGATTTCGACCTGGTCTATTTCCTCGGCCCCGGAGACGCCGCCCTCTTCTTCGCCACCTTCGAGCAGCCCGGCGACCGGCCCGGCGACGGCCTCGACCGATACATCGAACGGCAGACCTCGGACGACTTCAAACGGACCATCCTGGCCGACCCGGTACGGCTTGCCGATTTTCGCCGCTTCTACCTGATCCGGGCCAGCGTCGCCTGGAGCAAGGGCGCTCATGACGAATGGAACATCCTGGTCCGCATCAACCGCCGTCGCGGCGTCGGCGATCAGATTCCGATGTATTTCGACGGCCGAGCCGTCTCCCCGGCGGAGATGGAAACGGAAATCACTCCCGGCTACGAACTCAAGCCCTGACCAGGCCCCCTCCTCCTCCGAGTGCAGTCATGCCGCAGATTCTCTGGCGTATCCTGCTTGTCTTGACCCTGGTGATCGCTGCGACGGCGGCCGACGACGACGAAGACGAAAAGCCGCCCGTCCCTCTGCTTCCCGGGCTGATCGTCACTTACCATAGCCCGGGCGACCCCGAGGTGAAGGTGATTTCCACGCAGCCGAATCTGGCTCTGGCCCTGAAGGCCGGAGAGGCCCCGCATCCAGCCCTCGATCCCGACCGTTTCACCGTCCGCTGGACTGGACGACTCCGCATCCTGCGACCGGCGGAGTATGAACTGGCTCTCGGCGTGCTGGGCGATTTCACGCTCCGCCTGGATGGCCGCGAAGTGCTTTCCACCTCCAAGCCGCGTACCAAGCTTCGCCTCGAACCGGGCAATCACCAGTTGGAGGCCGAATTCGCCCGGCGACCCGGACCAGCCGTTTTGCGGATCTCCTGGAAAACGAAGACGCTCTTTCCCGAACCGCTTCCGCACGATCATCTCGGCCATCTGCCGGAAGATGAACCTGCCGATCTGGAGCGGGATCGCCTCGTCGAAACCGGCCGAATTCTGGCCGAGGAATTCGCCTGCACGGCCTGTCATCGTCCATCGGACAAGGACGAAGTGGGACGCAGCTTGAGGAACCGGCTCGGTCCCGAGCTTTCACGGCTCGGCGAACGGGCGACGGGCAAATGGATCGCTGCCTGGGTCCGTTACCCGCAAGCCTTCCAGTCGCAGGCCGTCATGCCGTCGCTCATTCCCGACGGTCCCCATACGGAGGCCGAGGTGTTTGCGGTCACGGCGTACCTGACCTCCCTGGCAGGCCCCCTGCGGGAACGTCCGGAGCGGCTCAATCCCAACGATCTGCGGGCAAGCCAGGCACGGGGCGAGAAGCTGTTCAACTCCGTCGGCTGCGCCGTCTGCCACGGGCCGGAAACCCGCGTCTATCCGCTGGGCAAACATCTGGCCGAGAAAACCACGGTCCAGGCCCTGACGCGGTTTCTCCTCAATCCCCTGGCGACGCATCCTTCGGGCCGGATGCCGAACATGCTCCTGACGCCCCAGGAGGCTCAGGACCTCGCTCGCTTTCTCCTCAAGGATCGGGAACCGCTGCCCGATCTGGCTCAACCCCGCCGTCGGGATGCCGAAGCCGTTTTCGATGCCCTGGGGAACGAAGAGGCTCAGCGGAAGGCGTTCCGCGAACTTTCCGATGAGGCCGCCTGGAAGCAACTGGGCGAACGGGTGCTGGTGGTCCGTCGTTGTACCGCCTGCCACGTTGTCGAGGTGTCAGGCCGTAAATTGCCAACGATGCCTGCCAAGAGCGGTTTCGCCGCCCTCGGCAGCCCCGAATCCACCGAGAGAGGGTGCCTGGCGGATCGGCATGGGGACGGTGATCCCAGTCCGCGTTTCGGCTTCACTATCGAACAACGGCGAGCCTTGCGGGCATTCCTGCGTTATGGTTCCCAAGGCCGAGCCGCACCCGCCCCGATGCACGCCGCCGAGAAGACGCTTCGACAACTGAACTGCCTGGCCTGTCATCAACGGCATGGCAGCGGCGGATTGTCGTCGGCCATGATCGACCTGCTGCGTTTCTACGAAAGCGCGGAGAACGCCGAAGCGATCACGCCGCCGCCGCTGACCGAGACCGGGGCGAAACTAACGACCCGCTGGCTGCGGGCCGTGCTGGTCGATGGCGGCCGGGCGCGGCCGTGGATGAGTCTGCGAATGCCGCAGTTCGGGGCGGAGAACGTCGGCCATCTGCCCGAGGGGCTGGCCTGCTGCGACGGCATCGCCGACGACGCGGATTTGTCGGCCTCGCTAGCGGGTTTCGAGCCGACCCTCACGCCCGTTCAAGATGCCGACGTGGAAGCAGGCCGGTTCCTGGTCGGCAAGAAAGCCTTCGGCTGCATCGGCTGTCACGACATCGCCGGTGTGCCGTCGAGCGGGACGCGGGGGCCGGACTTGGCTTCGATGCAGCAGCGCGTCCGCTATCCGTGGTATCGCCGCTGGATGGTCCAGCCCCAGCGGATGCAGCCCGGCACCCGCATGCCGACCGTGTTCAACGAAGGGCGTTCGCTGGTGGCTGAAGTGCTCGGCGGCGATGCCAACCGCCAGGCTGACGCCATCTGGAATTACCTGGCCCTGGGACCGACGCTGCCGTTGCCCGAGGGACTGGAGCCGCCCAAGGGCATGGTCCTGACGGTGAAGGATCGGCCCGTCGTGATGCGGACCTTCCTGCCCGAAGTCGGCTCGCGGGGCATCGCGATCGGGTTTCCCCAGCAGATTGCCGTCGCCTACGACGCTGCCCAGTGCCGTCTGGCGTATGCTTGGAGCGGCAACTTCCTGGATGCCGGACCCGTCTGGTACGACCGCGGCGGCAATCCAGCGAAAATCCTCGGCACCCGCTTCTGGCAGGCGCCGCCTGGGTTCCCCTGGTTTCTCACCGCCGACGCCACGCCCCCACGCATCGAAGGCCGGGCCAAGGATCCGG